>NZ_BAAACA010000015.1:0-163734 GCF_039521265.1 Streptomyces crystallinus | reverse complement strand
CCTAGCCACCTAGGGGCGCGGGGAACTGCGCGACCAGCCACCCACGGTCCGCAGCCGAAAGACAGGCCGTCCGCCAGAGGACTTTCGGGAAGGGGCGGGGAGGGGCCAAGACAACACAGCGTGACCTGCACGTTTCGTAGCGCTGTCAGTTTCCCCTCCCCCAGGCGAACAACCTGTCCGGTGGGCGGGACACCGCGTCGGAGCCGGGCCGCGGGCCTATACGGTGGAAGCACCATGAGCGCTTCCACGCCCCCCCGCCCCGCCGGTCACACCCCCGACGCCGTCCCGGGCGCGGACACCCCGACCCTGCTGGTCAAGATCTTCGGGAAGGACCGGCCGGGGATCACCGCCGGGCTCTTCGACACCCTGGCCGCCTACGACGTCGACGTCGTCGACATCGAGCAGGTCGTCACCCGTGGCCGTATCGTCCTGTGCGCGCTCGTCACCGAGCCGACCGTGAGCACGGAGGGCGAGCTGCGGGCCACCGTGCACAGCTGGGCCGAGTCGCTGCGGCTCCAGGCCGAGATCATCTCCGGCACCGGCGACAACCGGCCGCGCGGCAGCGGGCGTTCCCATGTCACCGTGCTCGGGCACCCGCTCACCGCCGAGTCCACGGCGGCCATAGCGGCCCGGATCACCGCGACCGGCGGCAACATCGACCGCATCTTCCGGCTCGCCAAGTACCCCGTGACCGCCGTCGAGTTCGCCGTCTCCGGCGCCGAGACCGAGCCCCTGCGCACCGCCCTGGCCACCGAGGCCGCCGCGCTGGGCGTGGACGTCGCCGTCGTCTCGGCGGGGCTGCACCGCCGCGCCCAGCGGCTGGTCGTCATGGACGTGGACTCCACGCTCATCCAGGACGAGGTCATCGAGCTGTTCGCCGCGCACGCCGGGTGCGAGGACAAGGTCGCCGAGGTCACCGAGCAGGCGATGCGGGGCGAGCTGGACTTCGAGCAGTCGCTGCACGCGCGCGTGGCGCTGCTCGCCGGGCTCGACGCGTCCGTCGTGGACAAGGTCCGCGCCGAGGTGCGGCTCACCCCCGGCGCCCGCACCCTGATCCGTACGCTCAAGCGGCTCGGCTACCAAGTCGGCGTCGTCTCGGGCGGGTTCACCCAGGTCACCGACGACCTGCGCGAGCGGCTCGGGCTCGACTTCGCCTCGGCCAACACCCTGGAGATCGTCGACGGCAAGCTCACCGGACGCGTCACCGGCGCCGTGGTGGACCGGGCCGGCAAGGCGCGGCTGCTGCGCGAGTTCGCGGCCGAGGCGGGCGTCCCGCTCGACCAGACCGTGGCGATCGGCGACGGCGCCAACGACCTCGACATGCTCAACGCGGCCGGTCTCGGCGTCGCGTTCAACGCCAAGCCCGTGGTCCGCCGGGCCGCCGACACCGCCGTGAACGTGCCGTTCCTGGACACCGTGCTCTACCTCCTCGGCATCACCCGCGAAGAGGTCGAGGCCGCCGACGGCTCCGTGGACCTGCCCCACTAGTCCCCCGGCCCCAGGCCGGCGTCCCCCGGACAGCGGCAAGGCCCCGGCAGCGGTTCTCCGCTCCGGGGCCCTTTCCGTACGTACGCCTTACGCGTGCGGCGCCCAGAAGTCCGTCAGTCTGCCCACGCCGTGCTCGACCGTCTTCCACGAGCCCGTGAACGTCACCACCGCGAACGCCGCCGTCGGGAAGCCGCTGCGGTTCATCCTCGGCAGCACGTCTCCCTCGGCCTCGCCCGCCAGCGCGTCGGCGAGGGCGTGCATGCCGGGGTTGTGGCCGACCAGGAGGAGGTTGTCGACGTCGTCCGGCGTCTCGTTCAGCAGGGCGAGCAGCTCGCCGAGCGAGGCCTCGTACAGCCGCTCCTCGTACACGGTCCTGGGGCGGTGCGGCAGTTCCTGCACGGCCAGTTTCCAGGTCTCGCGGGTACGGACCGCGGTCGAGCAGAGAGTCAGGTCGAGGGCGATTCCGGTGTCGGCGAGCCTGCGCCCGGCCACCGGGGCGTCCGTGCGGCCGCGGTCGGCGAGCGGCCGGTCGTGGTCGGACACCTGGGGCCAGTCGGCTTTCGCGTGCCGGAGGAGGACGATCCTGCGGGGTGTGTCGACGCTCATGCCCAACAGCTTCGCACGAATCACGCCAGCGGGCGCAGGGTCCCGGTGAGCTCTCGCGCCAGGGTTGACAAGGGTGTTCACCGAGACAGCGTGTGCTGAATGCGGTCCATGAGGTGGCTGATAGCGGGGTCCCCGGAGGCGGCCTGGGCGTCGTGCGAGCCGGTGATGAGCACCAGCAGCACGACGAAGGCGACGGTGGGGAGCGCGATGCCCCACCAGGGGAGCCGGAAGTCGGCACTGCCGGTGGCCGGCTGGGTGGACCGGGTGTGGGTACGGGCCGACATGGCCGCCTCCGTGAATCCGTAAAGGTGACGTACGTGGTCTCGCTGACGTACTTCGAACCTACGGAAGGAGGCGCCCGGGGCCCATCGGGTGACCCACCCACTTACCCCGGGGCTTTTCCCCCTAGGGGTTAGGGGGGCCAGCACCACCATGGGGGTCGTCGGCGCAGGTCAGGGCGAGGCGATCGTCGCGATCACGGCGATGACGACGGTGATCGCCAGCATCGCGCCGAGCACGACGAGGAGCTTCTTCTGGCCGTTCTGGGGGTTCGGGTCGAGGACAGGCATGCGCTCAGTCTCGCATCCCCGCCTCGTCCTCCACCGTCCGGTCCCGGCCCGCCAGCGAACCGACCACGATCTGCGGCACCATCAGGCCCGCCATCAGGGCGATCGGCAGGCCCCAGCCGCCACTGCTGTCGTAGAGGGCGCCGACCAGGGTGGGGCCGGGGATGGAGATGAGGTAGCCGGTGGACTGGGCGAAGGCGGAGAGCCGCACCACGCCGGTGCCGGTCCGGGTGCGCATGCCGATCATGGTGAGGGCGAGCGGGAAGGCGCAGTTGGAGATGCCGAGGAGCAGCGCCCAGGCCCAGGCGCCGGCGGCCGGGGCGAAGTAGAGGCCCGCGTAGCCCGCGAGTCCGCAGGCGCCGAGGACGGCGACGATGGGGCCCTGGTTGCGCATCCGGGTGGCGACGCGCGGGATGACGAACGCGAGCGGCACGCCCATCACCATGGTCACCGCGAGCAGCACGCCCGCGGTCCCGGCGGACACCCCGGCGTCCCGGAAGATCTGCGGCATCCAGCCCATGGTGATGTAGGCGGCGGTGGCCTGGAGGCCGAAGAAGCAGGCGAGCGCCCAGGCGGTACGGCTGCGGGTGATCCTGAAGGCGGGAGCCTCGGCGTCCTCGTGGGCGGCCGAGGGCCGGCCCTCCGCCCGGCCGGAGCGGTCGCGGGCGAGCAGCAGCCACGGCAGTACGGCGACGGCGGCGAGCAGCGCCCAGACGCTCAGGCCGGTGCGCCAGCTGCCGCCGAGGGCGTCGGTGACGGGGACGGTGGCGGCGGCCGCCAGGGCGGTACCGGCCGCCAGCGCCATTGAGTAGAGGCCGGTCATGGAGCCGACGCGGTCCGGGAAGTACCGCTTGACGATCACCGGCATCAGGACGTTGCTGACGGCGATGCCCATCAGGGCGAGCGCGCTGGCCGCGAGGAAGCCCGGGGTGCCGCCCGCGAAGGGGCGCAGCAGCAGACCGGCGGCTATCGCGATCATGCCCGCGCAGACGACCACGGCGGGGCCGAAGCGGCGGGCCAGGCGGGGCGCCGTGATGCCGAAGACGGCGAAGCAGAGCGGCGGTACGGAGGTGAGGACACCGGCGACGCTGCCGTTCATGTGCAGGCCGTCGCGGACCTCCTCGAAGAGCGCGCCGAGGCTGGTGATGGCGGGGCGCAGGTTGAGCGCGGCGAGGACGAGGCCGACGAGCACCAGGCGGGTGGTCCAGGCGGCCCGGCCGCCGCCGCTTGCGCTTCTGCCCGCGCCCAGGGCTGCGGGGGTCTCCAGGGAGGCGGGGGGTGTGGTGCCCGGCGCGGGGCTCAGGGTGCGGGTCTCGTCGTCGGCCATAGCACCATCATAGAATCATGGGATGATTGGTTGTCCAATCGCCGCCCGTACCGGCGGCCGTACCGGCCCGGCACGCGATGATGGACCCGTACAGACCCGTACCCCACGGCCACGAACACAAGGAGCGGCATGGCGCTGAGCTCTCCCCGGCGGTCCGCCCTCGCCGACCAGGTGATCGCGCAGCTGCGCAACCAGATCACCTCGGGCGAGTGGCCGGTCGGGTCGCGCATCCCCACCGAGCCCGAGCTGGTCGAACAGCTGGGGGTGGCGCGCAACACGGTCCGCGAGGCGGTCCGGGCGCTCGCGCACAACGGGCTGCTCGACATCCGCCAGGGCTCCGGCACGTACGTCGTCGCGACGAGCGAGCTGGCGGGCGTGATGCACCGGCGGTTCGCGGACGCCGACCCCCGCCATGTGGCGGAACTGCGCTCCACGCTGGAGTCGTCGGCGGCCCGGCTGGCGGCCGAACGGCGTACGCCACGTGATCTGGCCCAGCTGGACGCGCTGCTCGCCCGGCGCGAGGAGGCCTGGGAGTCGGGGGACGCGGAGGCGTTCGTGGCCGCGGACGCCACGCTGCACCTGGCGATCGTCGCGGCCTCCCACAACGACGTCCTGACCGGGCTCTACGCGGATCTCGGCGATCTGCTGCGGGATTGGCTGCGCGATGACGTGGGGCGGGAGCTGCGGCCGGAGAACCATATGGATCATGGGCGGCTGGTGGAGGCGATTCGGGTGGGCGATGCGGAGGCCGCTGCCGCGGAGGCGGCGGGGTATGCGTTTGTTTGCCTGAGCGAGCGGCTCTGAGTGCGGCGGCCCTGAGCCGCGCTCTCTGGGGGGATGCGGCTGTGGGTGCCCCTGCGGGAGGTCGTTTGTCTGCGGGCCGGCTGTGGCTGGTCGCGCAGTTCCCCGCGCCCCTTAGGGGGTGCTTGGCGTCGCACCACGCGGAAGCTCGGGGGTGCTTGGCGTCGCACCACGCGGAAGCTCGGGGGTGGTCGGCGTCGTGCCGCGCGGAGGGGCGGGGGTGCTTGGTGTCGTGCCGCGCGGAGGGGCGGGGGTCGGCTGGGGGACTGGTCTCTCGTGGGTTACCCACACCGCCCTGACCTCCTTCCAGCAGCGGTCCGTGAGGCGGATCGTCTGGGCCGGGGGGACCTCCACCGGGGCCGCGTCCGCGTCGATGTCCCACCAGCGGGCGCACTCGGTGTGCAGCCGCACCCGGTCGGTGTCGGGGTAGGGGTTGTGGCAGTACGCGATCACATGTGAACCCCGTACCAGGGTGTGGCAGTCCGCCCCGAAGGGCTCGATGGGGGCGGGCGGGGCCGGCTCCTCCGAGGTGGCGGCCCGTACGACCGAGGGGGCCGCGAACGCGGCGGTGGCCGTGAGCAGCAGCGCCGCCAGGGCGACCGCCCGGCGCTGGGCCGTACGCAAGGGTCGCACCGCCCCACCTCCTCCCCGGCCCACTGCCCGACTTGTCCGCTTCGATCAGTCTGCGGGGAGTTGGCCCGACACGCACGACGGCCGCCCTCCGTCCGCGCGAGGCGGACGGAGGGCGGCCGTGGGCGAAGGGGGTCAGGCACCCATCATGTGCACGCCGCCGTCGACGTGGACGATCTCGCCCGTCGTCTTGGGGAACCAGTCCGAGAGCAGGGCCACGATGGCGCGGCCGGTGGGCTCGGGGTCGGCCATGTTCCACTCCAGCGGGGAGCGGGTGTTCCACACGTCCGCCAGGTCCGTGAAGCCCGGGATGGACTTCGCGGCCATGGAGCCGATCGGGCCCGCCGAGACCAGGTTGCAGCGGATGCCCTCCTTGCCCAGGTCGCGGGCGAGGTAGCGGGAGGTCGCCTCCAGGGCGGCCTTCGCCGGGCCCATCCAGTCGTACTGCGGCCAGGCGAACTGCGCGTCGAAGGTGAGACCGACGACCGCGCCGCCGGAGCTCATCAGCGGGCGGCAGGCCATGGTCAGCGACTTCAGCGAGAACGCCGAGACGTGCATCGCCGTCGCGACCGACTCGAAGGGGGTGTTCAGGAAGTTGCCGCCGAGGGCGTCCTGCGGGGCGAAGCCGATGGAGTGCACGACGCCGTCCAGGCTGCCGAGCTCGTCCTTGACCAGGCCCGCGAGCCGGTCCAGGTGCTCCTGGTTGGTCACGTCGAGCTCGATGACCTTGGCGGGCTTGGGGAGCTTCTTGGCGATGCGCTCGGTCAGGGTGGGGCGCGGGAAGGCGGTCAGGATGACCTCGGCGCCCTGCTCCTGGGCCAGCTTGGCGGCGTGGAAGGCGATGGAGGACTCCATCAGCACACCCGTGATCAGGATGCGCTTGCCGTCGAGAATTCCGCTCATGTGATCAGTGACCCATGCCCAATCCGCCGTCAACCGGGATGACGGCACCAGTGATGTACGAGGCGTCGTCCGAGGCGAGGAAGCGGACCGCGGCGGCGATCTCCTCGGGCTGCGCGTAGCGGCCCAGCGGCACCCCGGAGAGGATCGAGGTGCGCTGCTCGTCGGTGAGCACCTTGGTCATGTCGGTGTCGACAAAACCGGGTGCGACGACGTTGAAGGTGATGTTGCGGGAGCCCAGCTCGCGCGCGAGGGAGCGGGCGAACCCGACGAGACCGGCCTTGGAGGCCGCGTAGTTGGCCTGGCCGGGCGAACCCATCAGACCGACCACGGACGAGATCAGGACGACACGGCCCTTCTTGGCCCGCAGCATGCCTCGGTTGGCGCGCTTGACGACCCGGAAGGTGCCGGTGAGGTTGGTGTCCAGGACCGAGGTGAAGTCCTCCTCGGACATCCGCATCAGCAGCTGGTCCTTGGTGACCCCGGCGTTGGCGACGAGCACCTCGACGGGCCCGTGGGCCTCCTCGATCTGCTTGTAGGCCTGCTCCACCTGCTCGGCGTCGGTGATGTCGCACTTGACGGCGAGGAACCCCTCCTGCTGGAGGGCGTCCGGCTCCCCGGAGCGGTAGGTGATCGCGACCTTGTCGCCCATGGAGGCGAAAGCGCGGGCGATGGCGAGGCCGATGCCCCGGTTTCCTCCGGTGACGAGAACCGAGCGGCTCAACGGATCACCCTTTCGATAGCGGTTTCGTACTTCCGCAAACTATCGGTACCGGCACGTGTACGAGGAATCGACCTGTGACAGTGGCGTACGGAAAGCGCTGTGGGGTCCCTACAGAAAGGGATAGGCAGGCGGGCCCGAACCGCGACATGATCGGGGCGACCGGTCTCACACGACAGGAGACAACTGTGCCCTCAGGGACCCATCCCCTCGACGAAGCCTTCATGGCGCTGCCGCTGCGGGCCCTCGCCGACGCAGCGCTGGCGCGGGCCCGCGCGCTCGGCGCCGACCACGCCGACTTCCGCCTGGAGCGGGTGCGCAGCGCGGCCTGGCGGCTGCGGGACGCCAAACCGTCCGGGTCGTCCGACACGACCGACCTCGGTTACGCGGTCCGGGTGGTGCACGGCGGCGCCTGGGGCTTCGCCTCCGGCGTCGACCTCACCATGGACGCCGCCGCCAAGGTCGCCTCGCAGGCGGTGGCGATGGCGAAGCTGTCGGCGAAAGTGATCGCGGCGGCCGGGTCCAAGGAGCGCGTCGAGCTGGCGCCGGAGCCGGTGCACGCCGACCGGACCTGGGTCTCCTCGTACGAGATCGACCCCTTCTCCGTACCGGACGAGGAGAAGAGCGCGCTGCTCGGCGAGTGGAGCGAGCGGCTGCTGCGGGCGGACGGGGTGGCGCACGTGGACGCCTCGCTGCTCACCGTGCACGAGAACAAGTTCTACGCGGACACGGCCGGCACGGTCACCACCCAGCAGCGGGTGCGGCTGCACCCGCAGCTCACCGCGGTCGCCGTGGACGACAAGAGCGGCGAGTTCGACTCGATGCGCACGATCGCGCCGCCGGTGGGGCGCGGCTGGGAGTATCTGACGGGCACCGGCTGGGACTGGGACGCCGAGCTGGAGCAGATCCCGGCGCTGCTGGCCGAGAAGATGCGGGCGCCGAGCGTGCAGGCCGGGTCGTACGACCTGGTGGTGGACCCGTCGAACCTGTGGCTCACCATCCACGAGTCCATCGGCCACGCCACCGAGCTGGACCGGGCGCTGGGCTACGAGGCGGCGTACGCGGGCACCTCCTTCGCCACCTTCGACCAGCTGGGCAAGCTCACCTACGGCTCCTCGGTCATGAACGTGACCGGTGACCGCACCGCCGAACACGGTCTCGCGACCGTCGGGTACGACGACGAGGGCGTCGAGGCGCAGTCCTGGGACCTGGTGAAGGACGGCACGCTGGTCGGCTACCAACTGGACCGCCGCATCGCCAAGCTGACGGGGCTCGGCCGCTCCAACGGCTGCGCCTTCGCGGACTCCCCCGGGCACGTCCCGGTGCAGCGCATGGCCAACGTCTCGCTCCAGCCGGACCCGGGCGGGCTCTCCACGGAGGACCTGATCGGGGGCGTGGAGCGCGGGATCTACGTGGTCGGCGACCGCTCCTGGTCGATCGACATGCAGCGCTACAACTTCCAGTTCACCGGCCAGCGGTTCTTCCGCATCGAGAACGGCAAGCTGGCGGGCCAGCTGCGCGATGTCGCCTACCAGGCGACCACCACGGACTTCTGGGGCTCGATGGAGAAGGTCGGCGGCCCGCAGACGTACGTCCTGGGCGGCGCCTTCAACTGCGGCAAGGCCCAGCCGGGCCAGGTGGCGGCGGTCTCCCACGGCTGCCCGTCGGCCCTGTTCCGGGGCGTGAACATCCTCAACACGACGCAGGAGGCCGGGCGATGAGCTCCCGTACGACCGTCAAGCCGCACGAGATCGTCGAGCGGGCGCTGGAGCTGTCGACCGCCGACGGGTGCGTCGTCATCGCGGACGAGCACTCCTCGGCCAATCTGCGCTGGGCCGGCAACGCGCTGACCACCAACGGCGTGACCCGCGGCCGCACCCTCACCGTCGTCGCCACCGTCGACGGGGCGCAGGGCACGGCCTCCGGTGTGGTGTCCCGGTCCGCCGTGACCGCCGGCGACCTGGAGCCGCTGGTGCGCGCGGCGGAGGCGGCCGCGCGCGGCGCCGGGCCCGCCGAGGACGCCCAGCCGCTGGTGGCGGGCGTGCCGGTGGCCGCCGACTTCACCGACGCGCCCGCCGAGACCTCCTCGGCCGTCTTCACCGACTTCGCCCCGGCGCTGGGCGAGGCGTTCGCCCGGGCCCGCGCGGGCGGACGCGAGCTGTACGGCTTCGCCCACCACGAGATGACCTCCTCGTACCTGGGCACCTCCACGGGTCTGCGGCTGCGCCACGACCAGCCGACCGGCACGCTGGAGCTCAACGCCAAGTCGCCGGACCGCTCGCGCTCGGCCTGGGCGGGGCGCTCCACCCGGGACTTCAAGGACGTCGACCCGGGCGCACTGGACGAGGAGCTCGCGGTGCGGCTCGGCTGGGCCGAGCGGCGTATCGACCTGCCGGCCGGCCGCTACGAGACGCTGCTGCCGCCCACCGCGGTGGCCGATCTGCTGATCTACCAGCTGTGGTCGTCGAACGCGCGGGACGCCACCGAGGGCCGGACCGTGTTCTCCAAGCCCGGCGGCGGCACCCGGCTGGGCGAGCGGCTGGCCCGGCTGCCGCTGACCCTGCGCAGCGACCCGAACGAGCCGGGCCTGGAGTCCGCGCCGTTCCAGCTGGCGCACTCCTCCGGCGACGACGCCTCCGTCTTCGACAACGGCCTGCCGCTGGCCCCCACCGACTGGATGCGGGACGGGAAGCTGGAGCGGCTGATCACCACCCGGCACAGCGCGGGTCTTACCCGGTTGCCCGTGACGCCCTCGATCGGCAATCTGATCCTGGAGGGCGGCGGCGAGCGCTCGCTGGAGGAGATGGTCGCCGCCACCGAGCGGGGCCTGCTGCTGACCTGCCTCTGGTACATCCGCGAGGTGGACCCGGCGACGCTGCTGCTCACCGGGCTGACCCGGGACGGCGTCTACCTCGTGGAGAACGGCGAGGTGGTCGGGGAGGTCAACAACTTCCGGTTCAACGAGTCGCCGGTGGACCTGCTGTCGCGGGCCACCGAGGCGGGGCGGACCGAGAAGACCCTGCCGAGGGAGTGGAGCGACTGGTTCACCCGGGCCGCGATGCCGGCCCTGCGGGTGCCGGACTTCAACATGAGCTCGGTCAGCCAGGGCGTCTGACCCCCATACACTGGCTGCTGCACATCACCCCACAGACCTAGGAGACGTACGACCGTGACGGACATCGTCGAGGAGCTGCAGTGGCGCGGGCTGATCGCCCTCTCCACTGACGAGGACGCACTGCGCAAGGCGTTCGCGGACGGTCCCGTCACGTTCTATTGCGGCTTCGACCCGACCGCGCCCAGCCTGCACCTCGGCAACCTGGTGCAGATCCTCACCATGCGCCGGATCCAGCAGGCGGGCAACCGCCCGCTGGGTCTGGTCGGCGGGGCCACGGGCCTGATCGGCGACCCCAAGCCGAACTCGGAGCGCACGCTGAACGCGCCCGAGACCGTCGCGGGCTGGGTCGAGCGGCTGCGCGGGCAGATCGAGCGGTTCCTCGACTTCGAGGGCCCGTACGCGGCGACCATGGTCAACAACCTGGACTGGACGTCGGGCCTGTCGGCCATCGAGTTCCTGCGCGATGTCGGCCAGCACTTCCGGGTCAACAAGATGATCGCGAAGGAGGCGGTCGCCCGGCGGCTCAACTCCGACGTGGGCATCAGCTACACCGAGTTCAGCTACCAGATCCTCCAGGGCATGGACTTCCTGGAGCTCTACCGCAGGCACGGCTGTGTGCTCCAGACCGGCGGCAGCGACCAGTGGGGCAACCTCACCGCGGGCACCGACCTGATCCACCGGGTCGTCCCGGAGGCCGAGGTGCACGCGCTGGCCACCCCGCTGATCACCAAGGCGGACGGCACCAAGTTCGGCAAGACGGAGTCCGGCACGGTCTGGCTGGACGCCGAGCGCACCACGCCGTACGCGTTCTACCAGTTCTGGCTGAACGCGGACGACCGCGATGTCTCCAAGTTCCTGCGGATCTTCAGCTTCAGGTCCCGGGCGGAGATCGAGGAGCTGGAGCAGCTCACCGAGGAGCGCCCGCAGGCGCGCGCCGCGCAGCGCGCGCTCGCCGAGGAGCTGACGACGCTGGTGCACGGCGCCGACCAGTGCGCGGCGGTCATCGCCGCGTCCAAGGCGCTGTTCGGCCAGGGCGAGCTGGCGGAGCTGGACGAGGCGACGCTGGCCGCCGCGCTCAGCGAGCTGCCGCGCGCCGAGGTCGCCGAGCTCGGCCTGGTGGTGGACCTGTTCGCCGAGGTGGAGCTGGTGGCGAGCAAGTCGGCGGCCCGGCGCACGGTGAAGGAGGGCGGGGCCTACGTGAACAACGCGAAGGTGACGTCCGAGGACGCGGTGGTCACGGCCGACGATCTGCTGCACGGCCGCTGGCTGGTGCTGCGCCGGGGCAAGAAGAACCTGGCGGCGATCGAGGTCAAGGGCGCCTGACCCGCGCGTACGGCAGGCGCGCGGCAGGACACGCGAAGGGGCGGTCCCGTTACGGGGCCGCCCCTTCGCCGTGCCGTGGGCCTCGCCGTACGGTCGCAGGCCCGCCGTGCCGTGGGCCTCAGCCGCGCCGGGCCCGCCGCGCCGTTCAGGCCCGCTGTCTGTTGCCCCGCAGGGCCATGTAGCACATGTCGCCGAGAGCGACGATCACGACCGCGGCCGCGATCTGGAGGCCGTGCCGGCCCCAGTCGATGCCCTTGGTCTCGGCGATGCCGATCGCCCGGGCGATGGAGTTGCCGACCACTCCGCCGATGATGCCGAAGATGGTGGTCAGCCAGAGTGGACTGTGCTGCTTGCCGGGGAGGATCGCCTTCGCGATCAGACCCAGCACGAATCCCACGATGATCGCCCACAACCAGCCCATCGCTGCCTCCTCGTTCCGCTCCGGCGGCAGCACTCAGCCGAGCGCTCCGCCCTGTATGAGCAGTCGCAGCCAGTGTTGACCCATCCGCCATACGGCGCATGTCGGACTCGTCCGTACGCAGTACGGATCGGATCAGTCGCACAGGCCGGACCGGCCCCGGTCTCGAACCCGGCGGATCCCGGGCGTACCGTGTGAACAGTCGGACCGGGGAGAGTCCGGTGTGGAGTCGGGTGGTGGAGCTTGATGCGGAAGCGGAGCGGAGCCGAGGTCTTCCGGATCACCGGGGCCCGGCAGGGTCTCGCCGAGGACGTGCGGGGGCGGCAGCGCCGCTATGTGATCTCGATGTCGATCCGTACGGTGTCGGTGGTGCTGACGGCGGTCCTGTGGAACGTCGAACGTCCTGTCGCGATCGTGACCCTGGTGCTGGGAGCCCTGCTCCCTTATGTGGCGGTGGTGATCGCCAACGCGGGGCGGGAGAACGCGCCTTCGCTGCCGTCGACGTTCGTCCCCGCGCCCTCCCGGCCGATGCTCGCCGCGGCCGAGACGGTCGCTCCGGCGGAACCCGCGCAGCCCGCCGGAACCCCTGACCACGAACCGTGGTCACGCGAGCAGACCTGATCCGTCACCGTCTGCAAAGCTCAAGAAAAGCTCAGATCAATCATGAAGTTACGGTGCACCACATCGGGTCCCCCGTGACATACTGCGTAGGCGCTCCGCATCCCCCGTCGGAGCGACGGACCGACGCCGGGCAGCTCCCCCCGTGGCTGCTCGGCGTCGCCATGTCACCCCCCGCTCATGGCGCAGAATGTATCCGTGAGTGACGAGATCGCCGACGCGACCCCCAGCTGTTCCGCCAAGGGCTGCCGCACCGCGGCCGTATGGGTCCTGGCCTGGAACAACCCGAAGCTGCACACCCCGGACCGGCGCAAGACCTGGCTCGCGTGCGACGAACACCGCGAGCACCTCTCCCAGTTCCTGGGGATACGCGGGTTCCTCAAGGACGTGGTGCCGCTCGCGGAGTGGGAGTCAGCCGCCGATCGCTGACATCGGGCGGTCGGGCTGGAGGAACGCCGGGTCGTCCAGACCGGATCCGGCCTTCTTTCCCCACATGGCGAGCCGCCACAGCCGGGCGATCTCCTCGTCCGGCGCCCCCGAGCGCAGCGCGCCCCGCAGGTCGGACTCCTCGCGGGCGAAGAGGCAGGTGCGCACCTGGCCGTCGGCGGTGAGCCGGGTGCGGTCGCAGGCCGCGCAGAACGGGCGGGTGACCGAGGCGATGACGCCGACCCGGTGCGGTCCGCCGTCCACCACCCAGCGCTCGGCGGGCGCGGAGCCCCGCTCGTCGTCGCCCTCGGGGGTGAGCGTGAACCTCGTACGCAGCGAGGCGAGGATGTCACCGGCGGTGATCATGCCGTCGCGCTTCCAGCCGTGCTGGGCGTCGAGCGGCATCTGCTCGATGAAGCGCAGTTCGTAGTCGTGCGCCACGGCCCAGGCCAGCAGGTCGGGGGCCTCGTCGTCGTTGAGCCCCGGCATCAGGACCGCGTTGACCTTGACCGGGGTGAGGCCGGCGGCGCGGGCCGCCTCCATGCCCTCGATCACGTCCTTGTGGCGGTCCCGGCGGGTGAGCGTCTTGAAGACCTCGGGGCGCAGGGTGTCCAGGGAGACGTTGACCCGGTCCAGACCGGCCGATTTCAGCGCGGCGGCGGTGCGCTTCAGGCCGATGCCGTTGGTGGTGATCGACATCCTGGGGCGGGGCTGGAGGGCCGCGCAGCGCTCCACGATGCCGACCAGGCCCGGCCGCAGCAGCGGCTCGCCGCCGGTGAAGCGGACCTCGGTGACGCCGAGGTCGGTCACGGCGATGCGGATCAGCCGGACGATCTCGTCGTCGGTGAGCAGGTCCGGCTTGGCCAGCCACTGCAGGCCCTCTTCCGGCATGCAGTACGTGCACCGCAGATTGCAGCGGTCCGTGAGTGAGACGCGCAGGTCAGTGGCCACACGGCCGTATGTGTCGATGAGCACTGTGGGCCCCCTCCCCCGATTACCGGTTGGTGTATACAGCCGAGCCTACGCGAGAGGGGTGACAACAGCGGGGGCCGTTTGACACGAGGTGCGGCGCGGCCGCGTCGTAGAGTCCTACGACGCGGCCGCGGCCGGTACCCGTACACCCGCCCTAGTGGGCGCCCACTCCGCTGAGGGACTTGACCTCCAGCTCGGCGTACTTGCCGGCGTCCGGCTCCTCCTTCGACAGGAGCGATCCGATCAGGCCGAGCAGGAAACCGACCGGGATCGAGATCAGGCCGGGGTTCTCCAGCGGGAACCAGTGGAAGTCGACGCCCTTGAACATGGACGACTTCGGGTTGCCGGAGACCACCGGCGAGAAGAGGACCAGGACGACCGCCGTGGTCAGCCCGCCGTAGATCGACCACAGCGCGCCCTGGGTGGTGAAGCGCTTCCAGAAGAGGCTGTAGAGGATGGTCGGCAGATTGGCGGAGGCGGCGACCGCGAAGGCGAGCGCCACCAGACCGGCGACGTTCAGATCGCGGGCGAAGGCGCCGAGCACGATGGCGACGGCCCCGATGAAGACGGTCGCCCAGCGCGCGGCCCGGACCTCCTCCTTCTCGGTCGCCTTCCCCTTGCGGATGACGTTGGCGTAGATGTCGTGCGCGAAGGAGGACGAGGAGGCGAGGGTGAGGCCCGCGACGACCGCGAGGATGGTGGCGAAGGCGACCGCCGAGATCACCGCGAGCAGGATCGCGCCCCCGTTGGAGTCGCTGCCGCCGCCGATCTCCAGGGCCGCCAGCGGCGCCGCCGTGTTCCCCGCCGGGTTGGAGGCGATGATGTCGGCCGGTTTGAGCAGGGCGGCGGCGCCGAAGCCGAGCACGATCGTCATCAGGTAGAAGGCGCCGATGATGCCGATCGCCCAGTTCACCGACTTACGGGCGGCCTTGGCCGTGGGGACGGTGTAGAAGCGGATCAGGATGTGCGGCAGGCCCGCTGTGCCGAGCACCAGGGCGAGGCCGAGCGAGATGAAGTCCAGTTTCGAGGTGCCGGTCTTGCCGTACTTGAGGCCCGGCTCCAGGAAGGCGCTGCCCTTGCCGCTGTTGTCGGCTGCCTTGCCGAGCAGGTCGGAGAGGTTGAAGTGGAACTTCAGCAGGATCAGGAAGGTGATCAGGACGGTGCCCGCGATCAGCAGGACCGCCTTGACCATCTGGACCCAGGTGGTGCCCTTCATCCCGCCGATCGTCACGTACACGATCATGAGCACCCCGACCAGGGCGACGATCAGGATCTTGCCCGCGTCGCTGGTGATGCCGAGCAGCAGCGAGACCAGCACGCCGGCGCCGGCCATCTGGGCCAGCAGATAGAAGATCGAGACGACGATGGTGGAGGTGCCGGCCGCCGTCCGTACGGGACGCTGGCGCATCCGGTACGCGAGCACGTCGCCCATGGTGTAGCGGCCGGAGTTGCGCAGCGGCTCGGCGACCAGCAGCAGCGCCACCAGCCAGGCGACCAGGAAGCCGATGGAGTACAGGAAGCCGTCGTAGCCGAAGAGGGCGATGGCGCCGGCGATGCCGAGGAAGGACGCGGCGGACATGTAGTCGCCGGAGACCGCGAGGCCGTTCTGGAAGGCGGTGAACTGACGGCCGCCCGCGTAGAAGTCGGCCGCGCTCTTGGTCTGGCGGCCCGCCCAGACGGTGATGACCAGCGTCGCGGCGACGAACACCGCGAACAGCGTGATGATCAGCGGCCGGTGCTCGCTGGTGGCGGTCGCCGCGAGCGGGAGCTGGGCGTACGGGGCGCTCATGCGTCGGCCTCCATGCGGGACTTGATCGCCTCGGCGCGGGGGTCGAGCTTGGTGGCCGCGTACCGCGCGTAGAACCAGGCGATGAGGAAGGTGGTGAGGAACTGGGCGAGGCCGAACACCAGGGCCACGTTGATGTTGCCGAAGAGCTTGTGGCCCATAAAGCCGCCCGCGTAGTTGGACAGCAGGACGTACAGCAGGTACCAGGCGATGAAGGCGACGGTGAGCGGGAAGGCGAACCGGCGGTGGGTGCGGCGCAGTTCGGCGAATTCCTCGCTCGCCTGCACCTCGACGAACTTCTCGGTGGGGGGCTGGGCGGGGCGCGTGTCGATTCCGCCTTCGGGCGGTGGCACGTCGGTGGCCACGGAGTCTCCTCGCGATGCGGGTGCGGTGGGGATGGACGACAAGGGGGACCTCACTGTCGGGGACGGGTGATGGCGGTCCCCCTGACAACGGCACGGAGGGCGTCGCGTCTCGGTTCAGACCGGTCGTTTTTCTCGGCGCCGCCTTCACGGCGTTCGCACAACTTCTCGGACCAACCCGTCCGAACTCGTTGATGGGCCCGCATGATCAGCGATAGCTTCGCTGGTCATGTACCCGTCCATCCGTGACCCGCGGGTGGACGGCTCTCACGGATGATGTGGAGAACCCATGGCTCATCTGGGATCCGGACGGCGTCGGGCCCTCGCGCTCCCCGCCGGCCTGGCGCTCACGGCCTCGCTCGGCTTCCTCCCGGCGGCCACCGCCTCGGCCGCCCCGGCCCCGGCGGCCGACGGCCCGAACCTGTCGTACGTCGTCAACACCACGGGCGGGCACGGCACTTCGGCCCGGGTGCAGAAGGCGATAGCGAAGGCGGGCGGCACGGTCGTCGTCTCGTACGACCGGATAGGCGTGGTCGTCGTGCACTCCACGAACCCCGCGTTCGCCCAGGAGATACGCCGGGCCAGGGGCGTCTCCTCGGCCGGGGCCACCCGCACGACCCCGCTGAAGGCGCAGGCCACCACGGAGGAGGGCACCACCCAGGCGCTCACCCCGGCCGAGGCCGCGAAGGCGAAGGCGGCGGCCGCACCCGGCCAGGAGCCGCTGGAGGCCAACCAGTGGGACCTGCGGGCGATCGGCGCCGACAAGGCCGCCAAGATCTACCCGGGCAGCCGCCGGGTCACCGTCGGCGTGATCGACACCGGCGTCGACGACACCCACCCGGACCTCGCCCCCAACTTCTCGGCCACCCAGTCGGCCAACTGCGTGGGCGGCGTCGCCGACACCTCGCCGGGCGCCTGGCGGCCGTATGTGGGCGGCAGCGACCACGGCACGCACGTCGCGGGCGAGATAGCCGCCGCCCGCAACGGCGTCGGCGTCGCGGGCGTCGCGCCCGGCGTGAAGGTCGCCGGGATCAAGGTCGCCGAGCAGGGCAGCGGGCTGTTCTTCACCGAGGCGGTGGTCTGCGGGTTCGTCTTCGCCGCCGAACACCACATCGACGTCACCAACAACAGCTATTACGTGGACCCCTGGTACTTCAACTGCAAGGCCGACCCGGACCAGAAGGCGCTGCTGGACGCGGTGACCCGGGCCAGCAAGTACGCCGAGCACAAGGGCGTCCTGAACGTGGCGGCGGCGGGCAACGAGAACTACGACCTCTCCAAGCACGCCCTCACCGACACCTCCAGCCCGGACGACCAGCCCGCGCCGCACCCCACGGTGACCGTGGACCCGGCCAAGTGCCCGGACATCCCGGCCCAGTTGCCGGGGGTCGTCACCGTCTCCGCGACCGGCGTGCAGAACATCAAGTCGTACTACTCCAGCTACGGCCTCGGCCAGATCGACGTGGCCGCGCCCGGCGGTGACAAGTACCAGATCCCGGACACTCCGGACAAGAACGGCCGGATCCTGTCGACGATCCTGGGCGGCCAGTACGGCTACAAGCAGGGCACGTCCATGGCCACACCGCACGTCGTGGGGGTGGCCGCGCTCCTGAAGTCCAAGCACCGCTGGGCATCACCGGCCGATCTGCGGGAGATGCTCAAGGAGCAGGCCGACAACCCCGGCTGCCCCACCGGTCTGTACGACCCGGACGGCAACGGCGTCCAGGACTCCACCTGTGAGGGCGGCAAGCGCGTCAACGGCTTCTACGGCCGAGGCGTCGTCAACGCGCTGAACGCGGTGACCGAGTAGCACGACGGCCGACGGGCGCGGCCCCAGCGCCGCGCCCGTCGCGCAGCTCCTGTCCGTACGTACCGAGACTTCCGTCAGCCACATGGAGACCCCATGACGTCGCACCTCTCCCGTACGCACCGCGCCCTCGCCGTCTCCGTCGTCATGGCGAGTGCCGCCGCGCTCGCGGTCCTGCCCGGGACGGCCTCGGCCATGCCCGCGGGCGGCGCCGCGGCGCAGGCCGCGCCCGCCGCCGACGCTCCCTCGCTCAGTTATGTCGTCAACCTCCGCCGGGGATACGGCCACGCGGACAAGGTCAAGAAGGCGATCACCGCGGCCGGGGGCACGGTCGTGCAGTCCTACGACCGGATCGGCGTGATCGTCGCCCACTCCGCCGACCCGGCCTTCGCCACGGCCATGCGGGCGGTACGGGGCGTGGCGTCGGCCGGGGCGACCCGGACCGCGCCGCTGCCCGCGCAGACCACGACCGACGTCGGCGCGCCCAGGGCGCTCAGCGCCGAGGAGGTCCGGGCGGCCACCGCCGGGGCCGCGGCCGGCGAGGACCCGCTGGAGCCGTTGCAGTGGGACCTGAAGGCCATCAAGGCCGACAAGGCCCATGAGAAGACCCTGGGCAGCTCGCGGGTGACCGTCGGCGTCATCGACACGGGCGTGGACGACACCCACCCCGACATCGCGCCCAACTTCGACCGGTCGAAGTCGGTGAGCTGCGTCGGCGGCACCCCGGACACCTCCGACGGCGCCTGGCGGCCGTTCACCACCGGCGGCTCCCCGCACGGCACGCACGTGGCGGGCGAGATAGCCGCGGCGAAGAACGGCGTCGGCGTCACCGGCGTGGCACCCGGGGTGAAGGTCGCCGCCATCAAGGTCTCCACCCAGGGCGGCAGCTTCTTCTACACGGAGGCCGTCGTCTGCGGCTTCATGTGGGCAGCCGACCACGGCATCGACGTCACCAACAACAGCTATTACACCGACCCCTGGTACTTCAACTGCACCACCGACCCGGACCAGAAGGCGCTGGTCGAGGCGATCACCCGGGCCAGCCGGTACGCGGAGTCCAAGGGCACGGTGAACGTGGCGGCGGCGGGCAACGAGAGCTACGACCTCGCGGCCGACTCGATCACCGACCCGGCCAGCCCCAACGACAGCACGCCCGGGGACCGGAAGATCGACCCGAGCGAGTGCTTCGACATCCCGACCCAGCTGCCGGGGGTCGTCACGGTCGCCGCGACCGGGGCCAAGGGCCTGAAGTCGTCGTTCTCCAACTACGGCCTCGGCGTGGTGGACGTGGCCGCGCCGGGCGGCGACTCGACCGCCTACCAGCCGCCGCAGGCCCCGGCCACCAGCGGGCTGATCCTGGGCCCGGTGCCCGGCGGCAAGTGGGCCTACATGGCGGGGACGTCGATGGCGACCCCGCACGTGGTGGGCGTGGCCGCGCTGCTCAAGTCGGCGCATCCGCACGCGCCCGCCTGGAAGATCAAGGAGCTCCTGAAGGAGGGCGCCGACCCGACCGCCTGCCCCGACCCGTACGACATCGACGGGGACGGCAAGGCGGACGCGGTCTGCGAGGGCGGCCGGCACCGGAGCGGGTTCTACGGGGCGGGGATCGTGAACGCGCTGCACGCGGTGCGGTGAGCCCTGGGGAGGTGCGCTCTCGTCCGGGGGCCGTCTGTGGCTGGTCGCGCACTTCCCCGCGCCCCTGGGGGGCTGCGGGGTCCGCAGAGATGCGGTGTGCCGGGCGGATCTCCCCCGCCCGGCACATACCGGTGGGCGAAGCCCCTTACGGCTTGATCAGCACCTTCAGGGCGGTGCGCTCGTCCATCGCCTTGTAGCCGCCCGGGACGCCGTCGATGCCGACCGTCTGGTCGAACACCGGGGACGGGTCGACGGCGCCGGACAGGACGTCCGGCAGCAGCTCGGGGATGTAGGCGCGGACCGGGGCGACGCCGCCGCGCAGCGCGATGTTGCGGTCGAACATGACGCCGAGGTCGAGGCCGGTGCCGCTGCCGTGCGGGACGCCCACATAGCCGATGGCGCCGCCGTCGCGGGTGATCTCCACGGCCGTGCGCATCGACTGCTCGGTGCCGACCGCCTCGATCACCGCGTGCGCGCCCTGGCCCCGGGTCAGCTCGCGCACCGCCTCGACGGCGGCCTCGCCGCGCTCGGCGACGACGTCGGTGGCGCCGAAGGTCCGCGCGATGTCGGTGCGGACCTGGTGGCGCCCGAGGGCGATGATCCGCTCGGCGCCGAGCCGCTTGGCGGCCAGCACCCCGCAGAGGCCGACGGCTCCGTCACCGACGACGGCGACCGTGGCGCCGCGCCTCACCCCGGCGCCGACGGCCGCGTGGTGGCCGGTGCCGAGCACGTCGGAGAGGGCGAGCAGGGCGGTGAGCAGCCGGTCGTCGGAGGCCGCGGCGGCGGGCAGCTTGACCAGCGTGCCGTCGGCGAACGGCACCCTGACCGCCTCGCCCTGGCCGCCGTCGGAGCCCACCGAGCCCCAGAATCCGCCCTGCGGACAGGACGTCTGGAGGCCCTCGGCGCAGTACTCGCAGTTGCCGTCGGACCAGACGAAGGGCGCCACCACCAGGTCCCCGGCGCGGAACCCGTTCACCTCCGAGCCCGCCTCCTCGACCACGCCGAGGAACTCGTGCCCGATCCGCTGCCCTGGCTGGCGGGCGGACTCGCCCCGGTAGGCCCACAGGTCGCTGCCGCAGATACAGGCCCGCAGCACCCGCACGACCGCGTCGGTGGGGAGCTGGACCACGGGGTCGGGCACGTCCTCCACCCGGATGTCGTGGGGGGCGTGGATGACGGTGGCGCGCATGGGGAAGATCCTTGCTGGTCAGTCGGGGGACGTACGGAAATCGGCCGTACGGGGAGTCCGCCTCTCACCGTACGCCTGTGCCAGGAGTGCCCGCCCGCCGAGCAGGGTGGGCGTCCGCCGCAGGCCGGCCGGGCCGACGGCGTAGGATGCGTTCCTCCTGGGCCCTGGGGAGGTCAACTGCCGTGTCAGGCATGGAAGTCGCGCTCTTACGGCTGGCCGGCACGGTGGCCTCCACCGTCGCCAAGTCGCTCCTGAGCCCGAAGCCCGGCGCGGGACTGGTGTCCGCGCCCGTCCGCCCGGCCCTGCGCCCGCTGCCGGGGCCCGCGTCGCCGGAGCGGCTGGCGAAGGTGCTCGGGCGGCGGCTCGCCGGTTCCCACGGCCCGCTGCCGGAGCACGAGCGGACGGCGGCGGCCGACGCCGTGGCGGACGCGTTCGCGGCGGCGGGCGAGCTCACTCCGGAGTATCTGTTCTCCCTCGGCCTGGAGCCCGGGCGGCTGCGCGCCGCGCTGCGCCGCCCGCACCCCGGCCCGGCCGAGCCCCTCTACGAGGAGCTGCTCGGGCTCTGCTGCGCGCATGTGGTGGAGCAGCTCACCGCGCACCCCGCGTTCGCCGCCAGGGCGGCGGTGGAGCAGGTGCGGGCGGCGGAGCGGACGTACGGGCTGGTGGCGGAGGTGCGCGGCCGGCTCGGCCCGCGACCGCAGGCGGCGGCGCTGAGCTTCGAGGAGCGGTACGCGGGCTATATGACCGAGACGCACGGGCGGCTCGAACTGTTCGGGCTGACGCTGGGGCGCTCGCGCGGCGAGTGGGCGCTGGACACGGCCTACATCAGCCTCGCGGTGAGCGGCGAGCGCGGGGACTTCGGCCCGGCCCGGGGCGACCAGGTCGCGGTCAAGGCCGAACAGGCGCTCGCGGGCGCCGACCGCCTGGTGCTGCGGGGCCCGGCGGGCTCCGGCAAGAGCACGCTGGTGCAGTGGCTGGCCCTCAACGCGGCCCGGCGCGGCTTCACCGGGGAGCTGGCGGACTGGAACCGCTGCGTCCCGTTCGTGCTGCGGCTGCGCGCCTTCACCCAGGCGGACGCGCTGCCGCTGCCCGACGAGTTCCTGCGGGCGGCGGGGGTGCCGCTGCACGGGGCGGCGCCCGCCGGATGGGTGGAGCAGATGCTCGCCGACGGCCGGGGGCTGGTGCTGGTCGACGGGGTGGACGAGGTCCCGGCGCGGCTGCGCCACCGCACCGAGACCTGGCTGAAGTCGCTGATCGCCGCCTACCCGAACGCCCGGTACGTCGTCACCACCCGCCCCTCCGCGGTGCCCGTGGACTGGCTCTCCCGGCAGGGCTTCGCGGCCCACTCGCTGCTGCCGATGGAGCGGGACGACATCCGCGCCTTCATCGGCCACTGGCACGACGCGGCCCGGGGCGAGTGCCTGAGCGACGTGGAACGCCTACGGCTGGCGACGTACGAGAGCTCGCTGCGACAGGCCGTCGGCAGCCGCCGCGACCTGGGCCGGCTCGCCACCAACCCGCTGATGTGCGCCCTGCTGTGCGCGCTCAACCGGGACCGCCGGATGCAGCTTCCGCGCGCCCGCAAGGAGCTGTACGACGCGGCTCTGGACATGCTGCTCGTACGGCGGGACACCGAACGCGAGATCGCGGGCGTGGAGGGCGTCGAGCTGACCCGCGAGGAGCAGACCGCACTCCTCCAGCGGCTCGCGTACTGGCTGATCCGCAACGCCCAGGTGGAGGCCGAGCACGGCGAGGTCCTGGAGCTGATCGCCGGCTGGCTGACCGCGATGCCGCAGGTCCGGGGCACCCCCGAGCAGGTCTTCGCGCACCTGCTGATCCGCAGCGGCCTGCTGCGCGAACCGGCACCCGGGACCGTGGGGTTCGTCCACCGCACCTTCCAGGACTACCTGGGGGCGAAGGCGGCGGTGGAGTCCCGCGACTTCGGCGTGCTCGCGGCCAACGCGCACGACGACACGTGGGACGACGTGGTGCAGATGGCGGTCGGGCACGCGCGCGCGGACGAACGCGCCCGGCTGCTGAAGCAGTTGCTCCGCCGGGCCGACCGGGCCCCCAAGCTGCGGCACCGGCTGGTGCTGCTGGCGGCCGCGTGCCTGGAGCACGCGCCCGAGCTGGATCCGGCGATCCGCGACTCCGTGCAGGCCCGCACCCAGGAGCTGCTGCCGCCCCGGAGCCTGGACGACGCGGAGGCGCTGGCGAAGGTGGGCGAGCTGGTCCTCGGGCTGCTCCCCGGGCCCGAGGGGCTCGACGAGTACGAGGCGGGGGCGGTGGTGCGGACGGCCGCGGCGGTTCGGGGTGATGCGGCGTTCGAGGTGATCTCGCGGTTTCGGGGGGATGGGCGGGGGCGCGTGGCCACTCAGGTCTCGACGGCTTGGGGGTCGTTCGACACCGAGGAGTACGCGCGCGAGGTGCTGGCGGAAGGGGCATGGACCGAGGCCTTCCTGACCGCCACGACCCAGGAGCAGCTGAATGCCCTGCGGCTGGTGCCCCGGGCCCGCCTCGTTCAGCTGACGGGCAACCACGCTGACCTCACCCCGGTGACCGAGGTCCGGGACGCGGAGTACGTCTTCCTCTACGGCAACCTGGACCTGACGGACCTCACCCCGCTGGCCTCCCTCGCCCGGCTCAAGCGGATAGGTCTGAACCGGTGTTCGGCAGTGCGGGACCTGGTACCGATCGCCAAGCCCGGCCTCGAACACATCTCCTTCTCCATGCTGCATCCGGAGCTCTCCCTTGAGCCTCTACGGGAGGCGACCGGCCTCACGAGCGCCTTCATCGGGCATCCCGCGGTCATCGAGAGCATCGCCGAGCTGCCCCTGGGGCCCCTGCTGAGCTCGCTGGTGCTTCAGCGCCAGATCCGGTACGCGAGCCTCGACGGGATAGAACGCTGGCCGCTTCTCACCGATCTGACGCTCGCCGGGCAGGCACAGCTGCGGGACCTGTGCCGAAGGCCGGACGTCCTCGGCCGTCTGACGTACCTGGGCCTCCACGAACTGGAATCCCTCGATCTGTCCGTGCTGGCGGGCGCCGCCGAGCTCCAGGTCTTGCACCTGTACGGCTGCGAACTGCCCAACGGGCTGGCGGCCCTGCGGGAACTGCCCCGGTTGACAGCGGTACGCCTCACCAGGTCGACGACGGCCGGACGCCCCCTCGACCTGGCCCCGTTGGCCGACCTGCCCGCCCTCACCGTCACCGTGCCCGACGACACCGCCTTCTTCGGCGCCGAGCGCATCCCCCCGGAACGGCTGAAACGCATCCGCACCCGCCCCTGACCCTCAGACCCCCGCCGCCCCCAGCGCCGCCCCCGCCGCATACGTCACCCCCATGGCCACCGCACCCCCGCCCACATTCCGCAGCACCGCCGCCCCCACCGGCGCAGCCCCGAGCCGGGCGCTCCACCAGCCCGTGAGGGCCAGCGCGGCCAGGACCGAGCCGACCGTCACGTACAGGCGTGCCGAGGACGGGGGCAGGACGATGGCCAGCAGGGGCAGCAGCGCGCCGGCCGTGAAGGCGAGGAAGCTGGCGCCCGCCGCGTGCCAGGGGTTGGCGAGCTCGTCGGGGTCGATGCCGAGCTCCACGCGCGCGTGGGCGCGCAGCGCGTCGCGCTCGGTGAGCTGCTCCGCCGCCTGGCGCGCGAGCTCCGTGCTGAGGCCGCGGTCCTCCAGCAGCCCGGTGAGCTCGGCCAGTTCCGCCTCGGGCTCCTCCTTCAGCTCGCGCCGCTCCATGGCGAGCGCGGCCGTCTCGGAGTCGCGCTGGGTGGAGACGGAGACGTACTCGCCCGCCGCCATCGACATCGAGCCCGCGAGCAGGCCCGCGAGGCCCGCCGTCAGCAGGGCGGAGCGGTCGTCCGTCGCACCCGCCACGCCGACGACGAGGCCCGCCGTGGACACGATGCCGTCGTTGGCGCCCAGGACCGCCGCCCGCAGCCAGTTCAGGCGGGCGCCGAGGGCGCCGCCGTGGGCCTCGTCGTGGCCGCGGGCCGTCTCCGCTTGCGTCATGCGGCGAAGGGTCTCACCCCCCGCCTCACCACACCCGTACCGACCCGCCCCGGGCGAACGCCGGGCTGGTCGCGTCGGCGGGGATCTCCTTCAGCGGCTCGGCGATCTCCTCGACCGTCGGTCCCACCTTCGCCGCGACCGCGTCGAGGGCGGGCAGGTCGAAGCCGTAGACGCGGGCCGCGTTGCCGCCCACCATCCGCGCGACCTCCTCCCGTGGCAGCCCGGCGTACGCGATGCGCAGGCCCTCGCGGGAGTACGGGGTGGTGCCCTCGTCGTGCGGGTAGTCGCTGCCCCACATGATCTTGTCGAGGCCGATCCGGTCGCGCAGCGGCACCTCGTGGGGGCGCATGAAGCTGGCGCCCACATAGCAGTTCTCGCGCCAGACCCGGCTGGGGCCCTTGCCCATCGACTCGGCCAGCCCCGCGCCGAACTTGGACTCCGCCGTGGCCGCCCGGGTCGCCGCCGACACCAGGCGCTCGTGGTAGTAGTCGAGCATCTCGATCACGCCGGGGATCCAGCCCGATCCCTGCTCGGTGAGGACGAGCCGCAGCGACGGGTGGCGGCGGAACGCGCCGCCGAAGATCAGGTGCCACAGCGCCCGGTGCGAGAACCACGTCGTCTCCACCATGAAGACGGCCCGCGCGGCCGGCTCCTCGCCCAGCGGCGGCGACGCGGAGCCGCCGTGGTGGTTGACGGTGACGTCCAAGTCGGCGCAGGCCGCCCAGATCGGGTCGTAGACCGCCGAGTACAGCTCGGGGACGCCCGAGCCGGGCGGGGTGCCCGGGAGCAGGATGCCGCCGGTCAGGCCCGCCTCCCTGGTCCGGTGGATCTCCGCCACCGCCGCGTCGACGTCGTTCAGCAGGATCTGCGCGACGCCCGCCCGGCGGCCCGGCACCAGCGCGCAGAAGTCGGCCAGCCAGCGGTTGTGCGCCCGCAGCCCGGCCCAGCGCCGCTCCAGCTCCTCCCGGGTCGGCGTCGGCGCCATCAGGGAGGCGGAGGGGAAGAACGGCGGGATGGTGTTGGGGAACACCACCTCCGCGACGATCCCGTCCGCCTCCAGCTCGGCCACCCGCCGCTCGGAGTTCCAGTTGCGGTCGGCGGTGTCGGCGAGCAGGTCCTCGTGCGGGTTGACGTAGGTGGCGGCCCAGGCGTCGAAGTCGTCGTGGTGGCGCTTCTCCAGATACGGCTTGTAGTCGAGCAGGTCGGCGCCCGCGTGGCAGTCCGCCGAGATCACCGTGTACCGGTCGGCGCTCATGACACCCCCAGGACGGGGAAGTCGTGGTCGGTCAGCCAGTGCCGTCCCACCTCGCGCGAGCGGGCCCAGGACGCCTCGACGGCCGACTGGTCCTCGCTCTGGCCGAGTTCGGCCGGGGTCGGGCCGATGCGCCGGGCCAGCGGGGCCAGTTTCGCGGTGTCGAAACCGAAGACCTCCGCCGCCGCGAGCCCCAGCATCCGGCGCGTCTCGGCGACGGGGATGTCGTGGAAGGTCTTGCGCAGCCACTCCCGGGTGTGCGGCCAGGTGCCCTCGGGGTGCGGGAAGTCGGAGCCCCAGAGGATGTTGTCGACGCCGATCTCGTAGCGCTGGGCCAGTTCGCGGCGCTTGGTGTTGGTGGCGCAGACGAAGATCTGGCGGTCCAGGTACTCGCTGGGCGGCCGCTTCAGCTCGGCGAACGGCGAGAGCTTCTTGCCTCCGTGCGCGCCCAGGTACAGCCGGTCCATGAACCACAGCAGGTTCGGCAGCCACCAGCAGCCCGACTCGGCGACCCCGAAGCGCAGCCCGGGATGGCGTTCGAAGACCCCGGACCAGAGCAGGAACCACAGCGGCCGGGCCGGCCACCAGGTGACCTCGCTGACGTAGATGCCCAGGTGGTCGCCGTACTCCTGGCGGGGCGCGGCCCCCGAGTGGGTGACGACCGGCATCGCGGTCTCGGCGGCCGCCGCCCACACGGGGTCGTAACGGCGGTCGTGGTACGGGGCCTTGTCCACCCACATCGAGGGGATCATCAGCGCCCCGAGCCCGGACTCCTTGGCCCGGTGGATCTCGGCGACCACCCGGTCGACGTCGCCGGTGACCGGCAGCAGGGCGACCCCGCGATGGCGGTCGGGGTTCTGCCCGACGAACTCGGCGAGCCAGCGGTTGTGCGCCTGGGCGCCCGCCATGCCGAGCTCGGGGTCCTGGTCGCCGGAGAGGCCGAGGCCGACCCCGAAGGGCGCGGCGGTGCGGCTGTCCACGGCGTCCGCGTCGGGGAAGACGACCTCGGCGGCCACGCCGTCGCCGTCGAGCTCCTTGAGGCGGCGGGCGGCGTCCCAGCCGCCCTTGAGGCCCTCCTCGTTGTCGGCGAACCACTGGTCCGCGAAGGCCTCGTTGCGCACGCCGAGCCGGGTCATCTCCTCGCGGCGGCGCTCGCGCCCGTCGAGGAAGCCGTCGAAGTCCCGGTGGAAGCGTGCGTCGAGATAGGGCCGGTACCGCTCGGTGGGCAGCCCGGCGTGGCAGTCGGAGGAGATGATCAGGTACGGGTCGTGGTGCTCGCTCTCTGGGGTGCTGTGCTGCTGCGGCATGGCTGTCCCTCAATCCAGGATGAAGCTCTCCAGGTACGACGGGTTGGCCCGGTCCAGCATCGAGGCCGACCTCGCCCTGATCTGGCCGTCGCTGTGCTCGCTCGGCGGGAGCATCCAGAAGCGGTCGGCCCGGATGCCGTCGACGACCGCCTGGGCGACCTCCTCGACCGGGGTGAACTCGATCTCGTGCCCGGCCGCCCGCATCGCCGCCTCCCACTGGTCGAGGCTGCGGTAGGGCGCCTTGCGCGGGCGCTCCTTGGCGTACCGGGCCGGACGGTTGCGGTGCGACTCCCACAGGCCGGTGCGCAGCATGTGCGGGCCGGGGAAGAGCACGGAGGCGCCCACGCGCGCGTGCTCCGCCTTCAGGTGCGCGTAGAGCGACTCGGTCATGGTGACCACGGCCGCCTTGGTGACCGCGTACACGGAGGCGGTGGGCAGGGGCGCGATCCCGCCGTCGGCGGAGGAGGTGTTGACGACGTGGCCCGGCTCGCCGGACGCGATCATCCGGGGCACGAAGGCCTGGATGCCGTGGAAGACGCCCCACACGTTGACGGCGAAGGCCCACTGCCAGTCGTTGACCTCGTGCTCCCACATCCGGCCCTCGGCGCCCGAGCCGACGCCCGCGTTGTTGCACAGCACGTGGACGGCCCCGAACGTGTCGTACGCCGCGTCCGCGAGCTCCCGTACCGACGCCCGCTCGGAGACGTCGACCACGCGCGCGTGGACCCTTGCCCCGTCCTCGCGCAGCTCCTGCGCCGCCTTCTCCAGGGCCGCCTCCTCGACGTCCGCGAGGACCACCTTCAGCCCCTCGGCCGCGAACCGGCGGGCCATCGCGAGCCCGATCCCGCTCGCCGCGCCGGTGACGACGGCGACCTGCCCCTCGGTGAGCCGCATCACACGCTCCCGGCCGGCGGTCCGTCGAGGATCTGCTGGGGGTCGTCGTAGCGCTGGTGGATGTACGGCAACAGGTCGCGCGCGCTGACCCGTTCGGCCACCCGGCCCCGCTGGTCGGTGGTCTTCTCGCCGATCGTGATCTCCACGAGGCGGCGCACCGGCAGGTCCGCGACCGGGTCGTACATGGACTCGCGCAGCACCACGTCGCCGGTGATCCGCTCCAGCCTGCGGACCTTCTCGTTGCGTACGCAGTGCACGAGGACCGGGTCCGCGTCGAAGCCCTCGCCGTCCACGGCGGGCAGGAACTTGAAGTAGAAGTCGACCTTCTCGGTGGGCTCGGGCAGCGGCAGCACGCTGTCGACCGCGCCGCGCACCTCGACGAAGGCGATGCCGTGCCGGGCCAGCGAGGCCCGCACGACCAGGCCGTCGCGTTCGACGGTGACCTCGCCGAGCTTCTTCGGCTCGCCGAACACCTCGCGCCCGCCGATCAGCGCCCGCTCCTGGGTCATCGGCATCACCAGCGGATACCAGCCGCTCAGTCCGTCGTGCACGGCGGAGACCGCCACCGAGCCCGCGCCGAGCGGATAACCGGGCAGGTCCACCCGGCTGATGTTGGCCCGTACGAGTGAATCCCCGGCGGGCTTGAGCGGCGGCGGCAGCACCGCCGCCACCGCGTCGGGGTCGCTCTCCCAGACGGCCACCACACCGGTGGACCAGATGTCGGGGAGGCGGGAGCTCGCGGTGCGCGCGGCCCGGATCTCGTCCTCGGTCCGTGCGCCGTACCGTACGCGTGCCATGGCGTTCCACCCTTCCTGGGTCGTGCCTAGCGGTGCGGTCCCCCGGGTCTGTAACACAGTTACACCGAGGCCGATGAGGGGTAAAGACCCGTGCGGGAACGGGAGTGGGGAGGAGGTGGGCCGTGACGCGTACGTCGCTGAGCCGCGAGGAGGTCCTGGAAGCCGCCGGGGCCCTGGTCAGACAGCACGGCCCGGCCGCCCTGACGATGCGCAAGCTGGCCGCGGAGCTCGGCACCGCGGTCACCTCGATCTACTGGCACGTCGGCAACCGCGAGTCGCTGCTCGACGCGCTCGTCGAGCGGACCGTGCGCGAGCTCGGCGAGATCCGGCCGCACGGGCGCACCCCGGCCGCCCGGATCGTCTCGGTGGCCACGGCGCTGCGCCGGGAGCTGCGCCGGCGCCCGCACCTGATCGCGATGGTCCACGAACGCGGCCTGACCGAGCGGATGTTCCTGCCCGCCCAGCAGGCCCTGGTCCACGAGGTCCACCGGGCCGGGCTGCGCGGGGCGGCCGCCGCGCGGGTGGTGCGGGCCGTCCAGTTCCAGGTCGTCGGCCACGTCCTGGTGGAGCGCTACCGCGAGCGCGCCCCCGCCCAGCACCCCGGCGAGGACGAGCTCTGGCACACCGCGCCCGCCGAGCACGACCCGGCGCTCGCCCGCGCGCTGGCGCGCCCGCCGGACCCGGAGCGGCTGTTCGCCGCGTCGGTGCGGGCCCTGGTGGACGGGCTGCTGGCACAGCCGCGTTGACGGGCGCCGGTCGCGCTGTCAGTGGGGCCCCGTATTCTCTGTGACCATGCTCGACGACCGTACGACAGCAGCAGCGACGTGGCCGGCCGCCTACCCGAAGGGGTACGCGGTCGTCGACGTGGAGACCACCGGCCTCGCCCGCGACGACCGGATAGTCTCTGCTGCCGTCTACCGCCTGGACGCCCAGGGCAACGTCGAGGACCACTGGTACACGCTGGTGAACCCGGAGCGCGACCCCGGCCCGGTGTGGATCCACGGACTGACCACCGACGTCCTCGCGGACGCGCCGCTCTTCCCGGACATCGCCGGGGAGTTCGCCGAGCGCCTGGACGGCCGGGTGCTGGTCGCGCACAACGCGATCTTCGACTGGCAGATGATCGCCAGGGAGTACGCCCGGGCGAAGAGCGCGGCCCCGGTGCGCCAACGGCTGTGCACCATCGCGCTGTCCAAGGAGCTCGCCCTGCCGCTGCCCAACCACAAGCTGGAGTCGCTGGCCGCGCACTTCGGCGTGGTGCAGCAGCGCGCGCACCACGCCCTCGACGACGCGCGCGTGCTCGCCGAGGCGTTCCGCCCGAGCCTGCACACGGCGGCGCGGGTCGGGGCGCGGCTGCCGCTGCTCGAATGCCGCCCGCTCACCGAGTGGTCGGACGGCCCGGCCGCCCCCCGCATCGGCTACCAGGCCACCGGATCGTCGTACGGACGGAGCTCCAGCTGGCGGCCGGCGCGCAAGCGCCCGGCGTGCCCGTACCCCAACCCCGGGCGTTATGAAGCGGACAAACCACTCAAGCAGGGCATGAGGGTGGCGTTCTCCGGTGACACCTCCATCGACCGCGAGCTCCTGGAGGACCGCGCGGTCGAGGCCGGGCTGCACGTGGCGACCAGCGTCTCCCGGCTGACCAGCCTGCTGGTGACCAACGACCCGGACTCGGCGACCTCCAAGACGGTGAAGGCGAAGTCGTTCGGCACCCCGGTCGTCGACGAGGCGGCCTTCACCCAGCTGCTGCGGGACGTGGCTGCGGCAGACGGGTGACCGCATGGCGTGCCGCCCGCCGTTACGGCGCGGCGCGCCCCACCCTGTGGCGCATGGCACGTTGCGAGGTCTGCGGAAACGACTACGGGATGTCCTTCGAGGTGCACGCGCAGGGCGCGGTGCACGTCTTCGACTGCTTCTCCTGCGCCATCCACCGCATGGCGCCCATCTGCGAACACTGCCGGGTCCAGATCATCGGCCAGGGCGTCGAGGTCGAGGGGCACTGGTACTGCGGCGGGCACTGCGCCCGAGCGGAGGGCCAGGTGGGCATCGTCGACAAGGTCTGACCCCACCTACCCCGACCCCCCTGAGACCACCCCATGACGCGGTTGTACCGTCATGGGGTGTATCGCTTCCTGTTGTCCCGGCAGTGGGTGCTCGTCACCCTCCTCGCCCTCGTCCTCGTCCCCACGATGATCGAGCTGGGCTTCTGGCAGCTGCACCGCCACCAGCACCGGGTGGCGCAGAACGGCGTCATCGCGGACAACCTGAAGGCGAAGCCGGTCCCGGTGACCGAGCTCACCTCCCCCGGCCACACCGTCCCGCACGCCCAGTACTGGCGCCGGGTCACCGCCACCGGTACGTACGACACCGCGCACGAGGTCGTGGTGCGCCGCCGGACCGCCGCCGACGGCCGGGTCGGCTACCACGTCCTCACCCCCTTCGTCCTCGACAGCGGCCCGACCGTGCTGATCAACCGCGGCTGGGTGGCGGACAACGGCAGCCAGACCGAGTTCCCGAAGATCCCGGCCCCGCCCAGGGGCGAGGTCACCGTCACCGGGCGGCTGATGGCCGACCAGACGACCGCGGCCAGCGGGATCAAGGACGTCAAGGGACTGCCGCCGCGCCAGGTGATGCTGATCAGCAGCGCCCAGCAGCAGAAGGCGCTCGGCCGCCCGGTCCTGGGCGGCTACATCGAGCAGACCGCGCCCGAGTCCGCCGACAACTCCCCCGAGCTGATCCCCGCCCCGGACCACTCCTCGATCGGCCCGCACATGGCGTACGCCGTCCAGTGGTGGCTGTTCACCGCCGCGGTGCCGGTCGGCTGGGTGATCCTGGTCCGCCGCGAGAAGCGGGACCGGGCCGAGGCGGCCGCGAAGGATGAGACCGCGCAGCCCGCGCCGGCGACGGCCTGACCGGCCCTCGGCCCGTGCCGTCCGGCTCGGTGGACGTACTCACCTGATTGACAATTCCGCCGGGCGGGAACACGCCAGAGCGTGACGCGACGTATCCAACGCATCGAGGACTACGCCCTCATCGGCGACCTCCAGACCGCCGCCCTCGTCGGCCGGGACGGCTCCATCGACTGGCTCTGCCTGCCCCGCTTCGACTCCGCGGCCTGTTTCGCGGCGCTGCTCGGCGACGACGACAACGGCCACTGGCGGATCGCCCCGGTGGGCGCCGGGGACTGCACGCGCCGCGCCTACCTCGACGAGTCGCTCGTCCTGGAGTCGGTCTGGGAGACCCGCACCGGCACCGTCCGCCTCCTGGACTTCATGCCCCAGCGCGACAGGGCGCCCGACGTCGTACGGATCGTCGAGGGCGTCAGCGGGAGCGTCGAGATGAGCTCCGTGCTGCGGCTGCGCTTCGACTACGGCCGGGTGGTGCCCTGGGTGCGCCGCGCCGACGGCCACCGGGTCGCGGTGGCCGGCCCCGACTCGGTCTGGCTGCGCACCGACCCGGCCGTCAAGACCTGGGGCCAGCAGCTCAGCACCCGCTCCTCGTTCACCGTCGGCGCCGGCGAGAAGGTCGCGATGGTGATGACCTGGCACCCCTCGCACGAGCCGAGGCCGTCGATAATCGACCCGTACCAGGCGCTGGAGGAGAGCCTGGCGGACTGGCGCGAGTGGGCCGGCAAGTGCCAGTGCACCGGCCCCTACCGGGACGCCGTCGTCCGCTCCCTCATCACCCTCAAGGCGCTCACCTACGCCCCGACCGGCGGCATCGTGGCCGCCCCCACCACCTCGCTCCCGGAGGAGATCGGGGGCGTGCGCAACTGGGACTACCGCTACTGCTGGCTGCGCGACTCGACGCTGACCCTGGACGCGCTGGTCTCGGCCGGCTACCTCGACGAGGCGGCGGCCTGGCGCGACTGGCTGCTGCGCGCGGTCGCGGGCGACCCGGCCGACCTCCAGATCATGTACGGCCTCGGCGGCGAGCGGCGGCTGCCGGAGGTCGAACTGCCCTGGCTGACCGGCCACTTGGACTCCGCCCCGGTCCGGATCGGCAACGCCGCCGTCAAACAGCTCCAGCTCGACGTGTACGGGGAGGTCATCGACTCCCTCCACTCGGCCCGTACCGCGGGCATGGCCGCCAAGCGGCACACCTGGAACGTGGAGCTCAGCCTGCTCGGCTTCCTGGAGTCCCGCTGGCGCGAGCCCGACGAGGGCCTGTGGGAGGTGCGCGGGGAGCGCCGCCACTTCGTGCACTCCAAGGTGATGGCGTGGGTCGCCGCCGACCGCACGGTGCGGGCCCTGGAGAGCGACCCGTCCCGGCGCGGCGACGCGGAGCGCTGGCGGCGGATGCGGGACGAGGTGCACCGCGAGGTGTGCGAGAAGGGGTTCGACCCCCGGCGCAACACCTTCACCCAGTCGTACGGCTCCGCGGAGCTGGACGCGGCGACGCTGCTGATCCCCCGGGTCGGGTTCCTGCCGGGCGACGACCCGCGGGTGATCGGGACGGTGGACGCGGTCCGCGCCGAGCTGGGCCACGACGGCTTCGTACGCCGCTACACCACCGAGGGCCCCACGGTGGACGGGCTGCCCGGCGACGAGGGGACCTTCCTGGTCTGCTCGTTCTGGCTGGCCGACGCGCTGCGGCTGACCGGCCGGGAGAAGGAGGCGCGGGAGCTGTTCGACCGGCTCCTGGCGCTGCGCAACGACGTCGGTCTGCTCGCCGAGGAGTACGACCCGGTGGCCGGCCGGCAGCTGGGCAACTTCCCGCAGGCCTTCAGCCACATCGGGCTGGTGGCGGCGGCGATGGGGCTGGAGGCAGGATAGGCGCATGGATCTTGGACTGAAGGACCGCGTCTACGTCGTCACCGGTGCCTCCCGCGGGCTCGGCCTCGCCTCGGCGCGGGCGCTCACCGAGGACGGCGCGAAGACCGTGCTCAGCGGCCGCGACGAGAAGGCGCTGGCCGAGGCGGCCGGAGAGCTGGGCCCGAACGCGCTGGGCGTGGCCGTCGACAACGCCGACCCCGCCTCGGCCGCCCGGCTGATCGCCACCGCCCGCGAGCGGTTCGGCCGCTTCGACGGGGTGCTGATCAGCGTGGGCGGCCCGCCGCCGGGCTTCGTCGCCGACAACACCGACGAGCAGTGGCGTGCGGCGTTCGAGTCGGTGTTCCTGGGGGCGGTACGGATGGCGCGCACGGCGGCGGAGGAGCTGGACGAGGGCGGTGTGATCGGCTTCGTCCTGTCCGGCTCGGTCCACGAGCCCATCCCCGGCCTGACCGTCTCCAACGGCCTGCGCCCGGGCCTGGCGGGCTTCGCCAAGTCCCTGGCGGACGAACTGGGCCCGCGCGGCATCCGGGTGGTCGGCCTGCTGCCCTCCCGTATCGACACCGACCGGGTACGCCAGCTCGACGCCCTCTCCGGCGACGCGGAGGCCGCCCGTACGGCCAACGAGTCCCAGATCCCCCTGCGCCGCTACGGCACCCCCGAGGAGTTCGGCCGCACGGCCGCCTTCCTGCTCTCCCCCGCCGCGTCCTATCTGACGGGCCTGATGCTGCCGGTGGACGGCGGGGCGCGGCACGGGTTCTGAGACCTCGGTTCCGCCGGATCTGGCGCCGGGGCCCCGGCACCTGGGTCCGGCACCTGGGTCTGGAGGCGTCAACTCACCCGCCGGGCCCGGTGCTTGACCCCGTGCAGCCGGGCCTCGGCCGGGAGGGCCGCCAGGCCCGCCGAGTCGCGGGCGTGGGCCAGCGCCTGGGTGGTGAGGAGGGCCAGGGCCTCGGCGGGGGACGCGTGGGGCTCCAGGGCGAGGCTCACGCGAACCGCCGGCGTGGTGCGGCGGCCGTGCAGGGCCGCCTGGGCGCGGGCCACGCCCGGCAGTGCCTCCGCCTCGCCCGCCAGGACCGTCTCCAGGGCCCGGCCGCGCAGCAGCGCGCCCTCGCCGTCGCCCGAGTCCACCAGGACCTCGGCGAGCCGCGCCCGGCGGAACTGGGCCAGCAGCCACCACAGGGCGAGCAGGACGAGCACGGCGAGTGCCGCGATGACCGTGGGCCACCACCAGCCGTGGTCGTGCCAGCGCTCCCGGCGGGCCCGGGACAGCAGGACGTCACCGGTGTCCGTCCACGGCCACCACGACGGGACCGACAGGCCCGCCCCGGCCGCGAGGACCGCGCCGCCCACCGCGATCAGGACCAGCCCGGCGAGGCCGGTCAGCACCCGGTTCACCGTCCTGAGCATGGGTCACCTCTTCCTGGCGGCTCGGCCCACGTACACGGAGAGCCCGGGCTGTCCGGCGAGCCCGAGCTCCTTGATGCCCGCGCCGAGCGCGGCGTCCAGATCGGCCCGTACGTCGTCGAGCTCACGGAAGTGCGAGACGGCCCGGACGGCGACCTTGGCGCGGCCCATCCTGACCCGCACCGACTGCACACCGGGGACCTCCATCGCCCGGTCCCGCAGCACCAGCGCGGCGGCCGAGCGGTCCAGCCCCGCGCACACCGCGGCCGAGGCGCGCCGCATCGGCAGCACCTCCCGCAGCCCCGGCGTCACCGCCAGCACCACCAGCCAGATGCCGAGGGCCACCGCGACGCCCGCGCCGGTGAGCACCACCACGTCGTCCACGGCGTGCCGGGACAGCCAGTCGGCGAGCCTGCGGCGCCAGCGCATCGCGGGGCGGTCCGCCCGTACGGCGGCGATGTCGTACAACAGCGGCCCGCACAGGGCCAGGACGACGAGCGCGACCAGCGCGGCGGGCACCCGCCGCACCGCCCAGAAGCGCCCGGCCCGGCCGCCCTCGTCCTCGGCGAGGACCGGTACGGGGTCATAGGCGGCGGACGACTGCGACTGGTCGAGCCCGCCGTCGGAGTCGGCGCCCGCCCCCTTCTCCATGACGACGGGCAGCGGGCGCGTGCCGCCCTCGCCGCCGGGCTCGCCCTGGCCCGGCTCGTCGCTCTCGCTCATGTGATCCTCCCCCGGTCCGCCGTACCGGTGTGGGCCGCGTGCAGACGCTCGATCTGCACCGCCACCTCGGGCACCTCCATGCCCGCCAACGCCCTTACCCGCTCGGTCACGCGCCGACGCACGGCGCCGCACTGGGCGCCGAGATCGGAGGGGTAGCCGAGCTCCAGGCTGACCCGCACCCGGGCCACCTCCTGGTGGACCGTGACCGCCGCGTGGGGCGCGGTGCCGCCCTCGGGGGGCGCGCCCAGCGCCTCGCGCGCCGCCTGCGCGGCGATCTTCGCCACGACCCGGTCGGCGATCCGGGTCGCGCCGCGCTCGGCGGGCGCGATGCGGTGCGGCGCGGCGTGTCCGGCCGGGACGGCCTCGTTGGGGCCGGGCCGGGCCTCACCCGGCGACGCCGTCGACGACACCGTCATGGGCCCGCGTCACCGCCGCCGGTCGCCGCGGTCGCGGGGACGGAAGAAGTCACCGGGTTCGAGATCGCCCTCCAGGAACCTGCCCACCACGAATCCGATCGCGCCGAGCGCCGCGACCAGCAGGAACGCCCCGAACCCGCCGAAGTATCCGGCGAAGCCGAGCGCCATGCCGGCCACCATGCCGATCACCGCCATGCTCATCCTGAGCTCCTCAGTCGCTCCTCATTCGGGGGCCGGGGCCGCACCGGGTGCCTCACTGGAGCCGGGGCTCCAGCTCCTCCTCTTCCTCGTCCGGCAGCTTGACGTCGCTCACGGCGATGTTGACCTCGACGACCTCGAGGCCCGTCATGCGCTCCACGGCCGCGATCACGTTCTCTCGTACGGCACGGGCCACATCGGAGATCGACACGCCGTAGTCGACGACGATCTCGATGTCGAGGGCCGTCTGGACCTCGCCGACCTCGGCCTTCACCCCGCGCGCCACGGCGGCCCTGTTGCCGCCGGGTACCCGGTCGCGGACCGCGCCGAACGTACGCGACAGACCGCTGCCCATCGCGTGCACACCGACGACCTCGCGGGCCGCCAGTCCGGCGATCTTCTCCACCACGCCGTCGGCGATGGTGGTCCGGCCGCGCGTGCCGGGGTCACCGCCGCCGCGCCGGCCGGCCGGGTTCTTCCTGGTCCCGCCTTCGGACATGTCCTTGCCGCCCGGGCCGGTCGGTTCGGGGCGGCTGCGTTCCGCGGTGTCGCTCATGGCGTTCATCCCTTTCGACTTCCCCCTCCCCTCAGCTGCCCACACTAAGCGCGGTTGCCCCTTCTCGCGCCGGGGATGCGGCAGGGTGGAGCAATGACGCCTGACGTGTGGAGCACGGAGGTACGCCGCCATCTGGCCCTGGGCAGACTGCTGCCGATCGGGGAGGCGGCCGACGGCGCGTGGGTGACGGAACGGGCGGCGGGGGCGGTGCTGCGGGCCGCCTGCGCGCCCGTCCCGGGCCTGGCCGTGACGTCCCTGCGCCTCTCGCTCGCGGACCCGGCGACGGCCGGGCCCCCGGCGGTCCCGCCACCGCCGAGCGGACTGCCGCCCGGGGAGCTGCGGGCGGTGGTGGAGGTGGCGGTGTGGGGGCGGGACCGTCCGCGCACGCAAGAGGTACGGGAGGCGGTGCTGGCGGCGTCGGCGGCGCGTCCGGGGCTGCGCGTGTCCGTCGTCGACATCCACGTGACGTCCCTCCTGGACGACCCCGCGGACCCGGCTCCCCCCACTCCTCCACCCGGGGTACACCCCGATCCCCCGGCGGCGCTCCTGGCGGTGCCCGGGGTGGCGTGGGTGACGGCGGAGCTGGGGGTCGGGGCGCGGTGTGTGGAGGTGGCGGTGGGGGCGGGGTTCCGGGCGGTGCCGGTGGTACGGAAGGTTCGGGGGGTGGTGGGGGGCGCCACGCCGGTGCTGGTGACGTGGCTGGCGTGACTTCTCCCCGGCCGGCGGAACCCTTCGCCTGCGGACCGTGGGTGGCTGGTCGCGCAGTTCCCCGCGCCCCTAGGGGGTCGGCCGCAGCCGGAGAACCCAGCTCAGCCACAGGCTTTTAGGGGCGCGGGGAACTGCGCGAGAAGAGGCCACCGGCCCGCAGACAAACGGGCCCGCCCCCGGAGGGTTTAGGGAAGGGGCGGGGAGGGGCTCAATCCGACAGGCCGGCCAGATCGCGCAGACGCCGCCCCTGCGCCCCCCGCTCAGCCACCCGCTGCTCCTCGTACGACCGCCCCGAAACCCCCCGCAGCAACGCCTTCGTCTCGATCACCGCATCCCGCGGCGCCGCGACAATGGCAGCCGCCAAGTCCCGTACGGCCGCGTCGAGTTCAGCCGCCGGAACCGCCAGGTTCGCGAGCCCGATCCGCTCGGACTCGTCCGCTCCGACGAAGCGGCCGGTCACACAGATCTCCAGGGCGCGGGCATAGCCCACCAGGCTCACCAGGGGGTGGGTGCCCGTGAGGTCCGGCACCAGGCCCAGGCTGGTCTCGCGCATGGCGAACTGCACGTCGTCCGCGACGACGCGCAGGTCACAGGCGAGGGCGAGCTGGAAGCCCGCCCCGATCGCATGCCCCTGGACCGCCGCGACCGACACGATGTCGTTGCGGCGCCACCAGGTGAACGCCTCCTGGTACTCGGCGATGACCCCGTCCAGCTCCGCGTCGGAGCCGCGCGCGAGGTCGATGAAGGACGGCTCGCCGTCGAAGCCCTCGGGAGTGAAGGCCTGACGGTCGAGGCCCGCGGAGAAGGACTTGCCCTCTCCCCGCAGTACGACGACCCGGACGGTGCCGGGCAGCTCCTGACCAGCGGCCGCCAACGCCCGCCACAGAGCGGGAGACTGGGCGTTGCGCTTGTCCGGATTGGTCAGGGTCACCGTGGCGACTGCGTCGTCGACGGTGAGCCGGACGCCGTCCTTGTCGAGTACGAGGTCGGGCGAAGCCATGGGGCGCCTCCGGGTCGGGTACGGTCACGTAAGTGACTGCACAGTAACCACCCGGCCGACCGTGCGGCCGACCGGGTGGCAACCCGATCCGACGGAGCCATGGACCCATGGGCCCGGACCCGGAGAAACCGGGCCCGGAAGAGCTGGGGCCGCGAGACGCCGGGCCCCTGGACCCGCCCGGCCCGGTCAGGCCGAGGCGGTCTTCTTGCCGCGTGTCGCTCCGCCGCGTCCGCGCAGTACCACCCCGGACTCGCTGAGCATCCGGTGGACGAATCCGTAGGAGCGGCCGGTCTCTTCGGCCAACGCCCGGATGCTCGCACCGGAGTCGTACTTCTTCTTCAGGTCTGCCGCGAGCTTGTCGCGCGCGGCGCCGGTCACCCGGCTGCCCTTCTTCAGAGTCTCGGCCACCCGTGCCTCCTCATGGGAAGTGCGCTCTGGACTTCTCATGATCACCCCTCCCGGGCTTCCTGGCCACCCATTCGGCAAGGTCGGTGCAAGCGGGTTTCGGCGCAGGGCGGGGCGAGACGGGGCCGGAATCAAAAATTCCGCACGGCCGCGGAACCACCCCGGATTCCAGCGTGGCAAGAACCCGCTGGTCAGAGGTGTGCTCGGGGTCACACTCCGGAATCAGCCCGTCCCGTACCCACCGGATCTTGATCCCGTGCATGACACGCCGGGGTACGAGACGCACTCACTCAGATTGAGGATCACGCGTAAGCCGAATGATCCATATGGAGTGGATCAGTCGCCCAGCGTCACGCCAGGGCGACCAGATCCGCGTAGTCCGGACCCCACAGGTCCTCGACCCCGTCGGGCAGCAGAATGATGCGCTCGGGCTGTAGAGCCTCGACCGCGCCCTCGTCGTGCGTCACTAGAACGACCGCGCCCTTGTACGTGCGCAGCGCGCCCAGGATCTCCTCGCGGCTGGCCGGGTCGAGGTTGTTGGTCGGCTCGTCGAGCAGCAGCACGTTGGCGGACGAGACCACCAGCGTGGCCAGCGCCAGCCGGGTCTTCTCACCGCCGGAGAGCACGCCCGCGGGCTTGTCCACGTCGTCGCCGGAGAACAGGAACGAGCCCAGCGTCTTGCGGACCTCGACCAGGTCCAGGTCCGGCGCCGAGGAGCGCATGTTCTCCAGGACCGTGCGGTCCGGGTCGAGCGTCTCGTGCTCCTGGGCGTAGTAGCCGAGCTTGAGGCCGTGACCGGGAGTGACCTCGCCGGTGTCCGCCTGCTCGGCGCCCGCGAGCAGCCGCAGCAGGGTGGTCTTGCCGGCGCCGTTGAGGCCGAGGATGACGACCCGGGAGCCCTTGTCGATGGCCAGGTCGACGTCGGTGAAGATCTCCAGCGAGCCGTACGACTTGGACAGGCCCTCGGCGGTCAGCGGGGTCTTGCCGCAGGGCGCCGGGTCCGGGAAGCGCAGCTTGGCGACCTTGTCGGAGACGCGCACGGCCTCGAGGCCCGAGAGCAGCCGCTCGGCGCGCTTGGCCATGTTCTGCGCGGCCACCGTCTTGGTCGCCTTGGCGCGCATCTTGTCGGCCTGCGAGTTGAGGGCGGCGGCCTTCTTCTCGGCGTTCTGGCGCTCGCGCTTGCGGCGCTTCTCGTCGGCCTCGCGCTGCTGCTGGTAGAGCTTCCAGCCCATGTTGTAGACGTCGATCTGGGAGCGGTTGGCGTCCAGGTAGAACACCTTGTTGACGACCGTCTCGACCAGGTCCACATCGTGGGAGATCACGATGAAGCCGCCGCGGTAGGTCTTGAGGTAGTCGCGCAGCCAGACGATCGAGTCGGCGTCGAGGTGGTTGGTGGGCTCGTCGAGGAGCAGGGTGTCGGCGTCCGAGAACAGGATGCGGGCAAGCTCAACACGGCGGCGCTGACCGCCGGAGAGGGTGTGCAGCGGCTGGCCGAGCACCCGGTCGGGCAGGCCGAGCGCGGCGGCGATGGTGGCGGCCTCGGCCTCGGCGGCGTACCCGCCGCGGGTGAGGAACTCCGTCTCCAGGCGCTCGTACTTCTTCATCGCCTTCTCACGCGTGGCGCCCTTGCCGTTCGCCATGCGCTCCTCGTTCTCGCGCATCTTGCGCAGCACCTCGTCGAGGCCGCGCGCGGAGAGCACGCGGTCGCGCGCGAGGACGTCGAGGTCGCCGGTCCGGGGGTCCTGCGGCAGATAGCCGACCTCGCCGGAGCGGGTGATGGTGCCGGCGGCCGGGATGCCCTCGCCGGCCAGGCACTTGGTGAGGGTGGTCTTACCGGCTCCGTTGCGCCCGACGAGGCCGATGCGGTCGCCCTTGGCGATACGGAAGGACGCGTTCTCGATGAGGATGCGGGCGCCGGCGCGCAGCTCGATGCCGGTGGCGGTGATCACGGAAATACTCCAGGGCGGTGTGGACGGCGGGGTGGACGGAGGTCGAAGGAGCGTCGACGCCGTCTAATGCACAAGGAGAATTGCCATGGGCCAATTCTAGCGGGGGTGTGCAACTGCTTTTACGTGCGGTGATCCCTTGGGGAAGGTCGTCCGCCGCCCTCGCGGGCCCCGGGTGCGGCGGCCTCCCGCAGGCGGTGGCTCACACCACGCGCGCGGGGAGCTCGTTGCCCAGCGGAGTGCGGCCCGGTGCGACGCGCCCCAGGGTGTCCACCGCCACCAGCTCCTGGGTCCACGTGTCCCGGTCGCGGCAGGGCTGGGCCAGGATCAGCACGCCCGCCACGCGCGCGACGCGGCCCGGGTCGAAGGCGCACTCCGGCCGGGCGGGCAGCGTCCAGCGCAGATCCCCGTCGGCGGTGCGGTACGCGGCGACGCGCTCGGGGGTGACGACGGCGAGCATCCCGCCGCCGCGCCCGGCCGGAGCGAGCTGCTGGAGCACGCCCGCGGCCCGGCCCGGGCGCCCGGCGAGCCAGTCCGCGAGGCCCGGGACGGCCCGGTGCCAGCGGACCGCGTCGACCGAGAGCACGCGCGCGGTGTCGGTGACCATGCCGTCGCTCCACAGCGCGAAGGCGTGCCCGGGCGCCGTGCGAACCGCGAGCGGGCGCCGCCCTTCGCGCCGGTACGTCCAGCCGCGCGCCCCGCTCCTGGGGTCGTACGCCTCGACGGCCGCGCCCCGCACCCGTACCGCCGCGTGGGCGGGCGCGGCGGCGGGCACAACAGTGAGCAGGTCGCCGTAGGGGGCGGGCCGGGCGTGCCGGGCGGCGGTCATCAGCGGAAGGGCCAGTACGGCGGCGACGGCGGCCAGCGCGAGACGGTTCCGGTCCATGAGGCGCCGAGCGTATCGGCCGCCGCGTGGCAAAACGGGCGCAACGCACTGAACTGTTCGATACTCGGGGTGACAGTGGGTGACGGAGGGTGGTAGCCGTGCAGTTCGACGACGACGCCGATCTGGACACGTCCGAGGTCGAGGACGTCCGGGGCAGCCGCGTCCCGGGCGGCAGGGCCACCATCGGCGGGGGCATCGTCGGGCTCGTCGCACTCGTGCTCGGCCTGCTGTTCGGGGTCGGCCCCGAGCAGCTGGGGCTCTCCTCCGGCGACTCCGCTCCGGCGTCCTCGGTGTCCGCGCAGGGGCAGGTGCAGGCGAACTGCCGCAAGGGCAGCGACGCCAACACCAAGGAGGACTGCCGGGTCCTCGCGGTGGTCAACAGCGTGCAGGACTACTGGTCGCAGGAGCTGCCGCGCCGGGGCGAGCGCTACACGCCCGCGTCGACCGTCTTCTTCACCGGCCGGGTGGCCACCGCGTGCGGCACCGCGACCTCGGCGGTTGGGCCCTTCTACTGCCCGCGCGACCGGAAGGTCTATCTGGACCTGGGGTTCTTCGACGACCTGCGGACCAAGTTCGGCGCCGGCGGCGGGCCGTTCGCCCAGGCGTACGTGGTGGCGCACGAGTACGGGCACCACGTCCAGAACCTGGCGGGCACCCTCGCCCGCTCGCAGGACGGGCGGCAGGGCGCGAACAGCAACGCGGTACGGGTCGAGCTCCAGGCCGACTGCTACGCCGGGGTGTGGGCGCACCACGCCACGACCGCGCCGGACGCGCGGACCGGCAGGCCGGTGCTGACCCGGCTGACCGACCAGGACATCAAGGACGGCCTGGACGCGGCGGCGGCCGTGGGCGACGACCGGATCCAGGAGAAGTTCCAGGGCCGGGTCACCCCGGAGTCGTGGACGCACGGCTCGGCCCAGCAGCGCCGGCAGTGGTTCTCCACCGGCTTCAAGACGGGCGACATGACCCGCTGCGACACCTTCGCGCGCTGATCTCCGGTCCGCTACACCTCGCCCGTGTGGACCTGGAAGGCCGCGCGCCGCACGGCCTTGGCCAGCGCCGGGTCCGGATGGGCGGCGGCGAGCGCGACCAGCACCTGGACGGTCCTGGGGTGGCCGACGGCCCTGACCTCGTCGAGCAGGGCGGGCACGGTGCCCTGTACGGCGGAGTCGAGGTGGCGCACCATCAGGTCGACCTCGCCGTGGTCGGCGACGGCGGCGGCCGTGTCGACCCAGAGCCAGGTGGACTCCTCCCGGGTGAGGACGGCGGTGACGTCCTCGGGGTCGGTGCCCTCGTGCTCGGCGAGCCAGAGCAGGGCGTAGGGGCGCAGGAAGATCTCGTCGGTGGCGGCGCGGACCTCCGGCTCGGCGGGGGCGCCGACGACCCGGAGCGCCTCGAAGGCGAGCCCGCGCACCAGCGCGTCCTCGCCCCGGGCCGCGTCCAGCAGCTCGGTCACCGCGCTGCCGACCGGCCGGGCGGCGAGCCAGGCGCGGTACTCGGCGCGGGCCGGGCCGGGGGTGAGCCGGGCGCAGCCGCGCAGCATGTCCTCGGCGGACCGCTCGATGTTGCCCGCCGGGCTCTGCGCGGCGACGCAGATCTGCTCCAGCTTGACCCACACCGCCCAGTTGCCGAGCGGGGTGAGGGTGGCCGAGCCCTCGGAGAGGGTGAGCGCGCCGACGGCGGCGAGGCCGGCGAGCGCCCAGTCGAGGAGGAGGGAGAGGAAGGCGAGGGAGGCGGGGTGGTCCCCGCCGGGGCCGTCGCCGGTGCCGTCGGCGCCGGTGCCGTCGGGCACCTCGCACCGCTCGTCGCGCAGTTCGGCGACGCGCTGACCGAGCAGGTCGAGCAGGGCCGGTACGAGGACGGGGCCGGCCGACAGCTGGAGGAGGGAGAGCACCTGGGGGACGGCTTCGACGACCTCGGCCACGGCGGCGGGCGCGATGGCGGCCGGGGCGGGGTGGACGATCGACCAGGCGTCGAAGAGGGCGACCCAGCCGCGCAGCACCGCGGCGTCGTCGCGGTCCCAGGCGCGCAGCCGCCAGCCGGGGCGTGCGGTGCCGCCGTGCAGCTCGACGAGTCCGGCGAGCCGGGCCCGGTCCCAGCCGGCCCGCACCTGGGCGGGCGTCAGCCCCACGGTGGCGGCGGCCTGTTCGGCGGCCGCGGCGGACAGGGCGCCCGTCGGGGCGGGGCGGGGCGCGCTGCCCCGGGCGCGCTCGGCGTCGGCCCAGCGGGCGACGCGTACGGCGTCGGCGAGCACCGCTCTGGCCTGGCGGGCCAGTTCGGCGGCGGCCGGGGTGCCCTCCGGCGGCCGGGACGCCCGGGAGCGGCGCTCGCTCACGGCCCGGCGGGCGGTGGCGAGGGGGCGGGCATCCTTCGCGTGCGGTGCGCGGACAAGCCGCAGTCTGGAGTCTCGCGGCAACTTCTCTTCAGGCTTCCGGGACGTCACGGATGCAGTCTTCCCGTTGACGGGCAGAAAGCCCAAACGGAATGGAGATCGTCTCCTTCCGCACGGGCCGGGAACGACCGGCGCGCGGGGCCCGGGCCCCGGGTCGGCGCGCTGTGTTGACCGGCCGAAACGCGAAGCGGAACGACCGCCCTGATCGCCGGGCGCGGTACCCGGAGCCCCGTGGGCCGCTCGCGGGGGCTCCGGGCCCGTTGGTCACACCAGCGGGGTCAGGAAGCGCCGCAGCGCCTCCTCGTAACGGTCGGGGTCGGCGTTCCACATCGCGGCGTGCGGGGCGTCGCGGACCGTGTGAAGGGTCACCAGATCGGGACGGCGGGCCGCGAGTTCACGGGTGAGCGGCCAGGAGGCGAGGGTGTCGTCGGGGCCGTGGAAGACCAGGGTCGGCACGCGCAGGGCGGCCGGGTCGGCCGCCTCGCCCAGACGGTCGCCGTGCGGGCCGGTGCGGCCCTGCGCGGCCCGCACGGCGAGCGGCAGCAGGGCGCTCGGGGCGCCGTGGGCGAGCGCCAGGGCGCGCACCGTGCCCTCCCAGTCGAGCACCGGGGAGTCCAGGACGACGCCCGCGATGCGGCCGCGCATCCCGGAGCGCGCGGCGGCGTGCAGCGCCATGGTGGCGCCGGTGGACCAGCCGTGCAGGATGACGCGCCGGGCGCCGGAGCGGACGGCGTAGCGGACCGCGGCGTCGAGGTCGCGCCACTCCGAGTCGCCGAGGTGGCCGAGCCCGTCCGGGGAGCGGGGTGCGCCCTCGTCGCCCCGGTAGGCGAGGTCGAGCACCGTCATCTGCCGGCGGTGCAGGAAGCCCATGACGTTGAGCGGGTGCTCGCGGGTGGTGCCCAGGCCGTGCACGGTGATCACCCAGGTGTCCCGTACGCCCTTGACCAGCCAGGCGGGCAGCACCCCGAGCTCCGCGGGGATCTCGACGTCCTCGTGGTCGAGGCCGAGCGCCCCGGCCGGGGTGCCGTGGTGGAGCTGCGGGGTGAGCCGGACCCGGTCGCCCGGCTGCGGGCTCCCCCGGGTGACCCGCTCCAGCCGGCGCACCACGGTGTCCGCGGCGTGCGGCACGTCGACGACGTCGCCGACCACCGCGTGGACGCCGGAGCCCTCGATCCCGTACGTGCCGGGGCGCAGCGAGGCCAGACAGCGGGTCAGGGAGATCCGTCCGGGGGCCGTGGCGTGCACGGTGAGCTCGGGGTCGGTGGGCAGCGGGCGGCCCGGCGGTGCCTTCAGGGCCGCGTCGCTCGCGTACCGTCCGGCGGCCACCGCTGCCGCGCCGACGCCGATGAGTGTGGTGACGGCCGCTGCCGTCGCTGTAGCCGGGCGCACCGTTCCAGTGTCGGCAGTACGCGGCGACACGGCCAGTGGGCGGGGCCTACCGGGGGCCGGTTGCCCGGCGCGCGGGGCCGGAGGGTCCGAAGAGCGGCTCTCAAACCTGCCCGTATCCCCGGAACTGTTCGGCGGCCCGGTCGAGGTCGGCGGCGGAGAGCAGGGAGGGGGTGCGGCCGGGCACCGAGGAGGCGGCCAGCCAGAGGCGGCACATCCACTCCAGCTGGGCGGTGCGGTCGTAGGCCTGGGAGAGCGTGGCCCCGTAGGTGACCGCTCCGTGGTTCTGGAGGAGGCAGCCGGTGCGGCCGTCGAGGGCGCGCAGCATGTTCCGCGCCAGTTCCTCGGTCCCGTACAGGGCGTAGGGCGCCACCTGGACCGGACCACCGAGCTCGGCGGCCATGTAGTGGACCGGCGGCAGCTCGCTGACCAAGGTGGAGACGGCCGTGGCGTGCACGGCGTGGGTGTGCACGACGGCCCGCGCGTCGGTGTCCCTGTATACGGCCAGGTGCATCGGCAGCTCACTGGTGGGCCGCAGGGTGCCGGTCACCTGGCGGCCGGTGAGGTCCACGGCGACGGTGTCGCCGGGGCCGAGGCGGTCGTAGGCGACCCCGGAGGGGGTCACGAGGACCAGGTCGCCGACGCGTACCGAGACATTGCCCGAGGTGCCGACGACCAGGCCTTCGTCGGCGGTGCGGCGGGCGGTGGCGGTCAGCTCGGCCCAGGCCGCGGCGATCGCTGCGGAGTCCATCGGCTCTCCCATGGGGTGATCCTCGCAGGCTCCGCGGCGCGGGTGGAGGCGTGAGCGGAATCTCTTCAATGGGGCCGATGACCGGTTCGTATGGCTTTGATACGCCTTGATCGAACCGGAAACCGGTCAGATACACCGCGAGGCCCGACCCAGTTCACCTTCCGTTCATCCAGGTTGCTTACGTTCGTCCAACCACTGACGTCGAACGATTGCCTGGGTAAATGGAACACATCACGCTGCTGCTCGCCATTGTGGTCGTGACAGCTCTAGTGTTCGATTTCACGAACGGTTTCCATGACACCGCCAACGCGATGGCCACCACCATCTCGACCGGCGCCCTGAAGCCCAAAGCCGCGGTCGCCATGTCCGCCGCACTCAACCTGGTCGGCGCGTTCCTGTCGGTGGAGGTCGCCAAGACGATCTCCGGCGGGATCATCAACGAGAAGGGCCTCAGAACAGAGGTCATCTTCGCGGCGCTCGTCGGCGCCATCCTCTGGAACCTGGTGACCTGGCTGCTCGGCCTGCCGTCCAGCTCGTCCCACGCCCTGTTCGGCGGTCTGATCGGCGCGGCCGTGATGTCGGCCGGCTGGTCCTCGGTCAACGGCTCGACCGTCGTCACCAAGGTGCTGCTGCCCGCCGTCGCCGCCCCGATCGTCGCGGGCGTCGCCTCGATGCTGGCCACGCGGCTGACGTACCGGATCAACCGCGGCACCGACGAGAAGGCCACCGCCAAGGGCTACCGGGCCGGGCAGATCGCCTCCGCCGGTCTCGTCTCGCTCGCCCACGGCACCAACGACGCGCAGAAGACCATGGGCATCATCACGCTCGCCCTGGTCACCGGCGGTGTGCTGCACCCGGGCGCCAACCCCCCGATGTGGGTCATCGTCTCGGCCGGCCTGGCCATCGCCATGGGCACGTACCTCGGCGGCTGGCGCATCATCCGCACCATGGGCAAGGGCCTGACCGAACTGGCTCCGCCGCAGGGCTTCGCCGCCCAGTCCGGCGCCGCGACCGTCATCCTGGCCTCCTCGCACCTCGGCTTCTCGCTCTCCACCACCCAGGTCTGCTCCGGCTCCGTCATGGGCGCCGGCCTCGGCCGCAAGGGCGGTGTGGTCCGCTGGTCCACCGCGACCCGGATGTTCGTCGCCTGGGGTCTGACCCTGCCCGCCGCGGGTCTGGTCGGCGCCGGCGCCGAGTTCCTCACCGGCCAGGGCACCTGGGGCATCGTCCTGGTGGCGGTCCTGCTGGTCGCGGGCTCCGGCTTCATCTGGAAGCTGTCGCGCCGCTCGCCGGTCGACCACAACGACGTCACCGCCGCCCCGGCCGCGAGCGAGCTCCCGGCCGAGCCCGCGGGTGTCGTCACCACCGCGATCGCCGCCGTCACCCCGCCCCCGACCGTCGCCGCCGTGGCCGCCGACCTGACGGCCACCATCCCGGCCCCGGCCCCGGTGGCCCCCGCCGACCCGGCCCGCCCGGCTGCCGTCTGACCCGGCCGCGCACTCCGAAGGAATCGTCATGCACATCGACTGGCAAGCTCTCGGCACCGTCTTCGGTGTCAGCCTCATCGTCACCGTCGGCCTGGTGGGCCTGTTCACCGTCGGGATCGTCGGCCTCAGCAAGCAGCAGTCGGCCGCGGCCGGCAAGGGCAACGTCATGGTGGCCCGCACCACCGCCTACCTCTGCTTCGCGCTCTGCGCGGCGGCCGTCGCGTACGGCATCAACCTGATCGTCGCCAAGTAGTCCGGCCACCCGGCCGCACGCGCTCCCGAACCGCCCCCCGGCCCTGCCGGGGGGCGGTTCGCTGTGTGCCTGCGCACACTCTCCCGTCGCAGGTCAGCAGCGAGTTGACGGGCGTTCGCGGGCGTGGTGGACTGCCCGAGCCATTACGGCGGCAGAAGAGGAAGCCGGTGCGAATCCGGCGCGGTCCCGCCACTGTCATCGGGGAATCATCCCCGTGAGCCAGGAACTCTCACCGCCGGTCGACGTCGTACCAGGGCGCGGACACCCTGAGTGAGGACATACCGCCATGCGCGCCTGCCTGTTGCCGGCACCCCCCGGACGTACCGGAGCTCCCCTCGGCGTTGCGGCGGGCTGATCCCATGCGTGCCGATCGCACTTTCGCGTACGGCGCCACCGCCGGTCTCCTCGGCGACCTGCTCCTCGGCGACCCCCGCCGCGGACACCCGGTCGCCGCGTTCGGCCGTGCCGCGGCGGCCGTGGAGCGCGCGCTGTGGCGTGACCACCGGGGCTGGGGCGCGCTGCACACCGCCGTGTGCGCCGGAGGCGCCGCGGGCGCCGCGCTGCTCGCCACCCGTGCCGTACGCCACCGCCCCGCCGCCTCCGTCGCGCTGACCGCCGCCGCCACCTGGGCCGTGGTGGGCGGCACTTCGCTGGGCCGGGAGGCCCGGGCGATCGGCGCGGCCCTGGAAGCCGGGGACGTCGAGGCGGCCCGGGCGCGGCTGCCGCACCTGTGCGGGCGCGACCCGCAGGCCCTGGACGCGCCCGGCATCGCGCGCGCGGTCGTCGAGTCCGTCGCCGAGAACACCTCGGACGCCGTGGTGGGCGCGCTGGTGTGGGGAGCGCTCGCGGGGGTGCCGGGGCTGGTCGGCTTCCGGGCGGTCAACACGCTGGACGCGATGGTGGGTCACCGCTCGCCGCGCCATCTGCGGTACGGGTGGGCCTCGGCGCGCCTCGACGACGTGGCGGGCTGGCCGGGCGCCCGGCTCACCGCCGCGCTCGCGGTGGCCGCCGGGGGCTCGCCGCGCGCCGCCACGCGCGCGTGGCGCGAGGACGCGGACAGGCACCCGAGCCCCAACGCCGGTCCGGTGGAGGCGTCGTTCGCGGGGGCGCTCGGCGTACGGCTCGGCGGCACCCTCTCCTACGGCGGCCGTGTCGAGCACCGGCCGGTGCTGAACGGGGGCGGCCGGGCGGTGGAGGTCGCGGACATCGAGCGGGCGGTGCGGCTGTCGCGCCGGGTGGGCTGGCTCGCGCTGGGCGTGGCCATCGCGGTGAGGAAGGTACGGACATGAGTGGCGGACTGCTGGTCGCGGGCACCACGTCGGACGCCGGCAAGAGCGTCGTCACCGCCGGGATCTGCCGGTGGCTGGTGCGCCGGGGCGTGAAGGTCGCCCCCTTCAAGGGACAGAACATGTCCCTCAACTCCTTCGTCACCCGCGAGGGCGCGGAGATCGGGCGCGCGCAGGCGATGCAGGCGCAGGCGGCGCGCGTCGAGCCGTCCGCGCTGATGAACCCCGTGCTGCTCAAGCCGGGGAGCGACCGGTCGAGCCAGGTCGTACTCATGGGCAAGCCGGTGGGTGAACTGAGCGCCAGCGGCTACCACGGCGGACGCCAGGAAGCGCTTCTGGGCACCGTCGTGGACTGCCTGGAGCGGCTGCGGGGCACATATGACGCCGTGATCTGCGAGGGGGCGGGCAGTCCGGCCGAGATCAACCTGCGGCGCACCGACATCGTCAACATGGGCATCGCGCGCGCCGCGAGGCTCCCGGTGGTGGTGGTCGGCGACATCGACCGGGGCGGGGTGTTCGCCTCGTTCTTCGGTACGACGGCGCTGCTGAGCCCCGAGGACCAGACCCTGGTCGCCGGGTACATCGTCAACAAGTTCCGCGGCGACGTCTCGCTGCTCGAACCCGGCATCGACATGCTGCGCGGGCTCACCGGGCGCCACACGTACGGGATCCTGCCGTTCGCGCACGGGCTCGGCATCGACGAGGAGGACGGCCTGCGGGTGTCCCTGCGCGGCGCCGTGCGCGAGTCGGTGGTGGCGCCGCCGGTGGGCGAGGACGTGCTGCGGGTCGCGGTCTGCGCGATCCCGCTGATGTCCAACTTCACCGACGTGGACGCCCTCGCCGCCGAACCGGGCGTGGTCGTGCGGTTCGTGGACCGGCCCGAGGAGCTGGCCGACGCGGATCTGGTCGTCGTGCCGGGAACCCGGGGCACGGTCCGGGCGTTGGAATGGCTGAGGGAACGGGGGCTGGCGCGGGAGCTGGCGCGCAGGGCGGCCGAGGGGCGTCCGGTGCTGGGGATCTGCGGCGGGTTCCAGGTGCTCGGCGAGCACATCGAGGACGAGGTCGAGTCACGGGCGGGTTCCGTGACGGGTCTCGGACTGCTGCCCGTACGGGTGCGGTTCGCGGCCGAGAAGACACTTGCACGGCCGACCGGTGAGGCGCTGGGCGAGCGCGTGGAGGGATACGAGATCCACCACGGCGTCGCCGACGTGCTGGGCGGGGAAGCCTTCTTGGACGGATGCCGGGTCGGTGCGGTCTGGGGGACGCACTGGCACGGGTCACTTGAGAGCGACGGATTCAGGCGACGGTTCCTGGAGCTGGTGGCGAGCGCCGCGGGACGGCGTTTCGTGCCCGCCCCGGACACGTCGTTCGGCGCGCTGCGCGAGGAGCAGCTGGACCGCCTCGGCGACCTCATCGAAGAACACGCGGACACGGACGCGCTCATGCGGCTCATCGAGCAGGGCGCGCCCGCAGGACTTCCCTTCATCGCACCTGGAGCACCCGCATGAGCACTGTGCTGTTGTTGTCGACCGCCGACACGGATCTGCTGGCGGCCTGGGCCTCCGGGGCGCCCTTCCGGATCGGCAACCCGACCCGTATCGACGTGGCCGAGGAGCTGCCCGCGCTGATCGAGGGCGCGTCGGTGGCCGTCGTGCGCCTGCTCGGCGGCAAGCGCGCCTGGGAGGACGGGCTCGCCGCGCTGAAGGCGTCCGGGATCCCCACGGTGCTGCTGGGCGGCGAGACCGTGCCGGACGCGGAGCTGATGGCCGAGTCCTCGGTCCCGGCCGGAGTGGTCGCCGAGGCCCTGCGCTATCTGGTCGAGGGCGGCCCCGGCAACCTGGTGGAGCTGTCCCGGTTCCTCTCCGACACCGTGCTGCTGACCGGTGTGGGCTTCGCCGAGCCGCAGAAGATGCCCGAGTGGGGCGTGCACGGCACGCGCGCGTACGTGGCGGGCCGCCCCACCGTCGGCGTGCTCTTCTACCGCGCCCACGAGCTCTCCGGCAACACCGCCTTCGTCGACGTCCTGTGCGACAGCATCGAGGCCCAGGGCGCCAACGCCCTCCCGGTGTACGTGGGTTCGCTGCGCGGCGCCGAGCCCGCGCTCTACGAGACGCTGGGCAAGGCGGACGCGCTGATCGCCACCGTGCTCGCGGCGGGCGGCACCACCGCCTCGCAGGCGAGCGCGGGCGGCGACGAGGAGGCGTGGGACATCGGCGCCCTGGCCGAGCTGAACGTGCCGGTGCTGCAAGGCCTCTGCCTCACCTCCTCCAAGGCCGCCTGGGAGGCCTCGGACGCCGCGCTCTCCCCCATGGACGCGGCGATGCAGGTCGCCATCCCGGAGTTCGACGGCCGGCTGATCACCGTCCCGTTCTCCTTCAAGGAGCAGGGCCCGGACGACGTCCCGGTCTACGCCGCCGACCCCGAGCGGGCCTCGCGGGTCGCCGGGATCGCGGTGCGCCACGCCCGTCTGAAGCACAAGCCGAACGCGGAGAAGAAGCTCGCCCTGGTCTTCACCGCGTACCCGACCAAGCACTCCCGGGTGGGCAACGCGGTGGGCCTGGACACACCCGCCTCCGCCGTGCGCGTCCTGGACGCCCTGCGGGACGCCGGTTACGTGGTGGAGGGCCACCCGGACAACGGCGACGAGCTGATCCACCGGCTGATCAACGCCGGCGGCCACGACGTGGAGTGGCTCACCGAGGAGCAGCTGGCGGCCGCCCCCGCGCGCGTGCCGCTCGCGGACTACCGCGCCTGGTTCGAGAAGCTGGAGCCCGAGCTGCGCGACGGCATGCTGGAGCACTGGGGCGAGCCCCCGGGCCAGTTGTACGTGGACGGCGACGAGATCGTGCTCGCCTCCCTCCAGTTCGGCAACGTCGTGGTGATGATCCAGCCGCCGCGCGGCTTCGGCGAGAACCCGATCGCGATCTACCACGACCCGGACATGCCGCCCTCGCACCACTACATGGCGGCTTACCGCTGGCTGGAGAACAGTTTCGGCGCCGACGCGATCGTCCACATGGGCAAGCACGGCACCATGGAGTGGCTGCCCGGCAAGGGCCTCGGGCTGTCCTCCGGCTGCGGCCCGGACGCGGTCCTGGGCGATCTGCCGCTGGTCTACCCGTTCATCGTCAACGACCCGGGCGAGGGCACCCAGGCCAAGCGGCGCGGCCACGCCACGGTCGTGGACCACCTGGTGCCGCCGATGGCCCGCGCCGACACCTACGGCGACCTGGCCAAGCTGGAGCAACTCCTCGACGAGTACGCCCTGGTGAGCGATCTCGACCCGACGAAGGCCCCGGCCGTGCGGGCCCAGATCTGGACGCTGGTGAAGGCTGCTGAGCTCCACCACGACCTGCATGTCGACGAGCAGCCGGACGACGGCGACTTCGACGAGTTCGTCATGCACATCGACGGCTATCTGTGCGAGATCAAGGACGTCCAGATCCGCGACGGCCTGCACATCCTGGGCGGCGGCCCCGAGGCCGAGCCCCGGGTGAACCTGGTGCTCGCGGTGCTGCGCGCCTCCCAGGTGTGGGGCGGCCAGGCCAACGCGCTGCCCGGGCTGCGCGCCTCGCTCGCCGAGCACTTCGGCTTGGTGGAGAAGGAGCTGCTGGCCGAGCCGGGCGCGCCGGTGAAGGTGGCGGTGGAGCTCAGCGACCTGGTCGACGGCCCCGCGCGCACGGCGGCCGACGCGATCGACCTCCTGGAGCAGCTGTGCCGCCGCCTCGCGGAGGGCATGGAGGAGCGCGACTGGGCCACCCCGGCGTGCGGCCCGCTGGTGAGCGAGGTCCTGGGCGCCGAGCTCGCCCCGGCCGTGGCGGTCCTGGAGTTCGCCTGCCGCGAGGTGGTGCCGCGCCTGGCGCGCACGACGGACGAGATCACCCACATCCTGCGGGCCCTGGACGGCGGCTATGTCCCGGCGGGGCCGTCCGGCTCCCCCACCCGGGGCCTGGTCAACGTCCTGCCGACCGGCCGCAACTTCTACTCGGTCGACCCCAAGGCCATCCCGTCCAGGCTGAGTTGGGAGGTCGGCCAGGCGCTGGCGGACTCGCTGGTGCAGCGCTACCTCGCGGACACCGGCGCGTACCCGAAGTCGGTGGGCCTCACCGTGTGGGGCACCTCCGCGATGCGCACCCAGGGCGACGACATCGCGGAGATCCTGGCGCTGCTGGGCTGCCGCCCGGTCTGGGACGAGGCCTCCCGCCGGGTCACCGGCTTCGAGGTGGTCCCGGTCGCGGAGCTGGGCCGTCCCCGCATCGATGTCACCGTCCGCATCTCCGGCTTCTTCCGGGACGCGTTCCCGCACGTGGTCGGCCTGATCGACGACGCGGTGCGGACGGTGGCGGAGCTGGACGAGCCGGCCGAGTCCAACTACGTACGGGCGCACGCCGACGAGGACACCGCCGAGCACGGCGACCGCCGCCGCGCCACGGCCCGTATCTTCGGCTCCAAGCCGGGGGCGTACGGGGCGGGCCTGCTCCCCCTGATCGACGCGCGCAACTGGCGCTCGGACGCGGACCTCGCCGAGGTGTACGCGGTGTGGGGCGGCTACGCGTACGGGCGGGGCCTCGACGGGCGCGCGGCGCGCGGCGACATGGAGACGGCGTTCCGGCGGATCGCGGTGGCGGCGAAGAACGTCGACACCCGCGAGCACGACCTGGTGGACGCCGACGACTACTTCCAGTACCACGGCGGCATGGTCGCCATGGTCCGCCATCTGACGGGCGAGTCGCCCGAGGCGTACGTGGGCGACTCGGCCACCCCGGACCAGGTCAAGACCCGCACCCTGGGCGAGGAGACCCACCGCGTCTTCCGCGCGCGCGTGGTCAACCCGCGCTGGATGGCGGCGATGCGGCGCCACGGCTACAAGGGCGCCTTCGAGATGGCCGCGACCGTGGACTACCTGTTCGGGTACGACGCGACGGCGGGCGTGGTCGACGACTGGATGTACGAGAAGCTCAGCGCGGAGTACGTGTTCGACGAGACGAACCGGGACTTCATGAAGAAGTCCAACCCCTGGGCGCTGCGCGGCATCACGGAGCGGCTCCTCGAGGCGGCCGACCGCGGCCTGTGGGCCGAACCGGACGCGGAGACGCTGGAGCAGCTCCGCGCGACCTATCTGCAGCTCGAAGGCGACCTGGAGGGTGACGACGCATGAGCACGCCTTATCCGTTCACCGCGATCGTCGGTCAGGACGACCTGCGTCTCGCGTTGCTGCTGAACGCGGTGTCACCGGCAGTGGGCGGTGTCCTCGTCCGGGGCGAGAAGGGCACCGCGAAGTCGACCGCCGTGCGGGCGCTCTCCGCGCTGCTGCCCGAGGTCGACGTGGTCACGGGCTGCCGGTTCTCCTGTGACCCGGCCGCGCCCGACCCGGCGTGCCCGGACGGGCCGCACGAGGCCGGGACGGGGGCCGCGCGGGCCGCGCGGATGGTGGAGCTGCCGGTCGGTGCCTCCGAGGACCGCCTCGTCGGCGCGCTCGACATCGAGCGGGCGCTCGCCGAGGGCGTGAAGGCCTTCGAGCCCGGCCTGCTGGCCCACGCCCACCGCGGGATCCTCTATGTGGACGAGGTCAACCTCCTCCACGACCACCTGGTCGACCTCCTGCTCGACGCCGCCGCCATGGGCGCCTCGTACGTGGAGCGCGAGGGCGTGTCCGTACGGCACGCGGCGCGGTTCCTGCTGGTGGGCACCATGAACCCGGAAGAGGGCGAGCTGCGGCCGCAGCTCCTCGACCGGTTCGGGCTGACCGTGGAGGTCTCGGCCTCCCGTGAGCCCGACCAGCGGGTCGAGGTGGTCCGCCGGCGCCTGGCGTACGACGACGGGCCGGCGGCCTTCGCGGCGCGCTGGGCCGGCGAGGAGAGCGCGGTACGGGCGCGCATCGTCGCGGCGCGTGCGCTGCTCCCCCAGGTGCGGCTCGGGGACGGCGCGCTGCGCCAGATCGCGGCCACCTGCGCGGCCTTCGAGGTCGACGGCATGCGGGCCGACATCGTGATGGCGCGCACCGCCACGGCGCTGGCGGCGTGGGCGGGGCGTACGGACGTGCTCGCCGAGGACGTCCGGCAGGCGGCGCTGCTGGCGCTGCCGCACCGGCGCCGGCGCAACCCCTTCGACGCCCCGGGTCTGGACGAGGACAAGCTCGACGACACCCTCCAGGAGTTCGGGGACTCGGGCGAGGACGACGACCCGGATCCGGACGGGCCGGGCGGCGGAGGCGGACAGCCCCCGCAGGACGGCGGCCCGACGCCGGACGCCGGCCCGACGCCGGACGCCGGCGCGGGCGACACCCCCGCGCGCCCCGAGGCGGGCGAGGGCGGCGAGCCGCAGGCGTCCGGCGGCGGCGAGCAGCAGGCCGCCCGGGCGGGCGAGCCGTTCCGTACGAAGATGCTGAGCGTGCCGGGCCTGGGCGAGGGCGCGGCCGGGCGCCGCTCACGGGCCCGCACGGCGCACGGGCGCACCACCGGCGCCCGCCGCCCGCAGGGCGCCCTCACCAAGCTGCACCTGGCGGCGACGGTCCAGGCGGCCGCGCCGCACCAGCGGGCGCGCGGGCGTTCGGGGCGCGGCCTGGTGGTGCGGCGCGACGATCTGCGCCAGGCGACCCGGGAGGGCCGCGAGGGCAATCTGGTGCTCTTCGTCGTCGACGCCTCCGGCTCGATGGCGGCCCGCCAGCGGATGGGTGCGGTCAAGGGCGCGGTGCTCTCGCTGCTGCTCGACGCCTACCAGCGGCGCGACAAGGTCGGCCTGATCACCTTCCGGGGCAAGGACGCGGAGGTGGCCCTGCCGCCGACGTCGTCGGTGGACGCGGCGGCGGCCCGGCTGGAGACGCTGCCGACGGGCGGGCGCACCCCGCTCGCGGCCGGGCTGCTCAAGGCGCACGACGTGCTGCGGGTGGAGCGGATGCGCGACCCGTCGCGCCGGCCGCTGCTCGTGGTGGTGACGGACGGGCGGGCCACCGGTGGCGTGGACCCGGTGGCGCTGGCGGGCCGCTCGGCCCGGCTGCTCGCGGCCGAGGGCGTGGCCTCGGTGGTCGTGGACTGCGAGGCGGGCCCGGTGCGCCTGGGGCTGGCTGCGGAGCTGGCGCGCGAGCTGGGCGGCCCGGCGGTGACGCTCGACGAGCTGCGGGCGGACTCGATCGCCGGTCTGGTCAAGGACGTGCAAGGGACTTCGAGGAGGGCCGCCTGATGCCGCAGGGACAGCCGAGTGTGGTGCCGGAGGACGGCCTGACGACACGTCAGCGCCGTAACCGGCCGCTGGTCGTGGTGCACACGGGCATCGGCAAGGGCAAGTCGACGGCCGCGTTCGGGCTCGCGCTGCGGGCCTGGAACCAGGGCTGGCCGATCGGGGTGTTCCAGTTCGTCAAGTCGGCGAAGTGGAAGGTCGGCGAGGAGAACGCGCTGAAGGTGCTGGGCGCCTCCGGCGAGGGCGGCAGCGTCGACTGGCACAAGATGGGCGAGGGCTGGTCGTGGGTCCAGCGCGACGCGCAGCTCGACAACGAGGAGAAGGCCCGCGAGGGCTGGGAGCAGGTCAAGCGGGACCTGGCGGCCGAGACGTACAAGCTCTACGTGCTCGACGAGTTCGCCTACCCCATGCACTGGGGCTGGGTGGACACGGACGAGGTCGTCGCGGTGCTGCGGGACCGCCCGGGCACCCAGCACGTGGTGATCACGGGGCGCAACGCGCCGGAGAAGCTGGTGGACTTCGCCGATCTGGTGACCGACATGTCCAAGGTCAAGCACCCGATGGACGCCGGTCAGAAGGGGCAGCGGGGTATCGAGTGGTAGCACGTCTCGTCATCGCGGCCCCCTCGTCGGGCAGCGGGAAGACCACGGTCGCGACGGGCCTGATGGCCGCGCTCGCCGCGACCGGGCTGACCGTGTCCCCGCACAAGGTCGGCCCCGACTACATCGACCCCGGCTACCACGCCCTGGCGACGGGGCGGCCGGGGCGCAACCTCGACGCGTATCTGTGCGGGGAGTCCCTGGTGGCTCCGCTGTTCGCGCACGGGGCGCGCGGGTGCGACATCGCGGTGGTCGAGGGCGTGATGGGGCTGTACGACGGGGCGGCCGGGCTCGGTGAGCTGGCCTCCACCGCCCAGGTGGCGAAGCTGCTGCGGGCACCGGTGGTACTGGTCGTCGACGCGTCCTCGCAGTCGCGGTCGGTGGCGGCGCTGGTGCACGGGTTCGCGTCCTGGGACCCCGAGGTGCGGATCGGCGGGGTGATCCTCAACAAGGTCGCCTCGGACCGGCACGAGGCGCTGCTGCGTTCGGCGCTGGACGAGTCGGGGGTGCCGGTGCTGGGCGCGCTGCGGCGCGCCGCCCCCGTCTCGACGCCGTCGCGCCACCTGGGCCTCGTGCCGGTCGCCGAGCGGCGGGCGGACGCGGTGGCCGCCGTGGCGGCGATGGCGGAGCAGGTGCGGGGCGGGTGCGATCTGGCCGCGCTGGTGGGGTTGGCGCGGTCGGCGCCGCCGCTGGGGTGCGAGCCGTGGGACGCGGCGGCGGTGTTGTTCCCCCACCCCGCCCCTTCCCCGAACCCTCCGGGGGTGGGTGGGGGTGAAGGCGGTTACCCGGGGGCTGCGCCCCCGGACCCCGAGCGGGGCCTGCGGCCCCTGCACCCCGCTTCGGGGCTCCGCCCCGGGCCCCGCTCCTCACACGCCGGAGGGGCTGGAGGTGCCCTTGAGGGGCGCGGGGAACTGCGCGACCAGCCACCGACTGCCCGCAGACGAACACCGGGTTCAGGGCCGCGCCCCGTCGTCGCCCTCGCCGGTGGCCCCGCCTTCACCTTCTCGTACGCCGAGCACGGTGAGCTCCTGGCCGCCGCCGGGGCCGACGTCGTCGTGTTCGATCCGCTGCGGGACGAGCAACTGCCGCCGGAGACGGCCGGGATCGTCATCGGTGGCGGCTTCCCCGAGGTGTACGCCGCCGAGCTCAGTGCCAACGAGCCGCTGCGCAAGGCCGTCGGCGAGCTCGCGCGCTCCGGGGCGCCCGTCGCCGCCGAGTGCGCCGGGCTGCTCTATCTGGCCCGGTCGCTCGACGGGCAGCCGATGTGCGGCGTCCTGGACGCCGACGCGCGGATGTCGGAACGGCTGACACTCGGGTACCGCGAGGCCGTGGCCGTGGGCGACAGTTGCCTGGCCGAGGCCGGAACCCGGCTGCGCGGGCACGAGTTCCACCGGACCGTCCTCGACCCGGGGGCGGGGCCCGCGCCCGCGTGGGGGCTGGTGCACCCGGAGCGCCGGGTCGAAGGGTTCGTACAACAGGGCGTGCACGCGAGCTATCTGCATACGCACTGGGCCGCTCGGCCCACCATCGCCCGTCGGTTCGTGGAGAGGTGTGCCGGATGAGCAGGCTGGTCGGAGTCGGAGTCGGGCCCGGGGACCCGGAGTTGGTGACCGTCAAGGGCGTCAAGGCGCTCCAGGGCGCCGACGCCGTGGTCGTGCCCGTGATGGACACGGGCGAGCGCGGGCGTGCCGAGGCGACCGTGCTCCACTACGTGGCCGGCGCCAAGGTCGTCCGGGTCGTCTTCGCGCTCAACGAGCGGTCCGACCGGGGCCGGCGCGAGGCCGCCTGGGACGCGGCGGGCGAGCAGGTCGCGGAGCTGCTGCGCGCCCACGAGAGCGTCGCCTTCGCCACCATCGGCGACCCCAATGTGTACTCGACGTTCACCTACCTCGCCCAGACGATCACCGAGCTGGTGCCGGGCACCGAGATCGCGACCGTGCCCGGGATCACCGCGATGCAGGACCTCGCCGCGCGTTCGGGCGCCGTGCTCACGGAGGGGACGGAGCCGCTCACCCTGGTCCCGGTCACCGCCGGGGCGACTGTGCTCAAGGACGCGCTGGAGGGGCCGGGCACGGTGGTGGCGTACAAGTTCGGCCGCCAGGCGGGCGAGGTGGCGGCGGCGCTGCGGGCGACCGGCCGGATCGACGACGCGGTGTGGGGCTCGGCGCTGGGCCTGGACGAGGAGTTCATCAGCCCGGCCGCCGAGCTCGACGGCGGCGCCCTCCCGTATCTGTCCACGCTCATCGCGCCCGCCCGGCGCGAGGGCGGCCGCGGCGGCAAGCTGTGACCCCGCCGCCGAGCCCGCCCCGGGCGCCGCGCTCACCCCGCGATGCCCACGACCAGCCAGATGAAGGCCACGCCCGCGACCGTGCAGAGCAGGGTCGAGCGGGCGGGGTGGTCGTGGTGCGCCTCGGGCAGGATCTCGGCGGCGGCCAGATACAGCAGCACCCCGCCGAAGAAACCCAGATAGCTTCCGAGCAGCTCGGCCGGAAGGGTGAACAGCAGCGTCGAGGCGGCGCCGACCATCGGCGCGAGCGCGTCCGCGACGAGCATGGCGACGGCCTTGCGCTTCTCGTTCCCGTACAGGCTGGTGATCGTGTAGGTGTTGAAGCCGTCGGCAAAGTCGTGGGTGATCACGGCGACCGCCACGGCCGCGCCCATCCCGCCGCCCACCTGGAACGCGGCGCCGATCGCGATGCCGTCCATCAGGCTGTGCCCGACCATCGCCGCGGCGGCCGTCAGGCCCACCTGCGGCGCCCTCTCGTCCGCCCCGTGGGCCGCCCGGCGCACCGCCAGCAGGCGTTCCACCAGGTGGCCGAGGAGGAAGCCGCCGACGAAGAGCAGCAGCGCGGCGGGTACGCCGAAGACCTCGTCGCCGGCCGCCTCCAGCGCCTCCGGCAGCAGGTCGAGCCCGACCACCCCGAGCATCAGCCCGCCCGCGAGCCCCAGCACGAGATGGCGCCGGTCGGTGACGCGCTGGGCCGTCCAGCCGCCGACCAGTGTCATCAGGAACGCGCCGAGCGCCACGAACACCGCCATGCGCCCTTGCTAACCGACTGACCCACCCCCGCGCATTTCGCTTTACCGACTGTGTGACGTACGAGAGGACCCCTCCCATGGCCGATGCCCCCACCGGCAGGCTGACCGTCGTCGGCGCCGGCCCCGGCGCCGCCGATCTGCTGACGTTCCGCGCCGCCCGCGCGATCGCCGAGGCCGATGTGGTCATCTGGGCCGCGAGCCTGGTGCAGGCCGAGGTCCTGGACCACGCGCGCGAAGGCGCCGAGATCCTGGACTCGGCGGCGATGTCCCTGGAGGACGTCGTCGCTGTGTACGAGCGGGCCGCCCGCGAGGGGCTGAAGGTCGCCCGTATCCACTCCGGCGACCCGGCGCTGTGGGGCGGCACCCAGGAGCAGCTGGACCGCGTCGAGGGCCTGGGCCTCGAGGTCGAAGTCATCCCGGGCGTCTCGTCGTTCTCGGCGGTCGCGGCGATCGCCCGGCGCGAGCTGACCATCCCGGAGATAGCGCAGTCCGTGATCCTCACCCGGCTCGGCGGCGGCAAGACGCCGATGCCGCCGGGCGAGGAGGTCCGCGAGTTCGCGCGGCACGGCACCACCATGGCGGTCTTCCTGTCGGCGGCCCGCTCCGGCCAGCTGGTGGAGGAGCTCCTGGAGGGCGGCTATCCGACCTCGACGCCGGTCGTGGTGGCGTACCAGGCGACCTGGCCCGAGGAGCTGGTGCTGCGCTGCACGATCGGCACGCTGGAGGAGACGGTCAAGGAGCACAAGCTCTGGAAGCACACGCTCTTCCTGGTCGGCCCGGCCCTCTCGGCCTCCGGCACCCGCTCGCACCTCTACCACCCGGGCCACTTCCACGGCTTCCGCCGCGCGGACCCGGTGGCCCGGCGCGCGCTGAAGGCCGAGAACGCCGAGAAGACGGAGCGCTCCCCGTCATGATCACCGTCATCGGTACGGGGACGGGCGCGCCGCTGGCCCCGGACGCCCTGGAGGCGTTGGCCGAGGCCACGCTGGTGACCGGCGCCGCCCGCCATCTGGCGGCGGCCGAGATCCCGCCCGGCGCCAAGCAGGTGGTGCTGGGGCCGCTGGCGCCCGCCCTCGACGCCATCGCCGAGCACCGCGAGCGGGGCGGCCGGGTCGTGGTGCTGGCCTCCGGGGACCCCGGCTTCTTCGGGATCGTGCGGGCGCTGGCCGAGCGGTTCGGGCCACGGGAGCTGGACGTACGGCCGGGGACCGCCTCGGTGGCGGTCGCCTTCGCCCGCCTCGGGCTGCCCTGGGACGACGCGCTGGTGGTCAGCGCGCACGGCCGGGACCTGCGGACGGCCGCCAACGTGTGCCGCGCGCACCCCAAGACCGCCGTGCTGACCGGGCCCGGCGCCGGGCCCGCCGAGCTGGGCGCGGAGCTCGCCCGCCGGGCGCCCGAGCGGATCCTGGTGGTGGCCTCGGCACTGGGCGACCCTCGGCGGGAGCGGCTGGTGCGGGTGACCCCGGCCGAGGCCGCGGCCCGGGAGTGGGACGCGGTCAGCGTGATCGTCTGCCTGGACGAGGAGAAGGCGCTCTCGCCGCTGCGCACGGTCGCGGGAGGCCGGACCACGCCCGAGCGCTGGGCGCTGGAGGAGAGCGCGTTCGCCCACCGCGACTCGATGATCACCAAGGCGGAGGTACGGGCGCTCGCGCTGGCCCGGATCGGTCCCCGGCTGGGCGATCTGGTCTGGGACATAGGGGCCGGGTCGGGCTCGGTGGCCGTGGAGTGCGCCCGGTTCGGGGCGGCGGCGGTCGCGGTCGAGAAGACCGCCGAGGGCTGCGAGCACGTCCGGGCCAACGCCTCGGCGCACGGCGTGGACGTCCGGGTGGTGCACGGCGCGGCGCCCACGGTCCTGTCGGATCTCACGGATCCGGACGCGGTGTTCATCGGCGGGGGCGGCCGTGAGCTGCCCGCGATCGTGACCGCGTGCGCCCGGCGGGCCCGGCGCTCGGTCGTGGTGGCGCTGGCCGCCCTCGACCGCGTCCCGGCGGTCCGGGTGGCGCTGGCCGGGGCCGGTCTGGAGACCGACGGGGTGCTGCTCCAGGCGTCCCGGCTGGCCCCGCTGCCCGGTGACGTGACCCGGCTCGCCGCCACCAACCCCGTCTTCCTGCTGTGGGGCGACCGCCCCGCACCCCCTGCTGTATCGGTTGTCGAAGGAGCTGTTCAGTGATCGGCCTGATCTCCGCCACCGCGGCGGGCGCCGTAGCCCGCGACCGGCTGGCCGCGGCCTGGCCCGGCCGGGTCCGGGTGTACGAAGGACCCGTGCGGGAGGCCGTGGAGCGGGCCTTCGCGGAGTGCGACCAGCTGGTGTGCTTCCTCGCCACCGGCGCGACCGTCCGGCTGCTCGCCCCGCTCCTCGCGGACAAGGCCTCCGACCCCGGTGTGGTCTGCGTGGACGAGGCCGGGCGCTTCGCGGTGTCGCTGCTCGGGGGCCACGGCGGCGGCGCCAACGCGCTCGCCGGCGAGGTCGCCGAAGTCCTCGGCGCCACGCCGGTGGTGACCACCGCGACGGACGCGGTGGGCGTGCCGGGCCTGGACACCCTGGGCCTGCCGGTCGAGGGCGCGGTGGCGGCGGTCTCCCGGGCGATCCTGGACGGCTCGCCGGTGGCCCTGCGGGCGGACGGCGTGTGGCCGCTGCCGGCGCTCCCGGCCCAGGTGCGCCCCGACGCCGAGGGCTCCGCCGCTCTCCACATCACCGACCGGCTGCTCGAACTCGGCCCGGACGAGGCCGTGCTGCGCCCGAAGTCGCTGGTCGTCGGGGTCGGCGCCTCCAAGGGCGCCCCCGTCGACGAGGTGCTCGGGCTCATCGGGGAGGCGCTCGCGGACGCCGGTCTCAGCCCGCTGAGCGTGGCCGAACTGGCCACCGTGGACGCGAAGTCCGAGGAGCCGGGGATCGTGGCGGCCGCCTCCCGGCTCGGGGTGCCGCTCACCACGTACAGCGCGGAGGAGCTCGCCGGGATCGCCGTTCCCAACCCCTCGGACGCGCCGCTCGACGCGGTCGGCACGCCGAGCGTGGCGGAGGCGGCGGCGCTGGCGGGCGGCGGTGAACTCCTGGTGCCCAAGCGGAAGTCGAGCCCCGAGGGGCGTGCCGCGATGGCCACCTGCGCCGTGGTGCGGCGTCCCGCGCGCGGGCGGCTGGCGGTCGTCGGGCTCGGCCCCGGCGCCCGCGACCTGCTCACCCCGCGCGCCAAGGACGAGCTGCGCCGGGCCTCGGTGCTCGTCGGCCTCGACCAGTACGTGGACCAGATCCGCGATCTGCTGCGGCCCGGCACCACGGTGCTGGAGTCGGGGCTCGGCGCCGAGGAGGAGCGGGCCCGTACCGCCGTGGCGCAGGCGCGCGCCGGGCACGCGGTCGCGCTGATCGGCTCGGGCGACGCGGGGGTGTACGCGATGGCCTCGCCCGCGCTCGCCGAGGCCGCCGACGACATCGAGGTGGTGGGCGTGCCGGGCGTGACGGCCGCGCTGGCCGCCGCCGCGATCCTGGGCGCGCCGCTGGGGCACGACCACGTCTCCATCTCGCTCTCGGACCTGCACACGCCGTGGGAGGTCATCGAGCGCCGGGTACGGGCGGCGGCCGAGGCGGACATCGTGGTCACCTTCTACAACCCGCGCAGCCGGGGCCGCGACTGGCAGCTGCCCAAGGCGCTCGGCATCCTCGCCGAGCACCGCGCCGCGCACACCCCGGTCGGCGTGGTGCGCAACGCCTCGCGCCCCGACGAGAGCAGCCGGCTGACCACGCTCGGCGCGCTGGATGCGGCGACCGTGGACATGATGACGGTGGTGACCGTGGGCAACACGGCCACCCGCGAGATCGCCGGCCGCATGGTGACCCCGCGCGGCTACCGGTGGCAGACCGGCACCGCCGAGGAGGCCTCGTGAACCGGCCCTGGGAGCGTACGGTCCACCCCATCGAGGTGGAGTCGTACCGGCGGATGCGCGCCCGCCTCGACACCTCGCACCTCGCGCCGCTGACCAGGGCCGTGGTGGAGCGGGTCGTCCACTCCGCCGCCGACCTCGGCTATGCCGCGGACCTCGTCATGGACGAGGACTGCCTGGTGAAGGCCCATGCGGCGCTGCACGCCGGGGCGCCGGTCGTCACCGACGTGGAGATGGTCGCGGCCGGCATCACCCGGCGCGAGACCGTCTGCCGGCTGCGGGACGCCGAGTCCGGCCCCGGGCTGACGCGTTCGGCGCACGCCATCCGCCTGGCGTACGAGGAGGTCGGCCCCGGCGCGCTCTGGGTGATCGGCAACGCGCCCACCGCCCTGGAGGAGCTCCTCACGCTCGACACCGCGCCCGCGCTGGTGATCGGGCTGCCGGTCGGCTTCGTCGGAGCCGTCGAGTCCAAGCAGGCGCTCCGCGAGAGCGGTCTGCCCGCCGTCAGCAATGTTTCCGAGAAGGGCGGCTCGGCGGTGGCCTCCGCCGCGCTCAACGCCCTTCTGTACCACCCCCTCACCGAGGAGAACCAGTGACCACCCCCCAGACCAAGCCCGCCCTGCTCATCGCCGGGCACGGCACCCGGGACGACGCCGGGGCCGAGGCGTTCCGCGCGTTCGTCGAGGAGCTCGGGCGCCGCAACCCCGAACTGCCCGTCGCGGGCGGCTTCATCGAGCTGTCCCCGCCGCCGCTGGGCGAGGCCGTCACCTCACTGGTGGAGCGCGGGGTGAAACGGTTCGCTGCGGTGCCGCTGATGCTGGTGTCCGCCGGACACGCCAAGGGCGACATCCCGGCCGCGCTCACCCGCGAGAAGGAGCGCCACCCCGGTATCTCGTACACCTACGGGCGCCCGCTCGGCCCGCACCCGTCGCTGCTCGCGGTCCTGGAGCGCCGGGTCGACGAGGTCATCGGCGACCTCGACCGCTCCGAGGTGACGGTCCTGCTCGTCGGCCGCGGCTCCACCGACCCGGACGCCAACTCCGAGGTCCACAAGGCGGCCCGGCTGTTCTGGGAGGGGCGCGGTTACGCGGGCGTGGAGACCGCGTTCGTCTCGCTCGCGGCGCCGGACGTGCCGTCCGGTCTGGACCGCTGCGAGAAGCTGGGCGCCCGCCGGATCGTGGTCCTGCCGTACTTCCTGTTCACCGGCATCCTGCCGGACCGGGTGCGGGAGCAGACCGAGGAGTGGGCGGCCGCGCACCCCGAGCTCGACGTCCGTTCCGCCGAGGTCATCGGCGCGGCCGAGGAGCTGCACGCGCTGGTCCTGGAGCGGTACGAGGAGGCGGTGAAGGGGGATCTGCGGATGAACTGCGACTCCTGCGTCTACCGGATCGCGCTGCCCGGCTTCGAGGACAAGGTGGGAATGCCCCAGCAGCCCCACTTCCACCCGGACGACGACGGCCACCATCATCACCACCATGGCAGCCATGCGCACGCACATCACTGAGCACGATCTGCGCCACCACGGTGACGCGGAGGTCCGTGACGGCGGCGAGGGTCTGACCGACCTCGCCGTCAACGTACGGACGGGCACTCCCCCGGAGTGGCTGCGGGAGCGGATCGCCGCCTCCCTGACCGGGCTCGCCGCCTACCCCGACGGGCGGGCGGCGCGCGCGGCGGTCGCGGCGCGGCACGGGCTGCCGGTGGAGCGGGTGCTGCTCACGGCGGGGGCGGCGGAGGCGTTCGTGCTGCTCGCGCGGGCGCTGCCGTTCCGCCGTCCCGTGGTGGTGCACCCGCAGTTCACCGAGCCCGAGGCGGCGCTGCGGGACGCGGGGCACTCGGTGCGGCGGGTGCTGCTGCGGCCGGAGGACGGCTTCCGGCTCGACCCGGCGGCGGTCCCCGAGGAGGCGGACCTGGTGGTGGTGGGCAACCCCACCAACCCCACGTCGGTCCTCCACCCGCGGGGAGTCCTGGCCGCGCTCGCCCGGCCCGGGCGGACGCTGGTCGTGGACGAGGCGTTCATGGACGCGGTGCCGGGTGAGCGGGAGGCGCTGGCGGGGCGTACGGACGTGCCGGGTCTGGTGGTCCTGCGCAGCCTCACCAAGACCTGGGGTCTGGCGGGTCTGCGGATCGGCTATGTCCTGGCCGAGCCGTCCGTGGTGGACGCGCTGTCCCGGGCCCAGCCCCTGTGGCCCGTCTCCACGCCCGCCCTGGTGGCGGCGGAGGCGTGCGTCTCGCCCCGGGCGCTGGCGGAGGCGGAGGAGGCGGCGCGCCGCCTCGCCGCGGACCGGGCGCATCTGGTGGCGGGGCTGGGGGAGTTCGAGGAGGTACGGGTGGTGGGGGCGGCGGAGGGGCCGTTCGTACTGGTCCGTACGGGGGCGGCGGTCGCGGTGCGGGCGCGTCTTCGGGGGCTGGGGTTTCTGGCCCGTCGGGGCGATACGTTTCCGGGGCTGGGGCCGGAGTGGCTGCGGCTCGCGGTGCGGGATCGGGGGACGACGAATCGGTTCTTGCAGGCGTTGGATCAGGCGTTGACGCTGACGTCGGGCTGACCGGGAGCGGCTCCCCCACCCCGCCCCTTCCCTAAACCCTCCGGGGGTGAGGGCGGGGGCTGAGGGCGCACTTTCCCGGGGGCTGCGCCCCCGGACCCCCTTTTCGGCACGGGCGTTGTCTGCGGGCCGGTGGGGGCTGGTCGCGCAGTTCCCCGCGCCCCTGAAAGGACGGGGCCTGCGGCCCCTGTCCTGCCCCGGGCGCCGAAGGCGCCTTCAGGGGCGCGGGGAACTGCGCGACCAGCCACAGACAACCCGCAGACAAAGACCGGGCCGATCAGGGGCGCGGGGAACTGCGCGACCAGCCCACCCCCACCCGCAGACGAACACCTGACCCCTTCCCGAAAGCCCCCGGCCGCCCGCCAGAGGGCTTTCGGGAAGGGGCGGGGCGGGGAGCGAGACCCTCAGGGCCGACGCGCCCGCGCCAGCGCGATCCCGCCCGCCGCCACCAGCGCCACCGCCCCGCCCACCACATACCCGGTCCACGACGACCCGCCCGTCTCCGCCAGCTCCGGCCCCGCCGCCACCGTCTGCGGCCGCACCTCCCGCGGCGGGACCCGCGGCGGCCGCGCGGCGGGCGACTCGCACGTGGCCGACGCCAGCGTCACCTCCCCCTCCACCTCCGCCACGTTCAGCTTCAGCGGATTGACCGACACCCGCAGCCGCAGCGCCGTCGCCGCGGCCGTACGGGACGTCGTACGGGTCGACGACAGGTCCAGGGTCACCTCGCCCACCCCCGGCACCGCCACCCGCGTCGTCCCGGCCGTCGTCAGGGTCAGCTTCTTGCCCAGGACGGTGACGGCGCCCAGCAGGTTGGACGACGCCGTCGGGCGCGCGCCCGGCTCGCAGACCGCCTTCGAGGTCACGTCCTGGACCTCGACCAGGGACAGCAGCGGCAGACCGGGCACGTGCAGCCGGGCGTGGAGCAGGTGCACGGCGCCCGACGCCCGGTCCGCCGTCGCCGTCGCCGTCGCGGTCGCCACGTCCGCCTTCAGGACGTTCACGGGGCGGTCGCGCTCGACGCCGTCCAGCTTCACCTCCAGCGCGGTCCTGCCCGCCGTGCCCGAACCGGCGGGCGCCCGGACCTCGTTGAGCGTGGCCTTCAGGGGGACCTGGATCGTCTTGTCGAGGAGGGAGACGTCCAGGCCGGTGCGGAGCACTACCGCGCTCGCGCTGCCCTGAGCGTTCGCCCCCGCCCCCGCCCCCGTCGCATGCGCCGGGACGGGCGTCGCGAGGGCCAGGGAGCCGAGGGTGAGGGCCAGCGCGGCCGAGGTGCGTACGGGCAGGCGGAAGTCGATGGTGTTCAAGGTGGTGGAACCCCCACGGGAGACATGAGCCGTCACCCGCGCGCCCTCCCACGGGGACTCGTGGGACTCACGGGACTGGGGTGAGCCAGGGGCGCGCCGGTGACTTGAGACACCGGCATCTTTACGCACGGAGAGTGAACATGCGGATACCTGGCGTCAGTTCACCCCAAGGGGGGTCGACTTGACCATGCGTTCGACGCGGGTCGCGCACCCGTTCCCGCGCGGCTGCCCCGCCCTCCCCCGTGCGGCGTACGCCGGTGGTCCGCACCCGCGTACAAGCCACCACGGCCGAAGCAGCTACAACGACCCCCGCCCCCGGACCGTCACCCTCCGCGTCAACCGCGCGCCGTCATCCGACGATCCGCCCGTTGAGCACGATCCGGCTCGGCGCCGCCAGCACCCGTACGTCCGCCCGGGGGTCCTCCTCGTACACCACGAGGTCCGCCGGGGCGCCCTCCTCCAGGGCCGGGCGGCCCAGCCACGCGCGGGCGCCCCAGGCCGTGGCGGAGAGGGCGTCGAGCGGCGGGAGGCCGGCCTCGACCAGCTCCGCCACCTCCTCGGCCACCAGGCCGTGCGCCAACGAGCCGCCCGCGTCGGTGCCGACGAAGACGGGGATCCCGGCGTCGTGGGCCGAGCGGACCGTGTCGTAGCGGCGGGCGTGCAGCCGGCGCATATGGGCCGACCAGTCGGGGAACTTGGCCTGCCCGCCGTCCGCGAGGTGCGGGAACGTGGCGATGTTGACCAGGGTCGGCACGATCGCCACGCCGCGCTCGGCGAAGAGCGGGATCGTCTCCTCGGTCAGCCCCGTGGCGTGCTCGACGCAGTCGATGCCCGCCTCGACCAGGTCGCGCAGCGAGTCCTCCGCGAAGCAGTGTGCCGTCACCCGGGCGCCCAGGCGGTGTGCCTCGGCGATCGCCGCCTCGACCTCGCCGCGCGGCCAGCACGGCGTCAGGTCGCCCACCTCGCGGTCGATCCAGTCGCCGACCAGCTTGACCCAGCCGTCGCCGCGCCGCGCCTCGCGGGCCACGTACGCGACGAGGTCGCCGGGCTCGATCTCATGGGCGTAGTTGCGGATGTAGCGCCGGGTGCGCGCGATGTGGCGGCCCGCCCGGATGATCTTCGGCAGGTCCTCGCGGTCGTCGATCCAGCGGGTGTCGGAGGGCGAGCCCGCGTCCCGTACCAGCAGGGTGCCCGCCTCGCGGTCCGTCAGGGCCTGCTTCTCGCTGGTCTCGTCGTCGACCGGGCCGTGCTGGTCGAGGCCGACGTGGCAGTGCGCGTCGACCAGGCCGGGCAGCGCCCAGCCGCTGACCGTGACGGCGTCCACCGCGCCCGGCGGGCGCTCGTAGGTGATCCGGCCGTCCACCGCCCACAGTTCGTCCCGCACCTCCTCGGGACCGACGAGCACCCGCCCCTTCACATGCAGCACCACGTGATCGCTCATGGTCAGCACTGTACGAGGCGCTGGGTAGGCTCGACCGGGTACACCCACCGAAGTACCGGGCGCACCCCGCCGATCCGGGGTCCGCCCGAGCACCCGCTGATGTGAAGAAGGCACCGCTGTGACGCACCCGTTCCTCGATCTGGCCCCGCTGACCGCCGCCCGCTTCGCGGCCATCGAGCGGCGGGTGGCCGCGCTGCTCGGCACCGAGCAGGACGTGGTGATCATGCAGGGCGAGGCGCTGCTGCCGCTGGAGGGCTGCATCCGGGGCGCCGCGCACCCCGGCTCCACCGCGCTGAACGTGGTGACCGGCCCGTACGGCCAGACGTTCGGCGACTGGCTGCGGGACTGCGGCGCGCACGTGGTCGATCTGGAGGTGCCCTTCCACGCGGCGGTCTCCGCCGAGCAGGTCGACCGGGCGCTGACCGAGCACCCGGAGATCGACTTCGTCTCCCTGGTGCACGCGGAGGCGGCGACCGGGAACACCAACCCGGTGGCGGAGATCGGCGAGGTGGTCCGCCGGCACGGCGCCCTGTTCATGCTGGACGCGGTCGCCTCGGTGGCCGCCGAGCCGCTGCTGCCGGACGCCTGGGGCGTCGACCTGTGTGTGATCGGCGCGCAGAAGGCGATGGGCGGCCCGGCGGGCGTCTCGGCGGTGTCGGTGAGCGAGCGCGCCTGGGAGCGGATCGCCGCCAACCCGAGGGCTCCCCGCCGCTCCTACCTGTCGCTGCTCGACTGGAAGCAGCGCTGGATCGACGGCGGCCGCAAGGCGCTGCTGCACGCCCCGGCGCAGCTGGAGATGCTGGCCCTGGAGGCCTGTGTGGAGCGGATCGAGGCGGACGGCCCGGAGACGGTGATGGCCCGGCACGCGTCCGCCGCCGCCGCGACCCGGGCGGGCGCCTCGGCGCTCGGCGGCGGTCTGGAGCCGTATGTGCGCCAGGCGCGGGACGCGGCCCCGGTGGCCACGACGCTGCGCACCCCCGAGGGCGTCGACGCCGCCGCTCTGGTCGCGCGGGCGCTGGCCCTCGACCCCTCGCTGCCGCTGATCGCGGGCGGCGGGGCGCTGGCCAAGGAGATGGTCCGGGTCAACCACTACGGGGCGGACGCCACCGCACAAGCGGTGCGCGGCTCGCTCGCGGCGCTGGGGACGGCGCTGGCCGAGGCAGGCCGCGAGGTCGATACGGAAGCTGCCCTGAAGGCCGTTTCACAAACCTGGTAGCACCTTTACCGCACCTGAATAGACGATTAATTCCAGTAACCGGGAAGCCGCTTTATACAGAGCAGCTTCCCGTTTTCTTCTGCCCCGGCTTGTTGATCTCAAACGCACGACCTCAACAAGGTTTTCGGAGTGGTTGTACGGGTGTGATCGACTCCACAACGGTGCCGTTTTGTCCGGTAATTACCGGACAAAACGCCTCGCGCGTACACCTGCGTGATAACACAGACCGGCGCCGATCACACCCCCTCCCGGGAATGCGATTTCGATTTCCGCTGGGTAAATTCCCTCCGCATGACCGCCGCACAGACCGTTGTCCATATCGACACCCCACGCGTCGAGGACGGCGCCGCGATCTGGCGTATCGCCCGCGACTCGCAAGTCCTGGACCTCAACTCCTCGTACAGCTATCTGCTCTGGTGCCGCGACTTCGCCGCGACCTCCGTGGTGGCGCGCGACGCCGCCGGTGAGCCGATCGCCTTCGTCACCGGGTACGTCCGGCCCGAGCGGCCCGACACGCTCGTCGTCTGGCAGGTCGCCGTCGACCGCGAGCACCGGGGGCGCGGCCTGGCCGGCACCCTGCTCGAAGCGCTGACCGGGAAGGTCGCCGACACCCACGGCGTCAGCTCCGTCGAGACCACCGTGACCCCCGACAACACCGCCTCCGACCGGCTGTTCACCTCCTTCGCCGAGCGGCGCGGCACCGCGCCCCGCCGCGAAGTGCTCTTCGACAGCGGCCTGTTCCCCGACGAGGGGCACAAGGCGGAAGTCCTCTACCGGATCGACCTGGGAGTACGACTGTGACCATCACCCCGCCCGCGCTGAGCGTCTTCGAGACCGTCGAGTCGGAGGTCCGCAGCTACTGCCGCGGCTGGCCCGCCGTGTTCGACCGGGCCCAGGGCGCCCGGCTCACCGACGAGGACGGCCACGAGTACCTGGACTTCTTCGCCGGGGCCGGCTCACTCAACTACGGGCACAACAACCCGGTGCTCAAACGCGCGCTGCTCGACTATCTCGAACGCGACGGCATCACCCACGGCCTAGACATGGCCACCACCTCGAAACGCGCGTTCCTGGAGACCTTCCAGAACGTGATCCTGCGCCCGCGCGACCTGCCGTACAAGGTGATGTTCCCGGGGCCGACCGGCACCAACGCGGTGGAGGCGGCGCTCAAGCTGGCGCGCAAGGTCAAGGGCCGCGAGTCGATCGTCTCCTTCACCAACGCCTTCCACGGCATGTCGCTGGGCTCGCTCGCCGTCACCGGCAACGCCTTCAAGCGGGCCGGGGCCGGCATCCCGCTGGTGCACGGCACGCCGATGCCGTTCGACAACTACCTGGACGGGCAGGTGCCCGACTTCCTGTGGTTCGAGCGGCTCCTGGAGGACCAGGGCTCCGGGCTCAACAAGCCCGCCGCGGTGATCGTGGAGACCGTGCAGGGCGAGGGCGGCATCAACGTGGCGCGGCCCCAGTGGCTGCGCGCGCTCGCCGACCTCTGCCGGCGCCAGGACATGCTCCTGATCGTCGACGACATCCAGATGGGCTGCGGCCGCACCGGCGCCTTCTTCTCCTTCGAGGAGGCGGGCATCACGCCGGACATCGTCACCCTGTCCAAGTCGATCAGCGGCTACGGACTGCCCATGTCGCTCTGCCTGTTCAAGCCGGAGCTGGACGTCTGGGAGCCGGGCGAGCACAACGGCACCTTCCGCGGCAACAACCCGGCCTTCGTCACCGCGACCGCGGCCCTGGAGGCGTACTGGGCCGACGGCGGCGCGCTGGAGAAGCAGACCCGGGCGCGCGGTGAGCAGGTCGAGCAGGCGCTGATCTCCATCACCGAGGAGAACCTGGTCGACGTCAAGGAGTACCGGGGCCACGGCCTGGTCTGGGGCATGGAGTTCCACGACAAGGAGCGGGCGGGCAGGGTGGCGCGGCGCGCCTTCGACCTCGGCCTGCTGGTCGAGACCTCGGGCCCGCAGAGCGAGGTCACCAAGCTGCTGCCGCCGCTGACCATCACCGAGGACGAGCTCGACGAGGGGCTGCGCACCCTCGCCCGCGCCGTCCGCGAGACGGCCGTCTGAGCCGTACGTACGAGGAAAGAGAGCAACCCACTGTGATCGTCCGCTCGTTGAAGGACATCGAGAACACCGAGCGCCATGTTCGCGCCGCCTCCGGCACCTGGGAGAGCAAGCGGATCGTGCTCGCCAAGGAGAAGGTCGGCTTCTCGCTGCACGAGACCGTCCTGTACGCGGGCACCGAGACGTCGATGTGGTACGCCAACCACATCGAGGCGGTGCTGTGCGTGGAGGGCGAGGCCGAGCTCACCGACCACGAGAGCGGCGAGACCCACTGGATCGAGCCCGGCACGATGTACCTGCTGAACGGCCATGAGCGCCACACCCTGCGCCCCAAGACCGACTTCCGCTGCGTCTGCGTCTTCAACCCGCCCGTCACCGGACGGGAGGACCACGACGAGAACGGCGTCTACCCCCTGATGACCGAACCCGAGGAGGGCTGATCGACATGCAGGACCTGTACCCCACCCGCGGCGCCACCGAAGTGGTGACCCCCCGTCAGGACCCGGTCGTCTGGGGCCCGTCCGAGGGCTTCGAGTCGTACGAGAAGGACGGCTTCCTCACCGTCGACCAGCTGCTCGCCGACGACGAGGTGGCCTTCTACCGGCGCGAGCTGGAACGGATGATCGCCGACCCGGCGATCCGCGCCGACGAGCGCTCGATCGTGGAGCCCCAGTCCCAGTCGGTGCGCTCGGTCTTCGAGGTGCACCGCATCAGCGAGATCTTCGCGGGCCTGGTGCGCGACGAGCGGGTGGTCGGCACCGCCCGGCGGATCCTGGGCTCGGACGTCTACGTCCACCAGTCGCGGATCAACGTGAAGCCGGGGTTCGGCGCGTCGGGCTTCTACTGGCACTCGGACTTCGAGACCTGGCACGCCGAGGACGGTCTGCCGAACATGCGCACCGTCTCGGTGTCGATCGCGCTCACCGAGAACCACGACACCAACGGCGGCCTGATGATCATGCCCGGCTCGCACCGGGACTTCCTCGGGTGCGCCGGGGCCACGCCCAAGGACAACTACAAGAAGTCGCTCCAGATGCAGGACGCGGGCACGCCGTCCGACGAGGCGCTGACCAAGATGGCGGACCGGCACGGCATCCGGCTGTTCACCGGCCGGGCGGGCTCGGCGACCTGGTTCGACTGCAACTGTATGCACGGCTCCGGGGACAACATCACCCCATATCCGCGCAGCAACGTCTTCATCGTCTTCAACAGCGTGGAGAACGCGGCGGTCGAGCCGTTCGCGGCTCCGATCCGCCGCCCGGAGTTCATCGGCGCCAGAGACTTCACGCCGGTGCGGTGACCGGCGGGGGGTGCGCGGGGGCCGCCGGGANNNNCAGCGCGGGGGCCGCCGGGACGGCCCCCGCGCACCCCCCGCGGTGATCGTTGGTACCGTCGGCCCATGGCTGATGCATCTTCACGAACTCCCGTCACCGCGGCCGACGTCGAGCACTCCGTACGGCTCTCGGTCACCGCGCTGCGGGCGGGGCTGGCCGCGGACTGGAGCGTGAAGGCGGGTTCCCTGGAGTGGGACTGCTGGGAGACCGTCGAGCACCTCTCGGACGACCTCTTCGCGTACGCCGTGCAGCTCGGCCCGCAGCAGCCGCCGCTGGAGGGCGACGTGCCGTACCTGTGGGAGCCGAGGCGTCCGGGCGGGCCGAGCAACGCGGTGCACGCGGATCGCGCGGCCGGGCCCGCCGGGCTGCTGCTGACCCTGGAGGCGAGCGGCGCCCTGCTGACCGCGATGGTCCGCACGTCCTCCCCGGACGTCCGCGCCTACCACTCCTTCGGCGTCTCGGACCCGGAGGGCTTCGCGGCGATGGGCATCGTCGAGACCCTGCTGCACACCCACGACGTGGCCGAGGGCCTCGGCGTCACCTGGGCGCCGCCCGCCGGGCTGTGCGACCGGGTGCTGGCCCGGCTGTTCCGCGAGGTCCCGGCGGACCCGGACCGGTGGCGGGTGCTGCTGTGGGCCACCGGCCGGGCGGATCTGCCGGAGCTGCCGCGCCAGGAGTCCTGGCGCTGGTACGGCGAGCCGCTCGCGGACCCTCAGTGACGTAGCCAGACCCTGAGCCCGCCCACCGGGGTGAACCCCGCGCGTACGGCGGCCGCGAGGTCGTCGCCGCTCTCGTAGCCGACCACGTCGAGGCCGGGCCGGTGCCGGGCGAGCGCGCCCAGGCAGCCGGCCCAGGCCGCGTCGAGGTCGCCGTCGGCCGCGAAGAGGTTGGAGACGCCGACCACGGCCTCGGTGCCCTCGCTGGTGCCTCCGCTGGCGCCTCCGCTGGTGCCTCCGCTGGTGCCTCCGCTGGTGCCTCCGCTGGTGCTGGCGACCGCGCCCGCGACGGTCCGGCCGCTCGCGTCCTTCGCCGCGAGGAAGGTGTGCGCGTCGTCGGCGAGCAGCGCGGCCGGGAACAGGCCGCTGCTGTCCCCGTCCGACCAGGCCCGCTCCCACTGGGCCAACCCGCCTTCCGTACGCACGACTTCCCAGCCGCTCCCGCCCGGCTCGGGCGCGGGGCGGTGGATCCACCGGGCGTCGAAGAGGACCTCGAAGCCGTCGGCCGTCAGGTCCAGGGTGGCGAAGCTGTCCTTGACGGAGGCGCCAGGGGAGGCGTCGATCCCCGCCACGAGCTCGCGCGGTGCGGCGTCCGGGTGGAGGGTCACCGCGTCGGGGTAGAGCGGCGGGGTGCGCTGCGCGCTGGTCCAGGCGTGCGGGGTCCATACGCCCGTGATGCCGTGTGCGCGGCAGAGTGCCTCGCACCACTCGGCGTTGTTACGGGCTGCGGCGCGCGCCCGTACGTCCTGCTTGATGTCCATGGTCACGGCCCGATCGTCCCTCGGGGGACGGGGCCGTGACGACGGGTTTTTCTGCCCGGTCTTCGTCTGCGGGTGTGTGGTGGGCCGCTCGCGCAGTTCCCCGCGCCCCTTCTTGTGCCCGGACCTTGTCTGCGGCTGGGTGTGGGCTGGTCGCGCAGTTCCCCGCGCCCCTGGGTAGAACGGCCCGTTCGGGCGGTTGCCGTGCTGCCTGGAAGCCCGCTTTCGTCTGCGGGTCGTGGCCGCTTCTCGCGCAGTTCCCCGCGCCCCTAAAGGCCTGTGGCTGAGCTGGGTTCCTAAAAGCCTGGTGGCTGAGCTGGGTTCCCCGGCTGCCGGGGACTACCTAAGGGGCGCGGGGAACTGCGCGAGCAACCCACCACACACCCGCAGACAAAGACCGGGCACCTACGCCAGTACCTCCAGCACCCGGTCCACGTCCGCGGACGAGTTGTACAGGTGGACCGCGAAGCGCAGGTTGCCGCCGCGGGCCGCCGCGTAGATCCCGGCTCGCAGCAACTCCGGCTGCGCCCCGTCGAGGCCGGGCACGGCCACCACGGCCGAGTCCGTCGCGACCGCCTCGTGGCCCAGCGCCGCCAGGCCCGCCCGCAACCGTGCCGCCAGCGCCATGTCATGTGCGTACACGGCCTCGATCCCCACCGACTCCAGCACCGCCAGCGACTCCGCCGCGGCGTGGTACGAGAGGAACGAGGCGGGCTCGTCGTATCTGCGCGCGTCGCCCGCCAGGGCCCGTACCGGCCCGTAGTTGTCGACCAGGTCCTGCGCCGCGAGCCAGCCGGAGTGCAGCGCGGCCAGGCCCTCCTGCGCCTCCTCGGTCACCGTGAGGAACGACGTGCCGCGCGGGCACGTCAGGAACTTGAACCCGGCCGTGACGGTGTAGTCGTACGCACCCGCGTCCAGCGGCAGCCAGCCCGCCGACTGGCTGGCGTCGAGGAGCGTTCGGGCCCCGTGCGCGGCGGCCGCGGCCCGTACGGCCGCGAGGTCCGCGACCCGCCCGTCGGCGGACTGCACGGCCGAGAAGGCGACGAGCGCGGTCTCCGGCCGCACCTCCTCGGCGAGCGACTCCAGCGGCACGTACCGCGTCTTGAGGTCGCCGCGCACCGCGAACGGCTGCACCACCGAGCTGAACTCGCCCTCGGGAGCCAGGACTTCGGACCCCGCGGGCAACGAGTGGGCGACGAGGGCGACGTGCACCGAGACGGACGAGCCGAGCGCGACCCGGTCGGCGCCGACCCCCACGAGCCGGGCGAACGCGCCCCGGGCGGCGGTGAGCGCGTCGAAGCCCCCCGCGCCCTCCCGGGTGCCCGCCGCGTTCTCCCGCGCGAGCCGCGTGATGGCGTCCACCGCGCGCCGGGGCAGCAGACCGCAGGTGGAGGTGTTCAGATACGTCGTCTCGGGCGCGAAGGCGTCACCGGACAGGGGCTCCAGGATTTCCATGATCCCACCCTGCGTTCCCCCCGCCCCGGGGTCAATCGACAAAGGGCCGGGGGAACCGTCAAGGCACGCTTACGGGTTGGAGCCGCACACGCAAGGGCGCAACGGCCGTACGGGCGTCACGCGCCCGGGACCTCACACCCGTCCGGCCCGCAGGCCTCCCCCTCGGCCCCGGCGGTGGCGAGCGTGGCGAGGACCGGGGTGCGCTCCCGCCAGGCCTGCTCCAGGGCCTGGGTGAACACCTCGGCGGGCTGGCCGCCGGAGATCCCGTACTTGCGGTCGACCACGAAGAACGGCACCGCACTGGCGCCCAGCGCGGCGGCCTCGGCCTCGTCGGCGCGCACCTCGTCGGCGTAGGCGGCCGGGTCGGCGAGCACCCCGCGCACCTCGTCGGCGTCCAGACCCGCCTCGACGGCCAGCTCCAGCAGGACGCCGTCGTCGAAGACCGAGCGCTCCTCGGCGAAGTTGGCGCGGTAGGCGAGGTCGAGCAGCGCCTCCTGGCGGCCCCGGGCCTTGGCCAGGTGGAGCAGCCGGTGGATGTCGAAGGTGTTGCCGTGGTCCCGGCCCTCGGTCAGATAGCCCAGCCCCTCGGCGTGCGCGTTGGAGGCGACGTGCTCCTCCATGCCCCGGGCCTCGTCCAGGGTGCGGCCGTACTTCTCGGCCAGCATCGGGATCACCGGGCCGACCGCGTCCTTGGGCCGGTTCGGGTCGAGCTCGAAGGAGCGGTGCACCACCTCGATGTCGTCGCGGTGGGCGAACTCCGCCAGGCCCTTCTCGAACCGGGCCTTGCCGATGTAGCACCACGGGCAGGCGATGTCGCTCCAGATCTCGACGCGCATGTCACTTCTCTCAGGAGTTGTTTGTGTCACTTTCAAGCATTCCAACGTACGGGATGCTCCGCGCATTCCCCGCCGTACGGAACGCCTCGCGCCTTCCCCTGCCCGCCGCCCCGCCCTCAGCCCACCCGCTCCAGCCTGCTGAAGCTGGCCCGGTACGCGCTCGGGGTCAGACCGGTGCGCCGGACCAGATGGGCGCGGAGCGAGTCGGCGCTGCCCAGGCCGCTGGCCTCGGCGATCTGGTCCATGGCGAGCGCGGTGGTCTCCAGCAGCTCCTTGGCCCGCTCGATGCGCTGGTGCAGCAGCCACTGGAGCGGGCTGACCCCGCTCTCGGCGTGGAAGCGGCGGGTCAGGGTGCGCACGCTCACCCCGGCGTGCCGGGCCAGGTCGGTGAGGGTGAGCGGCCTGTCCAGGTTGCGCATCGCCCAGCCCCGGGTGTCGGCGCAGGCCACACCCCGCTCGGCGGGCAGCGGGGTCTGGGTGAACTGGGTCTGCCCGCCGGGCCGCACCGGGGCGACCAGCGCGGCCCTGGCCACCCGGTTGGCGACGGCGGCGCCGTAGTCGGTGCGGATGACGTGCAGACACATGTCGATCCCGGCCGCATACCCGGACGAGGTCATCACGCCCTCGTCCTCGACATAGAGGACGTCGCCCTTGAGGTCGAGGGCCGGGTAGCGCCGTCGCAGCTCCTCGGACAGCTCCCAGTACGTGGTGGCGCTGCGCCCGTCCAGCAGCCCGGCCTCGGCGAGGACGAAGGCGCCGCTGCAGATGGAGGTGATCCGGCGCCCCTCGGCGGCGGCCGTGCGGACGGCCTCGACCGTACGGGGATCGAGCGCGTAGCGCTCCCCCGTGCCCGCGACCAGCACGGTGTCGGCGTCCGCCACGGCGTCCAGGCCCCGCTCCACGTACAGGTCGAGCCCGCCGGTGGTGGCGACCCGGCCGGGCTCGGGGGTGCAGACGGTCAGCTCGTACCCCGGGGCGCCGTCGATCTCCACTTTGGCGAAGAGCAGCTCGGGGATGGCCAGGTTGAACATCGAGACGGGGGAGGGGGCGATGACGACGACGCGGTGCGGCCGCCAGGGCCGCGCCGGGGACGGCGGCTCGTTCATGGTGATGGCCAGAACCTCCGGTTGCATGGCGTTCGGGCCACTACTGTAACCGGCGGCGGATCGTCAGGCTGAGGACATGCCAACCGACGCGGTACGCCAATCCCTCCCTGCCACAGCCCCGTTGACCGCCCGGGGGCCGGCCCCGAGAGGGTCGGCCTCCCCCGGCCTCGCCCTGGCCGCCGCCCTCCTCGGCTTCGCGCTGATCACGCTGGACGCGTCCGTGGTGAACGTGGCGCTCCCCGCGATCGGCTCCGACCTCGGCGGCGGGATGTCCGGGCTGCAGTGGGTGGTCGACGCGTACACGCTGGCGTTCGCGGCGCTGATGCTGTCGACGGGCGCCCTCGCGGACCGGATCGGGGCGGCGCGGGCGTACGCGCTGGGCACGGTCGTCTTCGTCCTCGCCTCCGCCGCGTGCGGGCTCGCGCCGGGGCTCGGGGTGCTGATCGGGGCCCGGGTGGCGCAGGGCGCGGCCGCCGCCGTGGTGCTGCCCGCCTCGCTGGCGCTGGTCCGCCAGGCGTACCCGGATCCGGCGCGCCGGGCCCGCGCGGTGGCGCTGTGGGCGGCGGGCGGGTCGGTCGCGGTGGCGCTGGGCCCGGTCGCGGGCGGGGCGCTGACCACGGCGTGGGACTGGCGCGGCATCTTCTTCATCAACCTCCCGCTGGGCCTGGCCGCCCTGGCCCTGACGACCCGGGCCCCGCGCTCCGAGCGCCGCCCGGCGCCGCTGGACCTGCCGGGGCAGCTGACGGCGGTGGTGGCACTGGCCGCGCTGGCCTTCGCGGTGATCGAGTCCGGGCCGGTACGGCTGGTGGCGGGCGCGGTCGCCCTGCTCTCCGGCTCGGCGTTCCTCCTGATCGAGTCCCGCGCGGCGCACCCGGTCGTGCCGCTGGGCCTGTTCCGTACGCCGACGGTCGCGGTGGCGGTGGCGGTGGGCGCGGCGGCGAGCGTCGCGTTCTACGGCGTGATCTTCGCTTTCAGCCTGTACTTCCAGCGGATACGGGGAGAGTCCGCGCTGGTGACGGGGCTGATGTTCCTGCCGATGACGGCACTGATCCCGGCGACGAACGTCCTCTCGGGCAAACTGGCCAACCGCTACGGCCCGCACCGCCCGATGCTGCTCGGCCAGCTCCTGTCCCTGGCGGGCCTGCTCCTGCTCTTCCTCCCCGACGAGCACACCCCACCGCTCCTGGTGGCCTCCCTCCTCGTCCCCATGGCCCTGGGCTGCGCCCTGGCGATCCCGGCCCTGACGGCGGCGATGATGGAAGCCCTGCCCCAGGAGCGGGCGGGCCTGGCGGCAGGCGTCCTGAACGCGGCCCGCCAGGTCGCCGGAGCCCTGAGCGTGGCGGTGTGCGGGGCGCTGGTCGCCGGGGGCGACGCGGGATTCGTACCCGGGATGCGGGTATGGCTGGTCCTGGCGGCCGCCCTGTTCGCCGTAACGGCGGTGGCGACGCGGCGGGTTCGGTAGGGGGCGGCCCGGTTGTGCCCGGTCTTTGTCTGCGGGTGTGTGGCCGGTTGCTCGCGCAGTTCCCCGCGCCCCTTTTCGGCCCGGTCTTTGTCTGCGGGCCGGTGGCCGGTTGCTCGCGCAGTTCCCCGCGCCCCTTTTCGGCCCGGTCTTTGTCTGCGGGTGTGTGGCCGGTTGCTCGCGCAGTTCCCCGCGCCCCTAGGGGGTCGGCCGTAGCCGGAGAACCCAGCTCAGCCACAGGCGCTTTTAGGGGCGCGGGGAACTGCGCGACCAGCCCGCCACCGGCGCGCAGACAAAGGGCTTCCGGGGCACAGCCCCGCCTACGGGGGCCGGGGCGCAGCCCCGGGAAAAGCGGACCCCCACCCGCCCCCACCCCCGGAGGGTTTAGGGAAGGGGCGGGGTGGGGGCCTCACACCGGCCATCCACCCACCGGGGAACCCCCACCCCACCCCCCTCCCGCAACTCCCCCGGCAACAACCCCTCCGGCGCATCCTGGTACACAACCGGCCGCACCCACCGCTCCACCGCCGTCGCCCCCACCGACGTGGACGTCGACGTAGTGGCCGGGTACGGCCCCCCGTGGTGCTGCGCGGGCGCCACCGCCACCCCCGTCGGCCAGCCGCCCACCAGCACCCGCCCCGCCAGACCCGTCAGCGTGGCGAGCAGCGACGCCGCCCCGCCGCCGTCCGAGCCCGCCGCCTCCCCGGCCGACAGATGCAGCGTCGCCGTCAGGTTCCCCGGCAGCCGCGAGAGCACCGCTCCGATCTCGGACGGGTGCTCATACCGCGCCACCACCGTCACCGGCCCGAAGCACTCCTCCAGCAACTCGTCATACGGGCCCTCCTCGGCCAGCGCCGACGCCGCCACCGTCAGGAACCCCGGACGCACCGTGTGCTCCCCGCCGGACCCCGGCGCGACCGGTGCCTCGACCCCGTCCAGCGCGGCCCGCGACGCGACGCCCGCCACGAACGCCTCCCGCATCCGGTGGTCCAGCATCACCCCCGCCCCGGCGTCGCCCACCACCTCCGTCAGTGCCTTCACCAGCGCGTCCCCGCCGGAACCGGCCGGCGCCAGCACGAAGCCCGGCTTGGTGCAGAACTGGCCGACGCCCAGCGTCATCGACGCCCCGAGGCCCGCCCCGATCTCCTCGCCCCGCTCCTCGGCCGCCTCCCGCGTGACCACGACCGGGTTCAGCGACCCCAGCTCGCCGTGGAAGGGGATCGGCACCGGCCGGGCCGCCGCCGCGTCGAACAGGGCGCGGCCACCCCGTACCGAACCGGTGAAGCCGGCCGCCGCGACCAGCGGGTGGCGCACCAGCGCGACCCCCGCGTCGAAGCCGTGGACCAGGGCCACCACCTCCTGCGGCAGCCCCACCCGTACCGCCGCCCGCCGCAGCAGCGAGGCGCACAGCTCGGAGGTGGCCGGGTGGGCCGGGTGCGCCTTGACCACGACCGGGCACCCGGCGGCCAGCGCGCTCGCCGTGTCCCCGCCGGGGACGGAGAAGGCGAGCGGGAAGTTGGACGCCGAGTACACCGCGACCACCCCCAGCGGCACCTTCATCCGCCGCAGGTCCGGCCACGGCGGGGTGCGGCTCGGGTCGGCGTGGTCGATGCGCACGTCGAGGAAGGCGCCCTCGTCCACGACGTCCGCGAAGGCCCGCAACTGGGCGGTGGTCCGGGCGAGTTCCCCGGTGAGCCGGACCTGCCCGAGGGCGGTCTCGGCGTCGGCGACCGACACCACCTGCTCCACGGCCCCGTCGAGCAGCTCGGCGGCGGCCCGCAGCAGCGCGGCCCGCGCCCCCCGGTCGGCGAGCGCGCCGCGCGCCGCCCACGCGGCCCGTACCGCCTCGTCGACCTCGCGCTCGCCCGCCTCCACCGCGACCTGCTCGCGCGGCTTCCCGGTACGGGGGTCGACACTCCAGACTGGTGCTGTGCTCACCGCGATGTCCTTCCGGCTTCCGGTCCTGCCCGTCGCCCGGGAACGGGACCATGCTGGTCTTCCTTGCCCGTCCTGCTCCACCACCAGGGTTTGTTCGGTATTCTGAACAGAGTTCCTGCTGATGAATATGCTGGACTCTATTGACGGGCGTTCTGCGTTGGCAAGACGCGCAGACAAGAAGGGGCGAGGTCGAATGTCGGCTGCCGAGACAGGTGGGGCCCAGGTCAAGTCCGCCGTGCGTACGGTGGAGTTGCTGGAGTACTTCGCGGGGCGCCCCGGAATGCACTCCCTCGCGGCGGTCCAGGAGGCGGTCGGCTACCCCAAGTCCAGCCTCTACATGCTGCTGCGCACCCTGGTGGAGCTCGGCTGGGTGGAGACGGACGCCACCGGCACGCGGTACGGGATCGGCGTGCGGGCCCTGCTGGTGGGGACCTCGTACATCGACGGCGACGAGGTCGTCGCGGCCGCCCGGCCGACGCTGGACCGGCTCTCCGACGACACCACGGAGACCATCCACCTCGCCCGCCTCGACGGCACCAACGTGGTCTACCTCGCCACCCGCCAGTCCCAGCACTACCTTCGCCCCTTCACCCGCGTCGGCCGCCGGCTGCCCGCGCACTCGACCTCGCTGGGCAAGGCGCTGCTGGCCACCCACAGCGACGAGCAGGTCCGCAAGCTGCTGCCGCAGACCCTCCAGCAGCTGACCGAGCACACCATCACCGACCGCGAGAAGCTCATCGAGGAGCTGCACCAGATCCGCGAGCAGGGGTACGCGGTGGACCGCGAGGAGAACACGCTGGGGCTGCGCTGCTTCGGCGTCGCCATCCCCTACCGGACTCCCGCGCGCGACGCGATCAGCTGCTCGGTGCCGGTGGCACGGCTCACCCCGGCGCACGAACAGATGGTGAAGGACGCCCTGTTCGACGCCCGCGACCGGCTGACCCTGGCCACCCGCAGGCTCTGACCGCCGCCCCGCCGGCCTCCCCTACGCTGTACGGATGATCATCGCCACGCGGCTGCTCGGCCGGACGGCCCGGCTGCGCTGGGTGCATCTGGTGCTCGGCGGCGCGGCGCTGATGCCGTACTTCCTGCTCGGCACGGTGATCGTCGGCGCGGCCACCGGCGGCGCGAACGTCTACGGCAGCCTCCCGCTCCAACTCGCCTCCTTCGCCTGCGCGCTGCCGATCGCCGCCGTCTCCGCCCTGTTCCCGATCGCCCGCCCGCTGTCGGTGGCGGCGGCCCGGGCGCTGTGCGGGGTGGACCCGGCCGCGCTCGCGGACGGCCCGGCCCGCTCACGGGCGGCCCGGGTGCGCACCGCCGGGTGGTTCACCCTCCACATCGGCGTCGGCGGGGTGATCAGCGGGATGACGCTCGCGCTGCCGCCGTTCGCGATCACCCTGGTCGTGCTGCCGTTCGTCGCGGCGCTGCGCGACTCCCGCCTCGGGCTGCCCCTGACCGACGGCCGGGCCGTGCTGTTCGCCCCGCCGCTCGGTCTCGCCGCGCTGCTGGCGCTGGTCTGCTGCGCGGTGGGCTGCGGGGCGCTGCTCGCCCGCTGGGCGCCCGTGCTGCTGGGCCCCACGCCCGCGGACCGGCTGGCCGCGGCCGAGCAGCGGGCCACGGAGCTGGCCGTGCGCAACAGGCTGGCGCGCGAGCTGCACGACTCGGTGGGCCACGCGCTGAGCGCGGTGACGCTCCAGGCGAGCGCGGCCCGCCGAGTGTTCGACAGCGACCCCGCCTTCGTACGGGAGGCGCTGGCGGCGATCGAGGAGACGACCCGGCGCACGGTCGGTGAACTGGACGCCGTGCTCGGCCTGTTGCGACAGGGGGACGACGAGGCGGCGGCCGTCGCCGGCCCGGGGCTCACCGGTCTGGACGGGCTGCTGTCGCGTACCGGGGTGAAGGTGGCGTACACGGCGGACGGCGACCTCGCCGCCGTGCCGGAACTGGTCTCGCGCGAGGCGTACCGGATCGTGCAGGAGGGGCTCAGCAACGCCCTGCGGCACGGCGGCGCCGCGCCGGTGGCCCTGCGGATCGCCGTCGGCGGCGAGGAAGTGGAGATCGTGATGGAGAACCCCCTGCCCACGACGGCCCGGGTGGTGCGGCCCGGGGGCGGCCGGGGCCTGCGCGGGATCGCCGAGCGGGCCGCGCTGCTCGGCGGCCACGCGCAGGCGGGCCCCCAGGACGGCCGCTGGCGGCTCAGCGCCCGCTTCCCGCTCACCGAGAAGCCCGCGAACGAGCCCGGGGGTGCGCGATGAGCGCGATCCGTGTGGTGCTCGCGGACGACGAGCGGATGGTGCGGACCGCGCTGCGGGCGATCCTGGAGGCGGAGCCGGACCTGGAGGTCGTCGGCGAGGCGGCGACCGGCGCGCAGGCGGTCTCGGTGGTGCGCGAACTCGCGCCGGACGTGGTCCTGATGGATGTGCGGATGCCCGAGATCGACGGCATCCGGGCCACCGAGCAGATCCTGGCCACCCTCGCCTCGCCGCCGAGGGTCGTGGTGGTGACGACCTTCGAGAACGACTCGTATGTGTACGACGCGCTGCGCGCCGGGGCCGCCGGGTTCCTGCTGAAGCGGGCGGCGGCCGAGGAGCTGGTCCAGGCGGTGCGCCTGGTGGCCCGCAGCGACTCGCTGCTCTACCCCTCGGCGGTGCGCGAGCTCGCGGCGCTGCACTCCTCGGCCCGGCCCGCGCCCCCGCCCTGGGCGGCCCGGCTCACCGAGCGCGAGGCGGACGTCCTGCGGCTGATGGCGACTGGGCTCTCCAACGCGGAGATCGCCGAGCGGATGGGCGTCGGCCCGGCGACGGCCAAGACGCATGTGGCGTCGGTGCTCGCCAAGACGGGCACACGGGACCGCACCCAGGCGGTGATCGCGGCGTACGAGTCGGGGTTCATCACCCCGCGCTGAGCTCCGATGGCCAAGCCCCTGCCCGAGATGAGAGCTTCCTGAGAAAACCGGCCAAACGGAACGATTCACGTCATCCGCCTCGTCCTGTCCATGGGATGAACAAGACGATCAGGCGCAGCGCGGTCTTCTGTCTGCTCATGGTGCTCGCCCTCCTGGGCCGGGCCACCTATGTGCAGTTCTACCAAGGCCAGGCCCTCGCGGACGACAAGCTGAACCGGCGGAACACCATCGCGCAGTACGCGAACCCGCTCGGGGACATCATCGTGGCCGGCTCCCCGGTCACCGGATCACAGAGGACGGCCGGCGGCGATCTCGCGTACAAACGCACCTACAAGAACGGCGAGCTGTACGCGGCGGTGACCGGCTTCAGCTCGCAGGTGTACGGGGCGACCCAGCTGGAGGGGATCTACGGCAAGGTGCTCGACGGCACCGACACCCGGATGAAGGAGCCGCTCTCGGTGCTCACCGGCGAGCGGGCCCCCGGCGGCGACGTCCTGACCACCATCGACCCGGCGGTGCAGAAGGCCGCCTATGACGCCCTCGGCGGCAAGAAGGGCGCGGCCGTCGCCATCGACCCCGGGACCGGCCGCGTCCTCGGCATGGTCTCGACGCCCTCGTACGATCCGTCGAAGATCGCCGGTTCGACCGACGGCGACGCCTGGAAGGCACTCTCCGAGGACCCGGACAAGCCGATGGTCAACCGGGCGCTGCGCCAGCCGCTGCCGCCGGGCTCGACGTTCAAGCTGGTGGTGGCGGCAGCGGCGCTGGAGAACGGCCTCTACCCGTCGGTGGACACCAGGACGGACAGCCCCAACCCGTACACCCTGCCCGGCACCCGGACCGTGCTGAGCAACGAGAACCCGTCCGCGCCGTGCGAGAACGCCACCATCCGTACGGCGCTCCAGTACTCGTGCAACAACGTCTTCGCGAAGCTGGCGGACCGGCTGGGCCAGGACAAGGTCCGGGCGACGGCGGAGAAGTTCGGCTTCAACGACGCCCAGCAGGACGTGCCGGTGCGCGCCTCGGCGAGCGTGTACCCCAAGGGCATGGACAAGGCGCAGACCGCGCTCACCGGCATCGGCCAGTTCGATGTGACGGCGACGCCGCTCCAGATGGCCATGGTGTCCGCCGCCATAGCCAACGACGGAGTGCTGGCCGCGCCGCACATGGTCTCCCAGGTGACGGACGCCGACGGCACCGCCCTTCAGTCGTACGCGGACGGCGACGGCAAGCGGATCATGTCCTCGGACACCGCACGCCAGCTGCGCTCCGCGATGGTGACGGTCGTCGAGGAGGGCACCGGCTCCAACGCCAGGGTGAGCGGCGCCGAGGTCGGCGGCAAGACGGGCACGGCCCAGCACGGCGTGGGCAACTCCAAGACGCCGTACGCCTGGTTCACGTCGTACGCGAAGTCCTCCTCCACCGGCAAGGAGGTGGCGGTGGCCGTGCTCGTCGAGGACTCCGGCGCGGCGCGCTCGGAGGTCAGCGGCAACGGTCTGGCGGCGCCGGTGGCGCAGAAGATGATGCGGGCGGCGTTGCGCGCGTCCTGAGACCGGTGGTCCTATGCCAGGTCATCGGCCTTCCCTAGGTCGTCGGCTCCCGTGGGAATAAGGCATCCTCCCGATCCGCCGACGCCGCCTCACGGGCGAGATTTCCCCCGTGAACACGACAGCGGTGAAGAGTGCGGGGCGGGGCGGCCCGCTGGGGCGGGTGCTGACCGACCGCAACGCGGGGCTGTATCTGACCGGGGTGGTGGTGTCCGGCTTCGGGACGTCGGCGATGTGGCTGACGGCCGGGATCTGGGCCAAGTCGCTGACCGGCTCGGACGCGTTGGCGGCGCTCACCGTCTTCGCGATGTGGGCGCCGACGCCGGCCGGCCCGCTCCTGGGGACGGTCGCGGACCGGGTGCGCCGGCGTCCGCTGCTGGTCGGGCTCAACCTCGCGATGGCGGCCCTGCTGCTTTCCCTGCTGGCGCTGGACTCGGCGGGCAGGATCTGGATCCTGTTCACGGTCCTCGTGCTGTACGGCGTGAACGGCGTCGTCCAGGACGCGGCCGAGGCGGCGCTGGTGGCCGAGGCCGTGGACCATGACCTGCTGGCCGACTTCAACGGCCTGCGGATGACGGCCAACGAGGGCATGAAACTGCTCGCCCCGCTGCTGGGGGCGGGGATCTGCACGCGGTACGGCGGGGCGGCGGTGGCAGTCCTGGACGCGGTGACGTTCGTGCTGGCGGCGGGGATCTTCGCGCTGGTACGGGTGCGGGAGGCGCGGCCGGTGCCGGGCGGCCACTGGCTGGCCGACACGGCCGAGGGGGCGCGTACGGTGTGGCGCTCTCCGGTGCTGCGGCCGCTGGTGCTCGCGGGCGCGGCGACGATGCTGTGCGCGGGCCTCAACGGCGCGGCGATCTACGCGGTGGTCGACGACCGGCTCGGCCACTCGGCGGCGTACGTGGGGGTGCTGTACGCGGTGCAGGGCGCGGGCTCGGTGGCGTCCGGGCTGCTCGCGGGCCCCCTGCTGCGCCGGCTGCCGGCCCACCGCTACGCGGCCGCGGGCATCGCGGTGTTCGCGGTGTCGGTGTGCGGGCGGGCCCTGCCGTACGACGCGGTGGCGCTGGTGTGCAGCGCCGGGGTCGGGCTGGGACTGCCGTGTGTGCTGGTGGCGTCGATGACGGCGGTGCAGCGGGCCACGCCGTCCGCGCTGCTCGGCCGCACGGCGTCGACGGCGAACACGCTGCTGTTCGTGCCGAACGCGGTGGGGACGGGCGTGGGGGCGGGGCTGGTCGGTCTGATGGGGGCGGAGGGACTGGTCCTGGTGGTGGGGGCACTGGCGCTGGCCGCGGCCTTGACGCTCTGGGCTCCCGCCCGGTCCCTTCCCTGACGCTCCAGGGGTGGGTGCTTCGTCCGCGGGCCGTGGTGGGTTGCTCGCGCGGTTCCCCGCGCCCCCAGGTATGCAGGGGGCGCGGGGACCTGAGCGGCCGGCCGGCCGCTCAGCCGCAGACAGAGGCGGAACACACAGGGCGGGCTAGAGCGCCTCGGCCGACGGCTTCACCATCCCGCGCACCGTCCGGGACTTCACGAAGTTCCCCAGCGCCGTCATCTCCCATTCGCCGGAGAACTGGCGGATGAGCTTCGCCATCATCACGCCCGTCTGCGGCTCGGCCGTGGTCAGGTCGAAGCGGACCAGCTCCTCGCCGGTGGCCGCGTCGATCAGCCGGCAGTACGCCTTGGCGACCTCGGTGAACTTCTGGCCGGAGAACGAGTTCACCGTGAAGACCAGGCCCGTCGCCTCCGCCGGGAGCCGGCCGAGGTCGACGACGATCACCTCGTCGTCGCCCGCGCCCTCGCCCGTGAGGTTGTCGCCGGAGTGCTTGACCGCGCCGCCCAGGATCGAGAGCTTGCCGAAGTAGCAGCTGTCCAGGTGGTTGCGCTGCGGCCCGTACGCGATCACCGAGGCGTCCAGGTCGATGTCCTTGCCCCGGAACGCGGGCTCCCAGCCGAGGCCCATCTTGACCTGGGAGAGCAGCGGGCGGCCGCCCTTGACCAGCGACACCGTCTGGTTCTTCTGGAGGCTGACCCGGCCCTTGTCCAGGTTGATCTTCCCGCTCGGCGCGGCCGGAGCGGCCGGCGCCATGGCCGGCGGCGCCGCGGGCATCGGGGGCGCGGCCACGGGGGCGGGCGGAGCCGCGGCGGCGGGCGCGGCGGCGGGCGGCTCCTCCTCGACCGAGACCCCGAAGTCGGTGGCGATGCCCGCCAGGCCGTTCGCGTACCCCTGGCCCACCGCGCGGGCCTTCCAGGCGCCGCCGCGCAGATAGACCTCCATGACGACCAGCGCGGTCTCGCTGCCGAGCTGCGGCGGGGTGAAGGTGGCGATGACGCTGCCGTCGTCGGCGTTGCGCAGGGTGGCGGTGGGCTCGATGCCCTGGAAGGTCTGGCCCGCGGCGTCCGGGCTGGCGGTGACGACGATCTTCTCGATGCCGGGCGGCACCGCCGTCGTGTCCACCACGATCGCGTCGGGCCCGGTGCCGCCGCCGGACCGGTAGGTGACCCCGGGGCCCGAGGGCTGGTTGTAGAAGATGAAGTCGTCGTCCGAGCGCACCTTGCCGTCGGCGGTGAGCAACAGGCCCGACACGTCGAGCCGCACCGGAGCGGAGACGTCCACCGCCACGCGGGCGGCCGGGAGCGGAAGGTTCGAGCCAGGTGTCATTGCGGTCATGCACCGGGAACGAGCGGCGCGGCTTTACGGTTCCTTGAACGTCCTGCCAATTGGTGAGCGGCCCGCCCGACCGCTCACACCCCCCGCCGGGGCTCAGTAAGGCCACACCGGTGGATTGCTGGTGAAGTGGCCCCCGAGGTAGGCGTGGTCCGGGTTGCCGGGGTCGGGCTCGCCCTGCTCGGCGATCAGCTTCTCGGCGTACTGCTCGGAGTCGTCCCTCGGCTCGTAGCCGAGCGCCCGCGCCGAGGAGAGGTCCCACCACAGCCGGGTGTTGGCGGAGGAGCCGTAGACCACGGTGTGGCCGACGCCCTCGGCGGTGAGCGCGGCGTGGAAGAGCCGGGCGCCGTCGCCGGGGCTCATCCAGATCGACAGCATCCGTACGGAGGTGGGCTCCATGAAGCAGGATCCGATCCGCACCGAGACGCTCTCCAGGCCGTACTTGTCCCAGTAGAACTGGGCCAGGTCCTCGCCGAACGCCTTGGAGAGGCCGTAGAGGGTGTCGGGGCGGTGAGGGGTGTCGACCGGGATCAGGGCGCCCCGCTCCCCCGGCGCCTCACCGTGCGGGCGCGGGGTGAAGCCGACCGCGTGGTTGGAGGAGGCGAAGACCACGCGCGCGACGCCCTCCTGGCGTGCGGCCTCGTAGAGGTGGTACGTGCCCTCGATGTTGGCCCGCACGATCTTGTCGAAGGTCGACTCCAGCGAGATGCCCGCGAGGTGCAGGACCGCGTCGACGCCCTGGACCGCGTCCCGCAGCGCGCCCCGGTCGCCGAGGTCGGCGGTGATCGCGTCCGGCTCCCCCGGGATGGCCCGCGAGTCGAGGAGGCGCAGCTCGTAGCCGTACGCCGGGAGCAGTCCGCGCATCAGGGTGCCGAGTCCGCCGGCGGCGCCGGTGAGCAGGAGGGTGCGGGGAGCGGGCATGGGGTCTCCTCAGTGCGGCGGGCGGACGGGTGGCCAGGGGGAGCGATGGAGGGTGGCCGGATGGACATCACCATGGACGCCATTCATATGAGTGGACACGCTAGGGAGCGGTCTCCGACCCCGTCAAGTGTGGCGTGGGGGGCGCGGCGGCGCCATGGCGGCGGGGGCGTCAACCTTGGGGAAAACACCCGGGTGCCGGGGTTGCGCGTCTTGACCGCCGTCCGGCGGCTGGCCTAGCGTGCTGATGTTCAGAAATATAGACGCCGATCAGAATTGTGCACGACGGCCTTAGCTGACGGCCTTGCCCTGGGAGCGCCCGTGACGCCCGTGACGCCTGAGAACCCCGCCCCGCTCGCCGCCCGCCTGGACGGACTCCTCTTCTTCCCCGTCACCCCCTTCGGCCCGGACGGCGGCCTCGACCTCGACGCCTTCCGCGCCCATGTGAGGAGCGGCATCGACGCCGGCGCGGGCGCGGTGTTCGCCTGCTGCGGGACGGGTGAGTTCCACGCGCTCACCCCGGAGGAGTTCCACGCGTGCGTGGCCGCGGCCGTGGCGGAGGCCGCCGGCCGCGTCCCGGTGGTGGCGGGAGCGGGGTACGGGACGGCCCTGGCGGTCCGATACGCCCGGCTCGCCGAGGACGCGGGCGCCGACGGGCTGCTCGCCATGCCGCCCTACCTCGTCGTCGCCGACCAGGAGGGCCTGCTGCGCCACTACACGGCGCTGGCCGCCGCCACCTCGCTCGACGTCATCGTCTACCAGCGCGACAACGCGGTCCTCACCCCCGCCACCGCCGTGGCACTCGCCCGCGCCGACGGCATCATCGGCCTCAAGGACGGCGTCGGGGACCTCGACCTGATGCAGCGGATCGTCAGCACGGTCCGCCGGGAGGCCCCCGAGCACGCGTTCCTCTACTTCAACGGGCTGCCCACGGCCGAACTCACCGGCCCCGCCTACCGGGGCATCGGCGTCACCCTCTACTCGTCGGCCGTCTTCTGCTTCGCCCCCGACATCGCGCTCGCCTTCCACCGGGCGCTCGCCACCGGCGACGACGCCACCGTGAACCGCCTCCTGGACGGCTTCTTCGTCCCGCTGGTCGAACTGCGCAACCAGGGCCGCGGCTACGCCGTGTCGCTGGTCAAGGCGGGCGTACGGCTGACCGGCCTGGAGGTCGGCGAGGTGCGTCCGCCGCTGAGCGAGCCCGACGCGGCCCACGTCAAACAGCTCGGCGCGCTCATCGAGCGGGGCCGGGCCCTGCTGGCGGAGGGCGAGTCCGTACGGGACGCGTCGGACGTACGGGACGGGGCGGGTGCGTGAGGGCCTCGGCGTTCCTCTACCCCTGGGACGTCATCGGCGACCCGGACGCACCCGCGCGGATCGCCGACGCCGGGGTCGCGCAGGTGACGCTCGCCGCCGCCTACCACTCGACCCGCGCGCTCACCCCGCACCACCCCCGCCACCGCGTGGTCACTGCCGAGTACGCGGCGGTCCTGTACCCCCTCGACGAACGGCGCTGGTCCGGCGCCGCGCTGCGGCCGTACGCCGCCGGCCGCTGGGCGCCCGGGGACGCGTACGGCGAGGCCGCCGAGGCCCTCGCGGCGGCCGGTCTCGACGTCCACTCCTGGGTCGTCCTCGCCCACAACTCGCGCCTGGGCGCGGAGCACCCCGACACCTCGGTGGTCAACGCGTACGGGGACCGCTACCCCTGGGCGCCGTGCATAGCGCGGCCGGAGGTGCGCGCGTATCTGGTGGGCCTGGCGGCGGAGGCGGCGGTACGGCCCGGGGCGCGCGGGACGGAGCTGGAGTCCTGCGGCTGGTACGGGCTGGCGCATCTGCACGCCCACGACAAGATCGCGGGGGTGCCGCTGGACGAGACGGCCCAGTACCTGATGTCGCTGTGCTTCTGCGACGTGTGCCGACGGGGGTACGGGGAGGTGGGCCTGGACGCGGAACGCCTCGCGGCGCGGGTGCGCGGGGCGCTGGGGCCGGTGTGGGCCGGGGCGCCCTGCGCGGGCACCGGGCTCCTCGCGGCCACGGTCGGCTACCGGGCGGCCGTGGCGCGCTCCCTCCAGGAGGAGGTGGTGCGGGCGGTACGGGGGGCGGCGGGGCCAGGGTTCCAGGTGTTGCTGCACGCGGATCCCGCGGTGCACCGGTGCGGGGCGAACGCGGGGGTCGATCCGGCGGGGGTGTTCGGGGTGGCGGACGGTGTGGTGGTCCCGTGCGCCGGGGGCTCGGTGGACCTTCTGCGGCCGTTCGCGGCGGGGGCGCCCGGCGGGGCGGTGGTGGCGGCGAACGTCACGGTGGTGTCGGGGATGGGGGGTGCGCCGGGGGCGCTTCGGGAGTTCGCGGGGCGGGCGGCTGTCGCCGGGGCGACGGAGTTGCGGCTGTATCACGGGGGGTTGGTGTCGGGGGAGGACTGGGGGGTGGTGCGGCGGTCCGGGGCGCTGGGTTGACCCCCACCCCGCCCCTACCCGAAAGTCCTCCGGCGGACGGCCTGCCCCCCCCTTCGTCCGCGGGTGAGTGGCCGGTTGCTCGCGCAGTTCCCCGCGCCCCTAGGGGGTCGGCCGCAGCCGGAGAACCCAGCTCAGCCACAGGCCTTCAGGGGCGCGGGGAACTGCGCGACCAGCCCACCACCGGGCCGCGGACGAGCGCGTAGCGGGGCGGCGGGGGGCTCCGGGGCGTAGCCACGGAGGAAAGGATTCACTCGCGCCGTCGGGACGCAACCGCAGGCCACCCCCCTCGCGTCGCACATCCTGACGACCATAAGGTCAGGGGGGCGACAGGGAGGGGTGCGGTGCGGAACATCGGCGGGTACCGCCTCGTCGCCCTGCTCGGCGACGGCGGCATGGGCCAGGTCCATCTCGCCCGCGCCCCCTCGGGCCGTCTCGTCGCGCTCAAGACCGTGCACCCGCACCTCGCCGCCGACCCCCGCTTCCGTGAGCGCTTCCGCCGCGAGGTGGCGGCGGCCGGAGCGGTGGAAGGCCCGTACACCGCATGCGTCCTCGCGGCCGACCCGGACGCCGACCCCCCGTGGCTGGCCACCGCGTACGCCGCCGGACCCGCCCTCTCCGAGGCCGTCTCCGCGCTCGGCCCGCTCGGCCCCGGCCAACTCGCCGCCCTCGGCGCCCTGCTGGCCGAGGCGCTGGCCGCCGTGCACGCCGCGCATCTCGTGCACCGCGACCTCAAGCCCGCCAACGTCGTCGTGACCCGCGACGGGCCGAAGGTCATCGGCTTCGGGATCGGCACGGGGGCCGGGGCGCGAAGAGCGGCGGAGGGAGCCCTCACCCGTACCGGCGAGACCCCCGGCTCCCCCGGCTCCCCCGGTTTCATCGCCCCCGAGACCCTCGCCCACGACGGTGAACCCGGCCCGCCCGCCGACGTCTTCGCGCTCGGCGCACTGCTCGCGCTCTGCGCCACCGGCCGCAACCCGTTCGGCGCGGGCAGCGCAGCGCGCGTGCTGTACCGCACCCTCCACGAGGAGCCGGACCTCGACGGGGTGCCGGGCGACGACTGGCGGGAGTTCCTGGGACGGTGCCTGGCACGCCGGCCCGCCGACCGGCCCTCCGTCGCCGAGGTGCTGGCCTGGTGCGCCGAGCGCGGCAGCCCCGAGCCCTGGTGGGAGCAGGAGCCGGTCACCGGGCTCATACGCCAGCACGAGGAGGCGGCCGAGGAGCTCGTCGAGGCGGCGCCCGCCCCGGACGGCGACCCCGGCCCGGCCGCGCCCGTCGCGCCCGTCGCGCCCGCCGACCCCGCCCGTGCCTCCCGGCGCCGCTTCCTGTTCTGGTCCGCCTCCGGCGCCGTCGCCGCCGCCGGCATCTCCACCGCCGTCGCCCTCGACACGGACGAGGGCGAGGAGGAGCGGGCCGGCGGCACGGCCGCCTGGGCGCGCGGGCGCGTCCTGTGGTCCCGCGACCTCGGCCGCGCCCAGGACGGCGGCGCCCTCCTGCGCCACGGCGACGCCCTCTACGTCCACGACGACGCCCACCTCACCCGGCTCGACCCGGCCACCGGCGCCGTCCGCTGGCAGCGGGACGCCAAGGGCACCGTGCAGGTCGTGCCGCACGGCGAGGACGTCGTCCACGTCGTCCGCACCGGGCCCGGCGCCGCCCCCACCCTGGCCGCGCTCGACGCCGCCACCGGCGAGACCCGCTGGGAGACCCGCGACCCACGGCTCGAAGGGCTGCGGCCGCGCACCTCGCTGCTGCCCGACGGCGCCGGACAGGAGGGCTCCCGAGGCACGGTCGCGCTCGGCGACACCGTCGCGTGCCTCGTCACGTACGAGCCGTACGACACCCTCGGGGCGCGGCGCACGGCCGGACGGCGGCCCTGGCGGGCGTACGGCTACGACATGGCGACCGGTGAGGGGCTCTGGTACCACGAGGGGACGGCCGCCACCGTGACGGCCGTACGGCAGGCGGGCGGGCGGTTCGCGGTCGCCTCGTCCGTGCCCGCCCGGCCGGACGAGCCGGCGCGGCCGAAGGGGCGCGCGCAGGACCCGCTCCATGTGCTGCGGGCCCGGGACGGCCGGCTGGAGACGACCCTGGCGGGCGGGGCGGCACGGCCCGACGCCCACCCGGGGGCCACCGGCACGGGCTACTTCGCCCTCGGCGAGGCCGTCAGCGCCGTCGACCTGACGACCCGGACCACCCTGTGGTCCCGGGGCGTCACCGGCTCGGTGTCCGTGACGCCGACGGCCACCGGCGGTCTGGTGCACGCCGGTTCGTACGCGGAGGTCAGCGCCCTGGACGCGGCCACCGGCCGGACCCGGTGGCTGCGTACGGACGTACGGCGGCTGGCCGAGGGCGACGACGCGCCGCCGCTGCTCTGCGAGGGCCGGCTGTACGTCACCGGTCCGGAGCCGGGCAGCGACCGGCTCGCCCTGGGCGGGCCGCGGTGGGGGCTGCACGCGCTCGACCCGGCGACGGGCGAACTGGTGTGGGCGGTGCCGTTCGCGGGCCGGGGCGAGCTGAGCGGGAGCGCGGGAGGCGGGCTGGTGCACGTGTGCGCCGGGTCGGTCCTCACCACCTTCCAGGGCCCGGACGGCTCCGGATGACGAACCCCTAGCAGGGCTGGCGGCGCCAGGGGCCGGTGATGGCGAGCATGATGCCCGGCTCCTGGATGTTGGCGAACAGGGTCCGCCCGTCGGGCGAGAAGGTCACCCCGGTGAACTCGCTGTACTCCGGGGCCTGTTCGGTGCCCTGGTTGAGTTCGTTGCGGGCGATGGGATACGTACGCCCGGAGTCGGTCGCGCCGAACAGGTGCTGGATCCCCTCGCCGTCCTCGGCGATGACCAGTCCGCCGTACGGCGAGACGGTGATGTTGTCGGGGCCGTCGAAGGCGCCGTCCTCGCCGGGCTCGGCGTTGACGCCCAGCAGCACCTTCAGGGTGAGGGTCCGGCGGCGCGGGTCGTAGAACCACACCTGGCCGTCGTGCTGGACCGGGGACTCGGCGCGGGCGTACGAGGAGACGATGTACGCACCCCCGTCGCCCCACCACATGCCCTCCAGCTTGCGGGCGCGGGTGACGGTCTCACCGGTGAACTGCTTGCGCACGGAGGTGGTACGGGCGTCGCGGTCGGGTACGTCGACCCAGTCGACCCCGTACACCGTGCCGATCCTGGTGGCCCGCGAGAGGTCGTCGACGAACCGGCCGCCCGCGTCGAAGCACCGGGTGGCCTGGAGCACCCCGGCGTCGGCGGCCAGGGTGCGCAGCCGGCCGCGGCCGTGCTTGAAGCCGTGCGGCGGGGTCCAGCGGTAGAGCAGGCCGTTGGGGCCGGAGGCGTCCTCGGTCAGATAGAGGTGGCCGCGCCGGGGGTCGACGACCACGGCCTCGTGGGCGTAGCGGCCGAGTGCCTTGACCGGCTCGGGGGCGCGGTTGGCGCGGCGGTCGTACGGGTCGACCTCGAAGACATAGCCGTGGTCCTTGGTCATGCCGCCGGACCCGGCCCGGTCCTCGGTCTCCTCGCAGGTCAGCCAGGTGCCCCAGGGGGTGGCGCCGCCCGCGCAGTTGGTGGAGGTACCGGCGATGCCGACCCACTCGGCGACCGGGCCGCCGTGCGGGTGCACCTCGACGACCGTGCAGCCGCCGGACGCGGCCGGGTCGTACACCAGGCCCTCGGTGAGCGGCACCGGGTGCGGCCAGTTCTTGCGCGGACCCCGCAGCTCGTGGTTGTTGACGAGCAGGGTGACCCCGCGCGGGCCCTCGAAGGCGGCGGTGCCGTCGTGGTTGGACGGGGTGCTCTCGCCGGACTCCAGCTTGGTGACGCCGCTGTGGGTGACGATCCGGTACGAGAAGCCCTTCGGCAGCGCGAGTATGCCCTGGGGGTCGGGCAGCAGCGGGCCGTAGCCGGGCTCGTGGTGCCCGTGTCCGGCGCCCCGGACGTCCTCGGCGGCCAGCGCGCCCGGCGCGGTGGCCAGCGCCCCGACGGATCCGGTGAGGGCGACCCCGGCACCGGTGAGGGCGGATTTCCTGGCGAACTCCCTGCGGCTGAGCGACATCGGGGGTCTCCTGAGGGGGTTAGCGGCGACGGGGGGGGCGGGGCCAGGGTCTCGTCAACGGGAGAACCCCACGCGAACGCCGGGCATCCCCCAAGCCAACTCCCTTACCCCCGGGCCCACCACCCACTGCCCTGCGCCCAGCGGAAGGTCGCTCGCGCAGTTCCCCGCGCCCCTTCTTGGCCCGGCCTTTGTCTGCGGGCGAGTGGTGGGTCGCTCGCGCAGTTCCCCGCGCCCCTAGGGGGTCGGCCGCAGCCGGGGAACCCAGCTCAGCCACGAGCTTTTAGGGGCGCGGGGAACTGCGCGAGAAGCGGCCACGACCCGCGCCCGACGAACTACCCAGGGGCGCGGGGAACTGCGCGAGCAACCACCCACCGGCCCGCAGACGAAGGCCGGGCACAAAACTACCCCCGCGAGCGGGCCTTGAAGGCCGCCTTGCGGGCCTCCTTCGCCACCCTCTTGTCCGGGTGCAGCCGCCCCATCGCCTCCAGCACATCCCCCGTCGCCGGATGCTCCACCCGCCACGCCGCGTCGAAGAACCCGCTGTGCTGCCCGACCAGGCCCTCCACCAGGCCCTGGAGCTCCTCCAGATCCCCGTCCACCGCCAGCTGCGCGGCAATCGTGTCCACGGCCAGCCAGAACACCATCGCCTCCGGCGGCGCGGGCACGTCGGAGGCGCCGCGCTCGGCGAGCCAGACCCGGGCGAGCCCGCCCAGCTCCGCGTCGTCCAGGACCTCGCGCAGTGCGGGCTCGGCCTCCGGGCCGGTGAGGGCGAGCGCCTGCTGGCAGTGCAGCCGGCGCAGCGGGCCGCGCTCGTCCGAGCCTCGTGCGGCGGCCAGCAACTCCCGTACCGCCGCAGGCAGTTCGTGCCGCGCCAGCCACTGCTCGGTCTCGGCGCGCGCCGCCGCCTCCGGGTAGTACGCGATGCCGTCGAGCAGCACGTCCGCACCCTTGTCCGCGAGATCCCCCACGGCCGGCGCCTCCACGCCCGCCTCCAGCATCCGGGCCCGTACGCCGTACAGCCCGAGCGGGGTGAGGCGGACCATGCCGTACCGGGCGACGTCCTCGTCGTCGACCGGCGGCGCGGGCTCCTCGCCCTCCTCGGCCATCAGCGCCTCGTCGACCGGCCGGTACTCCACCAGGCCGATCGGCTCCAGGAGGCGGAACTGGTCGTCGAGGCGCATCATCGCGTCCGACACCTGCTCCAGGATGTCGTCGGTGGGCTCCCCCATGTCGTCGGGGACGATCATCGACGCGGCGAGCGCGGGCAGCGGCACCGGGCCCTCGCCCGCGCCACCCTCGGTGACGGTGAGCAGATACAGGTTGCCGAGCACGCCCTCCAGGAAGTCCGCCTCCGCCTGCGGGTCCCAGTCGAGCCGGTCGAAGTCGAGCTCGCCGTCGTCCCCGATGAGGTCGGCGAAGTCGTCGAGCACCGGGGCCGTCGCGTCCGCGAAGACCGCGTCGAAGGCGTCCAGCCAGGTGGTGAGGACGTCCTGCGGGGAGCCCGAGGTGAGCAGGTCGAGCGCCTCGCCGGGCGCGGCCGTCCCCTCGCCGTCCTCCTCCTCGGCGTCGGTGACCTCGACGAGCCCGGCGTCGACGGCCACCCGCCACGCCTCGCTCGCGTCCGCCGCGCCGTCGTCGTCCGGGGTGAGGCCCAGTACTTCGGCGGCCGCGGGCAGTTGCTCCTCGACGAGCTCGCCCCCGGCGCCGACGCGGGTCTGCGGCCCGGTCCAGCGGGCGAGCCGCACCGCGCGGGCGAGCAGCGGGGCGGCCAGCGCCGCCCTGGCGAGTTCGGCCTCGGAGTGCAGCCGCACCGGCGGCAGGGTGGGGCGGTCTCCGGACATCTGTGGCGTACTCCTCGGGCGAAGCGGCGTGAACGCGGTGTCGTCCATGCGGGGTGATTCGAGAGACACCCAGCGTAGACGTATTTCACCGGGTATCGCCGCGCCCGCCCACCGCCCCGGCCGGGGCCTACGACGGGTTCCGGCCGGGGTCGTGGCGGTTGCGGACGGAAATCGCCGGACGGCGTCCGGCCTCCCCCGACGGCCTGTTCATCCGGCCGTCGAATTCCGGCCACCCGGCGACCCTTGACAACTACCCCGTTCAGCCAAGAGATTGACGCGCGTAGAACTTGCTGCACACCTGAGCAGCCCCGCACCCGCACGTGCACCGATCCCTCATCCTCCCGGAGTTTGTTGATGCCCGTTCCGAGATCCGCCGCCGTCTCCGCCGTCGTCGCCGCCGCGCTGGGCGCCGGTCTGCTGGCCGCCGGCTCGTCGGCCGCCGCCGACCCGGCCGCCGCCACCGCGGCCCGCATCCACGACATCCAGGGCACGACCCGCACCTCGCCGCTGGCCGGCCAGCAGGTGGCGGACGTGCCGGGCGTCGTCACCGGTGTACGGACGTACGGCTCCTCGAAGGGCTTCTGGTTCCAGGACACCGCACCGGACGACGACCCGGCCACCAGCGAGGGCGTCTTCGTCTTCACCGGCTCGGCGCCGAAGGTGGCCGTCGGTGACGCGGTGACGGTCTCCGGCACGGTCACCGAGTACGTCCCGGGCGGCCTCTCCTCCGGCAACCAGTCGCTGACCCAGATATCCAAGCCGGCCGTGACGGTCGTCTCCTCGGGCAACGCGCTGCCCGCCCCGGTCGCCGTGACGGCCCGTACCGTCCCCGACCGCTACACCCCGGCGGGCGACCCGGCCGCCGGCAACAGCGTCAACGCGCTGACCCTGAAGCCGAAGAAGTACGCCCTGGACTACTACGAGTCCCTGGAGGGCATGAACGTCCGCATCGGCACCTCGCGGATCGTCGGCGCCACCGACCCGTACAGCGAGCTGTGGGTCACCGTGAAGCCGCACGAGAACCGCACCAGGCGGGGCGGCACGCTCTACGCGTCCTACGACGACCAGAACACCGGCCGCCTCCAGATCCAGAGCCTGGTGCCGGCCGCCCAGCAGCCGTTCCCCAAGGCGAACGTCGGCGACACGCTGACCGGCGCCACCGAGGGGCCGCTGGACTTCAACCAGTTCGGCGGGTACACGATCACCGCCCGTACGCTCGGCACCGTCAAGGACAACGGCCTCAAGCGGGAGAGCACCCGCAAGCAGCGCACCGGCGAGCTCGCGGTCGCCACGTACAACGTGGAGAACCTGGACCCGTCCGACCCGCAGGCCAAGTTCGACGCGCTGGCCGACGGCGTCGTCAGCCACCTCGCCTCGCCCGACATCGTGGCCCTGGAGGAGATCCAGGACAACAACGGCGCCAAGAACGACGGCACGGTCGACGCCTCCGCCACCCTCAAGAAGTTCACGGACGCGATCGTCGCCAAGGGCGGCCCCGCCTACCAGTGGCGCTCGATCGACCCGGAGAACCTGAAGGACGGCGGCGAGCCCGGCGGCAACATCCGCCAGGTCTTCCTCTTCAACCCGGCGCGGGTCTCCTTCACCGACCGCCCCGGCGGCGACGCGAAGACCGCCGTCGGCGTCACCGGCACCAAGGGCCACCCGGCCCTCACCCTCTCCCCCGGCCGGATCGACCCGGCCAACCCGGCCTGGGCGGACAGCCGCAAGCCGCTCGCGGGCGAGTTCGTCTTCCAGGGGCGGACGGTCTTCGTGATCGCCAACCACTTCGCCTCCAAGGGCGGCGACGAGGGCCTGGTCTCGCAGCACCAGCCGGTGCCGCGCTCCTCCGAGGCCAAGCGGCTGCTCCAGGCGCAGGCCGTGAACGGCTTCGTGAAGCAGCTCCTCGCGGTCGACAAGCACGCCCGGGTGCTGGCGCTCGGCGACATCAACGACTTCGACTTCTCGGGCACCACCAAGGCCCTGGAGGACGGCGGCGCGCTGCGCTCGGCCTTCCGCACGCTGCCGCGGAAGGACCGTTACTCCTACGTCTACCAGGGCAACACCCAGGTGCTCGACCAGATCCTGACCAGCCCGGCCGTGCGCGGTTTCGACTACGACAGCGTGCACATCAACGCGGAGTTCGCGGACCAGAACAGCGACCACGACCCGCAGGTCATCCGCTTCCGCCCGTAGGTCAGTCGGCGGCCGGGGTGACGGTCAGCGCCGGAAGGTAGCGCGTCACCCCGCCCCCGCTCACGCCGGGGTAGCTCTGCACCCGCTCCCACTGCGGGGTCCTGGAGCCGACCCCGGCGCCGGGCGCGGCCAGCGCGTCGATGTGGGCCTGCTCGCTCTCCCACTCGGCGTAGTTGAGCACCCGGGTGCCGTCCTGGCTCACGTGGAAGTGGGCGGAGATACCGCCGGACGGCAGGTCCGGGTCGGTGTCCAGGGCCTCGAAGACGGCGTCCACCCAGGCCCGCTGGCGCTCCGGGTCCGGTCCTTCGAACTCGACGTCGACGAGCACGACGCAGCCGGGCGTACGGGGGTCGCCGGGCCGCGGACCGCTGCTGCGGTAGAGCTCGTACGAGTGCAGTCCCACGCGCTCGATGCCGGGGACGGCCGCGTCGATCTCGGCGACGCGGCCGTCCCGGAAGGTGCGGAAGAAGTCCTGGTAGGCGGCCTCACTCCGCCACTGCGAGTAGTGCAGCAGCGCGTCGCCGTCGGTGCCGGTGTAGACGCTGTACGAGAGCAGGCCGACGTCCGGCCAGTCCCGGCGGCCCCACGCCTCGGCGATGGCCTCGACGGCGGCCCGCTGCCGCTCGGGCGTGCCCACCCGCCAGACACTGGACTTGACGACTCCCACGCCGGTGCGGCGCGGGTCGGGCAGGGCGTGGAACGTCACGTCGGTGGGCGTCGGGGCCATGGCGGTCTCCTGGTGATCGTGCGGCGCTGCGCCGCGTGGACGATCACCATCCTGAAACGTCAAGGCAACTTGAGGTCAAGCGCGGCCGGGGCGCTGCCGCCGTCTCACCGCTCCTGGTCGCCGAGCCGCGCCAACTCGCTCTGGAACCAGTCGAGCCGGGCCTGGAGCAGCGCGGCCTCCGCGACGAGCTCCGGAAAGGTCCGCCCCGGACCGACCGAGTCCGCGGCCGGCGCGGCCAGGACCTTCAGCCCGTCGCCGCCCCGCCGGGCGAACTCGTCGAACCCCACGGTCACGCGCGGCCCGGCGCACCCCGGGCAGACCGGCTCCACGACCCGCCACCCGGGCCGCCCCCAGCCCGCGTCGGCCAGCCCGGTCGCCCGCCGCCGGCAGCGGCACGGCCCGGCGGTCGCGGTGCGCACCCGCTGGCGGGCGTAGCGCATCCCGAGCTCGAAGCGGATATAGCGCCCGAGCACCGCGACCTCCAGCAGCAGCGCCCCTCGGTGCTCGGCCGTGCAGGTCAGCGCCGCCGCCCCGGCGCGCTCGTGCAGACAGTGGAAGCCGCAGTCGCAGAGCCTGGACGGCGAGCGGTGGCGGCGCCCGTACGCGCAGTGCGCGTCGTCCAGGACGCCGTAGGGCAGCACGGCACCCAGCGAGACACCGAGGAAGGCGGCCCGGGAGCCGTCCTGGGAGAGCGCCGCATGGGCGATCTTGTAGCCGGTGGGCGGCTCCGTCGGGCGTTCCTCGGGGAGCCGCAGCCTCATCGGGCGGCCGTCACCTCGACGGGCACCTCGGCCGGGACCTCCTCGGGCACGGGCGGCGCCTCGTCCCGTACGACGTCCTCGGGCCGTTCCTCCGCGACACCAGTGGCGAGAGCCTTGCCGAGCCTCATGACGACCTCCGACGGGACGACGGTACGGACATGAACGGACACACCGGTCTCTCATGGTGACGTACGCGTCCACGCACGCCAAGAGCGCCTGCGCAGCCCATACTTCAGCGATGCTATGGATGAACAGCAAGCAGAACTAAGTAGACCTTTACGGTCACTCCACCCGAGACTGCGTCAATGAGCACTCCCCGCCCCTTCGGGCGCGCACTCTGCGCCATGGTCACGCCGTTCACCGCCGATGACACGCTCGACCTCGACCACGCCCGGCGCCTGGCGGCGCGCCTGGTGGCCCAGGGCTGCGACGGCCTGGTCCTGAGCGGCACCACCGGCGAGTCCCCCACCACGACCGACGCGGAGAAGGCGGCGCTGGTACGGGCGGTACGCGCCGAGGTCGGCCAGGACGTCCATGTCGTGGCCGGGGTCGGCACCGCCTCCACCCGGCACACCGTGGAGCTGGCCCGGCAGGCCGAGGAGGCGGGCGCGAACGGCCTGTTGGTGGTCTCTCCGTACTACAGCCGCCCGCCGCAGGACGCGGTGGAGGCGCACCTGCGCACGGTGGCGGACGCCACGGAGCTGCCGGTGATGCTCTACGACATCCCCGGCCGCACAGGCGTCCGGATCGGCACCGACACGCTGCTGCGGCTCGCGGAGCACGAGCGGATCGTGGCGGTCAAGGACTGCGCCTACGACCTGCTCGGCTCCACCAAGGTCATCGGCCGCACCTCGCTGGCGTACTACTCGGGCTGCGAGGAGATGAACCTGCCGCTGTACGCGGTGGGCGGCGCGGGCTACGTCAGCACGGTGGCGAACGTGGCCCCCGCCCAGATGCGGGCCCCCCTGGACGCGTACGACAAGGGCGACGTCGACGAGGCCACCCGCCTCAACCACCTCACGCTCCCCCTGGCGGAGCTGATGATGGCGTCGGGCCTGCCGGGCACGGTGACGGCGAAGGCGCTGCTGGACACTCCGGTGAGAGAACCGCTGCGACCGGCGACCCGGGACCAGGCCGCCGCGTTGCGGAGCGCATACGACGACCTGGTCCGGGACTAGTCACGGGTTCTCACCGCGTGGTGGGGCCGGCCGCACCCGCGCCTTCAGGGGCGCGGGGAACTGCGCGACCAGCCCACCACCGGCCCGCAGACGAACACGTACCCCACAGCCCACTCAATTGTGCGCGTGCAGAACCTCGTTGAGCCCGCCCCACACGGCATTGTTGGGCCGAGCCTCCACCGCACCCGTGACCGAGTTCCGCCGGAACAGAATGTTCGACGCACCGGACAGCTCACGGGCCTTGACGATCTGCCCGTCCGGCATGGTGACCCGCGTCCCCGCGGTGACGTACAGCCCGGCCTCGACGACGCACTCGTCGCCGAGCGCGATCCCCACCCCGGCCTCCGCGCCGATGAGGCAGCGCTCGCCGATGACGATCCGTACGTTTCCGCCGCCGGACAGCGTGCCCATCGTGGACGCGCCGCCGCCGATGTCGGAGCCGTTGCCGACGACGACACCGGCGGAGATACGGCCCTCCACCATCGAGGTGCCCAGCGTGCCCGCGTTGAAGTTCACGAAGCCCTCGTGCATGACCGTGGTGCCCTCGGCCAGGTGCGCGCCCAGGCGCACCCGGTCGGCGTCGGCGATACGGACGCCCTTGGGGGCCACGTAGTCCGTCATACGCGGGAACTTGTCGACGGAGGTCACCTGGAGGTGCAGCCCGGCGGCGCGGGCGTTCAGCCGCACCTGCTCGATCTCGTCGACGGCGACCGGGCCGAGCGAGGTCCAGGCGACGTTGGCGAGCAGGCCGAAGAGGCCGTCCAGGTTCTGGCCGTGCGGCTTGACCAGGCGGTGCGAGAGCAGGTGCAGACGCAGATAGGCGTCGTGGGCGTCGAGCGGCTTGTCGTCGAGCGAGGCGATGACCGTACGGACGGCGACGACCTCGACGCCCCGGCGCTCGTCGACGCCGAGGGCCGCGGCGGCGCCCTTGCCGAGGAGGGCGGTGGCCCGGTCGGCGGTGAGTCGCTCGGTTCCCGCGGGTCCATGGCCCTCGGCATTCGCGGCGACGAGCTCGGGGGCGGGGAACCAGGTGTCGAGGACGGTGCCGTCGCCGGCGAGGGTGGCGAGGCCGGCGGCGACGGCGCCGGTGGAGCGAGAAGCAGTAGCAGTCGTGTCGGTCATAGCGGAAAACCTAACCGGCGACGGCCCGCCGGGGCGAACCGGTCTCAGGTGCCGGTCGCGCGTCGCCCCGCACCTCACCCGCCGCGTCGCTTCGCACCTCATCCGCCGTATCGCCCCGCGCGTCGCTCCCGGTCAGCGCCCCCGGCAGCCGCCGGGTCCACAGCACCGCGAGCCCGGCGAGCCCCGCGAGGGCGGCGCACAGCGGCCACAGCAGGCCGGGCGCGGCGGTGTAGAGCGCGCCGCCGAGCGGCGGGGCGAGCACCTGGCCGCTGATGGAGGCGCCCGCGTACAGACTCTGGAAGCGGCCCTGGGCGTGGGCGGGCGCCTGGTCGGCGACGTACGCGGTGGCGGTGGTCTTGTAGAGGATCTCGCCGAGGGTGAGCGACAGCATCAGGGCGAGCGCCCAGCCGAGGGCGGCGCCCGGGATGACCAGCGCGTAGCCGAGGCCGACCAGGAGCAGCCCGCAGCCGACGACGGACAGCGGCGCGCGGCCGCGCAGGGCGTGCGCGGCGGGCAGTTCGAGGCAGAGGATCACGCCGCTGTTGAGCGCGATCAGCCACCCGTAGATGTGGGCGTCCATGCCGTGGTCGCCGAGGAAGACGGGCAGGGTGGAGTACTGCTGGCGGTAGACGAGGTCGACGCAGACGATCGCGGCGAGCAGCACCGGCACGGCGGGCCGCACCCGCAGCTCCCGCCACAGACCGGGGGCGGCGGGATCGTGGACCGGCTTGGCGTGGGCGGCCGCGCGGGCGGGCAGCACCTTGGCCGCGTACGCCGCGAAGAGCAGGGTGCCGACGCCGTCGGCGGTGAACAGCCAGTCGTACGACCAGTGGTCGGCGACCAGCGCGCCGAGCGGCGGCCCGACGGTGAAGCCCGCGTTGGCCGCGAACCGCATGACCGCGAAGCCCTGGCGGCGGCTGCCTTCGGGGACGCCGACGGCGACGAGCGCGGAGTTGGACGACCGTACGACTCCGGAGGCGTACTGGGCGAGCGGCAGGGCGGCGGCCAGTGCCGGGGTCGGCAGCAGCGCGAGCACGGCCAGCAGGGAGCCGCTGACCAGCGCCCCGGCGAGCAGGGCGCGCCGGTGGCCGTAGCGGTCGCCGAACCAGCCGCCGGTGAAGTTCCCGGCGACCAGTCCGACGCCGCCGATGCCGCTGAGCACTCCGGCCTGGCCGACGCTCAGTCCGCGCGGGCCGGTCAAGTACACGAAGAGGTAGATGAAGGTGAAGCTGACGACCGCGTTGAAGAACATGCCGAAGCACAGCAGCCGGACGGTTCTCGGCACCGCTCGCAAGGTCTTCACGTTGGCCGCCCCCTGGTCCCGATCCTGAGTGAGTTCCTTATGGGAACGGACTATGTCAGCATGGGGGCCGCAGGTCAACGGCGTACGGAAGGATGGAGGCATGCCTCAACGCACCCGGCTCGACGACGAGCACTGCGCCATCGCCCAGGCACTGGACGTCGTCGGCGACTGGTGGACCCTGCTGATCGTGCGCGACGCCGCACGCGGGGTGCACCGCTTCGACGCGCTCCAGCGCGAACTCGGCCTGTCCCGCAAGGTGCTCGCCGAACGCCTGAAGCTGCTGGTCGAGACGGGGGTGCTGACCCGGGAGCCCTACCAGGAGCGCCCGGTGAGGCATGAGTACCGCCTCACTCCGCGCGGCCGTGCCCTGCTGCCCGTACTGATCGCACTCCAGGACTGGGGAGACACCTGGGTGCTCGGAGAAGGAGAGACGATGGCCACGGCGACGGAGCGGTCCGGGGAGACCGAGCGGGTGCGGGAGCTGGCGGGCACCAAGGTGCCGGACCTGCTGCTCACCGACTTCGACGGGGACCCGAGGGACCCGGTGGCGGCGGAGAGCGCCTGCACCGTCCTGTACTGCTTCCCCGGCGCCTACGCCCGCAAGGAGTCCTATCCGCCCGGCTGGGCGGGCATTCCGGGGGCGCCGGGCTGCACGCTGGAGTCGTGCACATACCGCGACCAGCTCGCGCGGTTCACGGCGGCGGGCGCGAGCGTGCACGGCGTGTCCACCCAACGCCCGGACGAGCAGCGGGCGTTCGCGGACAAGGAGCGGCTGCGCTTCCCACTCCTGTCGGACGCGGACCTGGAGCTGACGGCGGCACTGCGGCTGCCGACCTTTCGCACGGCGGGAGTGAGCCGGCTCAAGCGCCTGACGCTGGTGGTGGACCGCGACCGTACGGTGATCGAGGCGCTGTACCCGATCACCGACATCGAGGCGAGCGTGGGGGCGGCGCTGGCGGCGGTGCGCCGGGCGGGCGGCGGGGACTGACCCGGGTGCTGCTCAGTGCGCGGCGCCGCCGGCGTTGAGCAGCACCACACCGCCGATGATCAGCGCGATCCCGGCGAGTTTGGCGGCCGTCATCGTCTCGCCCAGGAAGAGCATGCCGATGGCGGCGATGACGGCCGTGCCGACGCCGGACCAGATCGCGTACGCGGTGCCCACCGACATCGACTTCAGGGTGAGCGAGAGCAGATAGAACGCGAGGAGGTATCCGCCCACGGTCACCAGAGAGGGCCAGAGCCGGGTGAAGCCCTCGCTGTACTTCATCGCGGAGGTGGCGGCGATCTCCGACGCGATGGCGCAGGAGAGCAGGACGTACGGCATACGGACAAGCGTACACAGCGATGCGTACGGGCGTACATAACGGTTGGGGGGGGCGCGGAATCCGTCTGCGGGCTGTGGTGGGTTGCTCGCGGAGTTCCCCGCGCCCCTGACCACCTAGGGGCGCGGGGAACTGCGCGATCAGCCACCGACCGGGCCGCAGGCGAAGAACCACGCTTCAGCCCAGCTGTTACGGCCGCAACAGCCGCCCCAGCAACTCCCGTGCGTAATCTGGGTCATAGGCTCCGCCGGTCAGCAGCGCCTGGAGGCAGATGCCGTCCATCAGGGCGACCAGGCCACGGGCCGTGACGGGGTCGGTGTGGCGGGCCAGGACCTCCGCCACGCCCTCGGTCCACTCGGCGGCGACGGGCCGCAGCGGGGGCCGCCGCAGCGCCGCCAGATACAGCTCGTACTCCAGCTCCACCCGCGCCCGGTCCCCCGCGATCCACTCGCCCATCAGCCGGGCGAGTTCGGCGGCCACGTCCACGCCCGGCTCCGCCAGCGCCCCGCTCGCGCGGATCGCGGCGGCGAAGCCCTCGTTGGCCTGGCGCAGGGCGGCCACCATCAGCTCGTCGAGCGTGGTGAAGTGGTACGTGGTGGAGCCGAGCGGCACATCGGCCTCGGCGGCGACGCTGCGGTGGCTGAGCCCGGCGATACCGCGCTCGGCGACCACCCGGATCGCGGCGTCGATGATGCGGCGCCGCCGGTCGGGGTCGTACCGTCGGGCCATCAGTCGCACGCTCCTGTGACGGGGGCCATGCCACGACCGTACCGGGCACCCGGTGAGCGGACGGCGCCCGCCCGGCGTCAGCCGGTGACGGTGAACCAGGTAGCGCGGGACTTCTTCCACTCCGGGTGGGTGAGGTCCTTCGCCTCGGTCCCGTCCCCGTACAGATCGGCCGAGCCGTCGTCGGTGATCAGCTGGGCGCGGGCGCCCGGCACCGACAGGTCCGGCACGTCCACCACGGCCTCCCAGCCGCCCGGGTCGCTGGTGGGCAGGTCGCGCAGCTTGACCGGGGCGTGCGCGGCGACGCCGTCCCAGGAGTAGAGGGCGTACGGGTCGGAGTTGTCGTCGGCGGCCCAGGACCCGGCGAGGATCAGATACTGGTCGGCGGCGTTCTTGCGGAGGTCGCGGATGCTGAGCCCGCCGAGGTCGAGCTCGATGCCCGGCCCGAAGACGGCCCTGGCCCCGCTGCCCAGCACCTTGTCGATGTTGGTGACGGGCACGACGAGCGCTTTACCGCCGTTCACCGGCGGCACGAGCGGCGCACGGAACCCGATGTACGCGGTGGTGGAGGAGCCGGGCGCGAACTCCAGCCCCTCCACGTTGAACCCGTCGACCTGCTTCGGCGCCTGCCCGGCGGCGGTCGCGGCGGCGAAGCCGTAGCGGTCGCCGTTGGCCCGGTCCCAGGCGACGAGGTCGTCGCGCAGCTTCTTGTAGGAGCGGCCGACGGTGAGCTGGGTGCTCGCCCCGGACCCGGTGACGGTGGTGGTGAAGACGGTGTTGCGGTCGGCCTTGTACACGCCGTCCTTGTTGTTGCCGAGCGAGCCGGTCCAGTAGACCGTGTCGCCGACCCGGGCCGCGCCCTCGATGTCGATCTCCTTGGAGACCCCGAGCTGCGCGCTGAAGTCCCAGCTCCGCACGGGCGCCCCGGACCTCGAGCGGTCGTACAGCCGCAGGGTGTTGGACTCGTCGTCGGCGACGACGGCATAGCCGCCGCCCACGTCGACGGCGGCGGAGGCGTCGCTGGAGCCGGTGAGATAGCGGGTGTCGGAGGCGTACTGCACGGCGGCCGAGGCGGCGTAGTGCAGCGTCGTGGTGACGCTCTTGCCGCCGAGCCCGGTGAGCTTGAGGGTCAGGTCGGTGTACCCGCGCCCGTGCGCGGCCACCGCGACCTGCCGGGTGGCCCCGGTCCCGGTGACGCTCACGTCGCCGGGTGCGGCGACCGACGCCCTGGTGCTGGCGGAGGCGGAGAGGGTGAGCGCCGAGGCGTCGGCCCCGCTCTGCCCCACGGTGACGGTCACCACGGGGTCCCCGCTCGCCCCCACGGCCCCCGACAGATAACTGGCCGAAAGGGCGAGGGTCGGGGTGCCGTAACCGGCCGCGTGCGCGGGTGCGTTCAGGCCCATGGCGGACAGCGTAAGAGCCCCGCTCACGGCGGCAAGGGCAACGCGCCTGCCACGGGAAACGTCATACAGCACTGGGTGCCTCTCGTCGACGTGCTATCGACGAGAAGGGTCTTGGGCTTGCGCCAATTCCGGCCGTACGGGGTACGTACAGGAGGGGAACAGATCCGTACGGCCGACCGGGCCGACTGAATGATGTCCGCCGACCAGCGTCAGCCGATGACGCCACCCTGTGCGGTCTCGCCCCGTCCGATACGTCGGCACTAGGCTCGCGCCATGCCGACAGCTGACAGCGTGACACTCCGGACGCTTGATGGTCTGCACCTGGCTGGCACGCTCGTGAAACCCGACGCGCACTCCTCGCGCGGCGTGGTCCTCGTGCACGGCGGCGGCGTCACCCGAGAAGAGGGCGGGTTCTTCTCGCGGCTGGCCACCGGACTCGCCGAGGGCGGCGTGGGGTCCCTTCGCTTCGACATGCGGGGGCACGGCGAAAGCGAAGGCCGACAGGAAGAGCTGACGCTCGCCACGATCCTCAACGATATTCGTACGGCCATCACCCATCTGCGCAACGCCACGACCGCTCGGGAGATCACCTTGTTGGGCGCCAGCTTCGGAGGTGGCGTCTGCGCGTACTACGCCGCAAAGCGTTCGGCCGACCTTTCACGGTTGGTGCTGTTCAATCCTCAGCTCGACTACAAGTGGCGCACCATCGATACGCGGTCCTACTGGGCGAACGACTCGATCAGCGAGGAAGCGGCCCAGCAACTCACCGAACACGGATTCATCCAGTTCACACCGACCCTGCGGCATGGCCGTCCGCTGCTGAACGAGGTTTTCTGGCTGCATCCCCATCAGGTGCTCGGCGAGGTCCGGTCCCCGACGCTCATCGTGCATGGCACTCAGGACACTTTCGTGCCCATCGAGTCGTCGCGGTCTGCCGTACGAGATTTTCGCGCCCCCTGTGAACTTGTCGAAATCGACGGATCACAGCACGGATTTGCCGTGCACGACGACCCGCAGTACCTGAACCCTCGAAGTCAGGAGTGGCAGGCATTCGTCATCCGCACGGTAACCGAATGGCTGACCACGGACCCTCCTCAGGGCTAGACCTCCTGGAGCGCTTCACGGAATTCTCGCACCATGGGACGAGTCCGCCAACGACTCAGCGTCTGCGAAACTTCACCCAACACCCGCAAGGTACGCGTGGACTGCACTACCCGAGCTACGCCTACCGAAGCCATACCGATCCTGGCTGCCTCATCGGGCTCGCCGCTCAACGCCAAGGCCGCCGAGCGCCGGGCATTGAAGAATCCGACGTCGCGGCGAGACAGCGTTTTTGCCGCAATGATTTTTCCGAACAGGTCGGCGGCGAGTCGCGGCCTACCCGCCTCGGTATAGATCACAGCATTCCGGAGCAGCAATGTGTCGTCGTCGAAGTAGGCGCCAAGGTCGCCTGGTTCACCATTGGCCGCGTGAGCAAGCAGTTCTCGCGCCGTACCGAGTTTCTGTTCCACCAGCGAGAACGGTTCACCGAGCATGGCGTATCCCAGCGCTTCCTGCTGTAGCAGCTCCGCTTGGACACGGTCCGGAAGTTGCCACCTGTCATGCCGCCCCGCTTGCGCCAGCGCCGACATCCGCCCGGCATCGCCGCAGTCGTACGCCATCTGGGACTTCTTGAGCAACATATAACCTTGCATGGCAGGGTCGTTGGCCTCCTGCGCCCACTCCATAGCCCGGTCGTACCAGAAGACAGCACGAGTTGGTTGCTGAATGTCACGGTAAAGCCATCCAGCGAACTCGGCGCCGTCCGCAGCGACCGACAACAGCTCTCGCCGCACGGACGGCTTCGCATCACGGATCCCCTGCTCAACAGCCCTGAGCAAGCCAAGAACCAGTGGCAGAGTTTTCCGCGCGCCCAGATACCCGTCGTCGCGTTTGGCCACTTCGAGCTGTTCACGGAGAGAATCCGGACCATCGACGCGGCAGTGCGCGCTTTCCGGCCCTACGCCTGCATATGAGATCCGTTCGAAGTCAGCCCCCGCCATGGCGGATGTGGCGTTCCGCGGTCTCACCTCGGCGCCAACGGCGGATTCGACGCCAGGGCCGGCGTGGTCAGTGGTTTCGCCGATTTCCTCGGGTGAACCCTCCCATGGCCGTCTCGGCAGTCCGAACATTTCTCCGGGGATACCGAACCCGTCAGCCACGCGCTCGATGACCTCGCGCCCCCTGATGCCCCGGACCCCCCGGATGATGTCGCTGACGCGTGAACTGGTCATCTTCCCGATGGCTGCCGCCATGGCCGCATGGCTTGAGCCGGTGCGCCGGTTCACGAGCCGGAAGATCTCTTGGAAGTTCCTTGTGAGGCACGCCTGTCGCATGGCCTCACCCTGGAGAAGGGCACCGGGAATCGTCAGCGGATAGCCGCTGCGCCGGGCCTCGCGTTCGTCCATGGGCGCCGCCTGGGAGGGACGGAAGTGATCTCCTCCAGAGTAGCCCCGCTTCCTGAACGGGGTTCCCCGAATCGCGCCGGAACGGGGTTCCCCAAATGGCCTTGCGGGGTTCCCCGTTCGCTGTTCCGTGAGAAGCCTCGCCCGACCGATGGTGTTCAGGCGGCGCTCCGCACGCGCTGGACATACACCGACCCACGACCGAAGTGACGGTCGGAGGGCGTGGCCACCGACCATCAGGGGTTGACGACAGTGCCCGAAGCCACAGCCAGCTCTGCCGGAGGCCCCCAGCGGGCGGAGGGTGACACCGACGCCCGGCAGTGGGAGTACACGACTTATGCGCCCGCCGGTGAGACGTGCCCGGGGTGCGGGAGGCCCATCAAGAGCCTTGAGATCTGCCACCGGGCGCTGCTGGGCCGCCGAGCCCCGGTTCCGACCGTGGCGTACTGGCATGCGGACTGCGCGCTCGGAGAGGAAGGGCAGTGATCCCCAGGGACGAGTACAAGAGCGCGCTCGCCGAGGCGGAGCACACAGCGGCTCTGCTGCGTGCGGCCCTGCAACGTGTCGGTGTGCCCGAGCAGGAGGTCTCGCGGGTGCGAGCCCTGGTCACCGGCAGGGGGCGTGCGTACGTGGAGATCGGGGCGCTTCCCGTCGGCTCGGCGGTCGCACTGCTCGACGCGCTTCCGGTCGAGACCATGCGCCGCCTGGCCGAGCCCCGGTGACGCGAGTGGGCCCCCGGCACCATCGGCACCGGAGGCCCACTCGACGTACGAAACGGGGTCAGACGTTGAACCCCAGCGCCCGCAACTGCTCGCGCCCATCGTCCGTGATCTTGTCCGGGCCCCACGGCGGCATCCAGACCCAGTTGATCTTGAGTTCGTTGACGATGCCGTCGGTCGCGGCCTTCGCCTGGTCCTCGATCACGTCGGTCAGCGGGCAGGCCGCCGACGTCAGGGTCATGTCGAGGGTGGCGATGTTGGCGTCGTCGATGTGGATGCCGTAGATGAGGCCCAGGTTGACGACGTCGATGCCCAGCTCGGGGTCGACGACGTCGTACAGCGCCTCGCGGACTTCTTCTTCCGAGGCCGGCTTCAAGGTGGCCTCCGCGTTCTCGGTCATGCGCTCTTCCTCTCGGCTCCGGCGTCGAGCGCCTGGGCCGTCGCGTCTTTCCAGGCCATCCAGCTCAGCAGAGCACACTTCACCCGGGCGGGGTACTTGGAGACGCCCGCGAACGCCACCGCGTCCTCCAGGACCTCCTCCATCGCGTCGTCCGGCTCCAGCTGGCCCTTGGACTGCATCAGCTCCAGGAAGGTCTCCTGGATCCGGCGCGCCTCGTCCAGGTCCTTGCCGACCAGCAGGTCGTTGAGGACCGAGGCGCTGGCCTGGCTGATGGAGCAGCCCTGGCCCTCGTAACTGATGTCGGCGATCTGCGAGCCCTCGTACTTCACGCGAAGAGTGATCTCGTCGCCGCACGTCGGGTTCACGTGGTGCACCTCGGCGTCACCGTCCCGCAAGCCCCGCCCGTGCGGGTGCTTGTAGTGGTCCAGGATGACGTCCTGGTACATCGAATCCAGCTTCACAACGAAGACCCCTAGCCGAAGAAGTTCCGTACGTGCTCCAGGCCGTCCACCAGGGCGTCGACCTCGGCGGGCGTGGAGTACAGATAGAAAGACGCTCGGGTGGTCGCGGGAATTCCGTACCGCAGGCAGACCGGGCGCGCGCAGTGGTGGCCGACCCGGACCGCGATGCCCTGCTCGTCGAGGACCTGGCCCACGTCGTGCGGGTGGATGTCGCCGAGCGTGAAGGAGATCGCGGCGCCCCGGTCCTCGGCCGTGGTCGGGCCGATGATCCGCAGGTCAGGGACTTCGAGCAGGCGCTTGACCGCGTACTCGGTGATCGCGTGCTCATGCGCGGCGATCTTGTCCATGCCGATCGCGGAGAGGTAGTCCACGGCCGCGCCGATGCCCACGGCCTGCGCGATCGGGGGCGTGCCCGCCTCGAACTTGTGCGGCGCCGGCGCGTACGTCGACGAGTGCATCGAGACCGTCTCGATCATCTCGCCGCCGCCCAGGAACGGCGGCAGGTCCTCCAGCAGCTCCTGGCGGCCCCACAGCACGCCGATGCCCGTCGGGCCGCACATCTTGTGGCCGGTGAAGGCCACGAAGTCGGCCTGGAGCGCCTGGACGTCCAGCGGCATGTGCGGCGCGGCCTGCGAGGCGTCGATGCACAGCAGCGCGCCGACCTCCTGGGCACGGCGCACGATCGCGTCGACCGGGTTGACCGTGCCCAGCAGGTTGGAGACCAGCGTGAAGGAGACGATCTTCGTCTTCTCGGTGATGATCTCGTCGATGTCGGAGAGGTCGAGACGGCCGTCCTCGGTGAGGCCGAACCACTTCAGCTTCGCGCCGGTGCGCTGCGCCAGCAGCTGCCAGGGCACGATGTTGGAGTGGTGCTCCATCTCCGTGATGACTATCTCGGTCTCGTGGTCCACTCGGTAGGGCTCGTCGGCCCAGCCCAGCATGTTGGCGACCAGGTTGAGCGACTCCGAGGCGTTCTTGGTGAAGATCACCTCGTCGCGGCTCGGCGCGTTGATGAACGCGGCGACCTTGTCGCGCGCCCCTTCGTACAGCGCCGTGGCCTCCTCGGCCACCGTGTACACACCACGGTGGACGTTGGCGTTGTGGCGCTCGTAGTACTCGTTGAGCGCGTCGAGCACCTGGCGCGGCTTCTGCGAAGTCGCCGCGCTGTCGAGGTACACGATCTTCTTCCCGTCGTGGACCACGCGGTCCAGGAGGGGGAAGTCCTTACGGATCGCCTCGGTGTCGAGGAGGCCCGGCAGATGTGTCACTCGGATGCGCCGCCCTTCGTGTAGGCCTCGTAGCCCTCGTTCTCCAGCTTGTCGGCGAGCTCGGCGCCACCGGACTCGGCGATGCGGCCGTTCGCGAACACGTGCACGAAGTCGGGCTTGATGTAGCGCAGGATGCGCGTGTAGTGCGTGATCAGCAGCGTGCCGACCTCACCGGTCTCGCGGACCCGGTTGACGCCCTCGGAGACGACGCGCAGCGCGTCGACGTCCAGACCCGAGTCGGTCTCGTCCAGGATCGCGATCTTCGGCTTGAGGAGCTCCAGCTGGAGGATCTCGTGGCGCTTCTTCTCACCGCCGGAGAAGCCCTCGTTGACGTTGCGCTCGGCGAAGGCCGGGTCCATCTGGAGCTGCTCCATCGCGGACTTGACCTCCTTCACCCAGGTGCGCAGCTTGGGGGCCTCGCCGCGCACGGCCGTGGCCGAGGTGCGCAGGAAGTTGGAGACCGAGACGCCGGGGACCTCGACCGGGTACTGCATGGCCAGGAAGACGCCGGCGCGGGCGCGCTCGTCGACGGACATCTCCAGGACGTCCTCGCCGTCCAGGGTGACCGTACCGCCGGTGATCGTGTACTTGGGGTGACCCGCGAGCGAGTACGCGAGGGTGGACTTGCCGGAGCCGTTGGGACCCATGATGGCGTGGGTCTCGCCCTGCTTCACGGTCAGGTCGACGCCCTTGAGGATCTCCCGGGGGCCGTTCTCGGCTTCCACGGAGACGTGCAGGTCGCGGATTTCAAGCGTTGCCATGGGGACTTAGTTCTCCTGGGATACGGAGACGAGCACATCGTCCCCTTCGATCTTTACGGGGTAAACGGGCACGGGTCGCGTCGCGGGGAGGCCGGACGGCTTGCCGGTGCGGAGGTCGAAGCTGGAGCCGTGCAGCCAGCACTCGATCTGGCAGTCCTCCACCTCGCCCTCCGACAGCGAGACGTTCGCGTGCGAGCAGATGTCGTTGATCGCGAACACCTCGCCCGCGGTACGGACGACCGACACCGGCGTGCCGTCGAGTTCCACCCGCCTGGGGGTGTCCTCCTCCAGCTCGCTCAGTGCGCAGACGCGGACGAAGGCGGTCATCAGACGGACGCCTCCAGCTCCGCCTCGATCTTGGCGAGCAGACGCTCCTCGACGTCGGCGACGCCGACCTGCTGGACGAGCTCGGCGAAGAAGCCGCGCACCACCAGACGGCGGGCCTCGGCCTCCGGGATGCCGCGCGCCATCAGGTAGAACAGCTGCTCGTCGTCGAAGCGGCCGGTGGCCGAGGCGTGACCGGCGCCGGCGATCTCACCGGTCTCGATCTCCAGGTTCGGCACGGAGTCGACGCGGGCGCCGTCCGTGAGGACCAGGTTGCGGTTCATCTCGTAGGTGTCGGTGCCCTCGGCCTTGGCCTGGATGAGCACGTCACCGATCCACACGGCGTGCGCGTCGTCGCCCTGGAGGGCGCCCTTGTAGACGACGTTGGACTTGCAGTGCGGCGTGTTGTGGTCGACGAAGAGCCGGTGCTCCTGGTGCTGGCCCTTGTCGGTGAAGTACAGGCCGAACAGCTCGGCCTCGCCGCCGGTGCCCTCGTAGGAGATCCGCGGGTGCAGCCGGACCACGTCGCCGCCGAAGGTGACGACCACGGACTTGAAGGAGGCGTCCCGGCCGACCAGCGCGTTGTGCTGGGCGACGTGGACGGCCTTGTCGTCCCAGTCCTGTACGGAGACGACGGTCAGCTTGGCGCCGTCGCCGAGGACGAAGTCCACGTTGGCGGCGAGCACCGCGTCACCGGTGTGGTCGATGACCACGACGGCCTCGGCGAACGCGCCGAGCTCGACGACCTGGTGCGCGAAGACGGTGCCGCCCTCGCCGTGCACGGCGATCCGGATCGGCTCGCTGAGCACCGCCTCCTTGGCGACGGTCACGACCGAGGCCTTCTCGAACGAGGAGTAGGCCTGGGCGGCGACCCGGTCCACCGGGGTGCCGGCCCGGCCGAGCCGGGCGTCGTCACGGCCGACGGTCTCGACGGTGACGCCCTCGGGGGCGCTCACCTCGACGCGCAGCCCGTCGCCGGTCGCGACGGCGGAGCCGTCGTGCAGCCCGCGCAGCCGCGCCAGCGGGGTGAAGCGCCACTCCTCCTCGCGGCCGTGCGGCACCGGGAAGTCGGCCACGTCGAAGGACGGGGGCGCGCTCATGCGCGTGGCGACGGTCGACTCGGCGGCCACCGCGATCGAGCCGGCGGTGGTGGAGCCCGCCGGGATGTTCTGAGCCTCAGCCATGGCTGTCGTGTTGCTCTCTTCCTACGTCAAAAGGATGTCGCTGTGCTGCGGGGGCGGTCGCCGTACTAGCCGACCGAGCCCTCCATCTGCAGCTCGATCAGCCGGTTGAGCTCCAGGGCGTACTCCATGGGCAGCTCCTTGGCGATCGGCTCGACGAAGCCGCGCACGATCATCGCCATCGCCTCGAACTCGGTCAGACCGCGGCTCATCAGGTAGAAGAGCTGGTCCTCGGAGACCTTGGAGACGGTCGCCTCATGGCCCATGGACACGTCGTCCTCGCGGACGTCGACGTACGGGTAGGTGTCGGAGCGGGAGATCGTGTCGACCAGCAGCGCGTCGCACAGCACGTTCGACTTCGATCCGGCCGCGCCCTCGCCGATCTCGACCAGACCGCGGTACGAGGTGCGGCCGCCGCCGCGCGCCACCGACTTGGAGACGATGTTGGACGACGTGTTCGGCGCCATGTGGACCATCTTGGAGCCGGCGTCCTGGTGCTGGCCCTCGCCCGCGAAGGCGATGGAGAGGGTCTCGCCCTTGGCGTGCTCGCCCATCAGGTAGACGGCCGGGTACTTCATGGTGACCTTGGAACCGATGTTGCCGTCGATCCACTCCATGGTCGCGCCCTCGTACGCCACGGCGCGCTTGGTGACCAGGTTGTAGACGTTGTTCGACCAGTTCTGGATCGTCGTGTAGCGGCAGCGGCCGCCCTTCTTGACGATGATCTCGACGACGGCGCTGTGCAGCGAGTCCGAGGAGTAGATCGGGGCGGTGCAGCCCTCGACGTAGTGGACGTAGGCGTCCTCGTCCACGATGATCAGCGTCCGCTCGAACTGGCCCATGTTCTCCGTGTTGATACGGAAGTAGGCCTGGAGCGGGATGTCCACGTGGACGCCCTTGGGCACGTAGATGAACGAGCCGCCGGACCACACGGCCGTGTTCAGCGACGCGAACTTGTTGTCGCCGACCGGGATGACCGTGCCGAAGTACTCCTGGAAGAGCTCCGGGTGCTCCTTCAGCGCGGTGTCGGTGTCCAGGAAGATGACGCCCTGCTGCTCCAGGTCCTCGCGGATCTGGTGGTAGACGACCTCGGACTCGTACTGGGCCGCGACACCGGCGACGAGGCGCTGCTTCTCCGCCTCGGGGATGCCGAGCTTGTCGTACGTGTTCTTGATGTCCTCGGGCAGTTCCTCCCAGGAAGCGGCCTGCTTCTCGGTGGAGCGCACGAAGTACTTGATGTTGTCGAAGTCGATGCCCGAGAGGTCCGAGCCCCACTTCGGCATGGGCTTCTTGTCGAACAGGCGCAGGCCCTTGAGGCGCAGCTTCAGCATCCACTCGGGCTCGTTCTTCTTCGCCGAGATGTCGCGGACGACGTCCTCGGAGAGCCCGCGCTTGGCAGCGGAACCCGCCGCGTCGGAGTCGGCCCAGCCGTACTCGTAGTTGCCCAGACCCTCGAGTTCGGGGTGGGCAGTCTCCGTGGGGAGAGTCATGCGGGGTTCCTCCCGGCCGTGCTTGTGGATGCTGATTCGGTGGTCTGTGATGGTGCGCTGTGCGGGATGAACGTCGTGCACACCCCGTCGCCGTGGGCGATGGTGGCCAGACGCTGCACATGGGTTCCGAGCAGGCGGGAGAAGAACTCCGTCTCCGCCTCGCACAGCTGCGGGAACTGCTCGGCGGCGTGCGCGACCGGGCAGTGGTGCTGGCAGAGCTGCTCGCCCCGTCCGGGGAGGGGCGCGCTGCGCGCCGTAGCAGCGTACCCGTCGGCGGTCAAGGCCTTGGCCAGGGCCTCGGTGCGCTCCTCGGGCGGCGCCGCCTCGACGGCTTCGCGGTAGCTCTCGGACTGGGCCTCGATCCGCGCCCGGGCGAAGGCGACGACGGCTTCCTCGCCGGCCGCGCCGCCGCCCGCGGACCGCTCGATCCAGCGGAGCGCGTCCACGGCCAGCTTGTCGTACGACTGGTCGAAGGCGTCCCGCCCGCAGTCCGTGAGGGCGAAGACCTTGGCGGGCCTGCCGCGGGTCCGTGCGCCGTACACCCGCTGCTCGCGGGGGGCCACGACCTCGTCGGCCACCAGTGCGTCGAGGTGGCGGCGGACGGCGGCCTGGGTGAGGCCGAGGCGCTTCGCGAGGTCCGCGACGGTGGAGGGCCCATGGTCCAGGATGGAGCGCGCGACCCGGTTGCGGGTGGACCGCTCACCGGTCGCGAGTTCCTCCTGGGGAGCCTCGCCGACGTTTTTCACAACACCATTGTTGCGTAATTCCTCAGAGCCTGACAAGCCACGTCGCGATCATCGAACGGTGCGGTGCATCACTTAGGCATACCTAAGCTGACCTGCGGAAACGATCTCTGATCGATCAAATGGGGCACCCGGGGAAAGGGCGGCGCCGACCCCTTTGACCTCGGCGTATGACCCGTACGAGGTCCGTTTCGGCGGCCGCCGGACGAGCGTTTTCGGCCGGGCCGCCCGGGCTCCTCGTACGGGCCCCGGATGGCCGGAAATCGAAGGTCGCGCACCCGCGCGTCCGTGCCCCCGTACGACCCCCTCCCCCGGTCCGGTGCCCTTCCCGCGCTGCCTAGACTTGCCCGTCATGAAGAGCGAGTCCGTCGTCCAGGTCAGCGGCCTGGTCAAACGGTACGGATCGAAGACCGCCGTGGACGGCCTCGACCTGCGGGTCGCCGCCGGGACCGTCACCGCTGTCCTCGGCCCCAACGGTGCCGGCAAGACCACCACGATCGAGATCTGCGAGGGCTACCGCAGACCCGACGCCGGCACCGTCCGCGTCCTGGGCCTGGACCCGGTCACCGAGGCCGAGCGGCTGCGCCCGCGCATCGGCGTGATGCTCCAGTCCGGCGGCGTCTACTCCGGCGCCCGCGCCGAGGAGATGCTCCGCCACATGGCGAAGCTGCACGCGCACCCCCTGGACGTGCCCGCCCTCATCGAGCGCCTGGGCCTGGAGAGCTGCGGCCGCACCACCTACCGCCGGCTCTCCGGCGGCCAGCAGCAGCGCCTCGCCCTCGCCATGGCCGTGGTCGGCCGCCCCGAGCTGGTCTTCCTGGACGAGCCGACCGCGGGCCTCGACCCGCAGGCCCGCCGCGCCACCTGGGACCTCGTACGGGAGCTGCGCGCCGACGGCGTCTCGACGGTCCTGACCACGCACTTCATGGACGAGGCCGAGGAGCTCGCGGACGACGTGGCGATCGTCGACGCGGGCAAGGTCGTGGCCCAGGGCTCCCCCGAGACGCTCTGCCGGGGCGGCGCCGAGAACACCCTGCGCTTCACCGGCCGCCCCGGGCTCGACCTCGCCTCGCTCCTCAAGGCGCTGCCCGACGGCACGGCGGCGGCCGAGCTCACCGCGGGCGCGTACCGCATCAGCGGCACCGTCGACCCGCAGCTGCTGGCCACCGTGACCTCCTGGTGCGCCCAGCACGGCGTGATGCCCGACGGCATCGCGGTGGAGCGCCACACCCTGGAGGACGTCTTCTTGGAGCTGACCGGCAGGGAGCTGCGCCGATGAGCATCGGTACCGGTACGTACACGCCGAACCCCGGGGCCGCGCCCGTCGGCCGGATGATCGGCGCGCAGACCGCGCTGGAGACGCGGATGCTGCTGCGCAACGGCGAGCAGCTGCTGCTCACCGTGGTCATCCCGACGCTGCTGCTCGTGCTGTTCAGCGGCGTCGACATCATCGACACCGGCGACGGGAAGTCGGTCGACTTCCTCACCCCCGGGGTCCTCGCGCTCGCCGTGATGTCCACCGCCTTCACCGGCCAGGCCATCGCCACCGGCTTCGAGCGCCGCTACGGCGTGCTCAAGCGGCTCGGCGCCTCCCCGCTGCCGCGCTGGGGCCTGATGACCGCCAAGACGCTGTCGGTGCTGGTCACCGAGGTCCTCCAGATCGTCCTGCTCACCGTGATCGCCTTCGCGCTCGGCTGGTCGCCGCACGGCAACCCGTTCGCCGTGCTGCTGCTCCTGGTGCTGGGCACGGCCGCGTTCTCCGGGCTCGGGCTGCTGATGGCGGGCACCCTCAAGGCGGAGGCGACGCTCGCCGCCGCCAATCTGGTCTTCCTGCTGCTGCTGGTCGGCGGCGGGGTCATCGTGCCGATGGACAAGTTCCCCGGCGGTGTCCAGACCGCGCTCGGGCTGCTGCCCATCTCGGCCCTCTCCGACGGGCTGCGCGACGTCCTCCAGCACGGCGCCTCGATGCCCTGGGGCGACCTGGGGATCCTGGCGGTCTGGACGGTGCTGGGCCTGGGCGCGGCGGCGCGGTTCTTCCGCTGGGAGTAAGGGGCCCGGCCGGGGGCCGACCCCTCGTGAAAACGTGCACAAACGGAGCCCTACGATAGAGCCCATGCCGAACGTGACCCGAGCCGAAGCGGCTCAGGCGGTGCGCAACCCGCTCGCCTTCATCGCCGAGCGGTGGACGCCGTCCCCGCGGACCGTCCAGCGCGCGGCGCTCATCGCCGTCGTCATGGCCGTCGTCATCGTGGTGACCGGCGGCGCGGTACGGCTCACCGGCTCCGGGCTCGGCTGCCCGACCTGGCCCAAGTGCACCGACCAGAGCCTGGCGCCGACCGGCGAGATGGACTTCCACAGCGCCGTCGAGTTCGGCAACCGGATGCTCACCTACGTGCTGTGCGCGGCCGTCGGCTGGGCGATCGTCGCGGCCCGCGCGGCCAAGCCCTGGCGGCGCAGCGTCACCCGGCTCGGCTGGGTCCAGTTCTGGGTCGTCATGGGCAACGCGGTCCTGGGCGGCATCGTCGTCCTGGTCGGCCTCAACCCGTACACGGTCGCGGCGCACTTCCTGCTCTCCACCGCGCTGCTCACGGTCGCGATGACGACCTGGCAGCGCACCCGCGAGGGCGACGGCGAGCCGCGCCCGCTGGTGGGCCGGGCCGTGGTCCAGCTGACCTGGCTGCTGGTGGTCGCGGCGGGCCTGCTGGTCGCGGTCGGCACGGTCGTCACGGGCGCCGGGCGGCACGCCGGCGACTCCAGCGACGTGGAGCGCATCCCGCTGAACTGGACGATGATCAGCCAGCTGCACGCCGACCTCGCCTGGGTCGTGGTGGCCCTGACCGTCGCGCTCTGGTTCGTCCTGAAGGCGGTCGACGCCCCGGTGGGCCCGCGCAACCGGGCCCGTGACCTGTTCCTGGTACTGATGGGGCAGGGGGTCATCGGATACGTCCAGTACTTCACCAAGACCCCCGAAGCCCTGGTGGCCCTGCACATGTTCGGCTCCTGCCTGGTGTGGATCGCCGTGGTGCGCGTGCTGCTCTCGCTGCGCGAGCGTCCGCACACCGCCGTGCCCGTCCCGGCCCAGTCAGACCCGGCGCTCACCCGCGCCTGACAGCCCGTACACCCGCCGGGCGTTGCCCGCCCCGATCAGCGCGGCGACCCGCTCGGCGTCGGTACGCGCCCAGGCGCCGTCGGCCACCCAGGCGCCCAGCACCCGGCCGAGCGCCTGCGTGAACAGCCGCGCGCCCACCACATGCAGCTCGGGCAGCCCGCGCGCCCCGCTGGAGTAGAGCAGCTTCCCGAACGGCGCCAGCTCCAGGAGCTCCGCCAGCACGTCGGCGGCCCGCGCCCCGGTCCGCACCAGGGCGGGCCCCACGTCCGCGTACACATGCGGGAAGACGCTCGCCAGATGGGCGGCCTGGCGGTGGTACGGATAGCCGTGCAGCAGCACCAGGTCCGTGCCCAGGCCGTTGGTGGCGGCGGCGAACCCCGCGAGGCCGGTGGCGTCGTCCATGCCGAGCCGCAGCTGGAGCGGGCGCCCCGAGGCGACCGCGCTCCACAGCAGGTGCCGCAGCAGCACCGGGTCCTCCAGCGGCTCCTGGATGCGCCGCCGGGTCAGCCAGCGGCCCGCCGCACCGCGCACCTCGCCGGGCCCGGGCGGGTCCGGGTCGAGGCGCCGGCGTACGGCCGTGACGGAGATGAAGGCGACTGCGGAGGCGGCCGCGGTGTGCACGGCCTCGGCGAGGTTGGCGAGGAAGGCGTCGACGGTTCCCGAGGTGTCGGCGACCTGCTCGGCGAGGAGTTCGAGGCGGACGATCTCATGGGCCTCGGCGGCCCCGGCGCCGGCCAGCTCGTCCGGCCCGGTCAGATCGCCGGGCGGGCCGGTGTCGACCAGATAGGTGGACACGCCCGAGCCGCGCAGCAGCCGCCGCGCGCTCTCCAGGACGCCCAGCTCGCGCCGGCGGGCCAGATAGCGGGCCGGGGTGCAGTGCGCCTCCAGGTCCAGCAGCGGCGGACACCAGCGGCGCACGGCGAAGCCGGTCTGGGTGTCGAAGAAGGTGGTGCCGGGGGCGGGCGGGGCACCGGTCCTGCCGAGCTGCGTCTCGAACGTGCCGAGCCCCAGCTCGGTGCGGAGCACCCCGTGGCAGTACTGGTCCACCAGGTCCGGCTGCGGCGCGGCGTCGATCATCCGGGGCTCCCTGGGTGGTGTGCTTCCACCTCACTAACGGGTGAGCCCCGGATGAGTGTTGCTGTTGCCGTTCAGCCGTTCTTAGGACCGCCGAGCTGGATCCCGGCCATCCGGCTCCACTCGTACCGGCCGGTCTTCACCTTGGCCGCGAACTCGCCGTCGAAGTCCTCGTGGACGGTGATCCCGGCCTTCTCGACCGCGCTCAGCGCGATGGCGTGGCTGGGGGCCACCAGGTCGCCCCAGCCGCCGTCCTCCCCCACCAGCACGATCCGCGCGCCGCGCTGACCGAGGTACGCCACCTGGCCCTCGGCGCCGCCGTGCTCCTGGGCGAAGTGGCCGATCTGCTTGGCGAGGCGAGCCGCCCGCCGCTCGGCCTTGGCGGCCTGCTTCTCGTCAACCTGGGTGTCTGCCATGAGCAGGATGCTACTCGCGAGTAGATCCAGATGCGACGGGAGGGCCCAGTGGCTTGTACCACTGGGCCCTCCCGTACCGAAGAGCGGGCGAACTACCGCAGGAACGGGTCCACCGCGACCGCCACGAAGAGCAGGGAGACATAGGTGATGGACCAGTGGAACAGGCGCATCTCCTTGAGCTTCGCGCCCGTCACGCCCGACTTGGCGCGGTTCTGGAGCCCGTGCGCCTCCCAGAGCCACCAGCCGCCGGAGACCAGCGCCACCGCCGTGTAGAACCAGCCGGTGTAGCCGAGCGGGGTCAGCAGCAGCGAGACGGCGACCATCACCCAGCTGTAGGCGACGATCTGGCGGGCCACCACCCTGTTGGAGGCGATGACCGGCAGCATCGGGACGCCCACGCGCGCGTAGTCCTCCTTCACCTTCATCGACAGCGGCCAGTAGTGCGGCGGCGTCCAGAAGAAGATGACCAGGAAGAGGATGACCGCGGCCCAGGACATCGAGTCCGTGACGGCCGACCAGCCGATGAGGACCGGCATACAGCCCGCGATGCCGCCCCAGACGATGTTCTGCGAGGTGCGGCGCTTGAGGATCATCGTGTAGATGACCACGTAGAAGAGCAGCGCACCGAGGGACAGCGCGGCGGACAGCCAGTTGACGAGCAGTCCGAACCAGAGCGTCGAGACGACCGCGAGGGTGATGCCGAACGCCAGGCACTCGCGCGGCGAGACCATTCCGGTGACCAGCGGCCGCTGCGAGGTGCGGTCCATCAGGGCGTCGATGTCGCGGTCGATGTACATGTTCAGCGCGTTGGCGCCGCCCGCGGAGAGATAGCCGCCAATGGTGGTGGTGAGCACCAGCCAGAGTGACGGGACGCCCTGCTCGGCCAGGAACATCACCGGAATGGTGGTGATGAGGAGCAGTTCGATGATCCGCGGCTTGGTCAGTGCCACGAACGCCTTGACGCGGGCCCCGAACGGCCGATGGCCCCCCGGGCTGGGAGTCAAGACGACCCCTGCGGGTCGGGACTCGACGGCCGTCACGCACACCCCTGACAGAGAATTCCCAGCAAGTCCCGGGGCAATCGGTCGGATGGGCCCGGACGTTCCGGGCAGGAGAGCCCGGTGAAGACTTGCGCGTACCACGCCACTGTAGACGTTGCCCATACGCCGCCCTTCGCGGGGGTGGGCTCGTGTTGGGGCCGGGTCGCGAAGACTACGCCGTGAGGCGGAAGTGACCGGTCTTGGGCACTCTGGAGGTGTGTGTCCCAACCGGTGGGCAGTCGAAAAAATGAGCGTTCCGGCGGGGGTAGGCTCGACAACGCCCGGTGCGCCCACAGTCACCGGGAACGAACATGTGGAGAGGAGCCCTGACTCAGGGTGAGCACCAAGCCGACCACCACAGACCTTGAGTGGACCGAACTGGACCAGCGGGCCGTTGACACCGGCCGCGTTCTGGCCGCGGATGCTGTACAGAAGGTCGGCAACGGCCATCCTGGTACGGCGATGAGCCTGTCCCCGGCCGCGTACACCCTCTTCCAGAAGGTGATGCGCCACGACCCGGCGGACGCCGACTGGACCGGGCGCGACCGCTTCGTGCTGTCCGCGGGCCACTCGTCCCTCACGCTGTACGTCCAGCTCTACCTGGCCGGGTACGGCCTGGAGCTGGACGACCTGAAGGCCTTCCGCACCTGGGGCTCCAAGACCCCGGGCCACCCGGAGTACGGCCACACCACCGGCGTGGAGACCACCACCGGCCCGCTGGGCCAGGGTGTCGCCAACGCCGTGGGCATGGCCATGGCCGCCCGCTACGAGCGCGGTCTGTTCGACCCGGAGGCAGCCCCCGGCACCTCCCCGTTCGACCACTTCGTCTTCGCGATCGCCGGCGACGGCTGCCTCCAGGAGGGCATCTCCGCCGAGGCGTCCTCGCTGGCCGGTCACCAGAAGCTGGGCAACCTGGTCCTGCTCTGGGACGACAACCACATCTCCATCGAGGGCGACACCGAGACCGCCGTGTCCGAGGACACGCTGAAGCGGTACGAGGCGTACGGCTGGCACGTCCAGCGCGTGGCCCCCAAGGAGAACGGCGACCTGGACCCGAAGGCGCTGTTCGAGGCGATCGAGGCCGCCAAGGCCGAGACCGGGCGCCCCTCCTTCATCGCGATGCGCTCGATCATCGCCTGGCCCGCCCCGCACGCGCAGAACACCGAGGCCGCGCACGGCTCGGCGCTCGGCGACGACGAGGTGGCGGCCACCAAGCGCGTCATGGGCTTCGACCCGGAGAAGACCTTCGAGGTCGCCGACGAGGTCCTCGCGCACACCCGCGCCGCCCTGGACCGCGGCCGTGAGGCCCGGGCCGAGTGGGAGAAGTCGTTCGCCGCCTGGCGCACGGCCAACCCCGAGCGCGCCGCCGAGTTCGACCGCGTCAACGCGGGCGAGCTGCCCGAGGGCTGGGAGGAGAAGCTCCCGGTCTTCGAGTCCGGCAAGGGCGTCGCCACCCGCGCCGCCTCCGGCAAGGTCCTCCAGGCGCTGGGCGCGGTCATCCCCGAGCTGTGGGGCGGCTCCGCCGACCTCGCGGGCTCGAACAACACGACGATCGACAAGAACTCCTCGTTCCTGCCGGCCGGCAACCCGCTGTCCGAGGCCGACCCGTACGGCCGCACGATCCACTTCGGCATCCGCGAGCACTCGATGGCCGCCGAGATGAACGGCATCGCGCTGCACGGCAACACCCGTATCTACGGCGGCACCTTCCTGGTGTTCTCCGACTACATGCGCAACGCGGTGCGCCTGTCGGCCCTGATGCACCTGCCGGTGACGTACGTGTGGACGCACGACTCCATCGGTCTGGGCGAGGACGGCCCGACCCACCAGCCGGTCGAGCACCTGGCCTCGCTGCGCGCGATCCCGGGTCTGAACGTGGTCCGTCCGGCGGACGCCAACGAGACCGCGATCGCCTGGCGCGAGATCCTCAAGCGCTACACCAAGGTGTTCGGCAAGGGCGCCCCGCACGGCCTGGTGCTGACCCGCCAGGGCGTGCCGACGTACGAGCCCAACGAGGGCGCGGCCAAGGGCGGTTACGTCCTGTTCGAGGCCACGGGCCCCTCGGGCGAGACCGCTGACGCCCAGGTCGTGCTCATCGGCACCGGCTCCGAGGTCCAGCTCGCCGTCGAGGCGCGCGAGGCGCTCCAGGCCGAGGGCGTCCCGACCCGGGTCGTCTCGATGCCGTCCGTCGAGTGGTTCGAGGAGCAGGACCAGGCGTACAAGGACAGCGTCCTGCCGCCGTCGGTCCGGGCGCGGGTCGCGGTCGAGGCCGGCATCGGGCTGACCTGGCACCGGTACGTGGGCGACGCGGGCCGCATCGTCTCCCTGGAGCACTTCGGTGCCTCCGCCGACGGCAAGGTCCTGTTCCAGGAGTTCGGCTTCACCGCCGAGAACGTGGCCGCCGCCGCCCGGGAATCTCTCGCCGCCGCCACGCGCTGACGCCGGTATACGACTAGTAGGAGATGCATTTCTTATGACAGACGCACTCAAGCGCCTCTCCGACGAAGGCGTCGCGATCTGGCTCGACGACCTGTCGCGCAAGCGGATCACGTCCGGCAACCTGGCCGAGCTGATCGACCAGTCGCACGTGGTGGGCGTCACGACCAACCCGTCGATCTTCCAGAAGGCGATCAGCCAGGGCGACGGCTACGACACCCAGCTGACCGACCTGGCGGCCCGCAAGGTCACCGTCGAAGAGGCCATCCGCATGATCACGACGGCGGACGTGAGGGACGCCGCCGACATCCTGCGCCCGGTCTTCGACGCGACCGAGGGCCAGGACGGCCGGGTCTCCATCGAGGTCGACCCGCGCCTGGCGCACGACACCCGGGCCACCGTCGCCGAGGCCAAGCAGCTGGCGTGGCTGGTGGACCGGCCGAACACGCTCATCAAGATCCCGGCCACCGAGGCGGGTCTGCCGGCGATCGCCGAGACCATCGGCCTCGGCATCAGCGTCAACGTCACGCTGATCTTCTCGCTGGAGCGCTACCGCAAGGTCATGGACGCCTACCTGACCGGCCTGGAGAAGGCCAAGGAGCGCGGCCTGGACCTGTCGAAGATCCACTCCGTGGCGTCCTTCTTCGTGTCCCGGGTGGACACCGAGATCGACAAGCGGATCGACGCGCTGGGCACCGACGAGGCCAAGGCCGCCCGCGGCAAGGCGGGCCTCGCCAACGCCCGCCTCGCCTACCAGGCGTACGAGGAGGTCTTCTCCTCGGACCGCTGGGCCGCCCTCGACAAGGCGCACGCCAACAAGCAGCGCCCGCTGTGGGCCTCCACCGGCGTCAAGGACAAGGCGTACAAGGACACCCTGTACGTCGACGACCTGGTCGCCCCCAACACGGTGAACACCATGCCGGAGGCCACCCTGGAGGCGGCCGCCGACCACGGGCAGATCACCGGCGACACCGTGACGGGCACCTACGAGCAGGCCCGCGCCGAGCTCGACGCCGTCGAGAAGCTGGGGATCTCCTACGACGAGGTCGTGCAGCTCCTGGAGGACGAGGGCGTCGAGAAGTTCGAGGCGTCCTGGAACGACCTGCTCAAGTCGACCGAGGCGGAGCTCAAGCGCCTCGCACCCTCGGAGGCGTAAATCTTGTCAAGCAGCAATCCGCTGCGTGACGCCGCAGACCGACGGCTCCCGCGCATCGCGGGGCCGTCGGGCCTGGTGATCTTCGGCGTCACGGGCGATTTGTCCCGTAAAAAGTTGATGCCTGCCGTCTATGACCTCGCCAACCGGGGTCTGCTGCCGCCGGGCTTCTCGCTGATCGGCTTCGCCCGCCGCGAGTGGCAGGACGAGGACTTCGCGCAGGAGGTCCACGACGCCGTCAAGGCGCACGCGCGGACCCCCTTCCGCGAGGAGGTCTGGCAGCAGCTCATCCAGGGCATGCGCTTCGTCCAGGGCGACTTCGACGACGACGACGCCTTCGAGCAGCTGAAGTCGACGATCGCCGAGCTCGACAAGGCGCAGGGCACCGGCGGCAACTTCGCCTTCTACCTCTCGGTGCCGCCCAAGTTCTTCCCGCAGGTCGTCCAGCAGCTCAAGAAGCACGGGCTCGCCGACCAGAAGGACGGCTCCTGGCGCCGCGCGGTCATCGAGAAGCCCTTCGGCCACGACCTGGTCTCCGCACAGGAGCTCAACCAGGTGGTCCACGAGGTCTTCCCGCCGGACGAGGTCTTCCGGATCGACCACTACCTCGGCAAGGAGACCGTCCAGAACATCCTGGCGCTCCGCTTCGCCAACACCATGTTCGAGCCGCTCTGGAACCGGTCGTACGTCGACCACGTCCAGATCACCATGGCCGAGGACATCGGCATCGGCGGCCGGGCCGGCTACTACGACGGCATCGGCGCGGCCCGTGACGTCATCCAGAACCACCTCCTCCAGCTGCTCGCGCTGACCGCGATGGAGGAGCCCGCCTCCTTCGACGCGGACGCGCTCGCGGCCGAGAAGACCAAGGTCCTGGGCGCCGTGCGGCTCCCGAAGGACCTGGGCTCCAACACCGTGCGCGGCCAGTACGCGGCCGGGTGGCAGGGCGGCGAGAAGGCCGTCGGCTACCTCCAGGAGGACGGGATCGACCCCAAGTCGAAGACCGACACCTACGCCGCGGTCAAGCTGGAGATCGACAACCGCCGCTGGGCGGGCGTGCCGTTCTATCTGCGCACCGGCAAGCGGCTGGGCCGCCGGGTCACCGAGATCGCGGTGGTCTTCCAGCGCGCCCCGCACTCCCCCTTCGACCACACGGCGACGGAGGAGCTGGGGCAGAACGCCCTGGTCATCCGGGTCCAGCCGGACGAGGGCGTGACCGTGCGGTTCGGCTCCAAGGTGCCGGGCACCTCGATGGAGGTCCGGGACGTCTCGATGGACTTCGCCTACGGCGAGTCCTTCACCGAGTCCAGCCCCGAGGCGTACGAGCGGCTCATCCTCGACGTCCTGCTCGGCGACTCCAACCTCTTCCCCCGCTTGGAGGAGGTCGAGCTGTCCTGGAAGATCCTCGACCCGATCGAGCAGTACTGGGACGCCCACGGCAAGCCCGCGCAGTACCCGTCGGGCACCTGGGGCCCGGTCGAGGCGGACGAAATGCTCGCACGAGACGGACGGAGCTGGCGCCGGCCATGAAGATCGACCTTACGGACACCACGGCCAGCAAGATCAACAAGGCGCTGGTCCAGGGCCGCCGCGCCGTCGGCACCCCCGCCGTCGGAATGGTGCTGACCCTGGTCATCGTCACCGACGAGGAGAACGCGTACGACGCGCTCCGCGCCGCGAGCGACGCCTCGCGCGAGCACCCCTCGCGCACCCTGGTGGTCATCAAGCGGGTCTCGCGCTCGCCGCGCGACCGCACCCAGTCGCGCCTGGACGCCGAGGTGCGGGTCGGCGCGGACGCCGGCACCGGCGAGACGGTCATGCTCCGGCTGTACGGCGAGGTGGTCAACCACGCCCAGTCGGTGGTGCTGCCGCTGCTGCTGCCGGACGCTCCGGTCGTCGTCTGGTGGCCGGTGAACTCGCCCATCGACCCGGCCAACGACCCGCTGGGCGCCCTCGCGCAGCGCCGGGTCACCGACACCTACGCCGCCGAGCAGCCCATAGAGGAGCTGACCAGCCGCGCCGAGACCTACACCCCGGGCGACACCGACCTGTCGTGGACCCGCATCACGCCCTGGCGTTCGATGCTGGCCGCGGCGCTGGACCAGGTGTCGTGCAAGGTGACCGCGGTCGAGGTGGAGGGCGAGGAGTTCAACCCGAGCTGCGAGCTGCTCGCCATGTGGCTGGCGGACCGCCTCGACGTACCGGTGAAGCGCTCGCAGTCCTCCGGCCCGGGTCTGACGGCCGTACGGATGGAGACGGACTGCGGTCCGATCGTCCTGGACCGCGCCGACGGCTCGCTGGCCACGCTCTCGATCCAGGGCCAGCCCAACCGCGCGGTGGCGCTCAAGCGGCGCGAGACGGCCGAGCTGATCGCCGAGGAGCTGCGGCGCCTCGACCCGGACGACACCTATGCCTCTGCGCTGAAGTTCGGCGTGGACCGGCTCGGCGAGCCGTCCGACGGGAAGGCCGCGGCCGTCGCCGAGGCCGCTGCCGCTCCGGCGGCGGAGGGCTCGGACGCCAAGCCCGCCGCGAAGAAGGCCCCGGCCAAGAAGGCGGCGGCCAAGTGAGCACCCCTCAGCTCGTCGTCCACCGCGACAAGGAGCTGATGGCCCAGGCCGCGGCGGCCCGGCTGATCACGAAGATCGTGGACGCCCAGGCCGCGCGCGGCTCGGCGTCCGTGGTCCTCACGGGCGGGCGCAACGGCAACGGACTGCTCGCGGCCCTCGCCTCCTCCCCGGCCCGGGACGCGATCGACTGGTCGCGGCTCGACCTGTGGTGGGGTGACGAGCGGTTCCTGCCCGAGGGCGACCCGGAGCGCAATGTCACCCAGGCCCGGGCGGCGCTGCTCGACGCGGTGCCGGTCGACCCGAAGCGGGTGCACGCGATGCCCGCCTCCGACGGCCCGTACGGCAAGGACGTCGACGCGGCGGCCGCCGCCTACGCCGAGGAGCTGGCCGCCGCGGCCGGCCCCGAGGACCACGGCGACGTGCCGACGTTCGACGTGCTGATGCTGGGGGTCGGCCCCGACACCCATGTAGCGTCGCTCTTCCCGGAGCTGCCCGCGGTGCGCGAGACCGAGCGGACGGTGGTCGGGGTGCACGGCGCGCCCAAGCCGCCGCCGGTGCGGGTCTCGATGACGCTGCCGGCGATCCGGGCGGCCCGCGAGGTGTGGCTGCTCGCGGCGGGCGAGGACAAGGCGCAGGCCGCGGCCATCGCCCTGTCGGGCGCGGGCGAGGTGCAGGCTCCGGCCGCGGGTGCGTACGGCCGTGGCCGCACCCTGTGGCTGCTCGACTCGGCGGCCGCCTCCCGGCTGCCGCGCGCGCTGTATCCGCCCGCCTCACCGTGACCTCACCCTGAGGCGAACGGGCCCGGTCCACCTGCTTGGTGGACCGGGCCCGTTGCTGTGCGGCGCGAGCGTCAGAGGATGATCTGCTCGCCGCCGGAGGCCTCCAGGCGGGCGATGGCGCTGCGGACCGCCGCCACGAACTTGTCGTAGACGGGCGTGGTGCTGGTCGCCCGGCCCGCGATGGTGTTCACGGTGAACATGGACTTGCGCAGCTCGGTGGTGATCTCCAGCTGCGCGCCCTTGCCGAGCAGGGTCCGGTTGCAGATGTTGGCCGGGTCGACACCCGCCAGGTCCGGCTCGGTCGAGCCGTCGATGGTCTGGAAGCCGGCGGTGCCCAGAGCGTCGCGCAGATAGGCCTTGAAGGTGCTGTTGAGGCCGCCCACGACCACCGCCTCGGGGCGCGTGGTGGGTGCGCCCGCCTGGGCGGCGGTGCAGCCGTGCAGGCTCACCACGTTGAGGTTCGCGGCGGCTATGGACAGGGCCACCTTGTCGTCGCAGTTCTTCGAGGTGACATGCAGCTCGCTGTTGTTGCTGCTGCGGATCGCCTCGAACATCCAGTAGTCGTACGCCGGGCCGCCCTTGGCCGCGAGCGTGGCGGGGTCGTAGCCCGCGATGCCGAGGCACAGCTCGGAGGTGCCGCCCTCGATGCCGCCGCCGTGCAGCGCGAGAACGGCGGTACGGCCGTAGGGCAGGGCCGTCTTCTGGTCGCTGTCGACCTGCTCGTGGCGCTTGTAGCGTCTCGCGAAGTCGGTGCCCTCCTTGCCGGCGAGCTTGGTGTAGAGGTCGGTGTTGGAGTCGTAGAGGTCGTTGGCCCCCGTGGCGTGGGCGGTGCTCGCGCCGAGCCCGCCCATCAGCGGACCCGCGACGGTGGCGGTGGCCAGGGCGGTGAGGACCGTACGACGGCTGGTAGTAGTCATGGGCTCAATGATCCCCGGGCCGTACGGGCGTGATCACGCCGGGGTCGACTTCCGGCCGTTTCAGCGTGTTTCGGCCGGTCCGTCGGGCCCCGGTTCCCGTATCAGGAACGGCTCCAGGAGTCCCGGGACGGCCTCCGCGGCGAAGGCGAGGGCCTCGGCCTCGGCGGCGTCGCGTACCGAGTACGCACCGGCGCCGGCGGCCGTCGTGGCCGTCAGGGTGAGCAGCCCGGCGCGGCGCTGGAAGAGGGACTGCTTCACCGTCCAGCCGATGACCCCGCCGCGCTGGAGCGCCACCGTGGTCCGGCGGACCGTGCCCGAACGGGCCACCAGATAGGCGCCGTCGAGGCCGTGCCCCAGGTTCCGGTACGCGTCCAGGGCGAGCGCCACCGCGAGCGGCACCCCGACCGCCGCAAGCCCCGCCGCCCCATACAGCAGGACCGGGCTGAGCAGCACCCCCAGGAAGGTCAGCACCGCCACCGGTACGAGCGCGGCGAGCAGCGCCCACCGCAGCCGCCGGGCCCGGGCCGCACGCGGGTGCGCGGTCAGGGCGGTGGCGGTCGGGGCGGCCGGTTCGCGCAGCACCCGGGCGGCCACCTCGGACGCGAACGCCCGGGGCGCGGGCGGCAGCAGGGTCTTGTGGTCGGCGTGCTCGTCGTCCTCGCCCGTGGCCAGGCCGGTGGCGATCGCGTCGAGCCGGGCCGCGCCGCAGAGCCGGACGCCCAGCGGCTCGACCAGCTCCACGCCGCGCAGTCTGCGCTCCTCGATGGAGAGCGAGCGCGCGGTGAACAGGCCCCGGCGCACCCGCAGGGTGCCGCCGGGCTCCCGCTCCAGGCGGTAGTTCCACCACATCTCGACCCAGAGGCCGAGCGCGCCGACCACGCCCACGACCAGCGCCAGGGCGGCGACCGTGAGGACGATCCAGCCGAGCGCGGTGTCCTGGAAGCGGTCCCCGGCCCAGCGCACCACCTCGTCCTGGACGCCGAACCAGTCGCTGAGCTGCATCAGCCCGCCGAACGCGGCCCCGGCCAGCGCGGGCGCCACGAACGACACCGGCGCGTACCGGATCCAGCCGGCGTCGAGCGCCGCCAGCTCGCCCGTGCGGTGGGCGCCCTCGGGCCCGGCGGACTCGCGGGCCAGCAGCACCCGCCGCAGCCGCTCGCCCTCGGCCCGGCCGACCGGGTCCAGTACGAGGGTGGACTCGCCGCCGCTGTGCTCGCCGGTGCCGATCCTGACCCTGACCAGACCGAGGATCCGCAGCAGCGGGTTGGCGGTGAGGTCGACGCTGCGGATCCGCTCACGGGCCAGCGAGCGGCGCTTCACCAGGAGCAGGCCGGTGTGCAGCTCGGCCCGCTCGGGGCCGATCCGGTACCGGGTGCGGCGCCAGCCCGCGTATCCGGCCAGGGCGCCGCCGCCGAGCGGCAGCACCAGCCAGCCGAAGAGCACGGCGAACACCCAGCCGCCCGACACCCTGCCCAGCATGGCGAGCGCCGTGGGCAGCCCGGCGCCGAGGGCGAGCCCGGCCCCCAGGACCGTGGAGACGAGCACCCGCCGCCGGTCGAGCCGCAGCCAGGCGTCGGCGGGAGCGACCTGGGCGGGGGACTCGGACCCGGCGGCGTCGGGCAGAGGAGAGACGGCCGAAGGGGAGGCGGGCGCAGGAGAGGCGGGGGCGCCCGCGCGGTCGCCGCCCGCGGGGGCGCCGCTCATGCGGTCGCCGCTCATGTGGCGTCCCCCGGGGTCGCCCCCGTGATCCTCGTCAGCCGTTCGGCGAGGTCGGCCGCCACCTCGTGGTGCAGGCCCTCGATCCGCAGGGCGCCCTTGGCGGAGGCGGTGGTGACGGTGACCGTGGCCAGCGCGAACAGCCGCTCCAGCGGGCCGCGCACGGTGTCCACGGTCTGGATCCGGGACATCGGCGCGATCCGCGACTCCTGCCAGAAGTAGCCCGTACGTACGTACACCGCGTCGTCCGTGACCTCCCAGCGGTGCACTCGATACCACCACGGGGGCAGCAGGGCGGCGCAGAGCGCCCCCGCCGCGGCGAGCCCGGCCGCGACCGACAGCAGCCACGGCCGGGCGGGGGCGAGGAGCGCGCCGAGGACGGCGAGGACCACCACCGGCGCCGCGGTCAGCGCCAGCCACTGGGTGCGCCACCAGCCGACGGCCGCCGGGGCCAGCGCGTTCCTCGGCGGTCTCAGCACCGCCCCCTCCCCCGCCATGGCCTCAACGTCCCCGCAGCGCCCGGTACTTGGCGACCAGGGCCTTGCTGGACCCGTCCAGGCCCGGCACCTCGGCCCCTTCGGTCAGCGCGGGCTCGACGCGCTTGGCGAGCACCTTGCCCAGCTCCACGCCCCACTGGTCGAAGGAGTCGATGTTCCAGATCGCGCCCTGGACGAACACCTTGTGCTCGTACAGCGCGATGAGCTGGCCGAGGACGGACGGCGTCAGCTCGCGCGCCAGGATGGTGGTGGTGGGGTGGTTGCCGCGGAACGTCTTGTGCGGCACCAGCTCCTCGGCCACGCCCTCCGCGCGCACCTCCTCGGGCGTCTTGCCGAAGGCCAGGGCCTGGGTCTGGGCGAAGAAGTTGGCCATCAGCAGGTCGTGCTGGGCGACCAGGCCGGGCTGGAGGTCGGCGACCGGCTCGGCGAAGCCGATGAAGTCGGCCGGGATGACCTTGGTGCCCTGGTGGATCAACTGGTAGTAGGCGTGCTGCCCGTTGGTGCCCGGGGTGCCCCAGACGACCGGGCCGGTCTGCCAGTCGACGGGGTTGCCGTCCCGGTCCACGGACTTGCCGTTGGACTCCATGTCGAGCTGCTGGAGGTAGGCCGTGAACTTCGACAGGTAGTGGCTGTAGGGCAGCACGGCGTGCGACTGGGCGTCGAAGAACTGCCCGTACCAGACGCCCAGCAGACCGAGCAGGAGCGGGGCGTTGGCCTCGGCCGGGGCGGTGCGGAAGTGCTCGTCGACCAGGTGGAAGCCGTCGAGCAGCTCACGGAAGCGGTCCGGGCCGATGGCGATCATCAGCGAGAGGCCGATCGCCGAGTCGAACGAGTAGCGCCCGCCGACCCAGTCCCAGAACTCGAACATGTTGGCCGTGTCGATGCCGAAGTCCGCCACCTTGTCGGCGTTGGTGGACAGGGCCACGAAGTGCTTGGCGACCGCTTCCTGACCGGCCCTCAGCCCGGTGAGCAGCCAGTCGCGCGCGGAGGTGGCGTTGGTGATGGTCTCGATGGTGGTGAAGGTCTTGGAGGCGATGACGAACAGCGTCTCGGCCGGGTCGAGGTCGCGGACCGCCTCGTGGAGGTCGGCGCCGTCCACGTTGGAGACGAAACGGACCGTCAGGCCCCGGTCGGTGAAGGAGCGCAGCGCCTCGTACGCCATCGCCGGACCGAGGTCGGATCCGCCGATGCCGATGTTGACGACGTTCTTGATGCGCTTGCCGGTGTGCCCGGTCCACTCGCCGGAGCGGACACGGTCGGCGAAGGCCGCCATCTTGTCCAGGACGGCGTGCACGCCCGGCACCACGTTCTCCCCGTCGACCTCGACGACCGTGTCGCGCGGCGCGCGCAGCGCGGTGTGCAGCACCGCGCGGTCCTCGGTCGTGTTGATCTTCTCGCCGCGGAACATGGCGTCCCGCAGGCCCGCCACGTCCGCGGCGGCGGCCAGCTCGCGCAGCAGCCGCAGGGTCTCGTCGGTGACGAGGTGCTTCGAGTAGTCGAGGTACAGATCGCCGACCGTCAGGGTGTATCCGGTGCCACGGCCGGGGTCGGCGGCGAAGAGCTCGCGCAGATGGGTGTCGCCCATCTGCTCGCGGTGCTTGCCCAGTGCGGTCCACTCGGGCATCTGGTTGAGCCTGGTACGGCCTTCTGTGTTCATCTGTGACATCAGCCCACTTCCTCGTACTCGCGTACGTACCTGCCCCGCTGCCTTCCCAACCTAGTTGATCAGAACGTAAGGGCAGGAATCAGAGCGACAACGGCGGCCAGGAACAATCCGGACGCCACCAGGGCGGGGGTGTTGAGCCCCCAGGAGGCGGCCGTGGCGCCGCCGAGCAGCGCGCCCAGCGGCGTCCCCGCCACGGCGAGCGTGCGGAAGGCGGCGCTGGTGCGTCCCAGCATGGCCTGCGGGGTGCGCTCCTGCATCAAAGTCACCTGGTTGACGTTCCACACCATCCCCATCAGCCCGAACACCGCCATGGCCGTGATCGATACCCACACCTCCCGTATGGACCCCATCGCCGCGAGGCACACCGTCTGGACCGCACCGGCCAGCAGCACGCTCCCCATCCGGCCCAGCCGGCGCGCCAGTCGGGCGGCGAGCAGACCGCCGGCCACGCTCCCCGCCCCGTACGCCGTGATCGCCGCCGCGTAGCCGCCGTGGCCCGCGTGGAGCCAGCCGGTGATGTGCAGGACCAGGGTGGCTATCAGGGCGCCCACGCCGATGTTGCAGAGGGTCGTCGCCACGCAGAGCGCCCGCAGGCTCCGCTCGCCCCACAGCGCCCGCAGCCCCTCGGCCGTCTCGCCGCGCAGGGTGGAGCCGGGCTTGCGGGCGGGCCGCTCGGGGGCCGCCGTGCGCAGCGAGGCCACCAGCGCGGCGGCCAGCGCGAAGCTCAGCGCGTCCGCCACATACGGCACGCCCTCGCCCGCGGTCAGCAGGAGCGGCACCAGCGGCGCGGCGAGGAAGGCGCCGGCCAGCTGCTGGCCGGTCATCAGCCGGGCGTTGGCCCGGCCGAGCGCCGGCTGCGGCACCAGCGCGGGCAGCAGGGCGGTGGCCGCGTTGTCGAAGAGCGTCTGGAGGGTGGTGAGCGCGAAGGCGAGCGCGATGAGCAGGGCTATGGAGGCGTGCCCCAGGGCCACGGCGGCGGCGAAGGCGGCCATCAGCGCGCCGCGCACCAGGTCGACCGCCCACATGGCGCGGCGCTGGTCCACCCGGTCAGGGAGGGCCCCGCCGAGCAGGCCGAAGAGCAGCCACGGCAGGAACCCGCACGCCGTGACGAGCGCGACCGGCATGGGGTCGCTGGTCAGTGTGGCGGCGAGCAGCGGCAGCGCGGCGGCGCGCAGCGAGTCCCCGAACCGGGAGACGACCGCGGCCGTCCACAGCCGGCCGAACCCCCCGCGCCACGCGGGCACCTCGACCGCGTCGCCGGCGCTCTGCAGTGCTGCCACAACTCCCCCATGTGATCGACTGATTCACACGGTAGGGGGAGCCACTGACAATCGGCCTTGACCTGCGGTGATGCCGAAGGGCCCGGCAGCCGAACCAAGTTCGTCCGCCGGGCCCTTCGCTGTCAGATCTCGCCGCGCAGCTTGGCGAGCGCCTCCGCGAGGATCGCCTCGCCGTCCGCGTCGCTGCGCCGCTCGCGCACATACGCGAGGTGGGTCTTGTACGGTTCCGTGCGCGGCGGGTCCGGCGGGTTGTCCCGGTCCTGACCGGCCGGGAAACCGCAGCGCGGGCAGTCCCACGTCTCCGGAACCTGTGCGTCACTGGCGAAGCTCGGCTGCGTCTCGTGCCCGTTCGAGCACCAGAAGGAGATGCGCAGGCGCGGCGCGGACTCGCCGCGCTCGGCCTCACCCATCGGCCCCGCTCCGACCCGGCTTCCCCGGATCGCGTTGCCACTTGCCACGGTCGTAACTCCCTGCGTGATGGTGCTCGAAGATGCCCCAGTCTACGTAAGGCCCAACGCGCGTCCAGTGATTGTAGTTACACCCACCCCTGAACGCGGATACGACAGATCAGTTGTCCAGCTTCATCAGCAGACCAAGTACGACAATGCTCGCGAACCAGCACAGACCGACCACGACGGTGATGCGGTCGAGGTTGCGCTCGGCGACCGAGGAGCCGCCGACGGACGACTGCATTCCGCCACCGAACATGTCGGAGAGGCCGCCGCCCTTTCCCTTGTGCATCAGCACCAGCAGCATCAGCAGCAGGCTGAAGACGATCAGGGCAATCGAGAACCCGACAATCACGGCTGGACCAACTTCCTAGGACTGATATGGCGACGGGGGCCGGGGGGACGTATTCCATAATCCCGAGCCCGACCCCCGCAAGGGTACGACGGATCCGCGCTACCGCATACTCACTGGTCGCGGAAGCGGACGATCTTGACGAACTCGTCGGCGTCCAGTGCCGCGCCGCCCACCAGGGCGCCGTCGACATCCGGCTGGGCCATGATCGCGGCCACGTTCGAGGCCTTGACCGAGCCGCCGTACTGGATGCGGACCTTGTCGGCCAGCTCCTGCGAGTAGAGCTCCGCGAGGCGGCCGCGGATCGCGCCGCACACCTCCTGGGCGTCCTCGGGGGTGGCGACCTCGCCGGTGCCGATGGCCCACACCGGCTCGTACGCGATCACGATGGACTCGGCCTGCTCGGCCGGGACGTCCTTGAGGCCGCCGTCCAGCTGGGCCAGCGTGTAGGAGACCTGGTCACCGGCCTTGCGGACGTCCAGGCCCTCGCCGACGCAGAGGATCGGGGTCAGGCCGTGCTTGAACGCGGCCTTCACCTTGGCGTTGCAGAGCTCGTCGCTCTCGGCGTGGTACTGACGGCGCTCGGAGTGGCCCACGGCCACGTACGTGCACTTCAGCTTGGCGAGCATCGAGCCCGAGATCTCGCCGGTGTAGGCACCGGAGTCCTGCGCCGAGATGTCCTGGGCGCCGTACTTGATCTTGAGCTTGTCCCCGTCGACCAGGGTCTGCACCGACCGCAGGTCCACGAAGGGCGGCAGGACCGCGACCTCGACTGCGTCGTAGTCCTTGTCGGCCAGGGCGAAGGCGAGCTTCTGGACGTGCGCGATGGCCTCAAGGTGATTGAGGTTCATCTTCCAGTTGCCGGCCATCAGCGGCATACGCGTGGTCACGGTGTTCAGTCCTCCAGTGCGGCAAGGCCGGGAAGCGTCTTGCCCTCAAGGTATTCGAGGCTCGCGCCGCCGCCGGTCGAGATGTGACCGAAGGCGTTCTCGTCGAAGCCGAGGGTGCGCACGGCGGCGGCCGAGTCGCCGCCGCCCACGACGGTGAAGCCGTCGCAGTTGAGCAGCGCCCGGGCGATCGCCGAGGTGCCGCCCGCGTAGTCGGGGTGCTCGAAGACGCCGACGGGGCCGTTCCAGAAGACGGTCTCGGCGTCGGCGATCTTCTCCGCGTACAGCTCGCGGGTCTTCGGGCCGATGTCCAGGCCCTCCTTGTCGGCGGGGATCTTGTCCGCGTCGACGGTGACGAAGTCGGCCGGGGCCTTGGTCTTCAGGTCCGGGAAGTCGGACGAGGCCAGGATGTCGACCGGCAGGACCAGCTCGACACCGGTCTTCTCGGCGCGCTCCATGTACTCCGTGACGACCGGGATCTGGTCCTCCTGGAGCAGCGAGATGCCGACCTCGTGGCCCTTGGCCTTGAGGAAGGTGTACGCCATGCCGCCGCCGATCAGGATGCGGTCGGCCTTGCCGAGCAGCTGGTCGATCACGGCGAGCTTGTCGGAGACCTTGGCGCCGCCGAGCACGACCACGTACGGGCGCTTGACGTCGTCGGTGAGCTTCTTCAGGACGCCGACCTCGGTGGCGATGAGGAAGCCGGCCGCGTGCGGCAGGCGCGCGGGCAGGTCGAAGACCGAGGCGTGCTTGCGGTGCACCGCGCCGAAGCCGTCGCCCACGTAGAGGTCGGCGAGCTCGGCGAGCTGGTCGGCGAAGGCGCCGCGCTCGGCGTCGTCCTTGCTCGTCTCACCGGCGTTGAAACGCAGGTTCTCCAGGACGGCGACCTGGCCGTCGGCCAGCGCCGCGACGGTCTCCTTCGCGGAGTCGCCCACGGTGTCGGTGGCGAACGCGACGTCCGCGCCCAGCAGTTCGCCGAGCCGCTTCGCCGCCGGGGCGAGCGAGAAGGCCGGGTCCGGGGCGCCCTTGGGGCGGCCCAGGTGCGAGGCGACGACCACGCGCGCGCCGGCCTCGGCGAGCTTGGCGATCGTCGGCTGGACGGCGCGGATGCGGCCGTCGTCGGTGATGGCGGTGCCGTCGAGCGGCACGTTGAGGTCGGCGCGGACGAATACCCGCTTGCCGGAGACGCCCTCGGCGAGAAGTTCGTCGATCGTCTTCATGTGTTTCTGCGACTCCTTGGAGAAGGACGAGGCAAGCGACAGGGCTCGTGCGGCGCATCCTTGCGCTGCCCGAGCCCTGTGCTCACATCGAGATGCCTGCCCTGAGACTTATCAGACTTAGAGCTGGCCGCCGACGAAGACGGTGAGGTCGACGAGGCGGTTCGAGTAGCCCCACTCATTGTCGTACCAGCCGAGGATCTTCACCGACTTGCCCTCCTGGACCATCGTCAGGGAGGAGTCGAAGGTGCAGGAGGCCGGGTCGCTGACGATGTCGGAGGACACGATCGGGTCCTCGGTGTAGAAGAGGATGCCCTTGAGGTCGCCGTCGTCGGCGGCCTTCTTGAACGCGGCGTTGACCTCGTCCTTGGTGACCTCGCGCTGGAGCTCGACGACCAGGTCGGTGGCCGAACCGGTCGGGACCGGCACGCGCATCGCGATGCCGTCGAGCTTGCCCTTGAGCTGCGGCAGGACCAGCGCGGTGGCCTTGGCGGCACCGGTGGTGGTGGGGATGATGTTCTCGGCGGCGGCGCGGGCGCGACGCAGGTCCGAGTGCGGGAAGTCCAGGATGCGCTGGTCGTTCGTGTACGCGTGGACCGTCGTCATCAGGCCCTTGACGATGCCGAAGTTCTCGTCCAGGACCTTCGCCATCGGCGCCACACAGTTGGTGGTGCAGGAGGCGTTGGAGATGACGTGGTGGTTGGCCGCGTCGTACTTGTCCTGGTTGACGCCCATCACGATGGTGATGTCCTCGTCCTTGGCCGGAGCCGAGATGAGGACCTTCTTGGCGCCACCGGCGATGTGCTTCTCGGCGTCGGCCTTCTTGGTGAAGATGCCGGTCGACTCGATGACGATGTCGACGCCCAGCTCGCCCCAGGGGATGTCGGCCGGGTTGCGCTCGGAGAGCACCTTGATGGTGTGGCCGTCGACGGTGATGGTGTCGGCGGTGTGCGTCACCTCGGCCTTGAGACGGCCCAGAATGGTGTCGTACTTCAGCAGGTGAGCAGTGGTCGCGGTGTCACCCAGGTCGTTGACAGCCACGATCTCGATGTCAGCACCCTGCTCCAGCAGCGCGCGGAAGTAGTTGCGCCCGATGCGGCCAAAGCCGTTGATGCCTACGCGGATCGTCACGAACCGATCTCCTCGTTAGGTACGCCGGTTTTCGACGCCGGCGAGTTGTATGGGATGTCCCCGACCGCTTATGACCCTACCTCTCCCGGAGCCGTGGAGTGACATCGAGCGCACTCCCATGAGCGGCCATGAGGGCCCGGACATGGCCGACGGCCCATACCTACCAACGGGTAAGGGCCGCCGGGGGGACCTTGGTCCCGACTACGGAGCGTGAGGAACGGGCCTGGGGGCGCCCGCGCGGCTCAGCGTGCGGGCGCCCCGCTCCGGATCAGTCCCGGAGCGCGCGGAGCGCCTTGCCGATCACGTTCTTGCGGTCGGCGGCCGACGGCACGTGCTCCAGGCCGAAGCCGAGCAGCACGGTGGAGTCGGTGGTGACGGCCGCCTGGGAGTGGAAGAGCGCCTGCGAGCGGGCCCAGTCGCCGGCGTTTCCGGGACTGCCGGCCGGCGGCCCCGGCACACTCCACGGGCCGAGCGCCGTCTCGAAGCCCTCCGCGCCCTGCGTGGCGCCGCCCACGACCAGCTTGGTGTCGTCGACGAAGGCGCCCACGCCGCCGGTGCCGGGGTCCGACACATAGGAGACGGAGAGCTCGACCCGCTTGCCCGCGTACGGGCTGAGGTCGACCGAAACCGGCTGCCAGCCGTTGGAGGAGCCGGTGAACCGGTTCCACGAACCCGAGGTGCCGCTCGCGGCGCAGGCGCCGGAGCCCACGGTCAGATAGTGCGCCAGGAACGGGTGGCCCCGGACGTAGTAGCCCTGCTCGCACTGGGTGGGCACCGCCTGGCTGGTGCCGCCGTTGGTGTCCGGCAGCGTCGTCCAGTCGTCCTGCCCCACCGTGTGCGCCTCGACGATCACGTTGTCGAAGCCCGGCTCGGTGTCATAGCTGAGCTGGAAGCGCAGGCTGGGCTGCTCGGCGGCGGTGGTGCCGCTCAGGTCGACGGTCCTGGACAGCCGCATATAGGCGTCGTCCTGGTGCTTGGCCGCCGCGAACCAGTCGCCCGCCGCGGGCTCGAACGGGGTGCGGATGCCCGGGTAGCTGCCCGCGGCCGCGCTCTTGAACTGCGGGAACTGGTCGGGCTTTAGGGTGTCCGAGGTGATCGTGTACGCCCCGGCCAGGTCCAGCGGGTTGTCGCCCGCGTCGCCCAGCGTCGCCTTGGCGCCCGCCAGGCTCCCGGCGCCCTCGTAGGCGGGCGGGGACTTGAGGCCGACGCGGTTGTAGGCGCCGAGGTAGTACTGGGCGAAGTCGTCTGAGTCGGCGCCGCCCAGGTCGACGGTGCCGCCCGCCTTCTCACCGGCGTTGACGAGCTCGCCGCCCTCGTTGAGGAAGTCGCGCACGGCCCGGGTGACGGCGGCGGTGGGCCGCTCGGCGCCCGTGTACCAGACGGCCGTCCTGAAGTGGCTGAGCACGCCGAGCGCGCTCGGCGTGCCCTGGGTGGCCACGTCCCAGACCGCGGACCTGCGGCCGTTGTCGGCGAGCGCCTTGGTGTACGCGTCGGCGTGCCGGGCGGGCGCGCTGCCGCCCTCCTCCGCGATCACCAGCGTGTCGCCCTTGGGCCGGTCGGCCACGGTATAGGTGAAGGGCGTGCTGGAGGTGCGCTTTCCGGCCCGGGTGCGCCCGGTGAACCAGACCTCCACCTTGGAGCCGGTCGCCGCGCCCTCGACGGTGGCCCGGTACTGGTCGAAGTGGATGTTGTCCTCGCCGCCGTAGACGTCACCGCCCTTCCAGGCCCTCAGGTCCTCGGTGTGCGTACGGCCGCCGTCGATGCGGTAGTTGAGCCTCTTGTCGCGCACCGACTTGCGTACGGTCACGGCGACTTCCTGGTCCTTGCCGCGGGCGTACGAGGTGGTGAAGGCGTCCGGGGTGAAGTCGGGGGCCTCGATGCCGACCGGGGAGACCGGCTGGTCGGCGTGGCGCGCGGTGTCGGCGACGGCCAGCGCGAACGGGATGTTCTTGGTGAACTCCTGCTGGATCAGCTTCTCGTCGTCCGGGAAGTTGAAGACCGACTGGCAGTCACCGGGCTTCCACTGGTCGTTGGGGTCGATCCGGGAGGCGGTCTGGCAGGTCGACATCTCCGGGGTGAACATGTGGATCCCGTTGACGTTGCCCGCGTGGCCGTCGGCCTCGCCGTTGGTGGTGTACAGCTCGGAGGAGAGCTGGGGGCGGTAGCCGGGGATCGCCGAGTTGGCGGGCGTGCCGGCCAGCGCCTTGTAGAGGACGTCGTCCGGGGTCGGGGTGGCGACCTGCCAGCCCACGCCGTAGAGCAGCAGCTCGGCCGCGGAGTGGTAGTTGATGGCGTAGTCGAAGCCGATCCGCTTCTCGAAGGCGTCCAGCGCCCTGGTCTCCGGCTCGGATCCGGCGGAGGGGCCGCGGTAGGTCTCGTCGGCGGGGTCGGGGGACGAACCCTCGTTGTCGTACCCCCACTTGTACGGGAAGTTGCGGTTGGGGTCGACGCCGTCGCCGGGGGCGGTCTGCCCGTCGCCGTTGTTGTCGCGCAGGTTCTTGCGCCACAGCCGCTGCTGGGTGCCGGTGAAGGTGTAGTCGTACCCGTCCGGGTTGGCGGAGAGCACGAACCACACCTCGGTGGAGTCCACGATCTTGGTGATCCGCGGGTCCTTGCCGTAGTTGTCGAGGTAGTAGTGCATCAGCCGCCGGGTCATCTCCGGGGTGATCCACTCACGCGCGTGCTGGTTCGACATGTACAGCACGGAGGGCTTGGAGCCGTCCTTCGCCTTGTTCGCGCCCTTGGTGAGCTTCAGGGCGAGGATGTCCTGGCCCTTGACGGTCTTGCCGATGGACTCGACCTTGGTGAGGCCGGGGTGGGCGAGCTGGGTGTCGACGATCTCCTGCCGCAGGCCGTTCGCCCCGCTGTAGGGGCGGAAGACGCCGTCCCCCTGGGCCTTGAGGCGCTTCTCGGTCGCCGTCGAGAGCGTGTGCTCGGTGAGGTCGACACCCTGCTTCTTCAGCGTGCCGGCCTGCTTCTCGGTGAGGTAGAGCTCGACCTTGGCGGTGCCCTTCGCCGGTACCTGGGCGGTCAGTTCCTGGCCGTCCGCGCCCTGTGCCAGCAGCAGCGGCAGCTGCGCCTTGCTGACGTCGGCGTACCAGACGGACAGCCCTTCGCCCTGCCCGCCCCGGCCGCCCGGGCTGGCGTGGGCGGCCGGTACCGCCGCCAGACCGGCCGTGAGCAGTGAAGCCGCGGCGAGGATCGCTCTCGCTCTGCGTCTCATTGGCCCCCCTTGCTGTTGTGTGCCACGAAAGTGGACAGACGCCAGGCTCATGACCCTTCATGATCATGTCAATACTGCGTCAGGGTGGTGAACCGGAACCGGCGCCCACCAAGTGGACGCCGTTCACAGCGAGTTGATCCCAGGGCCGGTACCGCCGACACCGGCGGCACACGGAGCCGACGGCGGTACGAGAAGGGCACCGCCGTCCGGCGGAGGGGGCGCTCCGCCGATCAGCCGACCAGGCCGTCCGCCATCTCCTCGGTCAGATTGGACTCGGTGCCGGGGATGCCCAGGTCCTGCGCCCGCTTGTCCGCCATGGCGAGCAGCCGGCGGATCCGGCCGGCGACCGCGTCCTTGGTCAGCGGCGGGTCGGCGAGCGCGCCCAGCTCCTCCAGGGAGGCCTGCTTGTGCTCCATGCGCAGCCGCCCGGCGGCGGCCAGGTGCTCCGGCACCTCCTCGCCGAGGATCTCCAGGGCGCGCTGCACCCGGGCCCCGGCGGCGACGGCGGCCCGCGCCGAGCGGCGCAGATTGGCGTCGTCGAAGTTGGCCAGCCGGTTGGCGGTGGCCCGGACCTCGCGGCGCATCCGCCGCTCCTCCCAGGCGAGCACCGACTCATGGGCGCCCAGGCGGGTCAGCAGGGCGCCGATCGCGTCGCCGTCGCGGACGACCACCCGGTCCACCCCGCGCACCTCGCGGGCCTTGGCGGCGATCTGGAGCCTGCGGGCCGCGCCGACCAGCGCGAGCGCCGCCTCGGGGCCCGGGCAGGTCACCTCCAGGGAGGAGGAGCGGCCCGGCTCGGTGAGCGAGCCGTGGGCGAGGAAGGCCCCGCGCCAGGCCGCCTCGGCGTCACAGGTGGCCCCGGAGACCACCTGGGGCGGCAGACCCCGGATGGGGCGGCCCCGGCCGTCTACGAGCCCGGTCTGGCGCGCCAGCTGGTCGCCGCCCGCCACCACCCGTACGACGAAGCGCGAGCCGCGGCGCAGCCCGCCCGGGGCCATCACGATCAGCTCGGAGCTGTGACCGAAGATCTCCAGGATGTCCCGCTTGAGGCGGCGCGCCGCCATCGCGGTGTCCAGCTCCGCCTCGATCACGATGCGGCCGCTGACCAGGTGGAGGCCGCCCGCGAACCGCAGGATCGACGAGACCTCCGCCTTTCTGCAGCAGGTCCGGGTGACGGGGAGCCGGGAGATCTCATCCTTCACCGCTGCCGTCATCGCCATGGGCCGATCCTTCCATGCATCCGAAAAATACGGTCGTACGCGGCCGCCAACAGCTCCCGGTCGTGCTTCGGGGACCCGTCGGGCGCGGCGACCGCCGCCAGCTCGACCACCGCGCCGAGCGCCTTGGCGGCGTCGGCGAGGGACTCGCGGTCGGGCACGGCGGCCTCGTCGGCCAGCACCACGTCCAGGGCGAGTTTAGGGGCGTGTCGTCCCAAAACCTCCAAATGACGCTGCGGAGAGAAGCCATCGGTTTCACCGGGCTGGGGCGCCAGGTTCAGCGAGAGCACCTTGCGGGCCTTGGTCACGGTGAGCGCGTCGAGCAGCTCGGGCACCAGCAGGTGCGGGATCACCGAGGAGAACCAGGAGCCGGGGCCCAGCACCACCCAGTCGGCGTCCAGCACGGCCTCCACCGCCTCCGGGACCGCCGGCGGGTCGTGCGGAACCAGGTTGACCGACTGCACCTCGCCCGGGGTCAGGGCCACCGTGGCCTGCCCCCGGACGGTGTCCACATCGGTGGGGCGGGCCGGGTCGTGGCCCCGGACCAGCGCCTCCAGCTCCAGCGGGACCGCGGACATCGGCAGCACCCTGCCGTGCGCCCCGAGGAGCTTGCCGACCAGGTCGAGCGCCTGGACGTGGTCGCCCAGCTGCTCCCACAGGGCGACGATCAGCAGATTGCCGACCGCGTGCTCGTGCAGCTCGCCCTGGGACTGGAAGCGGTGCTGGATGACCCGGGCCCAGGTCTGGCCCCAGTCGTCGTCGCCGCAGAGCGCCGCCAGGGCCTTGCGCAGATCGCCCGGCGGCAGCACGCCCAGCTCCTCCCGGAGCCGGCCGCTGGAGCCGCCGTCGTCGGCCACGGTGACGACGGCGGTCAGATCGCCGGTAATCCGGCGCAGCGCCGCGAGCGACGCGGAGAGGCCCATGCCGCCGCCGAGGGCGACGACCTTGGGCTGGGCGCCACGCCCCCGGCCGGTGCGCAGCACCGGTCCGCGCGTGCGCCGTCGGTACACCTTCACTCGCGCCCCATGTCCCGGTGGACGACGACGGTCTCGATCCCCTCGGTGGCGAGGCGCGCGGCCAGCTTCTCGGACATCGCCACCGAGCGGTGCTTGCCACCGGTACAGCCGACGGCGATCGTCACGTACCGCTTGCCCTCGCGCCGGTAGCCGGTGGCGATCAGCTGGAGCAGCTCGCTGTACTGGTTGAGGAACTCCTTGGCGCCCGGCTGGTTGAAGACGTAACCGGACACCTCCTCGTTCAGACCCGTGTACGGGCGCAGCTCCGGCACCCAGTGCGGGTTCGGCAGGAAGCGGCAGTCCACCACCAGGTCGGCGTCGACCGGCAGGCCGTACTTGTAGCCGAACGACATCACCGTGGCGCGCAGCTCCGGCTCCTCGTCCCCGGCGAACTGGGCGTCCATCTTGGCGCGCAGCTCGTGGACGTTGAGGCTGGAGGTGTCGATCACCAGGTCGGCGTCGCCGCGCAGCTCGCGCAGCAGGTCGCGCTCGGCCGCGATGCCGTCCACGATCCGCCCGTCGCCCTGGAGGGGGTGCGGGCGGCGGACCGACTCGAAGCGGCGCACCAGCGCGTCGTCGGACGACTCCAGGAAGACGATCCGCCGGGTGACCTGCTTGGAGTCCAGGTCGGCCAGCGACTCGCGGAGGTTGTCGAAGAAACGGCGGCCGCGCACGTCGACGACGACGGCGATGCGGGCCACATTGCCCTGGGACCGGGCGCCGAGCTCCACCATGGTGGGGATCAGCGCGGGCGGCAGGTTGTCGACGACGAACCAGCCGAGGTCCTCCAGGCACTTGGCGGCGGTGCTGCGTCCGGCGCCGGACATCCCGGAGATGATCACCAGCTCGGGGATGGCCGCCTCTGCGGCGTCGTTCGTCGTGCCCGTACTCACGTGTGCGGCTCCAGCTTCTGCTTCTGATCGGTCGTGCTCAGTCATTTCGTGGATCCCCCGTCGTCCTCTTCAATGATCTCTCCTGTCGCCGTGTTCACGGCGGGTGCGGCCGGAGCTGCCTGGGCCAGGGCCGCCGCCACGGTCTCGGCCGTCTTGCGACCTATCCCGGGGACTTCACAGATCTGCTCGATTGTCGCCGACCGGAGCCGCTTCACCGAGCCGAAATGCTTGATCAGCGCCTGTTTGCGGGAGTCGCCGAGGCCCGGCACCGCGTCCAGCGGGCTCGCCTTGAACCGCTTGGTCCGCTTGACCCGCTGATAGGTGATGGCGAACCGGTGAGCCTCGTCACGCACGCGCTGGAGCAGATACAGCCCCTCGCTGGAGCGGGGCAGGACGACCGGGTCGTCGTCGTCCGGCAGCCAGACCTCCTCCAGCCGCTTGGCGAGCCCGCAGACCGCCACATCGTCCATGCCCAGCTCGTCCAGGGCCCGCTTGGCCGCCGCCACCTGCGGCTGGCCGCCGTCGACCACCACGAGCTGCGGCGGGTAGGCGAACCGCTTGGGCCGCCCGTCCTCGGTGCGCGGCCCGGTCTCCAGCGGGGCCTCGCCGGGTGCCGGGACCTCGCCGGAGGGAGCCGGTCCGGTCTCGGCGCCCTCCTCGCCGTCCGCCCACTCCCCCAGCCGGGCGCTCTCGGCCAGATAGCGCTTGAAGCGACGGGTGATCACCTCGTGCATGGACCGGACGTCGTCCTGGCCCTCGAAGCCCTTGATCTGGAAGCGGCGGTACTCGCTCTTCCTGGCCAGGCCGTCCTCGAAGACGACCATGGAGGCCACCACGTCGTCGCCCTGGAGGTGCGAGATGTCGAAGCACTCGATCCGCAGCGGCGCGCTCTCCAGGTCCAGCGCCCCGGCGATCTCCTCCAGGGCGCGCGAGCGGGTGGTCAGGTCGGAGGCCCGCTTGGTCTTGTGCAGCGCCAGCGCCTGCTGCGCGTTGCGCGCGACCGTCGCCATCAGGTCCTTCTTGTCGCCGCGCTGCGGGATGCGCAGCGAGACCTGGGACCCGCGCCGCCCGGCGAGCCAGGCGCCGACCGCGTCCGCGTCCTCCGGCAGCGCCGGCACCAGCACCTCCTTCGGTACGGAGTCGCCGGTCTCCTCCCCGTACAGCTGCTGGAGGGCGTGCTCCACCAGGCCCGCCGTGTCGACGTTCTCCACCTTGTCGGTGACCCAGCCGCGCTGGCCGCGCACCCGGCCGCCGCGCACATGGAAGATCTGGACGGCCGCCTCCAGCTCGTCCTCGGCGACCGCGATCAGGTCCGCGTCGGTGGCGTCGGTGAACACCACCGCGTTCTTCTCCAGGGCGCGGCGCAGCGCCCCGATGTCGTCGCGCAGCCGCGCCGCCCGCTCGTACTCCATCTCCTCGGCCGCCGCCGCCATCTCCTTCTCCAGGCGGCGCAGGTACGTACCGGTACGGCCGGCCATGAAGTCGCAGAAGTCCTCGGCCAGTTCGCGGTGCTCCTCGGGGGTGACCCGGCCGACGCACGGGGCCGCGCACTTGCCGATGTAGCCGAGCAGACAGGGGCGGCCGATCTGGGCGGAGCGCTTGAACACCCCGGCGGAGCACGTCCGTACGGGAAAGACGCGGAGCATCAGGTCGACGGTCTCGCGGATCGCCCACGCGTGTCCGTACGGACCGAAGTAGCGCACGCCCTTCTTCTTGGCGCCGCGCATCACCTGGACCCGGGGGAACTGCTCGTTGAGGGTGACCGCCAGATACGGATAGCTCTTGTCGTCGCGGTACTTGACGTTGAACCGGGGGTCGAACTCCTTGATCCACGAATACTCGAGCTGGAGCGCCTCGACCTCGGTGGAGACGACCGTCCACTCCACGGACGCGGCCGTGGTGACCATCGTGGCCGTGCGCGGGTGCAGGCTCGTGAGCGGCTGGAAGTAGTTCGCGAGCCGCTGGCGCAGGGACTTGGCCTTGCCGACGTAGATCACCCGGCGGTGCTCGTCCCGGAACTTGTAGACCCCCGGCGAGTCGGGGATCTGTCCCGGCTTGGGGCGGTAGGTGGAGGGGTCTGCCATGCCCACCACCCTACTGGCGGGGACCGACAACGCGGCTGCACGGGGCACAGCCCTTCGGGGGCGCGGCCTGGCTGGTGGGGCGCCGCTTCCAGGGGTGCCGGGAGATGCCGTCATCAGGGGCGCGGGGAACCGCGTGGCCGGCCGCGCACGATCCGCGGCCGGCCACGCGGTCCAGGGGACGGGCTACGCCCGGTTCGCCCCGCGCCGACGGCGACGCAGAGCCACGGCGCCGAGGCCGACAGCGGCGAGCGCGCCCGCACCGGCCGTCACCGAGGCGGCCGTGGACGCGCCCCCGCCCTGGCCGGAGACGGACGCCGCGGCCTGGGCCCGGGCTTCCTCCGGGGTCTGCCCGTACCCCCCGGCCTTGCCGGACTTCGCGTACGCGGACCCGGGCAGCTTGTCGCCGTAGGCCCGCTGGACCCGCTGCCGGTACGCGGCCAGCGTGGTGCCCCTGGCGCCGACCGCCCGTACCGCGTCCTCGTCCAGCGGCAGCACGGCGCCGCCCTTCTGGACGTACCACGCGTTGATCTGCGGCTCCTGGAAGACCGTGCCGCCGGGCAGCCGGCTCGCGCCCGCCGCGGCGTAGCGGGCCTCGTCGTCACCGGTGGCTATGTTCACCACCTGCCAGGTGCCGCCCCGTGGAACCGTCCACAGGGAGGCCTTCTGGCCGTCCGAGGAGACGGCCGTGGAGGCGAGGTACTCCAGCTTCGCCACCGGCGCCCCCGCCCGCCCCGCGACGAACTCCGGGGAGAGCGTGTACACGGGCACCGCGTCGCCCTGGATGCGCGGGGCGGCGGCGGTCAGGGACACCTTGCCGTCCCGGGCGAAGAACCGGGAGAGCGTGTCGAGGGTCGCGGGGGCCTCGGCCGCCCGGTGTGCGGCGGCCTTGGAGCCCGCCGTCGCGGTGGGGTTCCCCTCGGCCGCCGCGCCCGGGGCGCAGAGGCCGACGAGGCCGGTGACCAGCGCCGCGACGGCGGCGCAGCAGGAGGACAGACGTCGCAGGGTCATCGCCGTCACGCCCCGATCCGGTAGAGCGAGTGGGTCCAGGAGAACGAGTCGTTGTCGACGTACCAGGCGTGCGAGGCCCAGTTGTAGCGGTTGCTGGAGGGCCAGGGGTCACCCCAGTAGACCCAGCTGCTGGCGGTGTCGTACCCGTAGATCACATGCATGTGACCGCCGCCGCTGGACCACTGGATGCGGCTCTCCATCGGCCGGTTGGCGTTGATCTCGCTCTGTACGGTCGTGTAGCGCAGCCAGCCGCTGACGTACGAGCCGGAGCTGATCCCGGCCCAGTCCAGGGCGTTCTGCACATTGCCCAGGTCCGCCTGCCAGTTGGGGCAGTCGTAGCCCTGCTGGCGCCCGAAGGCGGCGTTGCAGAACTGGTTCTGGCTGTAGCCGCGGCCGAACCAGGTCGCGATGGTGTTGCCGCTGGCGGCCCAGCACCAGTTGTTCTTCTGCTGGGCCTGCATGGTGATGTTGAGCCGCTTCGACGTGGCAGCCGTGGCGGACGGCTTGTCGGCGGCGGTACGGGTGTCGGTGGCGTGGACGTCGGAGGTACGGGTGTCGGCGGCGGTCGTGGACGTGGCGGCTGCGGTGGTGCCGTGCTCGTGCGGGGATGCGACGGCGCTCGCCGTGGGGGCGGCGAGCAGGGCCGTCACCACGAGGGCGAGGGCCGGAAGCCGTCTCTTGCGGTTGTGCATCGCGTTCCTCCCGAAGCGGGGGGTGTGGGGATTGGAAGGAGCGCGTCCGGACGCTTTCGGTGAGCATCGAACGTTGTCGTGGGCTGGTCAACGCGCTTCAATGCGGGGTGAGACGCGGGTGTGAACGGAGTGGCCGCCATGTGAACAGGCCTTCCGGGCCCACCAGGCAGCCCGGGTCCCGCGGCGACCCGTGACCACCCCCCGCCGTGAACGTTCACTGTGCGGCCCGAAGTCCCCTGACCGGCGGCGCGGTTGAACCAGGCCTTCGTGACCACCCCCACCGAGGCCCCGTCCCGAGGCCCCGTGGCGGTGCCCGATCCGTATCCGACCTCGCGGCACTGCCCGATCCGTAGGCGACAGGAGCCCCGGTCCCGCGGCGGCCCCCTACCCCCGAAGCAAGCCCCCCCCCGATCCCGAAGCAGTCCCCTACCCCGAAGCAGTTCCCTACCCCGCAGCAACCCCCCATCCCGCAGCAGTCCCCGAGGGAGTCCCCCATGCTCCACACCGACGCCGATCTGGCACAGGTGCTGCACACCGGCCCGTTCCATCTGGCGCTGCGCGCCGCGCTCGCCGTACGCGGTCTGCCGCTCCAGCGCGTCCAGCACCATCTCGCGGGGCGCGGCGTCAAGGTCGGTGTGACCAGCCTGAGTTACTGGCAGCAGGGCGCGCGGCGGCCGCAGCGCGCCGAGTCGCTGCGGGCGGTGCGCGCCCTGGAGGAGGTCCTCGGGCTGCCCGAGCGCTCGCTGCTGCGGCTGCTCGACGACGGCGAGGCGCGAGACGGGGCGGAGCGCCCGGCGGGCCGCTCCTACCGCTCCCTGGTGGAGGCCTCCGGGGTCGTGGAGCGGCTGATCACGGGCCTGGAGTCACCGGTGGACGGGGGACTGCACACCGTCGGCCACCAGGAGCGGGTACGCGTCGGAGCGGGCCGGGAGCTGGTCGGCCGCGACTCCCAGCAGGTGGTGCGGGCCCACCGGGACGGCGTCGACCGCTATCTCGCCATCCACCACGGCGACCCCGGCTGCGACCCGTCCCGGGTGCGGGTGCGCGCGGCGGAGAACTGCCGCACCGGCCGGGTGCGCTGGGACGCCGAGACCGGCGTCCTGGTGGCCGAGCTTCTGTTCGACGCCCGGCTGCGGGCCGGCGAGACGTATCTCTTCGGCTACGGCTTCGAGGACGGCACGGCCGGGCCGAGCAGCGAGTACGTCCGCGGCTTCAGCTTCGCGGGCGGGCAGTACGTGCTCCAGGTCCGCTTCGACGAGCGGGCGCTGCCGGTGCGGTGCCGGCGCTTCTCCCGGACGTCGGCGGGCGCGGCCCGCTCGGCCCGGGGCGATCTGACGCTGAGCGGGCAGCACCGGACGGTGCACATGGTGGAGCAGGGGGTGCGCCCCGGAATCCTGGGGATCGACTGGGACTGGGAGTAGCCGGCGTGGCCGTGGGCCGTCGTCAGGCGTCGGGCCCGGCCACCAGCTTCCCGTCCTTCACCTTCACCGGGACGGGGGGCAGCGGAACGGTCGCCGGGCCGTGCACCGGCTGGCCGGTCATCACATTGAAGCGGCTGCCGTGGCAGGGGCAGTTCCCGTGCCCGTCCTCGATCTTGTCGAGGACGCAGCCGGCGTGGGTGCACTGGGCGCTGAACGCCTTGTACTCGCCCTTGGCCGGGCAGGACACCATCAGCCGCTGCTCGCGGTAGAGCTTGGCCCCGCCGACCGGGATCTCCTCGGCCGCGCCCAGCGCGACGGGCGCGGTCGGCGTCGGCGTCTCGGCGTGCCCGAGCTTGGAGTCGGTGGAGCAGGCGGCCACACCCAGCCCCGCGGCCCCGGCGAGGGCCGCACCTTTCAGCACGGTACGACGGGCGGCGGGCTGGCCGGACATGGGGTCTCCACGGTGCATGGGGGGTTGGTGACGTATCCGACGATACCGGCGGGGGGTGCGGGTGGGACGGGCGGGGCGGGCGGGGCGGGCAGCTGCGCCGGGGCGGGGGGGCCGCCCGTGGGTCGGCCCAGGCCGGGGAGGGGCGGGGGCGGGCCGGGGCCGGATGGGCGGGCTGGACGGAAGTCGTTCGGGTGGGTGTACGTTCGGCCGCGTGATCGTCGTTGCCGGAGAAGCCCTCATCGACCTGGTCCCCGAGCGCCCCGGCGACCGGCTGGGCCCCCTGTCCCCCCGGCTCGGGGGCGGCCCGTACAACACCGCGGTCGCCCTCGGGCGGCTCGGCGCCGAGACGGCCTTCTGCTCCCGTGTGTCGACGGACGGCTTCGGCGAGGCCCTGCTCGACGGGCTGCGCGCCGCCGGTGTCGACACCTCCCTGGTCCAGCGCGGCCCGGAGCCCACGACGCTGGCGGTGGCGAACGTCGGGCCGGACGGGGCCGCCGGATACGGCTTCTACGCGTCCGGCACCGCGGACCGCCTCTTCGAGCTGCCGCCCGAACTGCCCTCCGGGGTACGGGCGCTGGCGCTCGGCACCTGCTCGCTGGTGCTCGAACCGGGGGCGAGCGCGTACGAGGCGCTGCTGCGGCGGGAGTCGGGGCGGGGCGTGTTCACCCTGCTGGACCCCAACATCCGCCCGGGCCTGATCCCGGACGCGGACGCCTACCGGGCGCGTTTCCGCTCCTGGCTGCCGTACGTGTCCCTGCTGAAGCTGTCCGAGGAGGACGCGGCATGGCTGGGCGGCGGGGTGCGGGAGTGGCTGGCGGCGGGCCCGGAGGCGGTGGTGCTGACGCGGGGCGCGGCGGGGCTGACGGTGTGGACCCGCCACGGCGAGGAGGTCTCCGTCCCCGGGGAGCGGGTCTCGGTGGTGGACACGATCGGGGCGGGGGACACGGTGAACGCGGCGCTGCTGCGGGTGGTGGCGGGGCGGGGGCGGCTGTCTGCGGCCGAGTGGGGGGTGGCGCTGAGGTACGCGGCGGAGGCGGCGTCCCTGACGTGCGGGACGCACGGCGCGAACCCGCCGTACGCCACGTCCCTGAGAACCCCCACCCCGCCCCTTCCCGATGCTCTGGACTGAGTGTTCTGGAGTGATCGGGTCGTGGCGGTATCTACGCAGGTCAGGCAGTCGGGGAACTCACTGGTCCCCACAGAAAGCATGGAGACCAGCGCCACCAACATAGGAGCCACCCCCACCGAGACCCTGCGCGGGGTGCGGTGCGTCCGTCTGTCGGTGCGGACGGATGAGACGACGAGCCCGGAGCGTCAGCGTGAGTCTGACGACCAGGCGGCAAGCGCCCTCGGTATCGACTTCGGTACGGGTGAGACGCTGCGTGAAGCGGTCGACCTGGACGTGTCGGCGTCCAAGGTCGGCCCCTTCGAGCGTCCGCAGCTCGGCGCGTGGCTGAAGCGGCCCGCCGACTTCGACGCCCTTGTCTTCTGGCGCTTCGACCGTGCCATTCGGTCCATGGGCGACATGCACGAGCTTGCGAAGTGGGCCCGCGAGCACCGCAAGATGATCGTCTTCGCCGAGGGTCTGGGCGGCACAGGGCGGCTCGTCTTCGACTTCCGCAACCCCATGGACCCCATGAGCGAACTCATGATGATGATGTTCGCGTTCGCCGCACAGGTCGAAACGCAGTCCACCAGCGACCGCGTGACCGGCGCACAGGCAGCCATGCGCAAGATGCCGCTTCGCTGGCGCGGCGGCGGCAAGACCGCATACGGCTACCTTCCCGCCCCCATGCCGAAGGAACACGGCGGAGTGGGCTGGACCCTCGTCCCAGACCCCGTGGCGGTCTCCGTCATCGAGCGAATCATTGCCGCCCTGATGTCCGGGCTCGCCCCTCTCGCCATTGCACGCATGCTGAACGCTGACGGCGTGCTGTCGCCGTCCGCCCACTGGGCCGCCTACCGGGCCCGTACGAAGAACGCCGGAGCGGAGCCCGCCGAGAGCACCCCTCGGAAGCGGAAGCCCGCGCAGTGGCGCGCCGAGACCATCATCAGGATGCTGACCAGTCCGGCGCTGCTCGGGTGGAAGGTGTACCAGGGCAAGCCCGTCCGTGACGACCAGGGCGCCCCGATCATGGCTGCCGAAACCCCGATCCTCACCCGCGAAGAGTTTGACCAGGTGGGCGCGCTGCTCGCACCCAAGCCTGTCGCCGAGCGTGCGCCTGTCCGTAAGGACTCCGGGGCGCTGCTGCTGCGCGTCATCCACTGCAACGGATGCGGCTCCCGCATGTACCTGAACAAGGCACGGCCGGGCAAGGGCCGCGACGTCTACCAGTGCTCGTCATACAAGTACGGGGCGAACTGCCCGGCCCCGTCCACCATCCGTGCGCAGTGGGCGGACGAGTACGTGACCACCGAGTTCCTGCGCCTGGTCGGCCCCGTACAGATCACCCGCGTCATCGAGATACCCGGCTACGACCCTCAGCCCGAGATCGACGCCACCGTGGCGGAGTTCGCCGAGCACCAGAAGCAGAAGGGCCGCCAGAAGTCCAAGGCGGCACAAGCCGAATGGCAGCGCCACGCGGACGCACTCGACTCCCGCTTGGCCGAACTGGAAGCGCGGGAGAAGACCGAACCCCGCCGTGAGGCACTTCCCACCGGACGCAGCTACGCCGACGACTGGAACAACGCGGACGCCATGGCCCGGCGCACCATGCTGGTGGAAGCAGGGGCCAAGCTCATGATCAAGCCCGGCACGAAGGGCGGGTGGCGAAAGCTCGACCTACGGCGCGCCGACTTCACCATCACAGGCGACCTTGACCCGGCAATCGAGGAGAACGCCACCATGGCCGATGCCCTCGCCGCCGAGAACAACCCGCAGCACACGCCCACGACCGGAGCAACGGCGCATCGCAACCTGACGCCGGACAGCCTCGCGGCTGCCGCGTAACGGGCCGGTACGAGCACGAGCACGCCCCGCCCACCCATGCCCGGCCGGGGCTCTCGGCGCCCCCTCCGCGGCGTATAGGCTCGTACCATCCCGCGCCGGAATGGGTGCGCGGGCGAGGGCTGGTGCCTTACAGGTTCGTCCTGGAATGCAGTACGACCGGCCCGCACCGCCCCGGTACTCCCTCGGGACCGCCGGGGCTTTCTGCTGCCTACCCCGAGGCTCGCCGACTCGGCCGAGACCGGCCCAGCAGCGGCACAGAGGGTGTCAGAGTGACGGTTCCAACCCACTTTTTAGAACACGTAGAAAAAACATAGAAGAAGAGAGACCGGACCACCGTTCAGCACACCGCCACGGTTCAGCGCGGGATACCTCCGCTCTCCCGTAAGTAGTGAGAGCGAGAACAGCCCGCGCATCCAAGAAAGCGCGGGAACGCCCGCTCTTCCCCACTTCCGAGAGCGGGACTACCGCGCACTCACCCAGCGGGAGTTCGGCGGGCTGAGTGCCTGACTTTGGGCACCAGCGTTGCCCTTGCACTACGCGCCTGACGCAGCGCTGCCGCGGCGAGGGCCACCAGCGGGCGCAGCCATGACGATATGACGGTTCAGGGCCCGTTTCTGTTTTTCTCTTACGTTTTCTAAGAAAAGTCAGAAAGACACTAGAACCGTCATTCCGTCATGCCGTGGGCCCGGCAGGAATCTACTGGTCCCCACAGCACAGTGAGGGGGTAGCCGCGGAGCCCGCATCGTCCGGAAGGGCGCCGGGAATTCGCTGGTCCCCACAACAGAGTGAGAGCGGGTTACCGCGCACCCACCCCAAGGGGGACACCCGGGCGGACCGAGTGCCCGTTCTCACCAGCGTTGCCCGTGCACCACGCACCCTCGCGTTACTCGGGGGTGGCCGCAGGGGTCGTGCGGCAACGCATGCGGGGACTGCATCGCCCATGAGTAACCGCCCTTGACCGGGGCGCCGAAAGGGGTTGTAAGCGCGTGCAGTCCCCTCGTTGTCCCGCCTTACCGGCGAGGACGACACAAGCCCGCCTAGCCCAATCGGTAAGAGGCACGCGGCCTAGACCCGCGGTGTTCCCGGTTCGAGTCCGGGGGCGGGCACCCGACAACAACGACGAACAGGCGGTGACACATGACCCCCTGCATTGAGTGCAGCGAGGCAGCAACTCGGCGCGGCCGATGCGGAGTTCACGACCAGGCGCACCAGGACCGTCCCACGGTTCGCGCGCGCCGTTCACGCGGTCGGCGACGAGCCGCCCGCTATGACGCTGCGGCTCGGCTACGCCGGCGAGTACAGGAACGGGGTACGGCCTGGTGCGACTGGTGCTTGGGCGACTTCCCCGCGGACGGGGTGGACGTGGACCACGTACGCCCACTGTCCCTCGGTGGCGAGGACGTTGACCGCAACGTTCAGGTGCTGTGCCACGGATGCCATGGGCTCAAGACCCGTACGGAGTTCGGGGCCGCTGCGCCTCACTCCTGACACCGCGACGTCCGAACGGACACACTTAGATTCGAACTACGCTAAATGTCCCCTGAACAGTCACGGTGTTGTCCGTACTGGACACGTAGACGCGCACGTCAGGAACGTAGTCGTCGTTGTTCACATATCCAGTTCCATACTCTCGCTCGGCTAGCGTGATCCGCCCCAAGGGACTGCCTCCTCGGGCAGTCCGCACTTCAAAGCGAATCTTCTCGTTTTGCGACGTGCGATTGTAGATCACAAGCTTAGTCCCGCGCGGAACCTTCGCTACGCGACACTCATTGAAGAATCCTTCCGGGGCCAAGCATTCGTACCTTGTAGCCAACGGTGCCGACGGTGTAGCGCTGGCGACATTGCCTGGCAAGGAAGACGCAACAGCGATGGCGCTGGCCACAACTACCTGAGTGAACCTTGTTCTTGGCATTCGAGTGCCCCTCATTATGGATGTGCTCACTTCTATACCCCCTCGCATCAGCGCGCATTCCCAGCATCCGGGCAGTCCCCTGATCGACGGCTGAGCGATTCACTAGTTCGAGCATCTTGACTACCGGTGGCAGTCCACGTTCGCTCGTGACGAATCATCGGCTTGTCCACCAGGCGGTGCCCGTACCCGTGGCCGTGATGCTGATTGTGATCAGCCACATTGGGATGCGCTGAATAGTCAAGTGGACGCCACCGCAGCGAAGTTCAATGGCGGGCTGTTGTTGTGCTGCCTGATAGGCAGACGGAAGGGCTGGACCCTTCGCCGAGATGTTGCGTTTGGTCACGCATGAAGAGTGCCCGACCAGAGTTCCCCATGAGAAGAATACCGAAGAGATATGCATATATCTGTCGCTCAATGGGGTGAAGCTAGAAACGAACATTCGTAGTTACTGGCACTCCCAACTTGTCTGGAGGTGTTCCCCCCATGCCCCGAAGACCCCGCCCCCCGTGCTCGGCACCCGGGTGCCCGGAGCTGACCGCCCGTGGCGGACGCTGTGAGGCTCATCGACGCGAGGCCGAGCAACAGCGCGGAACCAGCGCTGAACGGGGCTACACGACGCGTTGGCAGCGCATCCGTAAGGCGTACCTCTACCGCAACCCGTGGTGTCTGCTGTGCGGTCGCACGGCGACGGTGGCTGACCACTTCCCGCACTCTCGGCGTGAGCTGGTGGCGCAAGGAGTCGCCGATCCGGATGCGTTCAACAGGCTGCGTCCGCTGTGCACGACGTGCCACAACCGCGAGACCGCGAAGCGGCAACCGGGCGGTTGGGCAGCAGCAAATTTGAAGCCGATTCGGAAATAATTTCCGTCTCGACCAGGGGGGCACTCCCCTTCTCCCGCCCAAAAGATCGGCAGGGAGGCAAAAAACTCGCATGGCTGATTGGGCCATTTCTGTGGGTGTCGTCAGCAACCGGCTGCGGCACTTTTCTTGTTGATCCACCCAGAATTAGGGAATTACTCATGTCTTTGACTCTTGCTGAATCCGCGAAGCTTTCCCTTGACCAGCTTCAGCGTGGCGTGATCGAAACGTTCGTCCAGGAATCGCCGATCCTGGACCGGCTCCCGCTGATAGAGGTCCAGGGCAACGCGTACCGATACAACGAGGAATCAACCCTCCCCGGAGTCTCCTTCCGAGGAGTAAACGAGGCTTACCCGGAAAGCACCGGCACACTGAATCAGAAGATCGAGACACTTGCCATCCTTGGCGGAGATTCCGATGTGGACAAGTTCATCGCTCAGACCCGTGGCAACATCAATGACCAGCGAGCCATTCAGGAAACACTCAAGATCAAGGCCGCGTCCGTTCATTTCGCGGACCAGTTCTTCAACGGCGATGTCGAAGTGAACCCCAAGGGCTTCGATGGTCTGCGTAAGCGCCTGTTCGCTGGACAGGTCCTGGACGCAAAGGGCGTCGGTCCGGTCGCCAACGGTCATGACTTCTTCGATGCGATGGACGCTCTTGTCGCCCAGGTGCGCGGCATCAGCGGCTCGAACGGAGCGCTCTACATGAACGCCGCGCTCCGCGCGAAGATCGAATCAGGGTTCCGGCGGCTCGGTGGTGCCGAACTCCTCTCGGCCGAGATCGCCGGGAAGGCCACCGTCACATGGAAGGGCATCCCGCTGCTCGACGCCGGGCAGAAGCTGGACGGCACCGACGTGCTCCCGCTCACCACTGGCACGGGCGGCAAGCAGACCGGCGACATCTACGCCGTGCGCTTCGGCCGCACCGAGGCCGACGCCGGGGTGAGCGGCCTGACCAACGGCGGTGTGCAGGCCACCGACCTGGGCGAGTCCCACGACAAGCCCGTCTACCGCACCCGCATCGACTTCTACTGCGGCCTCGCCCTCTTCGGCGGCAAGGCCGCTGCACGCCTGACCAACGTCCTCGCCGGCTGACCCGCAGCATCACAGAGCCCCCGCGCTCGTCACCCTTCGGGGCGGCGGGTGCGGGGGTTTTGTCGCGTCCGGAAACGCCGACTTTCGCGTGACCGCATGACGCTGGAGACGTTCGGATGACGGTGCCCGACGGTCGCGAGCTCAGTACACCGGTCGGCCCTCTACCTCTGCCATGAGGAGCCGGAGGGTCAAGGAGTGCTTTTCGGGGGGCAGGGCTTCCAGAGCGGCCCGCGAGTAGGCCACCCCTCCCGCGCTGTCCCCGGACCGGGTGATCATCAGCCCCCGGTGCATTTCAAGGTGCGTGGCGAATCGGGGCAGTGTGGGGGGCAGTTCTGCCCGTGCCGCTTCCTGCGCTCCTACGGCCGTCTTCTCGTCTCCGAGCCGGGCGGCAAGCAGTGAAATGAAGACGTTGACTCGCCACCAGGGCACGGCGTAGTCGCTGGTCTGCTCGTACGAACCGGCCTTGTCGAAGACTCGTCGGCCTTGCTCGATGAGCTTCCGCGCTGCGTCGCGGTCTCCTCGGATCGCTGCTGTGTGGGCCTTGCCGAAGATGGCGTTCAGTAGTCCGAGCGAGGGCTTGTTACTGATCGCCATAGCCTGGTCGGCCAGCATGTCGGCAACGCCGAGGGATGCGCCCTCGTACCCCAGGGCGATAGCCGCGCGGCCCCGGACCCATACGCGCGCCGCCTCGTCTCCGGACTGGTCGGCCGCCTTGGCCGCCATGCGGTACCAGTGGACGGCCTTGGAGCCGTCCGACCCCGGAAACGTTTTGGCGTACAAGGTCATCAACCGGGAGGCCACAGACCACAGTTGGGGGGTGTCGAGCTGTTGTTGCACGGTGACCAGTTCCGCGCTGATGCGCCGCTGAATGTCGGCAGCGCCCAGGCTCATGTACTCGGTGCCGTACGTGGCCAGCTTGGCCTCCCAGGCATCCGCTGTGGGACCGCCGGACAGGCGGGCGGCGAACCCTGCGGACAGCAGGTCTGAGGCCACCACAGGGGCTATGGCCGCTCCGGCTGCATCGGTCAGGAACATACGGCGCTTCACTTCACCCTCAAGCACTGCTAGAGGCACGTCGAGAACTGCGGACAGGCACCGCAGGTAGAACGGGCCAGGCGTGACCTTGGAACGCTCCCAACGGCTCACATACTCCCGATCGAGGTTCGTTCCGAAGGTGTCGTTGATCGCCGACGCTAGCCGCCCCTGGCTCCATCCGCGAGCCTTCCGAAGGTCTGTGATCAGTTCCCCGATGGCCATGGGCTCATCTTGCCCCTACAGATGCCTCTAGACCGGTGGTGAACGGGGAAGCGGTGGCAACTTGCCCCTACGGATGCCCCTACGCGGTCCCGCTGCGGGGCGGGACGATCCCGGCACGACCACGCGAGGGGATGGCGAGAGACCATGGCTGACCACTGGGTCCCCACCACGGGAACGTACGCGGTGGACACGACGAGCGGCCGGATCGGTGAGGTACGCAAGCTGTTCGAGGGGTCGGCGTACCTCGTTCCGCCGGGCGGTGGTGCCGAGTGGGCTGTTGCCCCGGACAAGCTTCGCGCGCCGACGAACCACGAGGCCTTTCGGGCGCGCGTCTGGACTCGCCCTGTGGGGTCGCTCTGATGTGGGCAGCGGTACCTGCGCCCCGGTGGATTCCCGAACCGGGCGTAATCGTCAAGGACACAGCGCGCGGGCGGCTCGGGAAGGTCATCGCGTGGGACGGCGACACGCGCACAGTCACGCTGGTACCGCCGGACGGCGACGGGGAGTCCTGGGAGACCGGCGTGTTCCGCCCGGCGAACGAGCCGGAGGGGCAGCGGTGAGCTTCAGAAGCACGCTGCGCGCCGTGGTCTACAAGGTGCTGCGCCACCCTGATAGCGAAGTGACTCTATCGGCCCGCTGCATGTCCGGCGCGGATGGCGGATGCTGCTGGACGCTGGACGCGACGGCGGACCTCAAGACCGGAAGCATCGCCATGATCGAGCACACGGCCGCCACGGGGCACGCGATCTTCGCCCGCACGCTGGAAGACATGGCGTGCGTAATGCTCGACAGCCCTCAGGAGCAAGCCCGTCGCGTAGCGGTCAACCGGCTGGAACTCGCGGCCACCGAGGAGCACGCGAGGGCTGGTCACCCCTGAGACTCCCGCCCCCGGAGAGACCCGTACTCGCCCCTGCTGCCGATGGCGTGGCGCGAGTGGCAGTGGTCCCGTTCCGGCCGGGGGGTGGGGCGAGCCCCCGTCCGGCTGTTGCGCCCTCTCATTCCCGTGAGGCGTGACGGCCGGGCGGGTGGCAAGTGCACGACGGCTCGGGGACCGACTCCCCGTTCTTCGACGGGAGGAAACGCACGATGGCTGAGCGACCTGAGTTCGAGTTCCACACGTCCAGCATGTGCAAGTACGACCCGAACGACCGACGCTGTGTCGAGGTGGCGACCAACGTCCCCGGCAAGGTGGCCGTCCGCAACTCCGAGACGGGCCAGACGGTCGAGTTCACGGCGGTTGAGTGGACCGACTTCCTGGGCGGTGCCAGGCTGGGCGAGTTCGACTTGTCGGCCTAGGGAGACCCCATGCAGCCGTGCCCACGATGCGGCGGCAGCGCGGAGACCGATCCGGAGCATGCCCGGGTGGTGTGCTGCCTGTCGTGCTGGCACACATGGGTGCTTCCCGGTGAGCGGCCCTGCGCCGGGACGCGAAACCTTCTGGCCCCGGGGCTGCGCATGCTGGAGGAATACCGGGACCTGAACCGCTGAGTCCCGCAACAGCCCCGTTCGGCCACAGTGCCGGGCGGGGTTTCCTCGCGTCCTGACCAGGCACTACCCTCCAGAACACCTACTTACGAGCATCGGGGCTTCCCTAAACCCTCCGGGGGCGGGAGGGGGTGGGTTCTGCCGGGGGTTACGCCCCCGGCCCCGTGAGCGAGGGCTCCGCCCCCTGTACCC
>NZ_BAAACA010000014.1:694406-1078176 GCF_039521265.1 Streptomyces crystallinus | reverse complement strand
GATCTTCGTGAAGGGCGAGGTCATCAAGACGGTGCCCGAGTCGAAGATCGTCGAGACGCTGATCGAAGAGGCGATGAAGATCGCCCAGGAGATGGAGGGGGAGGGCGTCGCCTCCGGCGTCCCGAGCGTCACCGCGCGGGGCTGACCGGAACCACCGAGAGCAGAACGGGATCCGAAGGGGGCTCCAGCGTGACGATCTTGGAGAATGTTCGGGGGCCGCACGACCTGAAGGCGCTCCAGAGCGCCGAACTCACCCTGCTGTCCCAGGAAATCAGGGAATTCCTGATCCAGGCGGTGGCGCGGACCGGGGGCCATCTCGGGCCCAACCTGGGGGTGGTGGAGCTCTCCATCGCCCTGCACCGGACCTTCGACTCACCCGCCGACCGCATCCTGTGGGACACCGGGCACCAGAGCTACGTACACAAACTGCTCACCGGGCGGCAGGACTTCTCGAAGCTGCGCTCCAAGGGCGGGCTCTCCGGCTACCCCTCGCGCGCCGAGTCCGCGCACGACGTCATCGAGAACTCGCACGCCTCGACCGTGCTCGGCTGGGCCGACGGGCTCGCCAAGGCCAACCAGGTACGGGGCAGGCCGGACCACGTCGTCGCGGTCATCGGCGACGGCGCCCTCACCGGCGGCATGGCCTGGGAGGCGCTGAACAACATCGCCGCCGCCCGCGACCGGCCCCTGATCATCGTGGTCAACGACAACGAGCGCTCCTACGGCCCCACCATCGGCGGCCTCGCCGACCATCTGGCCACCCTGCGCACCACCGACGGCTATGAGCGGTTCCTGGCCTGGGGCAAGCAGGTCCTCCAGCAGACGCCGGTGGTGGGGCGGCCGCTGTACGAGTCGCTGCACGGCGCCAAGAAGGGCTTCAAGGACGCCTTCGCCCCGCAGGGGATGTTCGAGGACCTGGGCCTGAAGTACGTGGGGCCCATCGACGGGCACGACATCGAGGCCGTCGAGTCGGCGCTGCGCCGCGCCAAGCGCTTCCACGGGCCCGTCCTGGTGCACTGCCTCACCGAGAAGGGGCGCGGCTACCAGCCGGCCCTGGACGACGAGGCCGACCGCTTCCACGCCGTGGGCGCGATGGACCCGCTGACCTGCCTACCCCTCGCCCCCGCCGGCGGCCCCTCGTGGACCTCGGTGTTCGGCGCGGAGCTGGCGGCGCTCGGCGCGGAGCGCGAGGACGTCGTGGCGATCACCGCCGCGATGCTCCACCCCACCGGGCTCACCGAGTTCGCCGCGCGCTTCCCCGACCGGGTCTGGGACGTCGGCATCGCCGAGCAGCACGCGGCCGTCTCGGCGGCCGGGCTCGCCACCGGCGGGCTGCACCCGGTCGTCGCCGTCTACGCCACCTTCCTCAACCGCGCCTTCGACCAGGTCCTGATGGACGTCGCCCTGCACCGGTGCGGAGTGACGTTCGTCCTGGACCGGGCCGGGGTCACGGGCGTCGACGGCGCCTCCCACAACGGCATGTGGGACCTCTCCGTCCTCCAGGTCGTGCCCGGTCTGCGGATCGCCGCGCCGCGCGACGCGGCCCAGCTGCGCGCCCAGCTGCGCGAGGCCGTCGACGTCGACGACGCCCCCACGGTGCTGCGCTTCCCCAAGGAGTCGGTCGGCCCGGACATCCCCGCCCTGGACCGGGTCGGCGCGATGGACGTGCTGCGCCGCGACGAGGACGCCGAGGTGCTGCTGGTGGCGGTCGGGGTGCTCGCGCCGGTCTGCCTCCAGGCCGCCGACCTGCTCGCCGGGCGCGGCATCCGGTGCACGGTGGTGGACCCCCGCTGGGTCAAGCCCGTCGACGAGCAGCTGGCGCCGCTGGCCGAGCGGCACGCGCTGGTGGCGGTCGTGGAGGACAACTGCCGTACGGGGGGCGTCGGCTGGGCCGTCGGGCAGGCGCTGCGGGACGCCGGGGTGGACACCCCGCTGCGCTCCTTCGGCATCCCCGAGCAGTTCCTCGCGCACGCCAAGCGCGCCGAGGTGCTCGCCGACATCGGGCTCACCCCGGTGGAGATCGCGGGACGGATCAGCGCCGCGCTGGCGGCGCGCCAGGACGCCGCCGTGGCGGCCGAGAAGGAGAACGACGGATGACCGACGGCGGCCCCACGGGCTTCGACCTGGCCCGGCTCCTCGCCGAACGCGGCGGCGAGCGCTACGAGCTGCACGCCAGATACCTCAACCACCAGCTGCCGCGCATGCTGCACACCATCGGCTTCGACAAGGTCTACGAGCGGGCCGAGGGCGCGTACTTCTGGGACGCGGACGGCCAGGACTACCTGGACATGCTCGCCGGGTTCGGGGTGATGGGCCTGGGCCGCCACCACCCCGTCGTCCGCAAGGCGCTGCACGACGTGCTGGACGCCTCGCTCGCGGACCTCACCCGCTTCGACTGCCAGCCGCTGCCCGGGCTGCTGGCCGAGAAGCTGCTCGCCCACAGTCCCCACCTGGACCGGGTGTTCTTCGGCAACAGCGGTACGGAGGCGGTGGAGACCGCCCTGAAGTTCGCCCGGTACGCCACCGGCAGACCCAGGGTCCTGTACTGCTCCCACGCCTTCCACGGGCTGACCACCGGCTCGCTCTCGGTCAACGGCGAGTCCGGCTTCCGCGACGGCTTCGCCCCGCTGCTGCCCGACACGGCGGTGCCGCTGGGCGACCTCGCCGCCCTGGAACGCGAGCTGAGGCGCGGCGACGTGGCCGCGCTGATCGTCGAGCCGATCCAGGGCAAGGGCGTCCACGCGGCGCCGCCCGGCTATCTGCTCGCCGCGCAGGAGCTCCTCCACCGGCACAAGGCGCTGCTGATCGCGGACGAGGTGCAGACCGGGCTCGGCAGGACCGGCGACTTCTACGCGTACCAGCACGAGAAGGGCGTCGAGCCGGATCTGGTCTGTGTCGCCAAGGCGCTCTCCGGCGGCTATGTGCCCGTCGGCGCGACCCTCGGCAAGGAGTGGATCTTCAAGAAGGTCTACTCGTCGATGGACCGGGTCCTGGTGCACTCCGCCAGCTTCGGCTCCAACGCCCAGGCGATGGCGGCGGGTCTCGCGGTGCTCTCGGTGATGGAGGACGAGGAGATCGTCGCCAACGCGCGCGTCACCGGCGAGCTTCTGAGGTCCCGCCTCGCCGCGCTGGTCGACCGCTACGAGCTGCTGCACGACGTACGCGGGCGCGGCCTGATGGTCGGCATCGAGTTCGGCAAGCCATCCTCGATCCGGCTGCGCGGGCGCTGGACCATGCTCCAGGCCGCCCGCAAGGGCCTCTTCGCGCAGATGGTGGTGGTGCCGCTGCTCCAGAAGCACCGCATCCTCACCCAGGTCTCCGGGGACCACCTGGAAGTCATCAAGCTGATCCCGCCGCTGACGATCGGCGAGCGTGAGGTGGACCGCTTCGTGGAGGCGTTCACGGCCGTGATGGAGGACGCGCACGGCGGGGGAGGGCTGATGTGGGACTTCGGCCGCACCCTGGTCAAGCAGGCGGTCGCCAACCGGTAGGCGTATCCGGGCGGGATTTGCCTGTGAGGCAAAAAATTTGCCCCACAGGCAATCCGCTGACTGAATGGAGTGCATGAGCACTCCGCCCGAAAGCGCCGGGGAGCCGTCCGGCCCCGCGCTCCCCGGTGTCGCCCCGCGCCTGCGTGACCTGCGCCGGCGCCGGGGCCTCACCCTGGAGGCCGCCGCCCCGCGCGCCGGGCTCTCACCGGCGCATCTGTCCCGGCTGGAGACGGGCGCCCGCCAGCCCTCGCTGCCGATGCTGCTCGCGCTCGCCCGTATCTACGGTACGACGGTCTCCGAGCTGCTCGGTGAGATGCCGCCCGAGCGCGAACCCGTCATCCGGGGCGGCCGTGCCGAGCCCGCCGAGGCCGACGGCTGGACCTATCACCGCGCCGGGCACCCCGGCCGGGCCATGCAGGCCCTGCGCGTCGAGGTCCCGTACGGCACCCAGCGCGAGCTCGTCCGTGTCCACCCGGGCGAGGAGTGGCTGCACGTCCTGTCCGGGCGGCTGCGGCTCACCCTGGGCGAGGACGTCCATGAGCTCGACCCCGGTGACAGCGCGCACTTCGACTCGCTCACCCCGCACCGGATCTCCGCCGCCTCGCACGGCGGGGCCGTGTTCCTGTTCGTGCACACCCTGCTCCAGAGCCCCGACCCGCATCCGCACCACCCGCACGCCTGAGAGGTACGCCATGTCGCAGAACCAGGGACGGTCCGGCGCCGACACCCGGGAGACGAAGTTCCCCCGGGGTCTCGTGGTCCGGCTGTTCGCCTACCTGATCGCGGGCCACATCTTCGCGGCCTTCCTCTATCTGCTCTTCACCGTCGGGAAGTGACCTTCAGGGCGCGGCTAGGCGGCGTCCTCCACCAGCCGGTCGCGCAGCCGCTCGCGCGTCTCGGCGGTCAGGCCCAGGCCCTCGCTCAGATAGCGGTCGGTGCTTCCCCAGGTCTCCTCGATGGTGTCGAAGGCCGCGTGCAGATAGCCGGCGCGGGCGTCGAAGAGGGGGTTGAGCAGCTCCATGACCTCGGCGCTCATACCGGCCGCCGAGTTGTCGCTGCGGTGCATCTTGTAGCGCCGGTGCGGGTCGTTGGACTTGAGGTAGTCGGCCTCGATGGCGTCCCGCTCCACGCCCACCGCCAGCAGCGACACCGCGATGGACAGGCCCGCGCGGTCCTTGCCCGCCGCGCAGTGCATCAGCGCTGGGACGCTGTCCTCGGCGAGCGCGTGCAGCACCCGGCTGTGCTCGGCCGTGCGCTCGCGGATGATCGTGCGGTACGAGCGGGCCATCCGGTCGGCGCCGCGGCCGTCGGAGAGGACCGAGCGCAGCTGGTTGATGTCGCCGTCGCGGACCATCTTCCAGAACTCGGCCCCGTCGGCGGGGTCGGTGAGCGGTATGTTCACGTTCCGCACGCCCGGCAGCTCGACGTCCGGGCCCTCCAGCCGCTGGTCGGCCGCGTTGCGGAAGTCGAAGATGGTGTGCAGCCCGAGCGAGGTCAGGAAGGCCGCGTCCTGCTCGGTCGCATGGGCCAGGTGGCCGCTGCGGAAGAGCCGTCCGTGCCGCAGCCGCCGGCCGTCCACGGTCGGCAGTCCGCCCACATCACGGAAGTTGCGCACGCCGGCGAGCTCGGGCTCGGTCGAAGGGATCTGCGGAGTCTGCTGCGTCACGTTGGCTCCTGATGTGGTTCGAAAAAAGATCACGCCGCCTCGATCCGACGATACGACATGGGTTCCCGGGGCAATCATCTCGGCGGTCTGACCGAAATGCGACCCCCGCGTACCCATTGCCCTCGCGGGCGCGCTGCCCTGATCCTGTTGCTGATGTTCATGCCTGTGCGTACCTGTGCGGAACTGGGGGTTCGGGATGATCGAGACCGCGGACAGCGGACGGATATGGCTGCTCTCCGGCCGCACCAGCGGTTATGCGCTGCACCTCACGGACCACGGCGAACTCCTGCATCTGCACTGGGGCCCACGGCTCACCCTCGCCGACGCCGAAGCCCTGGCACTTTTGCCCCTCGCGCCCCACCGGCCCTTCGAGTCACCACTGGATGGTCAGGAGGAGTACGTGGTGGAGTGCGGGCCCCGTTTCGCGCGCCCCGCGCTCTCCGTACGGACGCCCGAAGTGCGCGGCACCGAAGGGGAGTTCGCGGGGGCGGACGTCGACGGCGACGAGCTGCGGCTGCGGTTCGCCGACGCGGTGCACCGCCTCGGGCTCACCCTGCACTACCGGATGCGCGACGACTCGGACGTCGTCGAGCGCTGGGCGACCGTCGCCCACGAGGGCGCGCCCGGCGATCCGGACCTGGAGCTGCTCCGCGCCGACGCGGCCGTATGGACACTGCCGCCGCGCGAGGGCTGGCGGCTCAGCCAGCTGCACGGCCGCTGGGCGGCCGAGTCCCGGCTCGTACGGTCCCCGCTCACCCCCGGCGACAAGGTCCTGGGCAGCCGCCGCGGCCACACCGGCCACCAGCACCTGCCCTGGGTGGCCCTGGACGCCGAGGGCACCGCCACCGAGGAGAGCGGCGAGGTGTACGGCTGCGCGCTCGGCTGGTCCGGGTCCTGGCGCATCGCCGTACAGCACCTGCCCGACGGCCGGGTGCAGATCAGCGGCGGCGCCGGGTACGACGACTCCGGGCTGTTGTCGCTCGCGCCCGGCCACGCGTACACCACACCGGTCTTCGCCGGGCTGTGGAGCCCGGACGGCTTCGGCGGGGCCAGCCGAGAGTGGCACGCCTGGCAGCTCGCACGGGTGGTCCCGGAGGCCGGGCGGGTGCGGCCTGTGCTCTTCAACTCCTGGGAGGCCACCCGGTTCGACATCGGCGAGGAGCAGCAGCGGGCGCTGGCCGGGCGCGCGGCCGCGCTGGGCGTCGAGCTGTTCGTCGTCGACGACGGCTGGTTCGGGGAGCGCACCCACGACGCCGCCGGGCTCGGCGACTGGACGCCCAACCCCGAGCGCTTCCCCGGCGGGCTGAAGCCGCTCGCGGACGAGGTGCACGCGCTGGGCATGCGGTTCGGGATCTGGGTGGAGCCGGAGATGGTCAACCCCGACAGCGCGCTGTACCGGGCGCACCCGGAGTGGGTGCAGCACCAGAGCGGCCGCCGGCGCACCGAGTTCCGCAACCAGCTGGTGCTCAACCTCGCCCGCCCCGACGTCCAGGAGCACCTGTGGGAGCAATTGGACGGGCTGCTCTCCAGCGTGCCCGTCGACTATGTGAAGTGGGACTTCAACCGCTCCTTCAGCGACGCGGGCTGGCCCGGCGAGGAGTATCCGCAGCGGCTCTGGATCGACCACGTACGGGCGCTCTACGGCCTGCTGGACCGGCTGCGGGCCGCACACCCCTCGGTCGACTTCGAGTCCTGCTCGGGCGGCGGCGGCCGGATCGACCTCGGCATCCTCTCCCGCACCGACCAGGTGTGGACCTCCGACAACACCGACCCGCTGGACCGGCTCGCCATCCAGCACGGCTTCAGCCAGCTGCACCCGGCCCGGGTGATGGCCGCCTGGGTCACCGACAGCCCCAACACCCTGCTCAACGGCCGCCGCAGCAGTCTGCGCTTCCGCTTCGTCAGCGCGATGGCCGGAGTGCTCGGCGTCGGCGGGGACCTCACCCGCTGGAGCGAGGACGAACTGGCCGAGGCGCGCGGCTGGGTGGAGCTGTACAAGGAGATCCGGCCGGTGGTGCAGCTCGGTGCCCAGTACCGGCTGCGGCCCCCGGAGGGCGGTCTGAGCGCCGTCCAGTACGTACGCGGCGACGACGCCGTCGTCCTCGCCCACCTCCAGGCCCAGCACCACGGGCTGCGGCCCCCGGCCCTGCGGCTGCGCGGCCTGGACCCGGCGGCCGCTTATCGGTGCCTGGACACCGGGGCCGTGCACCGGGGAGCGGTATTGCTGCACCGGGGCCTGGACACCGGGCTTGTGGGTGATCTTGATGCGGCGGTGTTCCGTTTCCGGCGGGCGGGTGCGGGGGAGGGATGAGGAATTCACCCGCCGAGCGCGACAAAGCTGCCCATCTGGGTGTAGCGGCTCAAAACGGGACAGAGTGTGGTGATAGCTCTCGGGCTGGGTGAATCAGGGCGGAACTTTCGTCCGGATTGGGCGATTTGATGGACCCTGTCCATCTCCCGGGCGTGACACGGAGGTTGCCCGTGAGGAGCGTCATATCCGTGACGTTCCGTGGTGGCGGCCCCGAATGAATTCCCCCGTCCGGCCGGGCCCGTTGGGAATTCCGGTCCACGCAGGGTGACCGCAATTCCCCGGTGAATTCGCGGCCGGGAATGCGGATGACGAATGGGCACTTGTCGTGGTGCGCCGGGCTCGCTTACGGTCACCGCAATCCGGGTGGACCGCCGAATCCTGCCACCGCCCGGAATCCGCACCCATCCACGCGTGGCAGGAGCGGGGGACCCAGGTAAGCGCCGTCCGGAATTCCGGCACGGCTCGGGGTGAAGCCGGAGCACCGTGACGCAGCGGTGCCGGCCGGGCAGCTCCAGCCCGAACCCGACAGCTCACCTCGCAGGCGCCGGAGAGGAATCCGCCATGCCCGCGAAGGGTAAGCACCGCCGTCCCAAGTCCAGCCCGATATCCCGGGGCATGGTCGCCGCCGGCACGGGCGGCGCCGCACTCGCCATCCCGCTGCTCGGCGCCACCGGCGCGCACGCCGCGGCGCAGACCGCCGCCCCCGCCGCCGCGCCCCAGCAGACCGCCCGGGCCGCCGCCTTCGTCGCCGCGCCCGCCGCCCCGCAGGCCGCACCGACCACGTACAAGGTCAAGAGCGGCGACTGCCTGTCGCGGATCGCCGAGGACCACCGGCTCGGCGGCTGGCAGCGGCTGTACCAGGACAACCGCGAGGTCGTCGGCTCCGACCCGGCGCTGATCCGGCCGGGCATGAAGCTCGTCCTCGGCGCGAAGGCCGCCGGTGCGTCGCACACCTCCGCCAAGGCGAGCGGCTCGCACGGGACCGGCGCGAAGCCGGCCGCGAAGCCGGCCCCCGCCAAGGCCCACACGTCGACGTCGTCCCAGGCCACCGGCGCTTCCCCGGCCGACACCGCCCCCTCGGCCGGCCAGGGCTCCTCCTCCGGCTTCCGCGCGCCCCTGGACAGCGTGAGCATCGGCACCCCGTACCGCATGGCCGGATCCATGTGGTCCAGCGGTTACCACACCGGCGTCGACTTCGCGGCCGAGACCGGCACCGTGGTGAAGGCCGTCGGCGCGGGCACGGTCGTCTCGGCCGGCTGGGGCGGCGCGTACGGCAACCAGGTCGTCATCCGGCACGCCGACGGCATGTACTCCCAGTACGCCCACTTCTCGCAGCTCTCGGTCTCGGCCGGGCAGAGCGTGACCGAGGGCCAGCAGCTCGGGCTCTCCGGCGCCACCGGCAACGTCACCGGCCCGCACCTCCACTTCGAGATCCGCACCACGCCCGACTACGGCTCGGACGTCGACCCGATCGCCTACCTCCGCCAGCAGGGCGCGAGCCTCTGACGGAAGCCGTGCCGCCCGAATCGCCGGGGGTATTCGGCGTATTCCCGCTGGGGACAACTGACCGGGTGGTCTATATCACCCACCGTCAACCCCTCCTTACGGTCGCGTAGGTCACACGCGTAAGGGAAAGATATGGTCCCGTGGCAGACGATTCGAGATCATTCAACAGCGGTACGTTCGGGTCGTACACGGCGATCGGCGACAGCTTCACGGAAGGGGTCGGCGACCCCGGTCCCGACGGGGCATTCGTCGGCTGGGCGGACAGGTTCGCCGTGCTACTGGCAGACCAGCGACCGGAGGGGGCCTTTCGCTACGCCAATCTCGCGGTCCGCGGCAGGCTCCTCGACCAGATCGTCGAGGAGCAGGTGCCGCGGGCCAAGGAGCTCGCACCCGACCTGGTGAGCTTCTGTGCGGGGGGCAATGACATCATCCGGCCGGGCAGCGACCCGGACGACGTGGCCGAGCGCTTCGAACGCGCGGTGGCCGACCTGAAGAGCACGATCCCGACGGTCATGGTGACCACCGGGTTCGACACCCGCGGGGTGCCGGTCTTCAAGCATCTGCGCGGCAAGGTGGCGACGTACACCGCGCATGTGCGCTCCATCGCCGACCGCTACGGGTGCCCGGTGCTCGACCTGTGGTCGCTGCGGTCCGTCCAGGACCGGCGGGCGTGGGACGCCGACCGGCTGCACCTGTCGCCCGAGGGGCACACCCGGGTCGCGCTGCGCGCCGCCCAGGTGCTCGGGCTCGAGATCCCGGCCGACCCTGACCAGGAGTGGCCCCCGATGCCGCCGCGGGGCACCCTCGAGGTGCGGCGCGACGACATCCACTGGGCGCGTGAGCACCTGGTGCCATGGATCGGGCGACGGCTGCGCGGCGAGAGCTCGGGCGACCACGTGGAGCCCAAGCGGCCCGACCTGCTGCCTCTGTGACGGCCCATCAGGTGGGTTGGCCCCTGGGCCAACCGCGCTGACGGGCCGTCATGTGGGCGGCGCCGTGCGCGGCTCAGCCGTGCAGCAGCTTCCGCTCCGTCTCCGGGTCGAGTCCGACCCGGGGGCGGTCCGGCCGCTGCGGCGCCTCCCCGCCGATCGACCGGAGCCAGGCCCAGGTGTCGGCGGCCGTCTCCGCGACAGGACGGCAGCGCAGCCCGGAGAGCACCGCCTTCCACACGTTGGAGCCGTGCATCGTGCCGTGCAGCTCGCCCGGCGGGATCCACACCGGCAGGTCGCTCCACGGCTCGACCCCGGCGGCCAGGATCGGCTCCGGGTCCGTCCAGCGCAGCTCCGCGCCGCCGCCGGTCACCCGCGCGCACGCCTCCAGGAGCTCGCCCATCGTGGTGTGGTCCGGCGGGCAGACCAGGTTGTACGGGCCGCAGAGCCCGAAGTCGGCGGCGCTCACGATCCACTCCGCCAGATCCCGTACGTCGATGAACTGCACCGGCAGATCGCGCGGCCCCGGAGCCAGCACCTCGCCGCCGCGCGCCATCCGGCCCAGCCACCAGGGCAGCCGCCCGATGTTCTCGTACGGGCCGAGGATCAGCCCGGCGCGCACCAGGAGCGAGCGGTCCGGGCCGAACTCCCGGACGGCGGCGAGCTCGCCGCCGCGCTTGGCCTGGGCGTAGGCCACCTCGCCCTCGGCGTCCGGCGAGCCGTCGACCAGCTCCGCGCCCTCGTCGGCCCCGACCGGGACCGGGTGCTCGTACACCGAGCGGCTCGACACGTACACATACCGGGCGGCCCGCCCCTCGGCGAGCAGCCGCGCGGCGTCGCGCACCGCCGAGGGCGCCCCCGACCAGGTGTCCACGACCACGTCCCACCGGCCGTCGGCGAGCGCCGCCAGACCGTCCTCGGCCGTCCGGTCGCCGAGCAGGGCCCGCACGCCCTTCGGCGGCTCGTGGCGGCCCCGGTGGAAGACCGTCACCTCGTGCCCGCGCGCCAGCGCGGTCTCGGCCACGGCGCGGCCGACGAACTCCGTACCACCCAGTATCAACAGCTTCATGGCCGCAACTCTGCCCGCCGGAACGGCTCCTGAGAACCGGTCCGTGCCGGTCCACGCTCAGGGCGAAATCCAGACGCTCCCGAAGGGCGGCCCGAGGGAGCGTCGAGGGCGGGTTGTCAGGGGCGGTACAGCTGGCCGGGCTTCGGGGCGGCGGGGGAGAGCAGCTGGGGCACGGTCACGAAGGTGAAGCCGCGCGCCTTCAGGGCGTCGATGATCCCGGGCACGGCGGGCACGGTCCCGTCGTAGATGTCGTGCAGCAGGATGATGCCGTCGCGGTCGGCCTGGTCCAGGATCCGCTCGGTGATCAGGGCGGAGTCGTTGGTGGAGTAGTCCTTGGCGGTCGCGCTCCACAGGATCTGCGAGAGCCCCAGCTCCTTGGTGACCTTGGTGACCTCCTCGTTGGTACGGCCCTGCGGAGGCCGCATCAGCACCGGCTTGCGGCCGGTGAGCTTGGCCACCGCCTCCTGGGTGCGGTTGAGCTCGGCGCGTATCTCGGCGGGCTTCAGCTTGTCCAGGCGCTCGTGCGACCAGGTGTGGTTGGCGACCTCGTGCCCCTCGGCGGCGAGGCGGCGCACGGTGTCCGGGTACTTCTCGACGTGGTTCCTGCCCAGCAGGAAGAAGGTGGCGTGCACCTTCTTCTCCTTGAGCGTGTCCAGGAGTTGGGGCGTCTTCGGGCCCGGCCCGGCGTCGAAGGTCAGCGCTATGCACTTGGCCTTGCGGCAGTCCACCCCGGAGGCGGCGCCCGCGTCGGCGCCCGCCGCGGCCTTGCTGTCCAGCGCGTCGTTGCGGGCCGAGCGCGGCGAGACGGCGCCGTCGGAGCAGCCGGTCAGCGTCATACCGAGCGCGGCCACCGCCACCAGCGCGGCCGTGGCTCGCCCCCGCGCACGACGGACTTCGGAATTGCTGCTGCGCATGAGGCGACTCCCCTTCGGCATGGGCCAGAACATGCTTCGGACTATACGCGAGGTGTATACACGGGATGCATAGTGGGGTGGGGGTGTGGGGGGGGCGGGGTCCGGGCCGGGCACGGGGAAGCGGGTGCCGTCGAGCGGGGTGCAGGGGGGGCGCGGCCCCGGCTTCGGGACCCCTGGGCGTGGCCCTGCTGCCCCAGCCGTCCCCCAGAGCGGGGGAGGCCTATCGGCTACTTGCGGCGTGATCCGGCCGGGCCGGGGCCCCTGCGCCGGGAGGCGCCGCCCTTGGCGGGCCCCCTGCCCTTGCCGCGGGCGGCGGCCGCGGGCTTGCCGGGAGCCGCACCGGCACCGGCGGCGGAAGCAGCCGGAGCCGCCGTGTCCGCGCGCCAGTGCGAGGGGCGCTCCAGCCCGCTCGGCAGGACCGTGGCGGCATCGCCCCGGGCCGCGTTGACCTGGGTCTGGGTGAGGAAGAGGCAGTCGGTGAGGTCCGCCCCGGACAGGTCCGCGTCACGGAAGTCCGCGCCGATCACATCGGCGAGCCGCAGATCGGCGCCGCTGAGGTCGGCCGCGATGAGATACGCGCCGCGCAGGTCCGCGCCGCGCAGATCGGCGCCCCGGAGCCGGGCCCCGAACAGATCGGCGCCCCTGCGGTCCTTCTTCCTGCCCTTGAGCTCGGCGCGCACCAGCTCGCTGGTACGCAGCAGCAGCGTGTTCACCTCGGCGCGCAGTGCCGCCACGTCCAGCTCCAGGAGCGTGTCCACGTCGCTGAGCGTCAGCCGCTCGATCTTCTCCCGCTCGGCCGCCACCTGCCGGTGGACCGGACGCGCGGCCGGACGGGCCTGCGCCTCGGCGAGATACCAGAGCAGCTCGTGCAGCTGGCGCATCACCGGGAGCGCCGCGAACATCTGGCGTGAGCCGTCCGGCGACTCCCGCCAGTTCCGGCCGGCAAAGGTGACCTGGGAGACTTTCTGGCCCGCGCCGAAGCAGTCGTACACCGTGCACCCCTGGAAGCCCTTGGGGCGCAGCCGGTCGTGGATGCCGCAGCGGAAGTCCTGCCCGAGGTTCCCGCAGGGCTCGCCCGCGGCCTTGTCGACGGCGAAGTCCGTGGACCGCGAGAACGCCAGCGCGACACAGCACAGGCCGAAGCAGTTCGCGCAGTCGGCGCGCAGCGCGGAGCGGTCGTCCGCCGGACCGGGCGCCGGCCCCTCTACGCGGTTCTCGGGTGTCTCGGACAAGGCGGGGGCTCTCCTGCGGTGTCTGGTGGCCCGGGCGGGTGCCACCGGCGGCCACGCCGGGGCCCGCACGGGCAAAAGGGCAGGTCGAGCCTACCGCCGAGACACCTCGTCGGCCGAAGCCGAGCGGAGCCGTCACAACCTCGGCAGAGCCGAGCAGAGCGTCGGATCCTCGGCCGGAGCCGAGCGCAGCCGTCCGGTCGGGGCTACGCGGCCGCGTCCAGGTCGGCGGTGGTGGCCGCCGCCCACAGCGCGAGCAGTCGCTCGTACTCCTCCGCGGGCCAGCCGTCGTCCGGGTCCGTGCTGTCGACGAGGTCGCGGATCGCCGCGTTGGCGGCTTCGGCGTCCGGCAGTACGGAACCAGGGTGGTCGGCGGAAGAGGACATGCTTCCAGACTAGGGGCACGGTCCGACAATCCGCTCCGCACAGTCATGCCAGGTCCATCACACAGTCATCGAGCCTCCTCCACACGCCCTCCACCCCCGCGCGCGCGGGCGCGGGAATCGGAGGTGCGCGCGCGCTGTTCCACTGGCCATGACGGCATTCGACGCAACCGAGGAAGCGCTGCTCAAGCTGGTCGCGGACGAGAAGGGCGGCGTCCTCGCCACCCTCAAGCGCGACGGCCGGCCGCAGCTGTCCAACGTGAACCACGCGTACTACCCGGACGAGGGCGTGATCAAGGTCTCCCTCACCGACGACCGCGCCAAGACGCGCAATCTGCGCCGCGACCCGCGCGCCGGCTACCACGTCACCAGCGCCGACCGCTGGGCCTGGACCGTCGCCGAGGGTGTGGCGGACCTCTCCCCGGTGGCCGCCGACCCGCACGACGCGACCGTGGAGGAGCTGGTCCAGCTCTACCGGGACGTCCAGGGCGAGCACCCGGACTGGGAGGACTACCGGCGGGCCATGGTCCGCGACCGGCGCCTCGTGCTCCGGCTGCGGGTCGAGCGCGCCTACGGACAGCCGCGCGCCTGATCCGTCGGCGGGGCGCCCGAGCCGTCCCCGGCGGGTCGCCGCCGCGTAACGGCGCGGTTCCCGCGTTGTCGTACCCGCCGCACATAATGGAAACGACCCCCGAGCCCCAGGAGGTGCCGTGACCGGCGCTGGTTCTCTGCTCCCACTCCGCTCCCGGCTGCGCGAGCTGCGCCCCGCCGCGTTCGGGGCCGACCCGGCCGGGGACCGCCTGGAGCGGATCCGCCGCTCGCCCAACTTCGCTGACGGGGTCTTCCAGAACCCGCAGGGCGCGCGCACCCGGCCGTCCGGCTCGATGGTCGAGTTCGCCAAGATCTACTTCCAGAAGGAGCAGCGCGCCCTGCGCGCCCCGGTGGGCAACATCCCGGTGCACGCGACGACGCTCGCCGACCTCGCCAAGCCGCCCGCCACCGGCCTGCGGCTCACCTGGATGGGGCACTCCAGCGTGCTCGCCGAGATCGACGGCCGCCGGGTGCTCTTCGACCCGGTGTGGGGCGAGCGCTGCTCCCCATTCGCCTTCGCCGGCCCCAAGCGGCTGCACCCGGTCCCCGTCCCGCTGGCCTCCCTCGGCCCGGTGGACGTCATCGTCATCTCGCACGACCACTACGACCACCTGGACCTGCCCACCATCCGCGCCCTCGCGGGTACGGGGACGGTGTTCGCGGTCCCGCTCGGCGTCGGCGCCCACCTGGAGCGCTGGGGCGTCCCCGCCGACCGGATCCACGAGCTCGACTGGAACGAGTCGACGAAGGTCAACGGCCTCACCCTCACCGCGACCCCCGCGCGCCACTTCTGCGGCCGGGGCCTGCGCAACCAGCAGCACACCCTGTGGGCGTCCTGGGCCGTCGCCGGTCCCGAGCACCGGGTCTACCACAGCGGGGACACGGGCTACTTCGAGGGCTTCAAGGACATCGGCGCCGAGCACGGCCCGTTCGACGCCACGATGATCCAGATCGGGGCCTACAGCGAGTTCTGGCCGGACATCCATATGACTCCGGCCGAAGGCATGCGCGCGCACCTCGACCTCCAGGGCGGCCGGGCGCACGGCGTGATGCTCCCGATCCACTGGGGCACCTTCAACCTGGCCCCGCACCCGTGGGCCGAGCCCGGCGAGGGCACGATGGCCGCCGCGGTGGCCGCGGACGCCGCCATCGCGCTGCCCATCCCGGGCGAACCCTTCGAACCCACCTCGGAAAACGTGCCGTCCGCGCCCTGGTGGCGTCCGGTCGCACCACCCCCGGCGGGCGGCTGGCCGACGCACACCCGCAAGCCCGCCAAGGCGGGGGAGCAGGAGGCGGCCCCGGTCGTCTCCTAGGCGGACGCGCCCGCCACGAGCCGGGCATTTCGCGCTGCCGTACGAGGCGTCATACCAGAGCGGCACACGGAAGGGGGGACTTTTCCAACTGCGCACCGAGGGTGAGGGGTTGACCACTACTGTGAGTGGCCGACGATCAACGCGGGCCCTCATCGGTTGAGTTGGGCCCGGGACCACGATCTCAGGGACCCCACGTACCGAGGACGCAGATGTCTCATCTTCGCGCACCCGCCGCGCGGTCCGACCGCCGGGAGGGCGGGCGGCACGGACGTACGGCACACCGGCCGCAGCCCCCGGCCGCACCCGCGGGCGAACCGGCCCTCGGTGGACGTCCGCCGGGCGGCCAGCGGACGTCCACCGAGGGCCGGATACGACCCCAGCTGCTGCGCACCGCGGTGCTGCCCACCACGGCCGCCGTGCTCTGCGGCGTGGCCGCCGTCGTCTTCACCTTCCACTCCACCCACGCCCACCCCTCGAAGCTGCTCTGGGCGGCGCTCGCCGGTACGGCGGTGCTCGCCCTGGCGTCCGTGGCGGCCGCCGCGCTCGGCGCCGACCGGGTCGCCAGGACCGTGCTCGGGCGCGCCAACGGCCTGCGCCGCAGCAGCGCCCGCTCGGCCGCCGACCTGCGCACGGTGGTCGACGGGCTGCGCCGCGGCGAGGGCCCGCCCGCCCGCCGGGGCGCCACCCAGCTCCCCCCGCACGCGGATGAGTTCGAGCTGCTGGCGCACGAGCTGACCCGCTCCCACGAGGCCGCCGTGGCCGCCGTGGTGCAGGCCTCCCAGCTCTCCAGCAGCGTCGGCAACGAGCAGAAGGTCGAGGTCTTCGTCAACCTCGCCCGCCGGCTCCAGTCCCTCGTCCACCGCGAGATCCAGCTCCTGGACGAGCTGGAGAACGAGGTCGAGGACCCCGAGCTGCTCAAGGGCCTCTTCCACGTCGACCACCTCGCCACCCGCATCCGCCGCCACGCCGAGAACCTCGCGGTCCTCGGCGGCGCCATCTCCCGCCGCCAGTGGTCCCACCCGGTCACCATGACCGAGGTGCTGCGCTCCTCCATCGCCGAGGTCGAGCAGTACCCCCGGGTCAAGCTGGTGCCGCCGATCGACGGCACCCTGCGCGGCCACGCCGTCGCCGACGTCATCCACCTGCTCGCCGAACTGGTCGAGAACGCCACGCTGTTCTCCGCCCCGCACACCCAGGTGCTGCTCCGCGCCCAGCTGGTCACGGCCGGGCTCGCCGTCGAGGTCGAGGACCGGGGCCTGGGGATGCCCGTCGCCGAGCAGAGCAAGATGAACGCGCTGCTCTCCGACCCCGATCAGGTGAATGTCGCCCACCTCCTCCAGGACGGGCGGATCGGCCTGTTCGTGGTCTCCGCGCTGGCCCGCCGGCACGGCATCGCGGTCCGCCTCCAGACCAACATCTACGGCGGCGTCCAGGCCGTACTGGTCCTGCCGCAGGGCCTGTTGGGAGCCGACTCCGAGAGCGCCAAGGAAGGGCAGACGGCCGAGCGCGAGCCCGTCCCCGAGGCCGCCCGCACCCCGCTCCCGGCCCAGCCCCAGCACCCCGCCGGGACCCCGCCGCCCCCCGTGACCGGGCCGGCCGCCGCGCCGATGCCGCCGCCCGCGCACCGCACGCCCGCCCACGGCACCGCGCTGCCGCCGCTGCCCCGCCAGCACCAGCACGGCGAGACCGTCTCCACCCAGGGCACCGCGCCGCTGCCGGTGCGCGCCGCCCACGAGGAGCGGCCCAACCCGGCCGCCGCCCTCCCCGGCACCCACCGGGGCTCCGGGGAGGCGGCGGTGCCCCCGATACCCGTGGCGAACGGTACGGTGCGCGGCGCGGGGCGGCCCGATCTGCCCCGGCGCCGCAGCCAGGAGCACCTCGTGCCCCAGCTGCGGGACGCTCCGGCCGCCCGCAGGGAGGACGACCACGCCGTGCACGACCCGGGTCTGATGGCCGCGTTCCAGCGGGGCATCGGCCTCGCCGAGTCGCAGCCCGCCCCGCACGACAACCCCGCCGTACCCCAGCACCCGCCCCACCCCGCACAGCCGTTGCACCACCCCCAGGCAGAAACAGACGCCGACCACTCCAAGGAGTAGATGCACCATGGCGAGCGATGCGCCGACCGGACACGTCTCGGACCTCGACTGGCTGCTCAGCGGACTGGTCCAGCGGGTGCCCTACACACGCAACGCGGTCCTGCTCTCCTCCGACGGGCTGGTGAAGTCCGTGCACGGTCTCGACGTCGACAGCGCCGACCACATGGCGGCCCTCGCCTCCGGGCTCTACTCGCTGGGCCGCAGCGCGGGCGCGCGCTTCGGCGACGGCGGCGAGGTCCGCCAGGTGGTGGTGGAGCTCGACTCGACGCTGCTGTTCGTCTCCACGGCCGGATCGGGCACCTGTCTGGCCGTGCTCGCCGGGCGCGAGGCGGACGCCGCGGTGCTCGGATACGAGATGGCGATGCTGGTGAAGAGCGTACGGCCCTACCTCGTGACGCCGGCCCGGCAAGGCGCCGGCACACCGAGCGGCACGAGGCACTGAGCGTGCCGGCCCCGCAGGACGGACCATGGCTCGACGACGCGGCCGGGCGGCTGATCCGCCCGTACACGGTGAGCAACGGCCGCACCCGGCCGACCGCCACGCTGGACCTGCTCTCCCAGGTGATGGCGACCGGGCAGCCGCCCCAGACGCACCTCGGCCCCGAGCACTCGCAGGCGCTCGGGCTGTGCGAGGGGCCCACCTCGGTGGCGGAGATCGCGGCCCATCTGCGGCTGCCCGCCGTCGTCACCAAGGTGCTGCTGTCCGACCTGGTGGACTGCGGGGCGGTGACGGCCCGCGCGCCCCGCTTCCACCACACCCCGACCGACCGCTCTCTGCTGGAGGCAGTGCTCGATGGCCTACGACGACGGCTCTGACGTCAGCCCCGCCGTGGATCTCTTCCCCACCGCGCTGAAGATCCTCGTCGCCGGCGGCTTCGGGGTCGGCAAGACGACCTTCGTGGGCGCGGTCAGCGAGATCGAACCGCTCTCCACCGAGGAGCTGCTCACCACGGTCAGCGTGGCGCACGACAGCCTCGAAGGGGTGGAGTCCAAGACCACCACCACGGTCGCCATGGACTTCGGGCGCATCACGCTCGACGAACACCATGTGCTGTACCTGTTCGGCACGCCCGGGCAGGAGCGGTTCTGGTTCATGTGGGACGAGCTCTCCGAGGGCGCGCTGGGTGCGGTGATCCTCGCGGACACCCGGCGCCTGGAGGACTGCTTCTCCGCCGTGGACTTCTTCGAGCGGCGCGGGATCGGCTTCCTCGTCGCGGTCAACGAGTTCGACGGGGCCTACCGCTACACCCCGGACGAGGTCCGCTCCGCCATAGACCTCAAGCCGGAGGTTCCCGTCGTGCTGTGCGACGCCCGTATCGGCAGCTCCGGGATCGGCACCCTGGTCACCCTGGTCCAGCACCTGCTGTCCACCTATCCGGCCGCCACCAGCCATGGAGCCCACACATGACGTACGACCCCACCGGCCATCTGCTGCTCACCCCGGTCGACCGGGAGGCGCCCGTCCGCGTACAGCGGCTGCGCCAGCTCGGTATGGGGGAGCAGCCCGACCCGGCGTTCGACGAGTTCGCGCACAAACTCGCGGAGGTCACCGCGGCGCCCTACTCGATGGTCAACTTCATCGACGAGAACCAGCAGTTCTTCGCCGGGCTGCACACCCCGGCGGGGGCGCACGCGGACACCGATCTGAACGCGGTGGCCGCCTCCGGCGGGGTGAGCCGGTTCATGGCCCGCGACCACGGCTACTGCCCGCATGTGGTGGTGCGGCGAAAAGCCCTGGTCCTGGAGGACGTCTGCGACTATCCGCGGTTCGCGGGCAACCCGGTGGTCGACGAGATCGGCATCCGCTCCTATCTGGGCGCCCCGCTGATCGACCGGACCGGTATCGCGCTCGGCACCATCTGCGTCGTCGACACCGAGCCGCGGCCGTGGGGCCGGGCGGGCCTGGAGACGATCAAGTCGATGGCGGCGGAGCTGATCGAGCAGATCCACCGCCGGGAGGACGGCGGCCTCTGACCGCCGCCCCCCGGCCCGGCGCGTCCCGAGCCCGTCTGCGAACCGGGCTCTCAGTGGGCCGCCGCGAACTCCTCCATGCGTACGACGTCACTGAGCCGCTGTGACCACTGGCCCTTCGCCGTGCCCAGTGCCACCTCGGCCAGCCGCAGCAGCTGGACGTCGGTGGTGCCGGCCGGGGCGAAGATATGGTGCGCGTCGCGCAGATAGCGCTCGATCGGGCGGTCGGTGAAGAGCCCGGCCGCCGCGTGGATCTCCATGGCGCTGCGCGCCGAATCGAGTGTGGACTCCACATTGACCACCTTGGCGTTCATCAGCTCCGCGTCGCACGGCAGCCCCTGGTCGAGCAGGTGCACCGCGTGGTACGCGGCGAGCCGCGCCGTCATCAGCCGGGACTGGAGCTGCCCCAGCTTGATCTTGATGTTGGGCAGTTCGTACAGGGGCTTGCCATAGCGGATCCGCTCGGTGCAGAACTGGGTGGTCTCCTCCAGGATCGCCCGGTGGATGCCGAGCGAGACGGCCGTCAGATTGGCCCGGCCGTACAGCACGCTGGAGGAGTACGCCACGGCGAGGCCGTCGCCCTCCTCGCCGAGCCGGCTCTCCACCGGCACCCGGCAGTTGTCGAAGGAGAGCTCGCCGAAGCTGAAGCCGTGCAGCCCCATCGTGTCGCGCTCGGCGCCGAGCGAGAACCCGGGCCGGTCGGACTCCACCAGGAAGGCGGTCAGCCCCCGCGAGCCGGGGCCGGTGCGGACGACCACGCCGTGCACATCGCCGACATGGCTGTTCCCGACGTACACCTTGCGGCCGTTGAGGACGTAGTCGTCGCCGTCGCGGACCGCGCTCGCCGTCATCCCCAGCACATGGCCGCCGGACTCGGGCTCGGTCACGGCGATCGTGGGCAGACAGTCACCGGCGGCGATGGCGGGCAGCCACTGCTTCTTCTGCTCCTCGCTGCCGAAGTGGACTATCTTGGCCACGCCCAGCTGGGAGGCCTGCACCATGGCGCCCATGGCACCGCTGACCCGGGACAGCTCCTCGATGATGATCGTCTTTCCGAGGTGTCCGACGCCCATTCCCCCGTACGACGGACTGACGGTGGCTCCTATCCAGCCCTGCCGGGCGATCAGCCGGGACAGGTCGTACTGGACGGAACGTGCCGCCTCCATCGCCGCTATCCGGGGCCGGATCTCGCATTCCGCGAACTGCCGTACACACTCCCGTAATTGGTGATGCGGGCGGCTGCTGAAGTATCCGTCCATGGCGAGCCCTCCTCCGCGAAACGCCTGCTCGTAACGGTGTTCGAGCAGGTGGTGCATCGGCAGTGGTCCCCGTCCCGAAGAGGCCGACCCCATCATGTTGTTGATCATTCGGTGGTGCTTCAACGCGCTTGTCAACTTTGGCTGAAACGCGGCGTGTTGACGTTTGACTACTGGTGTGTTCTGTGAGGTTGGCCTCCTCGGTTCCACTCGGTTGGCATTCCCCGGTCTCCTCTTCCTGCCACATGCCAAGGGCAAAGGTTTCGTGGGCATACGGCACTGAGGGACAGCTTTCGGTCCCGGATGTGCACGGGGATGGCATCCAGGAGCACCCCGGAACGCGATCGCAGGCCCGGCGTGAACGCATTCGGAAGCCCGTGTGCCGTCCACCGTACGGCCTCCGCCTGTGCGAACCTGATCGTTTCCCGGGACAGCGGTCAAGTGCCGTACCGGCCCGGCGCGTTGGAGCCAAGGCCGGGGGCTATGGCGCGAAAGAGCGGTCGTCGGCGCGCGCCCCGGCGCGCGACACCGGACCGGGCGCCGCTGACATCATCGGGTGTCTGGACCACCCCGGCCCCACCGGGCCGGCTCGACCGGACGTAAGGAAGTTGACCATGACCGACCTCCGTATCGGCGTCCTCGGCTTCGGCCTGCGCGGCAGCCTCGCCCGCGTCGCCCACCGCCCGGGCCGCGGCTCCGTCGTCACTGCGCTCGCCGACCCCGACCCCCGGGCCCGCGCGGAGGCCGCCGGGGCCTTCCCCGAGGCGGCCATGACGGGCGAGCACCGCAAGGTCGTCGAGGACCCCGACATCGACGCGCTGCTCGTCCTCACCCCCGACCACACCCACGCCGACATCGCCTGCGCGGCCCTGCGCGCCGGCAAGCCGGTCTTCGTGGAGAAGCCGCTGGACATCTCGGTCGAGCGCTGCGACACGATCCTGCGCACGGCGTACGAGACCGGGTCACGGCTGTACGTCGGCCACAACATGCGCCATATGCCGGTGGTGCGGCTGATGCGCGACCTCGTCGCGCGCGGGGCGATTGGGACGGTCAAGACCGTCTGGATCCGCCACTTCGTGGGGTACGGCGGCGACTGGTACTTCAAGGACTGGCACGCCGAGCGCGCCCACACCACCGGGCTGCTGCTCCAGAAGGCCGCCCACGACATCGACGTACTGCACTGGCTGGCCGGCGGCTACGCGCGCGACGTCCAGGCGATGGGGGACCTCATGGTCTACGGGGACAATCCGCACCGGCGCGCACCGGGCGAGCCCAAGGCGGACGACTGGTACACCAAGGACGGCCACTGGCCGCCGCACACCCAGCGGGCCCTCAACCCGGTGATCGACATCGAGGACGTCTCCCTGCTGAACATGCGCCTCGACAACGGCGTCCTCGCCGCCTACCAGCAGTGCCACTTCACCCCCGACTACTGGCGCAACTACACGGTCATCGGGGACGCGGGCCGGCTGGAGAACTTCGGCGACGGACCGGGCAGCCGGGTCAAGGTGTGGAACGCCCGGCGCTCCCACTTCCGCGACGAGCCCGACGAGGTCCACGAGGTGCCGCCGGCCGCGGACTCCTCGGGGCACGGCGGGGCGGATCCCCTGCTGATGGACGAGTTCCTGCGCTTCGTGCGCGAGGGCGGCCGGACCGACACCTCGCCGGTGGCGGCCCGGATGGCGGTGGCGGCGGGGTACGAGGCGACGATGTCGCTGCGGGACGGGGGGACGCCGCGGCGGGTCGAGCCGCTGGATCCCGAGCTCGCGGCCTACTTCGCCCGGGGCCAGCTGCGCTGAACCGGGCCCGCCGGGCCGCTCGGCCGAAAGGGGTTCGTGACCACCCGTCGAAGTGCGGTATTGTTCTCGTGCACGTTCGGCCGGGGGAAACCCCAGGTCAGACGGGCACCGGGACGTGGCGCAGCTTGGTAGCGCACTTGACTGGGGGTCAAGGGGTCGCAGGTTCAAATCCTGTCGTCCCGACCAGCGTTTTCGCAGGTCGGAAGCCGTCTTCTCCATCGGAGAAGGCGGCTTTTCGGTGTTCCGGGCCGCCTCGGCAGGGCCCTGTCCGGGCCGGGCCCGTCACGAGATATCTTGATGTCGAGCAATGTTGCATACGTGGAGTGGAGCACCCGGTGACTGACTCGACCATCATCTACACCCACACTGACGAGGCGCCCGCGCTGGCGACGTACTCGTTCCTGCCTGTGGTCCAGGCGTATGCCTCGACGGCCGGGGTCACCGTGGAGACGCGGGACATCTCGCTGGCCGGGCGGATCATCGCCCACTTCCCGGAGTACCTCCAGGAGGGGCAGCGCATCGACGACGCCCTCGCCGAGCTCGGCGAGCTGGCGAAGACGCCCGACGCCAACATCATCAAGCTGCCGAACATCTCGGCCTCGATCCCGCAGCTCAAGGCCGCCGTCGCGGAGCTGCAGGCGCAGGGCTACGCGCTGCCCGCCTACCCGGACGACCCGCAGACCGACGAGGAGCGCGAGGTCCGCGCCCGCTACGACAAGGTCAAGGGCAGCGCCGTGAACCCGGTGCTGCGCGAGGGCAACTCCGACCGCCGCGCCCCCGCCTCGGTGAAGAACTACGCCAAGGCCCACCCGCACCGCATGGGCGCCTGGACCGCCGAGTCCAAGACGAACGTGGCCACCATGGGCGAGAACGACTTCCGCTCCACGGAGAAGTCCGCGGTCGTCTCCGCGCCCGGTTCGCTCCGTATCGAGCTGGTCGCCCAGGACGGCACCACCACCGTGCTGCGCGAGTCCGTACCGGTCCTGGCCGGCGAGGTCGTCGACGCCTCCGTGATGCGCGTCGCCGCGCTGCGCGAGTTCCTGACCGCGCAGATCGCCCGCGCCAAGGCCGAGGGCGTGCTGTTCTCGGTGCACCTCAAGGCCACGATGATGAAGGTCTCCGACCCGATCGTCTTCGGCCACGTGGTGCGCGCGTTCTTCCCGCAGACCTTCGAGAAGTACGGCAAGGCGCTCACCGCCGCCGGTCTGTCCCCGAACGACGGCCTCGGCGCCATCCTCAAGGGCCTGGACTCCGTGCCGCACCTCGGCGCCGAGATCAAGGCGTCCTTCGAGGCCGAGCTCGCCCAGGGCCCGGCGCTCGCCATGGTCGACTCCGACAAGGGCATCACCAACCTGCACGTCCCCAGCGACGTCATCGTCGACGCCTCCATGCCGGCCATGATCCGCACCTCCGGCCACATGTGGGGCCCGGACGGCCAGGAGGCCGACACCCTCGCCGTGCTGCCGGACAGCAGCTACTCCGGCGTGTACCAGGTCGTCATCGACGACTGCCGCGCCAACGGCGCCTTCGACCCGGCGACGATGGGCTCGGTCCCGAACGTCGGTCTGATGGCGCAGAAGGCCGAGGAGTACGGCAGCCACGACAAGACCTTCGAGATCGCCGCCGCGGGCACCGTCCGCGTCGTCGACGTCGCGGGCGACGTCGTCCTGGAGCAGCAGGTCGCCGAGGGCGACATCTTCCGGATGTGCCAGACCAAGGACGCGCCGATCCAGGACTGGGTCAAGCTCGCCGTCACCCGCGCCCGCGCCACCGGCAACCCGGCCGTCTTCTGGCTGGACGCCGAGCGCGCCCACGACGCCGTACTGATCGAGAAGGTCAAGGCGTACCTCGCGGAGCACGACACCGAGGGCCTGGAGATCAAGATCATGTCGCCGGTCGAGGCGACGGCGTTCTCGCTGGAGCGCATCCGCCGCGGCGAGGACACGATCTCCGTCACCGGCAACGTGCTCCGTGACTACCTCACCGACCTGTTCCCGATCCTGGAGCTGGGCACCAGCGCCAAGATGCTCTCGGTGGTCCCGCTGATGAACGGCGGCGGCCTCTTCGAGACGGGCGCCGGCGGCTCCGCCCCCAAGCACGTGCAGCAGCTGGTCAAGGAGAACTACCTGCGCTGGGACAGCCTGGGCGAGTTCCTGGCCCTCGCGGTCAGCTTCGAGCACCTGGCCACGACCAAGGGCAACGCGCGCGCCCAGGTCCTGGCGGACACGCTCGACCGCGCCACCGGGTCCTTCCTCAACGAGGACAAGTCCCCGAGCCGCAAGCTCGGCGGCATCGACAACCGCGGCAGCCACTTCTACCTGGCCCTGTACTGGGCCCAGGAGCTGGCCAAGCAGACCGACGACGCCCAGCTCGCCGAGGCGTTCGGGCCGCTGGCCAAGACGCTGGCCGAGCAGGAGGAGACCATCGTCGGCGAGCTGATCGCCGTCCAGGGCTCCCCGGCCGAGATCGGCGGCTACTACCAGCCCGACCCGGCGAAGGCCGCGGCGGTCATGCGCCCCTCGGCGACCTTCAACCAGGCGCTCGCCCTCCTGGGCTGATCCCGAGCGGCACCCCCACCGCCCCGGCCGGCACCGCGCCCGGCCGGGGCGGTCCCGTTCCTCCGGGTTCAAGGACAGGCTCCGACAGGTTTGCGCGGCCGATCCTGGCCGACCGGCCGCGAAAGCGCCCCCGCGCTGGCACCATGGGGAAACTCCGGTGGTGCCCGAGGGGGAGCGATGGTCGAACTGTCCATGGAGGAGCGCCAGCGGCTGGTCACCCTGCTGGCCGCCGTGCCGGTCCTCGGCTCCGCGTCCGGACGCGCCGAGATCCTGGCCTTGGCCGGGCTCGGCGACCTCGTCCCGCACATCGACCTCGAAGGCCCCACCCTGGTGGCCGTCAGCCGCGTCGTCACGCACCTCTGCGCGTACGGCAGGGTCTCCTACGACCACGAGGCCCTGGGCCTGCTCCTCAACACGGTCGCCACCCTCACCGGCAAGGAGCAGCAGGACTTCCTCGCCGCGCTGCTGCTGCGCCACCGCATGATGGTGCCGGTCTCCCCGGCCCCGGCCGTCACCGCCTGGAAGGGCGCCAGCGGCCCGGGCCAGGTCCACGAGAAGATCATCGCCGCGAACACCCTGCGGCCGGTCCACTTCCTGGAACTCGCGCTCGCCGCCGCCCGGCCGGTCTGCCAGATCGTGGTGGCGCACGGCGCCGGACGCTGGACCGGCACCGGATTCCTGGTCGCCGACGACCTGCTCCTCACCAACCACCACGTACTGCCGCATCCGGACCTGCTCGGCGGTGCCCGCTTCCTCTTCAACTACGAGGACGACCCGGCGGGGCGACCGCGCCCGGTGCACGAGGCGCGCGCCACCGGGCGGCTCCATCTGGCCGACGAGCGCCACGACTTCGCCCTCGTCGAACTCGCCGGCAGCCCCGGCGCCGAGTGGGGCCGGCTGGCGATCGCCGGCTCGCCGCCCCGCCCGGGCGACCGCGTCAACATCGTCCAGCACCCGGCCGGGCGGCCCAAGCAGATCGCGATGCAGAGCAACTTCGTGGAGTACGCCGACGACGACGTCGTCCAGTACGTCACCGCCACCCTGCCCGGCTCCTCCGGCGCCCCGGTACTCACCGACGACTGGCGGGTCTGCGCGGTCCACCACGCCGGCGGCACCCTCCAGGAGCCCGCCACCGGCAGCTACTACTACCGCAACGAGGGCATCCTGCTGAGCCGCGTCCTGGCCGAGCTCCCGTCCGGTGTCCGCTCCCGCCTCGGCTGACCGTTCGGCGCACCCCGGAGAGAGGGCCATGCCAGATTCCGACCGCGCCGGGCTGCGCGGCAGACTCATCCAGAGCTTCGCCACGCTGCCCGGGATGAACGAGCCCGGGCAGCGGGCCTTCCTCCTGGAGAGCGCCGGATACGGGGAGCTGCTGCGGCACGTCGCCCCCGGCACCACCGTCTCCTTCTTCACCTCGGTCGTCACCCTGGTCGCCCGGGACGGCCCGCGCGCGCTCGCGGACCTCGTGCGGGCGCTCGCGGCGGTCGCGCTCGTCGGCATGGACCGCCAGGAGGCGTTGGCCCGGCTCGCCGACGAGGTCGCCGCCCTCGACCCCGCCGACCTCGACGCACTCACCGCCACCGGCACCCCGTTCGCCACACTGCGCGAACGGGCCCGGCACGCCACCCTGCGGGAGATCTCCGAGGTCGGCTCCAAGTACCTGCGCGAGCTCTACTTCCGCCATCGCGAACTCGACGAGCGCGTCGAGGAGTTCCTCGCCCACGACAGCACCTGTCTGCTGGTGGTCTCCAAGCCCGGCCGGGGCAAGACCAATCTGCTCTGCTCGCTCGCCGAGCGCCGCCTCGACGACTCGCTGGTCCTGCTGATGTCGGCGCGCGTGCCCGTCTCCGAACCGCACGGGCTGCTCGGCCTGGTCGCCGCGCGCCTGGGCTACGGCGCCGACTGGCCCGGCTGCTTCGCCGACCTCGCCCGCACCGCCGCCCCCGGCCGCCCGCCGCTGCTGCTGCTTGACGCGATCAACGAGTCCCCGGCCAAGCCGGAAGCGATGAAGGCCGCGCTGCACGAGCTGCTGCGGCAGGCCGAGAGCGCCGGGGTGAAGGTGGTCGTCACCTGCCGCACGGACTTCTGGCAGTTCTACCGGGCCCCGTTCTGGGCCAGTTACGTCTGGCAGCGCGAGCCCGCGCGGAGCGGCCCGAGGGCCACCCCCGCGACCCGCGTCGAGGACGTGCCGCTCTTCCCCCTCGACTCCTTCCCCGAGATCGCCGCCGCCTACTTCGCCGCCTTCGGCATCCGGGGACGGCTGAGCGGCGAGGCGGCCGAACGCTGCCGGCACGCGCTGGTGCTGCGCATCCTGTGCGAGGCGTACCGCGACCGCGACATCGGCGTGGTCGAGGACTTCCGGCTGTTCCGCCTCTTCAAGCTGTTCTGGGAGCGCAAGGTCGAGCAGGTCGCCTACGCCACCTCGCTCAAGGGGAAGGGCGCGGTGGCCGAACTCGTCCTGGAGGTCGCCCGGTTGATGCGCGGCAGCCGCTCCACCTCGGTGCCGCGCAGCGCCGTCGCGGCCACCCTGCGCGCCACCGCCGCCGAGCTCGACAGCAGCGACTCGCTCTACAGCCGGGTCATCGACGAGGAGATCATCCTTGAGGAGAGCATCGACGAGGAGATCGGCGTCCGCAATGTGGTCTTCATCTACGACCGGTTCGCCGAGTACGTCCTGGCCCTGAGCCTCTACCTCGACCAGGGCTGGGAGGCCAAGGGTCCGGCCGCGATCGCCGAGGACGCGCTCGCCCTGATGGCGCAGGAGCCCGGGTTCGCCACGCTGCGCGGCGCCCTGGAGTTCCTGGTGCTGCGCCTGGAGGACCGCCGGGCCGCCGACGAGGCGCATCTCGCGGTGATCCGGGCGATGCTGGAGCGCGACTGGAAGTGGCGGGGGATCGGCACCCAGCTGGTGTTCCAGCTCGACCCGCACGGCGTCCGGTTCTGGGACTTCGTGGACGAGCTGTCCTCACGGCAGTCCGACTTCGTCCGCCGTGTGGTCGCCGAGCAGGTGGACCGCCTCGCGACCACCGGTGGCCCGCAGGTGCTGCGGGCCCTCAACCGGCTGGTGTGGGACGGCAACGCCACGGTACGGGCGTCGGCGCGCCGCACCCTGCTGCGGCTGCCCCCGGCGGTGGCCGCCGAGGAGGCGCGACTGCTGCTGGCCCGTCCCGGCCACGAGACCTTGGAGCTGGCGGCCCGCGTCCTGGTCGGGACGCCCGGCGGGGGCGTACCGGCGCTCGCCGAGCACGCGGCGTGGCTGACGGCCGAGCCCGCCCCGGATCCCCGGCTGGCCCGTGCCGTCCTCGCGGCCCTGGAGACGGCCCGGGGGCCCGCGTACACCGAACTGCCGTGGCTGGAGCGGTGCGAGGAGGCGTTCGCGGGGGTGACCGGACGGCTCGCCGACCACTACCGCGAGGGCGTACGGGCGCTGCGGCTGCGGCGGGCGCGGGAGCTCCAGCACGATGTGCGGCTGATGCGGCAGGTGTACGAGCGGGACGTCCTGGGGGCAGACCCCCGGCAAGCCCCGGTGGTGCCGCCGGGCGGCTTCCAGCTTCCGGCGCTGCGGACGCAAAGCTGGTTCGGGGTCCATACCGTGGCGAGGGGCGACCTGGGGCTTGTATGGCGTCGGGTCTTCGCCCCGCAGGGCCCGGGCGACGCCTCGAGGGGCCTGCTCGGCTTGGCCGAGTCCTGCTGCCGCGCCGCCGGTGTGGCCATGGCCGACCACGAGGCCCGCGCCATCGGCTCGCCCGAGCAACTGGCGCTCTGGTTCTGGGAGACGGACTACGAGAAGCGGAACAGACGCAGTGGCATCGGCGTCCTGACCGAGCGGTTGAGTCGCCTTTCGCCGGCCGACCTGACCCGGGAGTTCGAGGCCTACCAGCACCAGGAGCAGCTGCCCGGAATCTCGCTCGCCGACCTCCTCGAAGCCCTCGGCAAGGTGCTGCGCGGCAGCCCCGCCCAGCCCGCGCGGGTGCTGGCGCCGCTGGTGGTGTGGCACGAGAGCCGGGACAGCCCCCTGCTCGACGCGGCACTCGACGAGTTGCAGTGGATGGATCCCGACGGGTTCTGGTTCCTCGTGCAGTCCCTGCTCAACCACCCCGACCAGCGGCTGATCGATGTGGCCGCGCGGGCGGGGGAGCGGGCCGAGCGCTCCGGCGACAGCGTGTCCGGGCGGCGGCGGGAGGTGCTGGACGGCCTTGCCGAGATCATCAACGAGATCGCGGGCGTCCCCGTCGAAGACGTCCGGATGAGCGCGCTGTTCACCGACGACCTCGACCTGGACTCGCTCTCGCTGGTCGAGGTGATCGTCGCGGCCGAGGAGCGTTTCCGCCTCCAGATCCCCGACGCGGACGTGGTCGATGTCCTGAGCGTACGGGATGCCGTGAACTACCTCGTCAAGCACATGGCGGCCACCGGAGGGTGAGGTCAGCGCACCGCGGCCGCCGTGCGACGCGCGGGCGCGCGCTCCGGCATGCGCTCCCCCCGCCACACCACCGTCGCCGCTCCCGCCGCCCCCAGCGAGATCACCCCCAGCACCCCCGCCGTCACCGGCACCCCCGCCCCCGCCGCCAGCCATCCCGCCAGCGGATACGTCAGCAGCCAGCAGCCGTGCGAGAGGGAGAACTGGGCGGCGAACGCGGCCGGGAGGCCGGCCGGGGGGACGCGGCGGCGGATCAGCCGGCCGCCCGGGGTCAGCACCGCCGAGCTCGCCGCGCCGATCGCCGCCCAGGTCGCCAGCAGCCCCGCCCAGCTCCAACTCCCGGCCGGGGCGAGGGTGGTGGCGGCCACCGCGACCAGCACACCGGGCAGCGCGTAGGCCGCCGGGAGCATCACCGCGCGGTCGCTCGCCCGGGCCAGCAGGCGGGGGAGCCACAGGGCGGCGGCGATGGAACCGGCACCGTACGCGCCGAGGGCGAGGGAGACCGCGCCGGCGCTCTCGTGGAAGTGGCCCCGGACCACCACGACCGTGTTGACGAACACCATCGCGCCCGCCGCCGCGACCGCGAGGTCGAGCGCGAGCAGCGCCCGCAGCCCCGGCTCGGCCCAGAACAGCCGGGCCCCGGAGGCCGCCTTGGCGTACCCGCCCCCGGTGCGTACCACCGGCGCCGGCCGGGGCAGCACGGCCGAGACCACCAGGGCCGCGGAGGCCAGGAAGCCCAGGGTCGTGCCCGCGAAGAGCCAGTGGTAGGAGACCGCGGTCAGCAGCAGGGCCGCGAGCGCGGGGCTCAGCAGGCTCTCCAGGTCGTAGGCGAGCCGGGACAGGGACAGCGCGTGGGTGTAGTCGCGCTCGGCGGGCAGGACTTCGGGCACGGTCGCCTGGAAGACCGGGGTGAAGGCGGCCGAGGCGGCCTGGAGCAGGAAGATCAGGGCGTACACCTGCCAGACCTGCGAGACGAACGGCAGGGTGAGCGCCACGCCCGCGCGGGTCAGGTCACTGGTCACCAGCAGGGCCCGGCGCGGGATCCGGTGGGCGCAGGCTCCCACGAGCGGGGCGATCGCCACGTACGCCACCATCTTGATCGCCAGCGCGGTGCCCAGCACGGCCGAGGCGCGCCCGCCCGCCATGTCGTAGGCCAGCAGGCCGAGCGCGACCGTGGCGAGACCGGTGCCGAGGAGCGCCACGACCTGGGCGGTGAACAGGTGGCGGTAGGTGCGGTTGCGCAGTACGGACAGCATGGGACCCGTCCCGGGGCGCGAGAAGGTGCTGGGACCTCCATCGTAGCCAATGAGTGCGTACCTATGCACATGTTGGGTCCACGGTGCCCGTGGTGCACGGGTGCGGGGCGGGTCAGTCGTGCGGCGGGAGGGCACCGAGCTGGTGGTCGGCGACGTTCAGGGCCTCGTCGACCAGTCGGCGCAGATGGCCGTGGCGCAGCGAGTAGACCACCCGGCGGCCGTCCTTGCGGGTCGCCACCAGACCGGCCAGACGCAGCTTGGCCAGGTGCTGGCTGACCGAGGGGCGGGCCGCGCCGCAGGCCTCGGTCAGCGTGGTGACGTCGGCGTCGCCCGCGCCGAGCTGCTTGAGCAGGGCGAGCCGGGTACGGTCCGCGAGCAGGGTGAGCACGGCGACCGCCACGTCCAGGCGCTCGTCCTCGCCCGTGGTGTGCGGGTGCGGGGAGTGCGCATCTGACAGGTGTTTGCTCGCGCTCATGTCCTCATCGTAGAGGGCCGGTACGGGCCCGCCGGGCGGCCCGCCCGTACCGGTTCGCCGTTCATCGGGTGGGGATCACGCCGCCGTCGACGCGCAGGACCTGTCCGGTGATGTGCCGGGCGGCGGGCGACGCCAGGAACCGGACGACCGCCGCCATGTCCTGCGGCTGTCCGGCCCGGCCCAGCATGGTCTCCGCGACCCGGGCCTCGTGGAACTGCTCCGAGCGGCGGTCGCGGAAGAACTCCGTCTTGTCGACGTAGCCCGGCGCGACCACGTTGCAGGTCACCCCGCGCGGCCCGAACTGGCGGGCGACGGAGATGTTCCAGCTGTTCATGGCCGCCTTGGCCGCGCCGTACGAGCCCGCGCCCCGGTCGGCCGCGAAGGAGCTGATGTTGACCACCGCGCCGCCGGAGGCGAGCTGCTTGTCGACGGCGGCCGTGGTCAGCACCGCGCCGATCAGATTGGCCTCCAGGTTGGCCCGCCAGCGCTCCGCGAGGGTGCGCAGATCGCCCGGCGGCGGGGCGTCGAACTCGCGGTTGCCGCCCGCGTTGTTGACGAGCACGTGCAGTACGTCGGGCAGCCGCTCGCGGAACGCCTCCAGCTGCTCGGGGTCGGTGACGTCGCAGGGCAGCGCCGTCACCTGGCCGTCGAGCTCCTCGGCGGCCTGCCGCAGCACGTCCTCGCGGCGGCCGCTGATGACGACGTGGTCGCCGTCGGCGAGGAAGGCCGCCGCTATCGCCTTGCCGATGCCGGTGCCGCCGCCGGTCACCAGGACGGTTCGAGTCATCTCCACACACTCCAGGGGTCGTTGCAGCGGGGTCGGGCCGGTCGCGGGACGGGCTCGGAGGTCCGGGTCAGGCCGAGGTGCCGAAGGCCCGGGCCTCCATCAGGTCGTGGCTCAGATAGCCGTCGTGCGGACTGGTCCGGCCCGCCTGGTAGGTGGGGATGGGGCCGAGCAGGACCTTGCGGATGGACCGCTCCCGCAGGGCCTCGCGCGCCAGCGGCTCGTCGCCGCCGAGGATGGTGAGCGCGAGCGTGTCCCGCAGCGGGCCGAAGCCCTCCTCGCGCCGCCACGGCAGGATCCACACGCACGGGAACGAGAGCTCGATCCGGGCGCCGGGGTGGTCCGGGCGGTCGCAGAGCAGTACGGCGGGCCGCAGCGCCGCCGACCCGTCCCCGAGGTCCGCCACCGGCCCCTCGGGATACAGCGGCGCTGCCACGTCGACCGCCCCCTCCAGGCGTCCCGCCAGATGCTCCCGCAGCGCCCGTGCCTCGGCCAGCGGAAGCACCGGCACCTGGGCGTCGGGCGACTGGGGCGGCGCCGGGGTGAGCCGGGCGAGCCGCTCGGCCACGGCCGCCGCCAGGGCCGCCGGGTCGGCGTCGGTGAACACCGCCGTCGCGTTGGTGCAGCGCATCCCCGCGTCGTAACCGACCGAGCGGCAGATCACGTCGACGGTCTGCTCGGTGATCGCCCCGGTGTGCAGCAGCTTGGAGCGGCCCGGGCCGCGCAGGATGACCCGGCGGTCCGCGCCGTAGCGCCGGGCCGCCGCGTCCCCGCCGAAGACCAGGCTCAGATCGGCCGCCTCCACCAGGGCGTCCCCGGTGGCGTGGCTGCCGGGCAGCAGGGAGAGGTAGTGCGGGGCGACGCCCGCGTCGAGCAGTGCGGCGATCATCCGGGCCGGGGTGAACGGATCCCGTGCCCCCGGCCGCACCACCAGGCGGTACCCGCAGGCCAGCGCGGTGAGCCACTGGGTGTGCGTGCCGGGGTTGTTGCTGGGCGCGATCACCGCGAGCACGTCCCCGCGCCGCGTCCACACCGTGGAGATCTCCCCGGGCACGGGCGCGGCCGAGGCGCCGACCGGCCGCTCGGCGACGAACTTCGCCCCCACGTTCGCGAACGTCTCGGCGACGTCGTGCAGCGAGTGCCGGGCCACCGCGATGGGCACCCCGGCCACCCGGGACTGGAGCTCGCAGTAGGCGTGCGGGGTCAGCCCGCCCAGGGTGGCGGTCGCGAAGAGCTCGCCCGCCGCCGCGATGCGCTCGGGCTCGGGCGTGCGCTCGTCCCCGGCCCGCGCGTCCGCGACGGTGAGCCGCGCCAGCAGCGGCGGGGCCAGGTGGACGAGCGCCAGCGGGGTGCCGTCGACGCCCGCCAGTTCGGCGCGCTCGGCCGACTGCCGGGGCAGGCCCGCCCGGATCAGCGGGATCTCGTGGAGGTCCTTGGGCCCGTCCATCAGTACACCCCTTCGACCACGGAGGTGCCCGCCGACTCGTAGGGGCGCACCCCGGACAGCTCGATGCCGGGAAAGCCCCCGGCCGAGGCCCGGCGGGTGGCCAGGTCCCGCTCCGGGGTCGGCGGGGTGAAGTAGTCCCGGGTGAGCACGGTGATGACGACCCGGCCGTCCTCGTCGTCGGCGACGATCCGCTCCGGCCGCTCGGGGTCGACGAGTTCGACCACGGTGTACGGATAGAAGGGCCGGAAGACGCACGGCGCGGCGTCGCCGGGGCGCGGGGTGCGCTGGGGCGCCACGCCCATCATCGTGTTGCCGTACGCGCCGGCCAGCCGGGCCTGCGGGAACATCTCCTCGTCCAGCAGGCGCAGGGTCTCGCCGTCCATGCTGGTGCCGCCCCAGATGATGCCGCGCGCGCTCTCGCGCAGCAGCGCGTAGACGTCCTCGCGGGCGCCGATGGACTCCAGGATGCGCGGGGTGGTGGAGATGCCGCGGATGTCCTGGGTCCGCAGGACGTCCCTGACCTGGTCGAGGATGTGGTCGACATAGCGGCGGAACTCGTCCTGGCGCCCCTCGCTGACACAGCGGCGCACCCAGCGCGGGTCGAGGTCCACGAAGTAGCAGAGCATGTCGCGCAGTTCGGACAGGGCGCTGATGTTCTTGGCCATCACATGCGGGCCGGTGGGGCCGATGTGCAGCCAGTTGCCCTCGCCGGAGGGGAAGCCCTGCTCGTCGAGCATGAGGCTCTGCCACTGGACGTTGCGGCGCCGCGAGGTGGCGTCCACGATCCGCTTGGGCGCGCCGGTGGCGCCGCCCGACTCGTAGATCCCGTACCGCGTACCCGGCTCGCTGCCGCGCGGCACGAGCTGGTCGGCGGGAATGCGGCTCCAGTCCACCGGCACGCCGGCGAACAGGCGCAGATCCGCCAGGCACTGGACGTCGGTGCGCGGGTCGAAGGAGAAGCCCTTGGCGCGCTCGACCCAGTACGGGCTGCCGGTCAGCGGCGAGAAGTGCCACTCCATGGTCGCGCGGACGAGGTCGTCGATATCGGGCAGCTGGTCAAGTGGGGGCTCGAACACGGAAGTGAAGTCGTCGGCCATCTCGGTGCGGTCCTGTCCGTTCTGGGTGGCTATCGGCGACCCGGCGTCTGAACACGCGGCGGGCGTAGAACAGGTGACTGATTGTCAGAGGTACTGATTGTTGGCAGTATGTTGAGCGCGGGAAGGGGCGTCAAGACTGCCCGCGCACCGGTGGGGAGCCGGGCGCGCGCGAGGCGGCGCCCTGTTCGGCCGGGGGGCCGGGCCCGGCCCCCCGGCCTCACCTCGCGGGTGGTGCCGGATGGGCCCTGGCCGCCGGAACCGCCACGGCCGGCCGGACGCCGTGCCGGGCGAAGGCGGTCAGCAGGGTCCTGGTGAGCGCCGGGCGGCAGATCACCGCCACGGGCGCGGGCCGGGCAGGATCCGCCGGGCCGCGCCCCTGCGGCGGGGCGTCGAGCCGGGTCACCCGCAACCCGGCCGCCCCGGCCACCCGGAACAGCGCCTCGTCGCCCCACTCCCAGGCACCCATGGTGTGGATGTAGGCGTCGGCGTCGCCCTGGACCACCGCCAGGGTCTTGGCGCCGGGCGAGCCCATCGGGACCAGCTCGGCCCCGGTCTGGCGCACCACCGTACGGGCGAACGCGGCCGGGGCGCGGGTGTCGACCACCACCCGCGGCCGCTGCCGGGGCACCGGCGAAGGCCGCCGCCACCCCGCGTCCCGGTCCGCCGTGCACACCACTTCGCACAGCGCGGGGACCGCGACGGCCGCGGCCACCACACCACGCTCCCGCTCCCACAGGGCGAGCTGCACCGACCAGTGCGGATCCCCGTCGGCGCGGTACTCCTCGGCCGAGTCCAGCGGCTCGACCAGCCACACCCGGCGTCTGCGCAGGGCGTGCGGCGGCCGGTCGGCCGGGCCGGTGAGCACCCCGTCGCGCGGATAGCGGGCGCGGATCCGGTTGCGCAGCAGCAGCCCCGACCAGGTGCGGCCGAGCTGCGCCATCTTGACACCGCCGGGGGCCAGGCCGTCCTCGTGCTGCATCCGCAGATCGAGGAGCAGCCGCCCGGCCGCCACCGCGGCGCGGGCCGCGAAGCCCGCGGCGAGGAAGTCGTCGGCGACCACGGTCCGTTCGGCGGCGCGCGGGCTCACGGGCATCGGCTCAGTCCCCCGTCCGAGGCAGGAAGTGCTGGAGGTGCTCCTTGAGGAAGTCCGCGACCGGGTGCGGGTCGCGCCCGGTGACCCGGCGCACATCCGCGGTCACCCGCTCGCCCGCGCCCTCACGGAACTGCCCGAACAGCGCGTCGAGTTCGGCCTCCCACGGCCGGTGCTCCCGGGCCAGCCAGGCCGCCAGCTCCGGCCCGGCGAGCTCGCGCGCCGCGACCGGCACCGACGTCAGCCCCGTCAGCACCTCCGCGAGCTCGGCGAAGGTGGGCGCCGCCGGGCCGGTGAGGGCGTAGGTGCGGCCCTCGTGGCCCGGCTCGGTGAGCACCCGCGCGGCCACCTCGGCCACGTCGTGCTCGTCGACCACACTCACGCCCCGCCCGCCCGCGGGGTCGACCAGCACCCCGCGCCGGCGCACCTCGGGCGCGTAGTGCCGGATCAGCTCCTGCATCGGGTAGTTGGGGGAGAGGATGGTGTACGGCAGGTCCCGCTTGGCCAGATACCGCTCGGTGATCCAGTGGTGCCGGGCCCCGGCCGCCGGGCTGTCCTCCCGTACCGCCGCCTGCCACGGCGACATCTTCACCAGCCGCGCGCCGACGTCGGCGGCGACGTCCACCGCCGCGCTCTGGCACTCCACGTCGCAGGCGGCCGACAGGAACAGACTCGCGCAGCCCTCGGCGGCCGCCCTGACCGGCACCGGGTCCGACAGGTCCCCGGCCACCACCCGCACACCCGGCCCGGCCGGGACCCGCTCGGGGTCCCGGGCCAGGACGGCCACCTCCACCTCGCGCTCCCGCAGCGCCCGGACCACCAGCTGCCCGAGCCCGCCGGCCGCGCCGATCACGAAGACTGTCACGGCCGCAGGGCCCCTTCCGCAGGTACGCGCTCGGTCGGCATCGGTCAGTGCTTGTGCTCGTGCTGGTGCCCGTGGTGGTGCTTGTGGCTCTGCGGGTGGTGCCCGTGGTCGCCGTGGCCCTCGGGCAGCACACCGCCGTGCGCGGCCAGATGGCAGGCCGGGCAGACCATCCGGCCGCGGTGGTCGTGCAGCGTCTCCACGCTGGTCGGCTCGCCGCAGTCCACGCAGAGGTCGGTGCGGGCCAGGTGCTTGACGCCCGGCGCCGGGGCCTCGACCTTCTCGACCGAGAGGATCTCCTCGTCCGCCGCGTCCAGGAGCGCGGTGATCCGCTCGCCCTGGAGCCGGGCGAAGGCCTGCTCGTCCTCCAGGGTCGCGGTGCCGTCGTCGATCCGGCCGGCCAGCGCCCAGATCTCCTCGGTGCGGAAGACGATGCTGCCCGCCTTCGCCTTTATCCGGACGGCGTGGGAGCCGTCGCGCTCCCAGAGCGTGAACACATTGCGGCCCGCGTCCTGGTGGATCAGATTGCGCTTGCCGTACGTACAGCCCGTGAGCACCTGGAGCGCGTCGACCGCGCACGCGTCGGTCTCGGAGACCAGGACCAGCGGCGTGGCCGGGTCCTTGAGGTCGAGGGCGGTGAGCGCGGCCTCGGCGACCCGGACGCCGAAGGCGGCGCCGGGGCATTCGTGGCCGTGGAAGCGGATGACGTCGTTGTATGCCTGGGTGCGGTCCATGACGGCCCCTTTTATGGGAGTGGAAGAGAAAGGTGCTCGGTTACGGGTGCGGCTCGGCCCGGGCGGTTCAGGCCCCGGCCGCGCGCATCCCGGGCAGCGGCGGGACGATACGGACGGTCGCCTCGCGGTCGTTGTCGCCCTCGAAGAACGCCCTCAGGACCGGGCGGTGCAGATCGACGACGGACAGGATGAACGTCCACTGGCCCGACTCGGCGGCCAGCACCCGGTCCAGACGGGTGCAGGTGTCCCGGAGCGGATCGTGCGGCCAGGGCACCCGGTGGGTGTGGTAGTTGCCGAACAGCACCCAGCCGGCGTCGTCGCACGCGTCGTCGATCGCCATCAGCTCGCGCGGGTCGGCGATCCAGCCGCGCTGGTCCATCGGCGTCTCGGACGGGATGGCGTGCTCCTCGACGACCTCGTCCATCCGGGCGCGGTGCCCGCTGTCGTGGCGCAGGTTGACGATGAGCGGGAAGACGGAGCCGACCTGGATGCCGCCGGGGACGGGGCGGCCCGCGAGCATTCCGAACGCCTTGCGCTCCTCGGTCTCGCCCGCCAGGTAGTGGCCGGTGAACTTCCGTACGGCGTGGGCCACCAGGCTGGCGTAGAGCGGGCGCGGGAAGACGATCTCGCGGGCCCCGGATATCTCCCCGGTGGCGGGTTCGGCGGTCGCGATCGCGGCGCTCATCGCGCGTCGCCGCCTTCCGCTCGCGCGGCCCGTGCCAGGGCCTCGCGGGCCCCGGCGACCGCCCGGCCGGTCAGGGCCACGGACTGGCCGAGGTAGGTCGCCGGGTCGAAGATCTCGTCGAGCGCGGCGGCGTCCAGCGGTGCGCCCGCGAGCCCGTCGCGGCCGGTCACCTCCCGCATCGAGGAGCCGTTCTCGCGCGCCGCCTGGACGAGCTCGTACACGTACTCGTGGGCGGTCTGCTTCCCGATGTGCTTGCCGAGCGCCAGCATCAGCTTCTCGGTGGCGATCTGCTCGGCGACCGCCGAGACGTTGGTGCGCAGCCGCTCCGGCCGGACCGCGAGGCCGCCGATCAGGTGCGTGACGATCTCGCACGCCGAGAGCGCGTAGTGCGAGGCGTCGGGCACACAGGCCCACTCGATGCGCAGGGACCGCGAGTCGCGCTCGTGGTCGCCGCCCAAGCACGCCAGCGCGTTGGCCATCTGGGCCGCGGTGAGCCGGGCCATGACGACGGCCTGCTCGCACGCCTCCGGGTTGCGCTTGTGCGGCATCGTGCTGCTGCCGACCTGGCCGTGCCGCCAGCCGATCTCCAGCTCGCCGAACTCGGGGCGGGACAGGACGCGCACCTCGTCCCCGATCCGCCCCATCGTCCCCGCCACCATGGCCAGGCACGACACGAACTCCACCACCCGGTCCCGCGACACGTGCCAGCCGACCGCCGGCGCCGCCAGCCCCAGCCGGGCGGCGAACGCGTCGAGCAGCGGCAGCGCCTGCTCGCCGAAGCCGGCCATGGTGCCGACGCCGCCGAAGAGCTGCGCCGCGAGGACCCGGGGCCGCAGCTGCTCGATGCGCTCCAGGTGCCGGACGATCTCGTCCAGCCAGCTGGCGACCTTGACGCCGAAGCCCATCGGCAGGGCGGGCTGGGCGTGGGTGCGGCCCAGCGCCACGGTGGCCCCGTTGGCCTCGGCGAGCTCCGCGAGCTGCCCGGCGAGGCCCCGCAGCAGCCGCTCCATCTCGTCCAGGACGTCCCGCATCTCCAGCACCTGCGCGGTGTCCTGGATGTCCTGGGTGGTGGCGCCGTAATGCACGTACTCCCCGGCGCCGCCCTCGCAGGAGGCCTGGAAGACGCGCAGGAAGCCGACGAGCGAATGGCTGGTGCGGCGGATCTCCGCCTGGATCGCGGGCAGGTCGAGCCGGTCCACGTCGGCGGCCTCCGCGATCATCCGCGCGGCCGCCTCCGGGATGATGCCCAGCTCGCCCTGGGTCAGGGCGAGCGCCGCCTCGACGTCGAGCCACCGTTGATAGCGACATCGGTCGCAGAAGATGCGGTGGCTGGCCTGGGTGCTGTACCGGTGCCCGTAGAAGCGCGAGTCGGTGATGTGGCCGCGTAAGTGGGCGCACTCGGTGGTCTGCGGGGCGGTGGCCGGGGTCTCGGGCGAGGGTGCGGTGGTCATGACGGTCGCCTCTCGGACTTCAGCGGGGTACGGACGGAACGCCCCCGGCTGCCCCGGGGTGTGGGGCGGGCCGGGCGGTAGGGACTGGCGCCATACGGCTTCTCGCGGGGCGAGACGATCGCGGAGGCGGCGATGCCCTCGGCCACCTGGCGGGGGCTGACCCGCCGGTCGCGGGCCCCGCAGAGGATGTCCCCGACGAGCTCGCGCATCATCGCGCCGATGGTGTCGAGCACCTCGGGCGCCGTCGGGGTGGCGTGCGGTCCGAACAGCGCCTCCATGGACGCCGAGCCGCCGATCCCGCCGATGAAGTCGGGGACCACCACGACCCCGCGGTCGAGCAGCAGCCGCTCGGCGGTGGGGCTGAGCCCGCAGTTGGCGCCCACGGCGACGATCGGCACCGGCAGCACCGCCGCCCGCTCGGCCGTGACGGCGTCCTCCCCGCCCGCCAGGACCAGGACGTCCGCGGGCAGCTCGAACAGGGCCTCGCGGGGCAGCCGCATCGGTTCGGCCAGCAGGCTCTGGACCGGGCGGCGCTGGTCGAGGGTGAGCATGCGGGCGATGTCGAGGCCGCGCGGGTCGACCGCGCAGCCGTACTCGTCGGAGACGACCGTGATGCGTACGCCCGCTTCGAGCAGGGCGAGGGCCGCGGCCCGGCCCAGGTTGCCGAAGCCCTGGAGGGCGACGCTGACCTGGCTGTCGCGACGGCCGGTGTGGGCGGTGGCGGCGAGCGCGGAGTGGGCGAGGGCCTGGCCGGCCCGGCGCTGGCCGAGCGTGAGCAGGCCGACGCGGGTGTCGAGCAGGTCCATCCGGGCACGGAACTCCCGCTCGGTGATCCGCTGGGCGCGCCGGACGGCGGCCTTGGCGGAGCCGACGCCGAGCGCGGCGGCCATCTTGTCGAGCTCCTCGAACCGGGTGCCCATGTCGCAGCCCATGCTGAAGCGGGTGGAGAGCTCGTCGGACAGGAAGGCGACGAAGCGGCGCAGCACCTCCGCGCGGTGCGGCCCGTTCGGGTCGTAGGCGATGCCGCACTTGGCGCCGTCCACGTTGACCCCCAGCACGCGCTGCTTGAGCGTCATGCGGCTCGCCAGGGTCTGGAGGGTGTCGGCGGTGAGCCCGGCCTGCATACGGCACCCGCCCGCCGCGAGGCGGCAGTCCGTGGCGTCGTACACAAGGTAGCCGGGACAGTGCTCGACCGGATCTGAATACTCGATGACGCTGACCATGGTTCCCCCGTCGGTCATGAAGATCGCGCAGTGACGGCGCGCAAAAGGAGCAAGAGAGATCGTCTGCTACAGTGACAATCAGGTGCTCTGTCGATTCGGGAGCATGGCCGACCGGTGACTTGGCAGTCAAGGGGCCTGCTGCGCAGCCCTCATGATGGGCCGTCACCACTGGAGGGTGAACCGGAAAAGTGATGGCGAAGCGGGAACCGAACAGTGGGACACAGCCGTTGTTCCAGGGGTTGCAAGGCTGGCACGGCTTCCTTCTCCGCAAGGCCGGCCAGCGTTTCACCGAGCAGGCCGAGCAGGCGCTGGCGCATCTGGACATCACGCTGCGTCAGTTCGGGGTGCTGAACGTGGTGGACTCCGAGCCCGGGATCAACCAGCGGATGGTCGGACAGACCCTCCGTATCGACCGGACGACCATCGTCGGACTCGTCGACGACCTGGAGCGGAAGAACCTCCTGGAGCGCCGCCGCGGCGCCGACCGCAGAACCTTCGCGCTCTATCTGACCGACCGCGGCACCGTGTGCTTGCGGGATGCCGGGGATCTGATGGTCAAGATCCATGAATCCTTTTTGCAGCCCCTGTCGGTGGCGGAGCGCGATGTGCTGCGTGAGCTGCTGCAACGGCTGGCGGTCGCGGACGACTCGCAGAGCCTCTAGCGGCCCGGGTGCCGGGCTCGCCCAAGGCCCTTCTGCTACAGATGATTTGACGACCCATCAACCCATTGCGGTGCGTCACTCTTGCGCATCATGTGCAATTACGCCAGTCTGGCAGTGGGTCTGTCGGCATGCCCTCCGCCCTACGGAGGCCCGGGCGTTCTCGTCGTGTACGGCGCCCGCAGCGGCACCGCCCCCTGTCGTGGGTCGCGGCGGTCGGCCGCACCAAGGGGTTCGGGCCCATGGCTGGAGGGCCCCGGCGGACAGAAGTACCAGCGAATCTCAGCCTCCCGGGGGACACGGCGGTACGCCCACGTCCCCGCACCCGCCTACGTCCGCCCCTTCCCCGGGGGCCGGTTCCTCAGTGGCCCGTACGCCCGTCACGACGTGCGCCGAATCGATTCGCCACGCGCCCGGGCGGCCGCCTCGGGGTGGTGCGCGAACCCCGGCCGCAGCTCCGCCGTGTCATAGGTGCGGTGGAAGACCTCGGTGGTGGCGCCGGACATCGGGGGCACGATCCAGGACCAGTCGGCGGGGACCGTGCGGCCCTTGTGCTCCTCGCGCTCCAAGTGGCGTACGAAGCGGCGCGACTCGGTGTGGTGGTCGGCCATGGTGACGCCCGCGCGGTCGAAGGAGTGCAGCACGGCCCGGTTGAGCTCGACCAGGGCGCGGTCCTTCCACAGGGAGCGGTCGTCGGTGGTGTCCAGGCCGAGGCGTTCGGCGACGCGGGGCAGGAGGTCGTACCGGTCGGTGTCGGCGAGGTTGCGGGCGCCGATCTCGGTGCCCATGTACCAGCCGTTGAAGGGGGCGGCCGGGTAGTGGATGCCGCCGATCTCCAGACACATCCCGGAGATCGCGGGCACGGCGTGCCAGCGCAGCCCCCACGCGCGGCCCCAGTCGTCCTCGGGGTGGTCCAGCGGCACTTCGAGGACCGCGTCGCCGGGCAGCTCGAAGACGCGCGGCTTGTCGTGCAGGCCCTCGACGACCAGCGGGAGCACGTCGAAGGCGGTACGCGGCCCGCCCGGCCAGCCGAGCCGCAGCGCGAGCTCGGTGAGCCCGGCGTTGCGCGGATCGCCCAGCACACGGCCGTCGGGGAGGCGGTAGCCCGCGTACCGGATCAGCTGCTCGTTCCAGATGCGGGGCGCGGGGCGGCCCGGCGCGTCCGGGGCGAACACGGTGATCAGCGGCCGGACGCGGCCGCCGTTGGTGGCCTCGCGCAGATGCTCGGCACACGCCTCGGCGATCGGCTCGGCGTCGGTGAGGTGGCGCAGATCGCGCACGCGCAGCGAACGCCAGTAGAGCCGTCCGATGCACCGGTTGCTGTTGCGCCAGGCCACCCGCGCCCCGAACTCCAGCTCCTGCGCGGTGTGCCGGTACGTTCCCGTCGCCCGGATCTCGTCCCGTATCTCCGCGAGGCGGCGCTCCGGGCCGCCGAGCGCGGGCTCCTCCGCGCGGTGCAGCCGGACGAACTCCGCGGCCTCGCGCAACAGCGTCCCCTCGGCCGGGGTCGGCCCGCCGCTTGCCGACCGCCTCGGCCTGGCGAGGAATTTCCGTATCACGCGCACCTCCGGGCCCAACGACGATCGGTGGGCCGATGATGCCCGCGATCCACGGGTGACGGACGGCCGTTGCCGGGCAGTGAGGGGCAACTGGCGCGTTCGGATCGTGCGATGACTGTTTTTGGTTGGGTGGGGGTTCTTGTGCCCGGTCTTTGTCTGCGGCTGGGTGGCGGGTTGCTCGCGCAGTTCCCCGCGCCCCTCAGGGGGTTGGGCCCAGCCGGAGAGCTCTGCTCAGCCACGGGCTTTCAGGGGCGCGGGGAACTGCGCGACCAGCCACGTCGGGCCGGTAGTCGACAACGTCGTATGTCCGTCCGTGCGCCGGTGGCCGCTTCTCGCGCCGTTCCCCGCGCCCCTAACTGCTCAGGGGCGTGGGGAACTGCGCGCTCAGCCACAACGGGGCCGCGCCCGAATGCAGCGCCCGGCCCGCCCCCGGCGTATGTCCGAACGCCCGGCGGAACACGTCGATGAACGCGCTCGTCGACGACCACCCGCACTGCCGGGCCACCGACGTCACCGTCGCGTCCCCCGCGAGCAGCACCAGCGCGTGGTGCAGCCGCAGTTGCGTACGCCACTGCGGGAACGTCATCCCCATCTCGGCCCGGAACAGCCGCGCCAGAGTGCGCGCGCTCGCCCCCACCGCCGTGCCGAGCGCCGCCAGCGAGCGGGGGTCGGCCGGGTTCTCGTCCAGGATCGCGCAGAGCGCCGCCAGCCGGGGGTCGCGGGCGGTGGGCAGGTGCAGTGGCTGCTCGGGAGCGTGCCGCAACTGGTCCAGGACGACCGCCAGCATCCGGCGGTCCTCGGGCGTCTCCTTCGGCCCCGGCGAGCTGTACGCGATGATCAGCTCGCGCAGCAGCGGCCCCACCGCCAGCACCGCGGGCCGCTCGAGGCCCAGCGGATCGCGGTCCACCGGAACACCCACGGTGTGCAGCGCGGTCTCCCCGTACGCCCGGTGCTCGTGCGGGGTCCCGGCCGGCACCCAGATCGCCCGGGTGGCCGGGGCGACCCAACTGCCCGCGTCCGTGGTCACGGAGAGGACGCCGCGGCCCGCGTAGACGACCTGGTGCACCTCGTGGCGGTGCGCCCGTACCCCCGTACCCGGCGCGAGGTACCGGGTTGTGGTGGGGACGTGCGGCGGACCGTGGCGGAAAATCGGCACAGCTCGGCACTTTATCGGAAGCCCGCCGAGGGGCCGCGCTCGCAGGATCGAGGGGTGACGACGACAGCGCAGCCGACGAAGGCCCCCAGGGCGTCCGCGATCACGGTGATGGCCCTCGGCCACGCCGCGGTCGACTTCTACCAGGGGGCGGTGCCCGCGCTCGTCCCCTTCCTGGTCGCCGAGCGCGGCTACGGCTATACGGCGGCGTCCGGCGTCGTCCTCGCCGCGACCCTGCTCTCCTCGGTCGTCCAGCCCCTGTTCGGCGCGCTCACCGACCGGTGGACGATGCCGTGGCTGATCCCGGTGAGCAGCCTCTGCGCGGGCGTGGGCATCGCCCTGTCCGGCCTCGGCGGCTCCTACGCGCTGACCTGGCTGGCGGTCGCGCTCGCCGGGATCGGCGTCGCCGCCTACCACCCCGAGTCCGCGCGGCTCGCCCGGGCCGCCGGCCGGGGCAGCCATGTCGCCATGGGCTGGTACTCACTGGGCGGCACCCTCGGCTTCGCGCTCGCACCCGTCGTCGTGGGGCCGGTGCTCACGGCCGGAGGGCTGGGGGCGACGCCATGGCTGGTGGTGCCCGCGGTGGCCGGGGTCCTCGGCACGGCGTCGGCGGTGCGGGTCCTGGCGCGGCGGACGGCGGCCGGGCAGGCCGCCGCCGCCCGGTCCGCCGCGCCGGACAACTGGCCGGTGTTCCTGCGGCTCTCGGCGATCGTGGTGTGCCGCTCGGTGGTCTTCGTCGGCCTGAGCGCCTTCATCGGCCTCTACGCCCAGGAGCGCGTCGGCGGCGGCCCCGCGACCGGGTCGGCCGCGCTGTTCACCCTCTTCGCGGGCGGGGCGGCGGGGACCGTCGCCGGGGGACGGCTCGCGGTGCGCTGGGGCCGGGTCCGTACCGTACGGATCGCGTACGCCGCCTCGGTCCCGGCCGTGGCGGGCGTGGTCCTGGTGCCCGGGCCCGCGCTCCTCGCCCTCGCCGCACTGGCGGCCGCCGTGCTGTACGTGCCGTTCTCCCTCCACGTCACCCTCGGACAGGACTTCCTGCCGAGCCGGGTCGGCACCGCGAGCGGGGTGACGCTGGGGCTCGCGGTGAGCGTCGGGGGAGTGGTCTCGCCGGGGATCGGCGCGCTGGGCGAGACGGTGGGCCTCGGGTGGGCGCTCGCCCCGCTGATCGGTCTGTGCGCCCTCGCCTGGTGGCTGGCGCGCGGGCTGCCCGAGCCGGCCGCGCCGGAGGGCTACGGGGCGAGCACCGGCAGCGCGCGCGGGACCACGTCCAGCGTGTAGCGGTCCGAGCCGGTGTACAGCAGGTCGCCGTCGTGCTCGAAGAAGAGCGGCTCGCCGTCCGTGCGCTCCACCACCACCTGGCGTCCCCGCGCGTACACCACCCCGGCGCGCCCCACATGGCTGCCGTCCCGGGCCAGGCGCACCATCTCCCGCAGCGGCAGCCGCGCGCCCGCCACACAGATGTCGAGGAGCCCGTCGTCCAGGACCGAGCGGGGCAGCGGCATGAACTGCCCGCCCCGCCGCCGGCCGCCGCCCACCAGGACCGAGACGGTCTCACCGCACTGCACGACGGCCCCGTCCACGCTCACCCGCCCCCGGTAAGGCCGAAACGCGATCATCGTCCGCGCCACCGCCGACTGATAGCGCCGCCGGTCCGGCCCCAGCGCGTCCCGCACACTGGTCAGCGCCTGCGCGGCGAGCCCCGACGAGGCGCCGAGCAGGGCCAGTTCACCGGTCTCGGCGATCCGCGCCAGATCGACGCGGCGGATCCGGGGCGCCGCCAGCGCGGCCTCCAGGGCGGCGGGCCAGGGCCGGTCGGACCACAGCTCGCGGTAGAAGGAGTTGCCCCGGCCGCCGGGCAGGACAAGCAGGGCGGCGCGCCGCTCCTCCCGCCCGGCGAGCAGCCCCGTCACGATCTCGTGGGCGGTGCCGTCGCCCCCCACGCACACCAGGACGGCCGGGCCGCCCGGCCCGCCCGCGGCGCGGGCGAGCTGCTGGGCATGGCCCGGCCGCTCTGTCACAGCCAGCTCGACGGGCGTTCCGGCCCCCGCGATCCGTCGCGCGACCTTGTGAGCCATCTCCCGCGAGTACGTTCCCGCGGCTGGATTGCCTACCACCAGAACGGACTTGGGGGACGGACTCATCGACGGACACCTCGGCGCGCTCGGCGAAGCAGTGCTGTGGCGGAGAGGGCAGGATTCGAACCTGCGCGGGCGCACGTGCCCGGTCCGGCGCGTGCCCGGAACCCCCGGTGGACCTCTTCGGGTACCTCTCCCATCCTCGTACGGATGGATCCTGGCGGGGGCCGCTGAGACCCCACTGAGACGACACTGAGACGCGTGTCTTACCCGGCGCGCCCCGGGGTACCCGTCGCGGGCGGCCGGGGGTGGCCCGAACTGCGCTTCACACAACTGTCCTGGTGCCACAGGCGGTTGACTACCGGACAGCCGGTCATTACGACGGCAGCGCGGGGGCGAGCGAAAGGCGGGGCTGTGCGATGGAGGACGACGATCCGCGCTGTCTGCGCCCGGGCGAGGCCAGGGCCCTGCTCGGCGGCCTCCCGTGGCGGCGGGCCGTGGTGCTCAGCGGCCAGGAGGGCCGGCTCGCCCGGGGTGCGGTGGTCCCCGGCTACCGGCCCCGGGTCTGGCCCGACCGGGTGGCCCGGGCGCTGCGCGAGGCCCGCCCCGGCCTCGCCTGTCTGCTGGTGCAGGCCCGGCGCGAACTCGTCCTCGCCGAGGTGCGCTCGCGCCAGCTCGCCCAGGCACTCGCCTTCCGGGCCGACCTCGCCCTGATCGTGTGCGGTGGGCCGGACGTGCGGGCGCGCCGGTTCGACGCGGATGCGGTGGAGACCGAACTCAGCCGAATCGTCGCCTCGTTGCAGGAGACGGCCTGTCGCCACACCGTGGTCGTCAGCCCCTTCGACTGGTCCGCCTCCGGTCAGGTGGCCCCGGCGCAGCGCGACCGGGTGCGCTCCCGCCAGCGCCTTTTGGTGGAGCGGCTGACGATAGTGACGCTTCGTCATGGGGCGCTGCACATCGACCTGATGAAGCAGCCGGACACCGACCCCCGTACGCTGTGGGCCCCGCAGCCGGGCCGGCTGAACAGCCTGGGGCACGCGGTGGCCGCGGCGGCGGTGGTGCGGACCCTGGCCGCCTGCCTGGCGCCGTAGGCCTTGCGAGCCGGCGCGGATCCCGTCGGCAGGGCCCCGCTGAGAGGACTCTGAGACGGGACTGAGACCGCCGTGTCAGGGAATTGGTGCCTGTCGCTGCGACGATGCTCGTGACAGGGGGGAATGTCATGAGCATCGACACCTTCGCCGTGGGCAGCGGCGACACGGATTTCGGCGCGTTACGCGCCTATGGCGACAATCCCGGTGCCTTTCCCGCGATGAGCGAGGGGGCGGAGTATTTCACCGTGGCGGGACGGCAGGGGGTGATCCCTTATCGGGACACCGGCGCTCAGCTGCACCAGAGCGCCGGAGTGATCGCTCCCCACGACGGCCAGGAGCCCTTGCTGCGCGCCTTCGTGGAATTCGCCGCGGAGCGCCGCCGCAAAGTGGTGGCCACCGGGCTGCGGCGCGCGGAGGCCCAGCTGTTCTCGCGCTGCGGCTTCACGGTGAACCAGGCGGGCTCCTCCTATGCGCTCTACCTTCCCGAATTCCGCCTCGGCGGCCCGCGCCTGGCCGCACTGCGGCTCGCGGTCTCCCGGGCGTGGCTGGCGGGGGTGGAAGCGGCCGAAGAGGCGTACGAGGACAGCGGCACCGCAGCCGGGGAGGCGGGCGGGCGGCGGGTGTTCACCGGCCGCGTCGGGGACGAGACCGTCGCCCGCGTCACCTATCTGCCGGTCTTCGGCGGCCGCCCGGGCTGGCTGCACCACACCGCCCACCGGGTGCCCGGCGCCCCGCAGGGCGCCCTGGAAGCGGTCAACCTGGAGGCCGTACGGGTCCTCACGGCTGAGCGGGCCCAGTGGCTGCACCTCGGGTTCACCCCGTTCGCCGGGCTCTGCGCGCAGTACGAACTGGGCTCGGCGAGCGTGCTGGCGGCGAGGCTGCTGCGGCTGGCCGCCGAACGCGGCGAGTGGCGCCACCGGGCGGCCGAGCGGCTCGCCTACCAGCGGACCTGGGATCCGCATCTGGTCCAGCCCGGCTATCTGGCGTGGCAGGGCGGGGCGGCCGCCGGGGCGCTGGGCCGGCTGCTGGCTCTGGCCAAGTCACCCTGACGGACGCCCCGAGGGCCTGTCGTGGCGGCCGTGTCGTCGCCTGCCGGGCGGACCGGAAGGCGACGACACGCCCCCCGTGATCAGAGCGCGACCGGCTCCCTCCTCAGGATGTCCTGGAAGCGGGCGCGCAGCGCGTCCCCAGGCTCCAGGCCGAGGTTGTGCGAGAGCCGCTGCCGGGTGCGGTGGTAGGCGTCGAGTGCCTCGGCCTGGCGGCCCGAGCGGTACAGCGCGGTGATGAGCTGCTCGCAAAACCGCTCCCGCAGTGGGTACTGGGCGTGCAGCTGCTGGAGTTCGGTGACCACCTCGCGATGTCTGCCGAGGTCCAGCTCGGCGTCGAAGAGGTGCTCGTACGCCATCAGCCGCACCTCGGTGAGCCGGGTGTAGGCGAGCCGGCTGATCATGCCCTGGCCGGTGTCGAGGAGCGCGGGCCCGCGCCACAGGGCGAGGGCCTCGGTGAGCAGCTTGACCACCCGCTCGGGCGAGGCCCGGCGTGCGGCGGTGGCCTGCCGCACCAGGGCGGTGAACAGCGAGGCGTCGACGTCCCGTTCGGGCAGCGACAGCGCATAGCCGAAGCTGGACGTCTGGATGAGGCCGCGCGGCCCGTCGCGCCCCGTGCGGGACTCGATGATGCGGCGCAGCCGGGCGACATGGCCCTGGAGCGAGTTCTCGGCGTTGCGGGGGAGTTCCTCTCCCCACAGCTCGTCGATGAGATCGTGACGTGAGACGGGCCGGCCGGGCGAGAGGGCGAGTGCCGCCACGATCGCGCGTAACTTCTCCCCCGGAACGCGGAAGGTGAGATGGCCGTCGGTGATTTCCAGAGATCCGAGCAGACGAACTTTCAACGTGCTTCCCCCGTGCTTCGTGCTGGAATCCTTCGACTCCGCCCGACGCCAGCCAGGGATCTTCCCGGCAGCGCCGGTGGATGTTGATGATCTCCACTGCGAAAAAAGCGGTGATCTTACCCCGTAACGAACATGGATGAAGAGTATTTGTCGCTTCTGACAGGGTCAACGTGATTTATAGACCCGTCATACGCTGTGAGGGGGCTCACGCGGGAGCGCGCCCACGGCACACGGGGCTCATCCGACCAGCCGCAGCGCGATGTCCGACCGCCCCACGCTCACTGTCTGTCCCCACGTCAACTCCAGCGCGTCCGACTCGATTCCGTCGCCGAAGGCCACCAGGCGGTCCGACTCGACCGTCAGCCGAAGGCGCTCGACGCCGTCGAGCACCCCTTCCACCAAGGCCGTCCCGGTCGTCGGGGAGGGCCAGGCCTCCCGTACGAACCAGACGAGCCGGGGGTCGGCCGGGCCCGGCAGCGCGAGCCGGCTGCCGCGCTGCTGCCACAGCGAGCGCAGCCAGCCCGTGGCCCCCGTGCCGGTGCCGACCAGCAGACCCGAGGAGGCCTGGGGCTCCGGGGCGGCGTCCGGGTCGTCCGGGCCCAGACGGTAGCGGGCGGTCTGGTGGCCCGGCGGCCCCAGATAGATCTCGTTCAGCGCGAGCAGCCGCTGGGTGTCGTCCGCGACCGCCTCCACCATGGTGAGCTCGTCGGCGCGGGCCGAGCCCGCCTCCGGCAGCAACTTCCGCGCGTCGGACGGGCGGTGACGGACCAGCACGCCCGGGTTGCGGCCCGGGTCGGTGTCGATGCCGACCACGGGCTGGCCCGAGAGGTACTTGGCCGCGTTCGCCACCAGCCCGTCCTGCCCGACCACCACGACCACGTCCTGCGGCGCGAACAGGAACCGGTCCAGATCGGCCCGCTCCACCCGCGACTGGCGCCACTGGAGCGGCACCGCCGCCGCGACCTCGGCGAGCGCCCGCCGGGTGCGGTGATGGCGCTCGGCCACCTCGTCGAGGGAGCGGCCGCGCGAGGCGAGGAAGAACGCGGCCTGGCCGTGGGTGCCGTGCCGGGCCAGCAACTCCTCGTACTCCGTGGTGCGGTGGACGAGCACCGCGCGCGGCGCCAGGCTCACCGCTCCTCACCGCCCGGGCGGGCCAGCTTGGCGAGCAGCCCGGTGAGCACGTCGGGGGAGAGGGTGAGGCTGTCGATCCGGGGCAGGTTCTCGGCCAGCCGGGTCGCCGTGAGGGCGTGCAGCGTCGCCGGGTCGCAGTCGCCGTGCACCCGCAGCCAGGCGGCCTGCGCCTGGGCGCGGGCCTCGCCGGTGGTACGGGCGGCCTCCGCCTCGGCCTCGGCGAGCCGGACCGTACGGGCCGCCTCGGCCCGGGCGCGCACCCCGTCGGCGGCCGCGTTCTCCTCGGCCTCGCGGCGGGCGTTGGTGCCGCGCTGCTCGACCAACTGCTCTTCCCTGCGGGCCAGTTCGATCCGGCTGGCGAGCTCGTTCTCGGCGATCGTGCGCTCGCGCTCGACGGCCACCGCCCGGCGCTCGTAGGTGGCCCGGTCGGCCTCCTGCTGGATCTGCTCGCGGGCGGGGGTGCGCAGCGCCCGCTCGACCTCCGGCTCGGGGCGGATGGCCACCACCCGGACCGCCACCACCTCGATGCCGGTGGCGGGCAGCCGGGGCTCGGCCGCCAGCCCGTCCGAGATCCGCTCGCGCACGGACGCCACCCCGTCGACGAGGGCCGCCGCGAGCGGGGTGCGGGCGAGCACGTCGAGCGCGTGCTGCTGGGCGGTCTCGGTGAGCAGCGTGGACAGCTGCTCCAGCGGGGCGCCGCGCCACACACCGCTGTCCGGGTCGACCGAGAAGTCCAGCCGGGCGGCGGCGACGGCCGGGTCGCTGATCCGGTACGTGACGGTGGCCTGCGCGGTCACGTCCTGGAAGTCGGAGGTACGGGCGTGGAAGGCCATCGCCAACTCCCGGTCGTCGACCGGCACTTCGGAGAGGGCGGCGGTCAGCGGTCGGAACCAGAAGCTGAGCCCCGGCCCGTCGTGGACGAGCTTGCCGCGCCGGTGGTGGCGGATATGGGCGGTGGGGGCGGAGCGCAGATGACGCCAGCCCAGACGGCGGTTGATGTCGGCCATGACGGGACCTCCTGTTTTCGTCATGGCGACGATATTGGGTCGCCTCAATATCGTCAAGATGACGAAATGAGGCCCGGCCCCACGGGTCTTTACTCGTCCGGTATCCGCGAAGCCGTTGACATGTACCGGCCGCGTCATGAATCTTGATGCTCGAAACTCCACTGTTCCAAGCATGAACGCGCACGAACTGCACCCCCTGTTGTTCGAAAGCGGCTTCGGCAGCAGCTCGGAAGCGGCTGGCAAGCGGCTCGGTACGAACGGAGAACACTCCTTGCGGAATCTTCGACACCGCCGAGGGAGAGCGGCCGCCGCCGTGCTCGCGGCGGGCGCGCTCACCCTCACCGCGCTCACGGTCCCGGCCGCCTCGGCGGCCGACGCCGCCCCGCCCTCCGGCACCCTCGACGGCGCCTCCACGAGCGTCACCTGGCAGAGCCCGGTCTATCCCAAGGGCACGGTCGGCTCGCCCGACAAGTGCGGCACCCCCGCCGAGGACCCGTCCAACGCCGTCTGCGCCCGCTTCGACCTGACGGTGAACCCACCGGCCGGCGAGTGGGACGACAACCCCGAGGGCGGCGTCCCCGTATCCATCCAGTGGGAGAAGCCCACCGACGACTTCGACCTCTACATCTACGACGCGGCGGGCAGGAAGGTCGCCGAGAGCGCCGGGACCGCCGACCCCGAGGCGACGGTCATCCCCAAGGCCTCCGGCACGTACCACGTGGTCGTCGTCCCCTACGACGTGCACGACAACTCCTTCACGGGCAAGGCCTATCTGCCCGAGGCGAGCGACGCCGGGAACCTCACCGGCTTCTCCGGCGGGCACGGCAGGTACGAGATCGCGGCGGGCGCCCTCAAGGCCCGCGCCGAGTTCTTCGCGGACGACACCCTGCGGCTCCAGGCGTCCCCCGACGGCGTCCTCGCGGACCCGCCGGGCAGCCGTATGATCCAGCACCAGCCCCAGCCGCGCCGGGCCACCAGCTCCTTCGACGCGGGCGCCTACTACGGGATCCGCGCCCAGGAAAGCGTGCTGCGCGTCTACAAGAAGCCCCTGCGGTTCGCGCTCTACAAGGCCGACAACCGCACCGCCGTCTGGCAGGAGGCCGACCCGCTGCGCTGGACCACCGGCGGGCTGCGCCAGAGCCTGGCGCGCGGCGCCACCGAGCAGTTCTTCGGCGGCGGCGAGCAGAACGGCAGCTTCTCCCACCGCGACCAGGTGATGAACGTCGGCAACAACACCAACTGGAACGAGGGCGGCTGGAACAACTCCCAGCCCTTCTACGTCTCCTCGGCCGGCTACGGCGTCTTCCGCAACACCTTCGCGCCCGGCGTCTACGACTTCGGCCCCCGCGTCCGCACCGGCCAGCAGGAACGGCGGCTCGACGCCTACTACTTCACCGGAGATGTGAAGTCCGTGATCGGCAAGTACACCTCGCTGGTGGGCAAGCCGTTCATGCCTCCGGTGTACGGGCTCGAACCCGGCGACTCCGACTGCTATCTGCACAACGCCAACCGGGGTGAGCGGCACACCCTGGACGCGCTGAAGGTCGCCGACGGGTACACCCAGAACCAGATGCCGCTCGGCTGGATGCTGGTCAACGACGGCTATGGCTGCGGCTACGAGAACCTCGCCGAGACCGGCCAGGGCCTCCAGGCGCACAACGCGCAGCTCGGCCTGTGGACCCAGGACGGCCTCGACAAGCTCGCCGAGCAGGTCAAGGCGGGCCAGCGGGTCGCCAAGCTCGACGTCGCCTGGGTCGGCAACGGCTACGGCTTCGCCCTGAACGCCTGCGACCAGGCCAAGGCCGGCATCGAGGACAACAGCGACGCCCGCGGCTTCGTCTGGCTGCCGGTCTCCTGGGCGGGCGCCCAGCGCTGCGGCGTCCTGTGGAGCGGCGACCAGAAGCTGAGCTGGGACTACATCCGCTGGCAGATCCCCACCTATGCGGGCGCCACGCTCTCCGGCATCGCCTACAACACCGGTGACGTCGGCAGCATCTACGCCCACGACCCGAAGATGTACGCCCGCGACCTCCAGTGGAAGGCGTTCCTGCCCGCCATCATGACCATGGACGGCTGGTCGAGCGACCTCACCACGCACAAGCCGCACGACCAGCAGCCCTGGCTGGACGGCGAGCCGTACACCTCCATCAACCGCAAGTACCTCCAGCTCAAGGAGCGGCTCATCCCGTACATGTACGGGCTCTCCAAGGAAGCCACGAAGACCGGAGTCGGCGCGGTCCGCCCGCTCTCCCTGGAGTACCCGGACGACCCGAACACACTGGGGCCGAACGCCAAGTACGAGTTCCTGGCGGGCCCGGACTTCCTGGTCGCCCCGGTCTACAGCGACACGGAGGTGCGCGACGGCATCTACCTGCCCAAGGGCACCTGGACCGACTACTGGACGGGCAAGACCTACCAGGGTCCGACCACGCTCAACGGCTACAAGGCGCCGCTCGACACCCTGCCGCTGTTCGTCAAGGGCGGCTCCATCGTGCCGATGTGGCCCAAGGGCACCCTGTCCTGGCAGACCCGCGACAAGGCCGAGCTGGACTACGACATCTACCCGCGGACGGGGACGTCCTCCTACACGCTGTACGAGGACGACGGCGTGACCCGGCAGTTCGCCCAGGGCGCCTCGGCCACCCAGCAGGTCCGGGTGCACTCGGCGGGCCGCGCCTCGGTCATCGAGGTCGGCCCCAGCGTGGGCAGCTACACGGGCAAGCCCTCGACGCGCGCGTACCGCTTCACGGTGCACGCCGGGTCCGCACCCGGCGTCGTCGCGGCGGGCGGCCAGCGGCTGCACCGCTACGGCTCCGCCGAGGAGCTGTCGGAGGCGGGATCGGGGTGGTTCTACGACGCCAGGACGGGCGTGACCGAGGTGAAGACGGCCTCGGTCCCGACCGCGCACGGCTTCACGGTCACGCTCGCCTGACCTGACCTGACCTGACCTGACCGAAAGGGAAAGCAGGGGCCGCACCGGAATCCCGGTGCGGCCCCTGCCGGATGTATGTGTCGCTCAGACCGGCACCCGCGCCGGCTCCGGGGCGCGTGGCGCCGGGACCTGCGGGGGCTCCGCGCCGGTCAGCATGAGCACGCCGCGGGCGGCGACACCCGCCGCCACCGCCGCGGTCAGCCAGCCCAGCGGCCCGCCGTGGAAGCGCTCGCCGAGCAGCGCCACGCCGATCACCGCGGCCGCCGCCGGGTTGGCGAGGTTCACCACGGCGAGCGGCGCCGCGAGTCCGCCCCGGAACGCGGCCTGCGAGAGCAGCAGCCCGCCCACCGCGAACGCCGCCACGAGCACGGCCAGCAGGGTCGTCTGCCACCAGGCCATCGGGCCGCCCGGCAGCTCCCGGGCGAGCGAGGCGGTGACGGTCTGGGTGAGCGCGGAGGCCACGCCCGAGGCGACGCCGGAGGCGGTGGCGTGGCCGAGGCCGACGCGGCCCGAGCCCGCACCGGCCCGGGACGCCGCCGCGATCAGGAGCGCGGTGGCCGCCGCGACCGCGAGACCCTCCCGCAGGCTCAGCGCGTCCCCGGGCGTCGCGGGCCCGGTCAGCGCGATCAGACCGGTGAGCCCCGCCAGCGTCCAGGCGGCGCCGCGCCACTCGCGCCGGGTCACCCGGCGCCGCTGGTAGTACGCGCCGATCGGCAGCGCCGCCACCAGCGTCAGCGCGCCCAGCGGCTGGACCAGGGTGAGCGGGCCGTAGTGCAGGGCCGCGACGTGCATCAGGGCGCCCGCCGCGTTGAGCCCGACGGCCCACCACCACTGGGGGCGGGCGAGCAGCGCGGCCAGCCCGCCGCCCCCGCTGGCGGTGGCCAGCCGGGACTGGGCGACGGCGGCGAGGGCGTAGCCCGCGGCCGAGGCGAGCGAGAGCAGGACGGCGAGGACCGCGGACTCGTTCATCGCAGCGCCTCCGCGAGCCGCGGCGCGTCGGCCGTCTCGGGGGAGCCCGTGCGCCCGGAGGTCAGGGCAGACTCCGGGGCACGGGCGGTCAGGGGTGCCACGGCGGGCCGGGGCGCGGGGGCCCGGGGCACGTCCGCGGCGACGGCGCGGCCTTCCCGTACCGGCTTGGGACGCGGTACGAGGTACAGGGCGGCGCCGAGCAGGGCGGTGGCGACGAGCGCGTCCAGCCAGTAGTGGTTGGCGGTGCCGACGATCACCAGCAGGGTGAGGACCGGGTGCAGCAGCCACAGCCACCGCCACCGGCCGCGGGTCGCCGCGATCAGGCCGATGGCGACCATCAGCGCCCACCCGAAGTGCAGCGAGGGCATCGCCGCGAACTGGTTGGCCATGGTGTCGGTGTCCGGTGTCGCCGCGTACACCGACGGCCCGTACACCTGCGCGGTGTCGACGAGACCGGCCGCCGCGAGCATGCGCGGGGGCGCCAGCGGCAGCAGGACGTGCAGGGCGAGCGCGGCCGTGGTCACCAGGGCCAGGACCCGGCGGGACCAGAGGTAGTGGGCGGGCCGGCGGACGTACAGCCACACCAGGAAGGCGACCGTCGCGGGGAAGTGGACGGTGGCGTAGAAGGTGTTGGCCACACGGATCAGCGTGTCGTCGTGGAGCAGCAGGCCCTGCACCGCGCCCTCGCCGGGCAGACGCAGGGCGCGCTCCCAGTCCCAGACGCGGTCGGCGTTGTGGAAGGCGCGGGTCTCGTGCCCGTTCGCCAGCTGACGGCCGAACTTGTAGACGACGAAGAGCGCGGTGACGAGCAGCAGCTCGCGCACCAGGGGCGGCCGGGGGGTACCGGTCGTCTCCGGTCCGGTGGGACGAATCCCCGGACGTATACCGGCAGCCATTCTCCGGCCCCTCTGAGACGAGAAATCGAGCAGAAATCGGACAAGCAAACGTAGGAAGGCTAGATCGGCTTTCATCGAGACGCAAACGTCTCGATACGTTTGCGTCTCGGTTGAGCGGGGCCTACTCTCGTACGTGCAGGAGCACTGCCCCACGCACCGGAGGGACGCGATGTCCACGCAGGCCGCGACGGCCGCCGCCCGCCGCAGCAAGATCAGCCCCGAACGGGAGCTGGAGCTGTACGAGGCGGTGCTCGACCTGCTGCGCGAGGGCGGCTACGACGCCGTGACCATGGAGGGCGTCGCCGCGCGCACCAAGTGCGGCAAGGCCACGCTCTACCGCCAGTGGAAGTCCAAGCCGGTCCTGGTCACGGCGGCGCTCGGGGCGAGCCGCTGCTCGTTCTTCACCGGGATCGACACGGGCACGCTCGCGGGCGACCTGCGTGAGGCCGCTCGCGCCGCGTCGCGCCGCAAGGGCCGCGACACCGAGCTGATGGAGGCCGTGGGCCAGGCCTATGTGATGCACCCCGATCTGCGCGAGGCGCTGCGCGAGACGGTCCTGAACCCGGAGATCGCGGCGCTCGACGCGATGCTGCGGCGCGGGGTGGAGCGCGGCGAGCTGGCGCCGGACAACCGCGCGATCGACTTCGTGGCCCCCGCGTTCATGGGCGTCCTGCGGGTGGAACGCCTCTTCGAGGACCGATTCACCCAGACGGAGACCCTGCCGGAGTTTTTGGAGGCGGTCATCCTTCCGGCGCTGGGCTTGGGCTGACGCCTGAGACGGACAAGCACGCCTCAGACGGCGAGCACCGTGACGCCCGCCTCGGTGAACCGCTCGACCGTCTCGTCGGAGACACCCGAATCCGTCACCAGCGTCCCCACCTGACCCGTCGAACAGATCCGCGCGAACGTCCGCCGCCCCAACTTCGTGGAGTCCGCCGCGACGACCACCCGCTCCGCCCGCTCGCAGAGCAACCGGTTGATCCCCGCCTCGTCCTCGTCGTGCGCCGTGGCCCCGTGCGCCACGTCGAACGCGCCGACCCCGAGCACCGCCACATCCATGGTGATCTGGTTCAGCACGCCCCCGGCCAGCGGCCCGGTGAGCTCGTACGACTGCGGCCGGGCCACCCCACCCGTGACCACGATCTTGAACTGAGGCCGTACCGCCAGCTCGTTGGCGATGTTCAGGGCGTTCGTCACGATCGTCAACGCCGGTGATCCCGAGGCGAGTTCGGGCCGCACCGCGAGCGCCCGGGCCACCTCCGTGGTCGTGGTGCCGCCGGTGAGGCCCACCGCCTCGCCGGGCGCGATCAGATCCGCCACGGCCTTGGCGATGCGCTGCTTCTCGGAGGCCTGGCGGGCCGTCTTGTAGCGCAGCGGCAGCTCGTACGACACACCGTGGACGACCGCGCCCCCGCGCGTACGGACCAGCATCTGCTGCTCGGCGAGCTGGTCGAAGTCGCGGCGGATGGTGGCGGCGGACACCCCGAGCGCCGTCGCCGCCTCCTCGACGTCCAGTCGGCCCTGCTCCACGAGCAGTTCAAGGAGTGCCTGCCAGCGGGCGTCGCGCGACATCCGGATCCTCTTCTCTCCCGTACGCGTGTGCGCACCTCACCGCCGTCACCGTCAGTGATGACTTTAACCCACCCGTGAATGCTTGATTGTGCTTGAAAGCTAGCTATATTTTGCAGAAACACGCATCCAAGTGGTGGGAGCCCGGCATGAGCCACGTCGAGAACGAACTCAGCAGCCAGCCCGAGTGCTGGAAGCGCGCCGCCGAGCTGGCGGTGCACCACAAGGACGCCCTGCCCGCGCCGGGCGAGCGGGTCGCGATCGTCGGCTGCGGCACCTCGCTGTTCATGGCCCAGGCCGCCGCCGCGCTGCGCGAGGGCGCGGGCCAGGGCGAGACCGACGCCTTCGCCGCGTCCGAGTACCCGGCCGGCCGCTCCTACGACCGGGTGGTCGCCCTCACCCGCTCCGGCACCACCACCGAGGTCCTCGAACTCCTCGCGGCGGTGCGCGGCGGCGCCCGTACCACCGCGATCACGGCCGATCCCGAGACCCCGGTGATGCGGGCCGCCGACGACGTCGTGGTCCTGGAGTTCGCCGACGAGGAGTCGGTCGTCCAGACCCGCTTCGCCACCACCGCGCTCACCCTGCTCCGCGCCCACCTCGGCCTGCACACCGAACAGGCCGTCGCCGACGCGCGCACCGCGCTGGCCGAGCCGCTGCCCGAAGGGCTGGTCGGACGCGGCCAGTTCACGTTCCTGGGGCGCGGCTGGACCGTCGGGCTCGCCCAGGAGGCCGCGCTGAAGATGCGCGAGGCGTCCCTGTCGTGGACCGAGGCGTACCCCGCGATGGAGTACCGCCACGGCCCGATCAGTATCTCCACCGACACCACGGCCACCTGGATGTTCGGCGAGGCCCCGGACGGCCTCGCCGAGCAGGTGCGCGCCACCGGGGCCCAGTGGGTGGCCGGGCACCTCGACCCCTTGGCCGAGCTCGTCCGGGCACAGCGGCTCGCGGTCGCCGTCGCGGCCGCCCGGGGCCTGGACCCGGACCGCCCGCGCCACCTCACCCGCTCGGTGATCCTCGACGGCTCCTGAAGCACCCGTACGCACACAGGAACAGGACAGGGGAAGCACGATGCCACTCGCCCAGACCGGGGCCCTGGTCACCGAAGCCGCCGCCAAGCGCGGCGCCGTCGCCGCCTTCAACATCATCACGCTGGAGCACGCCGAGGCCGTCATCGCCGGGGCCGAGGCGGCGCACTCGCCGGTCGTCCTCCAGATCAGCGAGAACGCGGTGAAGTTCCGCTACGGCCGGGTGCTGCCGCTCGCCCGGGCCGCCGTCGCGGCCGCCGAGGCCGCCGCCGTACCGGTGGCGCTCCACCTCGACCACGTCAAGCGCGACGACCTGCTGCGGCAGGCGGCCGACGCCGGGTTCAGCTCGGTGATGTACGACGGCGGCCATCTGCCGTACGACCAGAACCTCGCCGCGACGCGGGCCGCCGCTGATTGGGCGCACACCCAGGGCCTGTGGATCGAGGCCGAACTGGGCGAGGTCGGCGGCAAGAACGGGCAGCCGCCGCTGGACGCGCACGCGCCCGGCGCCCGCACCGACCCCGAGGAGGCGCGCGCCTTCGTCGCCGAGTCGGGCGTCGACGCGCTCGCCGTCGCCATCGGCAACACCCACGCCATGACCACCCGCACGGCCGCGCTCGACCACGCTCTGCTGGGGCGCCTCGACGCGGCGCTGCACGTCCCGCTGGTCCTCCACGGCTCCTCGGGCGTCCCCGACGACGAGCTGTCGGCGGCGGTCGCGGGCGGGATGGCGAAGATCAACATCGGTACGGCGCTGAACATCGCCATGACCGACGCGATCCGTGCCTATCTCGCCGCCCACCCGGAGGCGGTGGACGCCCGCAGCTATCTGACGGTCGGGCGGCAGGCGATGGTGCAGGCGGTCACCCGGCTGATCGGGGTGCTCACCACCGAGGCCTGACGCGCGCGGCGCGGCCGCCGGGCCCCCTTCCCCGGACCCGGCGGCCGCGTGCCGCGCGGACTGTGCCCGGCCGGAAAACCTGAGCCCCCCGCACCCCGGGCACTTCCGGCCCTACCGGTGCTCTTCCGCCATGCGGCTGCTTCGTACACGATGAGCCTGTGGACAGGCATGAGCACGCACGGCTCGACGCGTTCCAGCGCGACCCCTATCCGCACTACGCGCGCGCCCGCCGCGCCGAGGGGCTGACCTTCGTCCCCGAGCTGGACGCCTGGCTGGTCGCGCGCGACGCCGACGTACGGGAGGTGCTGCGCCGCCCCGAGGCGTTCTCCTCGGCGAACGCGCTGCGCCCCGACGTGATCCCCGGCCCCGCCGTCCTCGCCGAGCTCGGCTTCGGCTTCGGCGGCCGCCCCGTCGTGGTCACCTCGGACGGGCCCCGGCACCAGCGGCTGCGCGCACCCATCGTGAAGGGACTCTCCGCCGCCCGGGTCGCCGCCGTACTGCCGTACGCCACCGAGCGCGCGACCGCCCTCGTCGAGTCGTTCGCCGCGCGCGGGCGGGTGGAGCTGATGGGGGAGTACGCCACGGTGCTGCCCGGGGACGTCATCGGGCGGCTGATCGGGCTGGACGCTAAGGACGTGCCGGTGGCGGTACGCGGCGGGAACCGCGCGGAGGAGCTGCTGTTCCGGCCGCTGGAGGAGTCCGAGCAGATCGCGGCGGCGCGGGACGTGGTGACCATGCAGCAGCTGCTCGACACATATGTACGGGCGAGACGCGCCCAGCCGCGCGACGACCTCTGCACGGCCCTGCTGACGGCGCTGGCCCCGGGCACCGGTGAGCTGACCCTGGAGGAGCGCCACGAACTGGTGGCCCACCTCCAGAACTTCCTCCTGGCCGGCCATCTGACGACGACGGCGCAGATCGGTACGACCGTGCTGCATCTGCTGCGCCACCGCCCGCAGTGGGAGCTCCTCTGCGAGAAGCCGGAGCTGATTCCCGCGGCGATCGAGGAGGCGGCGCGTTACGACTCGGCGCTCCAGGGTTTCCGGCGCATCACGACCCGGCCGGTGCTGCTGTCCGGGACCGAGCTGCCCACGGGCGCCTCCGTCTTCGTCGCGTTCGGCTCGGCGAACCGCGACGCGCGGCGCCACGACCGGCCGGACGTGTTCGACATCACCCGCCCGCCCTCCCGCCACCTGGCCTTCGGCCACGGGGCCCACAGCTGCCCCGGCTCGCAACTGGCCCGAGAGCAACTCCGCCTGACCATCCACCTCCTGACCACCCACTACCCCACCCTGCGCCTGACGTCCCCGTCCGCCCCGGTCCCGATGCACCCCACCCTGATCCACCGATCACCGGAGTCCTTGGACGTGGAGTGGTAACGCGCTCTGGGCCCGGCCTTTGTCTGCGGCTGAGTGGCGGGTTGCTCGCGCAGTTCCCCGCGCCCCTTAGGTAGTCGGCCGCAGCCGCAGCACTGAGCTCAGCCGCAGGCGGGTTCAGGGGCGCGGGGAACTGCGCGACCAGCCCCCACCGGGCCGCAGACGAACGCGCAGCGGGGGCGCAGCCCCGCCCGAGGGGCCCGGGGGCCCGCCACCCACCCACCCCCGGAGGGATGAGGGAACGGGGCGGGGTGGGGAAACTATCCTCGCCCCATGCCCACCCCGCACGCCCTGATCCTCGGCGGCACCGCAGAAGCCCGAGCCCTGGCCACCGCGCTCACCGCCGCCGGCACCCGCGTCACCACCGCCCTCGCCGGCCGCGTCAGCACGCCGAGGCCCGTCCCCGGCGAGCTCAGGATCGGCGGCTTCGGCGGCCCGCAGGGCCTCGCGGCATGGATGCGGGAACACCACGTCACCGCACTCCTCGACGCCACCCACCCCTTCGCCCACCGCATCAGCGAGAACGCCGCCGAAGCCGCCCGCAACACCGGCGTCGAGCTCATCGCCCTGCGCCGCCCGGGCTGGACCCCCGGCCCGGGCGACCGCTGGCACAGCGCGGGCTCGCTCGACGAGGCCGCCGCCCTGCTGCCCGCCCTCGGCCGAAGGGCCTTCCTCGCCACCGGCCGCCTGGGCCTCCAGGCCTTCGTACCCCGGGAGGAAGCCGTCTGGTTCCTCATACGGTCGGTCGAGCCGCCACAGCCGCCCACCCCCCGCCACTGCCAAGTCGTCCTCGACCGGGGCCCGTTCACCCTCGAAGGCGAGCGCCGGCTCCTGCGGGAGCACCGCATCGACGTGCTCGTCACCAAGGACAGCGGCGGCCCCGCCACCGCCGCCAAGCTCACCGCCGCCCGCGAGCTGGGGCTGCCGGTCGTGGTCGTGCGGCGGCCCGACCCGCCCGCCGGGGTCACCACCGCCCCGGACGTGGCGAGCGTCCTCGCACTGCTCAGCGCGCTGCTCAGCCCCGGCGCAGCAGATAGGTGTCCATGATCCACCCCTTGCGCTCCCGCGCCGCCGCCCGCAGCTCCTCGATCCGGTCGCAGACCTCCGACAGCCGCCCCTGGACCAGGATCTCGTCCGGAGTGCCGACGTACGCGCCCCAGTAGATGTACAGGTCCTGGTCGAGATGGCGGGTGAAGGCCTGACGGGCGTCCAGCATCACCACCACGTCGTCGACCCCCTCCGGCCAGCCCTCCGCGAGCCGCCGCCCGGTGGTGATCTGCACCGGCCGGGCCACCCGGTTCAGCCCCGTGCGGTGCTTGGCCAGGAGCGCCGAGACGCTGCTGATGCCGGGCACCACCTCGTACGCGAACGAGACCGCGCCCCGCTCCAGGATCTCCTCCAGGATGCCTAGCGTGGAGTCGTACAGCGCCGGGTCGCCCCACACCAGGAACGCCCCGCACTCGTCCTCGGCCAGGTCGTCCACGATGAACCGCTCATAGAGGTCGGCCCGGCGGCGGCGCCAGTCGTCGACGGCGGGCGAGTAGTCCGATGTCTTGCGGTCGCGCTCGGGGTCCCGCGCCTCGACGAGCCGGTACGGGCGACCGGTGACGTGCGCGTCGAGGATGTCCCTGCGCAGCCGCGTCAGATCGGACTTCTCCTCGCCCTTCTCCATGATGAAGAAGGCATCCGCCTTGTTCAGCGCCTTGACGGCCTGGAGCGTCAGATGGTCGGGGTCGCCCGCCCCGATGCCGATCACATAGATCTTTCTCACGGCCCCGAGTCTGCCGCATCCGTGCGACGGCGCGAACAGCGAGGCCTACCGGGGCCGTCGGGCACCGCCTATCCTCCGACCATGCGTGTCGCACTCTTCGTCACCTGCGTCAATGACGCGGTGTACCCGGCCACGGGCATCGCGACGGTGAGACTCCTCGAACGCCTCGGCGTGGAGGTCGGCTTCCCACCCGGCCAGACGTGCTGCGGACAGGCGCAGTTCAACACCGGCTACCGCCGTGAGACCGAGCCGCTGGTGCGCCGGATGGGCAAGGTGTTCGAGGGGTACGACCATGTGGTCACCCCCTCCGGATCCTGCGCGGCGATGGTCCGCGACAACTACCCGCGCATCGCCCGCAAGGCCGCCGCCGAGGGCCGGGGCGCGGAGCTCGGTGAGGTCGCGGACTCGCTGGTCCCGCGTATGTACGAGCTCTCCGAGTTCCTGGTGGACGTCCTCGGCGTCACGGACGTCGGCGCGTACTTCCCGTACACCGTCACGTATCACCCGTCCTGTCACGGTCTGCGCATACTGGGGCTCGGGGACCGGCCGCGCCGCCTCCTGGAGGCGGTCAAGGGCCTGGAGCTGCGGGAACTGCCCGGCGCCGACGAGTGCTGCGGCTTCGGCGGCACCTTCGCCCTCAAGAACCCGGACGTCTCGGCGGCCATGGGCACCGACAAGGCGGACAGCGCGCTCAGCACCGGCGCCGAGGTGCTCTGCGGCGCCGACAGCTCCTGTCTGATGCACCTGGGCGGCATCCTGCGCCGCAGGGGCGACACCCTGCGGCCCCTGCACCTCGCCGAGATCCTGGCCAGTACGGAAGCGGAGCCCTACGTATGAGCGGCACCTTCGTCGGTATGCCGGCCTTCCCCGTGGCGGCCAGGGGCGCGGTCCACGACACCACCCTGCGCGCCAACCTCCGCCACGCCACCCACACCATCCGCGACAAACGCGCCAGAGCGGTCGCCGAGCTCGCCGACTGGCAGCAGCTGCGCGAGGCCGGCCGCCGGATCAAGGACCACACCCTGCGCCATCTCGACCGCCATCTGGTGCGGTTGGAGGAGTCCGTCGTACGCGCCGGGGGCACCGTCCACTGGGCCGCCGACGCCGACGAGGCCAACCGCATCGTCGTGGACCTGGTCAGGGCGACGGGCGAGCGCGAGGTCGTCAAGGTCAAGTCGATGGCCACCCAGGAGATCGGCCTCAACGAGGCCCTGGCCGCCGAGGGCGTCCGCGCGTACGAGACCGACCTGGCCGAACTGATCGTGCAGCTCGGCCACGACCGTCCGTCCCACATCCTGGTCCCGGCGATCCACCGCAACCGGGCCGAGATCCGGGACATCTTCCAGGAGGAGATGGGGAAGTGGGGCCGCCCGGCCCCGGACGGTCTGACCGACACCCCCGCCGAGCTGGCCGAGGCGGCGCGGCTGCATCTGCGCGAGAAGTTCCTGCGTGCCAAGGTCGGTGTCTCCGGCGCGAACTTCATGGTCGCCGAGACCGGCACCCTCGTCGTCCTGGAGTCCGAGGGCAACGGCCGGATGTGCCTGACCCTGCCCGAGACGCTGATCTCCGTCGTCGGCATCGAGAAGGTGGTCCCCACCTGGCGGGACCTGGAGGTCTTCCTCCAGACGCTGCCGCGCTCCTCCACCGCCGAGCGGATGAACCCGTACACCAGCATGTGGACGGGCACCACGGACGGCGACGGCCCCTCCGCCTTCCACCTGGTCCTGCTCGACAACGGCCGCACCGACACCCTCGCCGACGAGGTGGGCCGACAGGCGCTGCGCTGCATCCGCTGCTCGGCGTGCCTCAATGTCTGCCCGGTGTACGAACGGGCCGGCGGCCATGCGTACGGCTCGGTCTACCCCGGCCCCATCGGCGCGATCCTCAGCCCCCAACTGCGCGGCACCACCAGCGAGATCGACGCCTCGCTCCCGTACGCCTCCTCGCTCTGCGGCGCGTGCTACGAGGTGTGCCCGGTCGCCATCGACATCCCCGAGGTGCTGGTCCACCTGCGGGAGCGCGTGGCGGAGCGGGGCGGCAAGGGGCACCGGCTGGAGAAGGCGGCGATGAAGGCGGCGAGCTGGGCGATGGACCGCCCGGCGGTGCTGGCGGCGGCGGAGCGGGCGGCGACCCGGACCCGCCGCCTCCACCCGAAGAACCCACCGGGCGCGACAGCGTGGACCGCGAGCCGCGCCCTGCCGGAGCTGCCGGAGCAGTCGTTCCGGGACTGGTGGAAGGACAGCGGCCGATGAACTCGCGCGAGCGTATCCTGGCCCGCGTCCGCACGGCCGTGGCCGACGCCCCCGAGGCGCCCGCCCCCGCCCGGGACTATCTGACCAGCCACACCGCGGACGATCCGGACACCGTGCTCGACCTGCTGCACGAGAACCTGGCCGACTACCGGGCGATCGTGCACCGCACGGACCCCGCCGCCCTGCCGGCGCTGCTCGGGCGGCTGCTCGCCGAGCGCGGCGCGGCCACGGTCCTGGTGCCGCCCGCGCTGCCGCCCCACTGGCTGAGCGCCGCCGAACCCGTACGCGTCCAGGACATGCCCGGGGCCACGGCCGCCGAACTCGACCAGGTGGACAGCGTGGTGACCGGCTGCGCGCTCGCCATCGCGGAGACCGGCACCCTGGTCCTGGACGGCGGCCCGGACCAGGGCCGCCGCCGCATCACCCTGATCCCGGACCACCACATCTGCGTCGTACGGGTACCGGACCAGGTGGTGGCGTCGGTCCCGCAGGCCATGGCACGGCTCGATCCGACCCGACCGCTGACCTGGATCTCGGGCCCGTCCGCGACGAGCGACATCGAACTGGACCGGGTGGAGGGGGTGCACGGGCCGAGAAGGCTGGAGGTGGTGCTGCTCGGCGACTGAAGCCCGTGCCTGCCCTCAGCCCGTGAGCCTGTCAGCCCGTGAGCCCGTCAGCCCGTGAGCCGGGGCGCCTCGGTCGCCGCGTCGACCGGCCCCGGCAGCCGGTCGGTCAGCTCATGGGCCCACGCCATGAGCCCCTTCAGATCGATCCCGTACAGCGGAATCCCCACATACCGCCCCAGCGAGTCCGCGCCCCGGGACAGCAGCGCGGAGCCGCCCTTCGCGTTGCCGCGCGCGGCATGGGTGAGCCCGACGGCGAGCTGCGCGAGCCCGCGCCACAGCTCGGCCTCGCTCTGCGGCCCCGACTTCCAGGCGTCCTCGAACACCTCGTGCGCGTGGAACGGCATCCCCGCGTCGAGCAGCCGCTGCGCCTCCCGCACGGTCTCCTGCGGCGAGCGCACGACCCCTTCGGGCTGGCGGTCGACTCCGGGCACCCCATAGGGCAACGGCCGCCCCAGCCCGTCCCTGGGCCGCGCGTTGCGCGCCCGCCCCTCGGCGTCCCGGTCCCGGCGCGAAGAAGTCTCCATGCGCCCATTGTCCCCCGCCGTCGCTCCCCGTACCGGAACACCGCCCTGAGTGAGGTATGGTTCTCATGCACGACCGGCCAGGGGAAACCCCAGGTCAGACGGGCACCGGGACGTGGCGCAGCTTGGTAGCGCACTTGACTGGGGGTCAAGGGGTCGCAGGTTCAAATCCTGTCGTCCCGACTCTGCTTTTCGCAGGTCGGAGGCCGTTCTCTCGTGAGTGAGAGGACGGCCTTTCGTGTGTCCGGGGCCAGGGGGGTCGCACGTCCAGGCTGCGGCCGGTCCGCTGCGGCGCAGAAGGCCGGCGGCGCGGGGGAGCGGAGTGCGCCGGGGGCATCGCGGAGCTGGCGGATGTGGTCGCGTGGTGGTCGCAGCCACGCCGGACGGCTCCCTTTGGGATCGGTGGTCCGGGCCCTGGTGAGGGTCCGGTCGATGACGTCCACGGCTTCGCGGGCTGCCTGCCGGGTGAGGTGGCTGTAGATATTCGCGGTGGTCGACAGGGTCCAGTGCCGGAGAGTCTTGGAGACTACGGTGAGCGTCACGCCGGCGGTGATCGTGATCGTCGCTGCCAGGCGGCGCAGGTCGTGGACGGTGATCCGCGGGACGCAGGCTTTCTCGGACAGCTGATGGAGCCGGTCGAGGACGTGGTGCGGTGCGAGCGGTCGCCCGTCGGTTCGGCGGAACACGAGACCTGCGAACAGGCAGTCAGGATCAGTTGCGCTGCGGGGCGCTGTTCGTGCGCGGTGCCGGAGGGCGGTGGCGACGCGCGGGAAATGGCCACCCAGCCGCGGCTCGACCGGGTCTTCGGTGCAGTTGATTCGTGATCACCGGAGGGAGCGGGGTCAGACGCTACGAAGGCTGTGCTTGGAGGAAGCGACAGCGCGAGTTCGGGTCGTCGTCAGGCACTGGGCCCGGGCGCGGACGAACTCACGCATCGCCGACTGGGGGGAGGAGGGGTCGTCGCACACGTACGCCCACGGCAGCCTCGTGGCGTTCCGGTCGAGTACCTGGAACACCTTCGCCGCATCCGCGTACTGATGTCCTGCCCACAAGGCGTGCGCCAGGTAGTTGAGATCCACCACCGACGTACATGGTGCGGCCCGGATATTCCAGCCGAGAAAGGCACGCTTCACATAGTGGATCACTGGCTCGCGCGACCATTGCCGATGCTGGAGCGGGTCCGCCGTCCCCTCCTCCCGGTGACGCCGGTAGCTCTCCATGTAGGCGTAGAGCGGCAGCATCCGCAGCGGCGAGCCAACCGGTGCCCAGGACACTGTCCACTGCGAGAAGTTGATCGCATCCGCCACTGACGTATGTGGGCAGGCGTAGAAGAACTGCATCATCCGGTGGAACGCCTCCCGGGCGCTGCTTGAGTCCCGCTCACACACCCGCGCCAGCAGCCCCCACGGACCTGCTGGCAGCATCTCCTCCCACGCCACCCGCCAATGCTCGCCATACTGAAGACCCACATCCACCTGCGCCAAGGCCAGTAGCCCCACCCACGGCACCGGGTCAGCGGGGACGCGCCGCGCCGCGATCAGGCAGGCCTGCCGCGCCTGCGACTCCAGTGCAACCAGCGTCGCCTGTCCGGCGCGATGTGCCTGCAAGGCCCGCTCCACCGCGACCCGGGCCCGCATCACCGCCGCGTCCGCGCTATCCGGTTCTTCCGCCAGCCACGCCTCAACCCCATCCGTACGCGCCGCCGCAACCGCCAACACCTGTGTCCGGGCTGTCCGCAACGCCCAGTCGTCCCCGGTCTGGGCCAGCAGATCCCGCACCGACAGCCACCGTCCCATTTGCAGATCCGCGAGCACAGCTCGCAGCTCGCGGTCGAACCCCGCTGGGTGATAGACCGGGGTGAAACCCTGCAGGCCCACTGACTCTCTGTCGTGCCGCATCACCTCACCCCGCCGGACCGGAGCAGCCGCCTGGTGCACCTGGCGTGATCTCCTGGGGTGCGGGCGATCGGTCCTTGGGCAGGTAAGAGACACGACTCACGGGCCTGGGCGGTCATGAGAGGCATGGGCTGAATCCTGGTGGATCTGGTGAGCATGCGGCACCTCTGCAGGCCGACGTACGGGAAGGCAACCCTGGGCGTCACGGCCTCCGGTGCAGGGGACCGCGATGTGCCGAGAGTCTCCTTGTGCCGGGCACTCTGTGCACATGTCGATGGTGATATCACTCAAGTGATGTGGAAGCTGTTCCAGCCAGGGGGTGCCCCTGCGCACAGAAGGACGCGAAGAACTGCTTGGCAATAGGCTTTTCATGTCCGGGTCTATGGCTGAAACGTGCCGAGCAAGAGAATTGTCCTGGTCGCGGTGATGGAAAGGGTTGTCGCGCCAGGGACACATAACATTGCGCGGCGCGCCGATAGCCAGACGTATGGGTCTCAACGGCATGGCCGGGAAGCGACGTTGCTCGGTCGCGCCAGAGGAGTGTTGTCTTGGCAGCCCTTTGGCGGCACCTACTGTAGGTCTTCCGACTGAGCGGAGGCGGATGATGGCATCGGAGCAGCGTCGGTGTGACGGATGTGGCCTACGCCTGAGTCGTTACAACACCGAGACGTACTGCGCTACTTGCTCCCGTGTATCCGCTCGTGACTCCGCCCGCCAGCCCTGCGTCCCCGAGAGGGTCTGGCGTGACGTGGAGGTCAAGGTATTGCTCGCGAACTGGGACTTCGGGGCGGCTTTTCGTCGGATACGGCAGATTACCCATCTGCGACAAGAAGATTTGGCAAGCCTTACGGGGCTGAGTCAGCCGTATCTCTCCGCGCTCGAATCCGGTACGCGGCGGCTGACGCATGTGGAGAAGATCGGGATGGTCCTTCGAGGGCTGGGAGTGCCGGCGGATGCTGCTCCCGAACTCGTGGCTACCGGCCCGGCTCGACTACATACCGCGACCATGGCAATCGCACGAGAGCCGGCATGGGAGAGCCCGGTCGAGGTCGCGCGTCGGCTCCACACCGTTGCCTCCTCCAATACGGATCCCAGCACTTTGCTGGTTATCCAGGAAACGATCGGGGGCGTGGTGGAGCGCTATGAGGCCGAAGGGCCGTACAGCCTCGTTGGTGAGGTGCTGGAGGTCCGGCGTTACGTCGGTGAGCTGCTGGAGGGACGGCAGCTCCCACGTCAGCGCGAGGCGCTTTTCCGGCTTGCTTCCCAGGCGTCCGCCCTGTTGGCCTACATGGCAGTCAATGCGGGTCGGGAGCTTCTGGCTGAGGCGTACTGCGCCGAGGCCGCGGAACTTGCCCGGCACATCGACGACCGTGAACTGGGCATGTGGATCCAGGGGACCCGCTCCCTCAACGCCTACTACGCCGGCCGGTTCGAGGAGGCCGCGGCCTTTGCCGATGCGGGGGTGGCCCTCGACCCGGGCCACCCGCAGGCGATCAGGCTTCAAGCCAACGGCCGGGCTCGGGCCCTGGGGAAACTGGGCGACGCTGCTGGGGCGGAGCGGGCCATTGAGGCTGCCTTAGACCTGAGCGGGCAGCACAACGTGCCGGATGGCCTTACTCCATGTATCTCATTCGCCCCTTATGCCCTGGCTCGTACCCTCGCCAATGCCGCGACCGTCCACGTGGCACTGCGAACTCCGCACCGTGTCCTGGGCTACGCGGATGAGATCGACGAACGCGTGCGGCAGTCTGATTCCGCCTGGAGCCGTGCTTTGGTCCGTCTTGATGTGGCGACTGCCTTGCTCACGAGTGACCGTCCGGACGTGGAGCAGGCCATGGCACTCGGTCGGGAGATCCTGGAGGCGGATGGCGGGGCCCCGATCCGCTCGGTGGTTCAGCGAGCCGGTGACTTGTACGCGCTTGCTGCTCCGTGGCGAGACCTTCCGACGGTTCGTGAGTACGGCGAGGTGCTGAGGGTGTGGCAGTCCGCCCCACAAGCGCGTGCGCTGGTCGGCTCTGCGAAACTGGCGCGGCCGGTACCGCCGACCAGAAGGGCCGTGGATGCAGCGCACAGTCGATTCGGGACCCTTCCCTCCCAGCCCGCCGCCGAGCACGACTGACCCGGCAGTCATCGCCGCGCACGACTGGGCCGCCTTTGACGCGGTCGAGAAGATGGTCGATCACTGGGAGCGGCCTGGATGGAGCGGGGACACCCGGGCCTATTACTGGATGCTGACCATTCCTGAGGAGTCACCCCTGGTCGGTCACATGCGGCAGTGCCAGCGGGCGTTGGCCCATTTCGGGTTCGACGACATCGCCCCTGACGGTCTGCATCTGACCCTTGGCAGGATCGGCCTTGTCGGGGAGATCGGCGGCGACCGGCTCGACCGACTCACGGCAGACGCACAACAAAGGGTTTCAGGGCGGTTCACGCTCCGCGCCATCCCGCTCTCCGCATCGCGCGGGGCGATCCGATACAGCGTCGCACCCTGGAGGCCGCTCCTGGACCTCTACCAGATGCTCCACGAGGTCGGGGCTCGCCACGGCCTGCCCTTCCGGAAACCTGCTGCGGTATTTCGCCCACACATGGGCATCGCCTACTCGAACAGAACGCTGCCGGCAGCCGGTGTCCGCGCCGCGCTGCGGCCGCTGCGAGAACTCGACCCTGTGGATGTTCTGGTGGAGCAGGCGCATCTGGTGGTACTGCGCCGAGAAGCGCGGGCCTACCGATGGAATGTTGCTCGTACTCTCCATCTCGCGCCTTGCTGACAGGGCGCCATGGCACCCTGCCTGACCTCGGGTCCTTCTTTATCGCCGCAGTGATATCACCGCGGCGATGTGCGCTTCCGGTTGATCCCCGTCACGCTCCTGTCCGGGCGGCTGAGCCGCTGCTTTGTACGGCATCAGCCCACAACCCTCTGTATTCGGACAGGAGATGAGTGATATGCCGATTGCACGCCGCAGCAAAGGCGACCACCTGCTACATGCGGACGTCGTGGATTCTAAGTCGAAGGCCGGGGTGTGGATGGGGGAGCAGGCGAATTTCAAGGCCGACCAAACCAGGATCAGTGAAGCGCTCAAGGAGCAGACTGACTGGGTCGAGCTGCGGAACGCCGTCCTCGTCATCAGCACCGAGCCGGCCGGCATCACCGTGATCGCCCCGAACCCCACACTGCCGGGCATGATCGTCCTTGCCGACGGCGGGTCGCCCCTCGCGTCGCGGATCCTCCGGGACAAGGGCGTGGAGCTGGTCCGCACGACGATGACAGACCTGGGCATCGCCGAGGTGGAAGCCGCTTAGGACAGTGGCTTCCTCCCAGCTTCTGTGGGGGAAATACCGCCAGTTCGACCGCGACGGGGAAGCTGTTCTCCTCGACCCGGTCTTGCTGGAGAGCGTCTACCTCGACCGCGGGGAGGTCACCGACCTCTCCGCGGTTCCCCCGACCGCGACCCACACCGCTCTCGCCGAGCTCGGCTTCGTGTCTGACGGCCCCCGCACGGACGGACGCACAGCGCTCCGACACCGCCTCGCCCGCCTCGGACTCGATGCGACACCGTCGCGCATCAGCGGACTTCGTATCGTGTTGACCGACAAGTGCAACATGGCGTGCGACTACTGCTTTGTGAAGACGAACACGGGCAAGGCAGACATGACCGAGGAGGAAGTCGCCGTCGGGCTGGCCTACCTGTTCGAAACGAACGCCGGGCACGAACAAGTGTCGATTCAGTGGTTCGGCGGCGAGCCGACCATGCGCTTCGATCTCATGCAGTACGGCGATGAGCTCGCGGACCGGCTCGCCGCCCAGCACGGGGTGAAGAGCATCCGCCGTACCGTCGTCACCAACGGCGCGCGCCACACGGACGCCATGGTCAAGCACTTCGCCCGCTACCACTACGGCGTCGGCGTCTCCATCGACGGACCACCGGCGGTCAATTCCGCCAACCGGCTGCTGCTCGGTGGCCAGCCTGCCGACGACCGGATCCGTCGCAACGTCCGACGGCTGCTGGAGACGGAAGGCGTGCACGTGGGCTGCAACCTCACGCCGACTTCCGCCAACATCGGACGGCTCGCGGACACTGTGCGGTGGATCATCGACGAACTCGGCCTCAAGTTCATCTATGCCAACACCCCCATCCCCACCGGCGGCCGCTGGAGAGTCAGTGGGGCCGCGCTGGCAAAAGAACTCTACGAAGCGCGCATGGTGGCACTCGGGCGCGGCGCGATGATGTTCTCCGTGCTGGACCGGGCGTTCCAGGCCCTCGACCGGCGCCGCCCGATGCTGTTCGACCACATGCAGAGCGACCAGACCCTGAACGCCGCGCTGCTCCCCGGCGACCGCCTGAGCCTGTGCGACATCAACTTCGACGAGCCCGCCTTCCTCCACACCATCGACGAGCTGAAGGCGAAGCCCGAACTCCTCCGTGGCATCGCGAAGACGATCGCGCCGATCCCCGCGTGCGGCACCTGCCCGGCCCTCGCGATCTGCGGCGGCCCCTCCCGCAACGAACAGCTCCTCATCGGGGGCAGCGAACCTGACCCCGAGATGTGCGCCTTCTACCAGAGCACGGTGGAGATCGCACTGTGGGACAACACGGGGATGCAATGAGTAGAACCGCACGGGAACCTGTCCGCTTCACCGAGGCTCTTATCAGCACCGCCGGCCACTGCAAGATCGCGTGCGGCTTCTGCCTGCGGCCTGATCGTGCGCCCGGCTACCTGGAGATCCCCACCTACACCCGCACCCTGTCCCGATTGAAGGAAATAGGCGTTGAAGGGGTCTGCCTGACCGGCGGGGAGCCGACCCACCACCCGCAGCTGCGCGACCTCATCCGCCTGGCCCACCAGTTCGGGCTCGCGGTGTCCGTAGTGACCTCTGCTCGTGCGGAAGCCGATGTGGCAGGGCTCGCGCGGATCGGGCATCTCTTGGCGAACCTCACTGTGTCCGCCGACTCGGCTGGCGCGATGCAGCTCGGACGCACGACTCGCTCAGTGGAGACTGCTCTCGCCACTTTGCAGGCTGTGCCAGCCTCCGTGAAGGTGCTCCACCTGACGTACTGGGACGTGTCCGATACCGAGGCTCGCGGCATGTACACGGCGCTGCGGGATGTGGGGATCGAGGTGCAGCTCAGCCCGGTCATGCTCGAACGGGCTGCTCAGGCCAAGGCTGGGCTCAGCCCCGACGAGTACGTACAGCGCCAACGGAACGATACCGACCGCCTTGCTCGCTATTTCCAGCTCACTCCGCGTTTCCAGGAGCACCTCGCGGCGCTGCACGCCATGCTGCTCCATTTCCCCAGCGAGTCGTGCCGATCGACCCTGCTGTACGTCTCGGCGGACGGGCATCTTCGCCGCTGCCCGTACGGCACCACCGGCGTCTCCATCCAAGCCCCGCGGTCGGTGATCCGCGACTACCTGGCGGCGCCCCCTGGGGACAAAGTCATCCCCGACTGCGCAGCGATCTGCCGTGCCGCGCGGTGAACCGAAGAAGGGGAAGCACGTGATCGACACCATCGCGACACCGGGTGAGTTCACCCAACGCTGGATGGACCCGCCCAACTTCTACCTCGCCCCGCACCTGAGGCCCTTCCGCTTCACGCTGCCACGGGCGTTGGAGATCCTGGACGTCATCCGCAACGACGACGAGGTCCGCTTCACGCTGCTCGGCGACCTCGACCCGGGGATCCGAAGCACCAGAACCAGGGCCTTCCGGCAAGCTCCTGTCGAAGAGGTCGCCCAGTGGCCGTTCCGGCTCGTTCACTTCCACCTGGCGCGGTTCTACGACGACCTGCTGGCAGGCTTCCAGGAGGAGGTCATGATCCCGTGGCGCACCTTCCTGTCCGCCCACGGGTTCACCTGGCAGCGCTGTTCACCACTGTTGTTTCTTTCGGGCCCGGGCGGCCACTCCACCTATCACACCGACCAGTCCCACGGCCTCGTCTGGCAGATCGAGGGTGCCAAGACCTTCCACAGTTACTACGCCCCGGAGGAGGTGATGTCGGCAGCCGCCGCGATCCGCTGCGAGTCCACCGGCGAGCACCCGCCTCTCCATGACGCCCGCACAGTCCAGGCTGTGCGTATGGGACCCGGCGACCTGCTGTGGAGCCACGTTCTGACCCCTCACTGGGTCACCGGGGACACGACGCTGAGCATGAGCGTCAACCTCTCCCACGGGGGCCTGGCCCGGCAGGGCCGGTTTGCCCAGCGCGAGCAAGTCCTGCGCGACCACTGGGACAAGCACCCCGACGAACCGTGGCTCACCGACCTCCGCAACGCCCGCTACTGACGCGGAGGCTGGAAACAACCTCTTGGCGCGAGAGCTGAGCATCCTCACACTGCCAACAGATCAGCGGACGGGGGAGACCGGCATGCCACAGCGTAAGAGGCGGACCAGTAAGGCTCGGCGACAGCGAATGCGCCGGCACACCGGAACCGCTGCGGTAATGCTCGCCCTCTCCCTCTTCGTGCTCTGGCAGTACATGTGGGTTCTCATCGCCTTTGTGGTCGCCACGGTCGTGAGTGCGGGCGGTTCGCTCCTCTGGCGGACTCATCGCAGAGAGCGGGGCGGCGACCGCATCTGGCGGGAGCAGAACCGGCGTATGGAGCTCGAACGTTCCATGGCAGTCATCGACGCCATGGGCTGGCAGGACTTCGAGGAGTACGTCGCCGAGCTGTGCAGGCGCGACGGCTGCACGAAGGTGATGGTGGTCGGCGGCTCGGGCGACTTGGCCGCCGACATCCTCGGCGACCTGCACGACGGCCGCCGCCTGGTCGTCCAGGTCAAGCACTACGCCCCGCACCGAAAGGTCCCCAGCGGCGACATGCAGAAGTTCGTCGGCATGGCATTCGCCGAACACCATGCCGACGTCGCTCTGTTCGTAGCCACGTGTGAGTACAGCGGCAGCGCCCGCCAGCTCGCGCTCAAACACCACATCGTGGCCCTCAATCGCGACCTGTTCGGCTCCTGGAACAGCGGCGCACCCCTGCCTTCCCTGCTCGGGCTCAGTGGCGCCGGTGCAGGGCCCGACCGCCGCCGGCGGCAGCGCAGGGCCTGAAGCCGTCTCGGGCGGCGCCAAGCACTTGCCGTAGCGCCGCCCGAGACGGCCGTGATCCAGACAATCAGGCTATGGGGTGAGTCGGTTGGGTCCGCGGAAGAGGAAGGTGGCCTCGCGGATGGAGTCCAGGCCGAGCATCACCATCAGCATCCGGCCCAGCCCCATGCCGAGGCCGCCGTGGGGTGGGCATCCGTACCGGAAGCAGTTCAGGTAGTCCTGCATGGGCTCGGTGCTCATGCCCTTCTCCGTGGCCTGCTGGAGCAGTACGTCGTAGCGGTGCTCGCGCTGTGCCCCGGTGGTGATCTCCAGTCCCTTCCATAGCAGGTCGAAGCTCAGTGTCACGTCCGGCTGGCCGGCCGGTCGCATGTGGTAGAAGGGCCGGATGCCGGTGGGGTAGTGCGTGATGAACGCGAACTCGTGCCCCGTCTGCTTCCGCACGTAGGCGGCGATGCCGCGCTCGCCCTCCGGGTCGAGGTCCTCCTTCACGCCCTGCGGGTCCCAGCCCCTGGCCCGCAGCACCGCCTGGGCCTCGGCCATCGTGATGCGTGGGAACGGCGTCTTCGGTACGACGACCTCCACCCCGTACGCCTCCCGGATCTCCTCCCCGTGCTGCTCGGAGACCTGGGCGATGGCGTGCGCGAGCATCTGCTCCTCGAACGCCATCACGTCCTCGACGCCGTTGATCCACGCCAGTTCGACATCGATGCCCGTGAACTCGGTCGCATGCCGGGACGTGAACGACGGCTCCGCACGGAAGACAGGGCCGATCTCGAAAACTCGGTCGATTCCGGCGGCGATCGCCATCTGCTTGAAGAACTGGGGCGACTGGGCGAGGTAGGCGGACCGGTCGAAGTAGCCGAGCTTGAACACCTCCGCCCCGGACTCCGAGGCGGTCCCCATCAGCTTCGGCGTGTGCATCTCGGTGCAGCCCTGACCGTACGCGAACGCGCGCATCCCCTGCTCCAGGGTCGTCTGCACCGCGAACAACAACTGGGCGGCGGGGCGGCGGCGGACATCGAGGAAGCGCCAGTCCAGGCGCTGCTCCAGCCCGGTGAGCTCGTCGATGGGCAGCGCCGCCTCCGCCCGGCTCAGCACTTCCACCCGCTCCGGAAGGATCTCCAGACCGCCGAGCTTCACCACCGGGTTGTCGACCACCCGGCCTGTGATCCGTACGGCGGACTCGATGGTCACTTGTTCCAGGGCCTCTTCGAGCAGGTCGCGGTCTCCGGCGCGCCGATGGGTGACCTGCACCGTGCCGGTGTGGTCGCGTACGAGGACGAACTGCATGGTGCGCTGCAGGCGGTGAGTATTCACCCAGCCGCAGACCGAAACGGTCTGGTTGAGATGTTGCCGCAGGTCAGTGACCAGTACGCGGCTCGTAGGATGGATCATCGCGGCCCTCCGGGGGCGTCGTCATGATCCCTTGGAAGCGTGGGCGAGAAGGGGACTCGCGGTACCACCACGCCTTCGCCACCACACAGTGATGGCCTCGTCAGGCCCGGTCACGGGGGCCGGCCGGCGGGGCATTGGACCCATGCAGGGCCGTTCCTCCCCGCGCTCAGGAGGGTCTTCACCGCGGGGCGCGAGACTGCCTTCACAGCTACCGGCAGCTCTCTCAGCTCACGTGAACCCGCGGCTACTCGTCTCCGTCGACGCGTTGCCATGAGGATAGGGCGGTGACCGCGACACCGGCAACGGCACCACAGGTGAGGAACGAGTCTGCTGCTCCGCCCGACGCTTAGACCGGCAACGTAAGACCGGGACTTCCGTGCCCTGGAGATGGGCCCCCGCGCTCAGCCGAGCGTCTCCCGAGCCCCGGGCGTCAGCCAGCGGAGGCGGTCGGCGAGTCCGGCCGTGGTGAACGCGGCGGTGATCTGTTCGCGGTCCTCCGTGAAGTGCTGCCACGAGGCGTAGTGGACGGGGACGGCGGTGTGCGCGCCGAGGGAGCAGGTGAGGGCGGCGCCCTGGGCCGCGTCCATGGTCAGGAGGCGGCCGTCGCCGAAGGCGGCGATCCGGGCCGCGCCGAGGTGGAGGAGCGCGGTGCCGATGGAGAAACGGCGGCCGATCTCGTCGAGCGCGTCGACGTGGACGGTGTCGCCGGAGATGTAGAGGGCCTCCGTCTCGCCCTCCGCCTCGACGACGAAGCCGACGACGTCGCCGACCGGGCCGTGCACGCCCGGCGTGGCGGTGACCCGCAGGGCGGTGCCGCGCACCTCGAGCGCGTACGAGGACCAGGGCGCGAGCCCCACCGCCCGGTCGCCGAGGCGGGCCGCGCCGCTCTCGGTGGTCAGGACGGGGCGGCCGGCCAGCAGGGTGCGCCCGGTGGCGTCGAGGTTGTCGGGGTGGTCGTCGTGGCTGAGCAGGACCGCGTCGATGTCCGGGAGGTCGTCGACGGTGAGCGCGGGGCCGGCGGTGGAGCGCAGGACCACGGGATCGTGGCGGTACTCGGCGGGCGCCGGGTCGAAGACCGGGTCGGTGAGCAGCCGTACGCCGTCGATCTCCAAGAGGACGGTGGCGGTGCCGATGTGGGTGGCGGTGAACTTCATGGTGGCTCCGAGGGGTGTGAGGGCGTGCGGGATCGCCGCCGCGGCCGGTGGGGGCGCGGCGGAAGCGAGGGAGAGGGGGAGAGGGGCAGGGGAGGAGAGGGGCAGAGGGGCAGAGGGGGTCAGGCGGCGGTGCGGAACCGGTTGCGGTACTCGCCGGGAGTGGTGTTCAACCGGTCGCGGAAGACGCGGTGCAGCGTCTCGACCGAGCCGAAGCCGCAGGCGTGCGCGATGTCGGGGGCGAGCCGCGAGGTGCGCTCCAGCAGTCGGCGGGCGGCCTCCAGCCGCATCCGCTCGACGAACGCGCCGGGCGCGCTGCCGGTCTCGGCCTTGAAGACCCGGGCGAAGTGGCGCTCGCTCATGGACATGCGGGCGGCCAGCGCGGGCACGGACAGGTCGCCGTCGAGGTGCTCGGCGATCCACTGCCGCAGTTCGCGCAGGTCGGCGCGGGTCCCGGGGGGCTGTGAGAGGGGCACGCTGAACTGGCTCTGACCGCCGGGCCGCTGGAGGTACATGACCAGGATCCGTGCGACGTCGAGGGCGACCTCGTCCCCGTGGTCCTCGGCCACGAGTGCCAGGGCGAGGTCCATCGACGAGGTGATCCCGGCGCTGGTCCACATCCGCCCCGAGCGGACGAAGATGGGGTCGGGGTCGACGTCGACGGCCGGATACCGCTCGGCGAACCGCTCGGCGGTCGCCCAGTGGGTGGTCGCGCGGTGGCCGTCGAGCAGACCGGCGGCGGCGGTCACATGGGCGCCGACACAGACCGACGCGACCCGGCCCGCGGCCGGCCCGGCCGCGCGCAGCCAGGCGACCACACCGGGATCGACGTGCGGCTCCGGCCCGTCGGCGCCGACGGCCATCCGGCCCGGCACCACCAGGGTGTCGATCACGCCCTGCTCGTCGAAGAGCTCCTCCACGTGCAGCCGCACCCCGGCGGAGGTCTCCACCGGCCCGCGCCGCTCCCCGGCCAGGTGCACCTCGTATCCCGCCCGCCGGCCGCCGAGCACCTGGTTGGCCATGGCGAACACCTCGGCGGGACCGGTCACGTCGAGCGCGTCGATACCGGGGAAGAGCGCGAACACGACCACGTGCGGGCCGGTCAGGGAGGAGTGCATGGCCCCAATATCCGCCCGCCGCCCAGGCGTCCGCAATGACAGGTCTCTGCAGGATCCGGACATGGCCACGGGCGGGCCGCAGCGGCGCGGCCGGTTGCCCGGACGGGCTCTTACGGGACATCGGACCGCGGGCTGTCCCCGGCTCAGCGGGGGGAGCTGATCTGGCCCGGGAACAGCCCGCGTGCTGCCGTCGACGACGGTGCCGACGCCGTGCCGGGTCCCGGGCACGGTGCTCACAACGTATCGCCCAGATCCCCGGGGACTGATCCGGGATGCGTGGCCGTTTCCCGCAGCGCGCCGGTGCTCAGGGGGTGCCCAGCGTCTGCGAGGGCAGTTCGCCGAAGCGTGTGCGGTAGCCGTCGGCGAAGCGGCCCAGGTGGGTGAAGCCCCAGCGGTAGGCCGCTTCTCCCACGGTCAGTTGGCCCGGGTCGGCCTTGCGCAGCTCCGCGTGCACCCGGCTCATGCGGACGTCGCGCAGATACGCCATCGGGGACATGCCCATATGGCGGCGGAAGCCCTCCTGGAGCCAGCGGGCGCCGACTTGGCCGATGCCGGCCAGCTCGGTGGTGGTGTACGGGCGCTCCGGGTGCGCGTGTATCGCGTCCACCACCCGTTTGACGGGGCCGGGCGGCGCGCCCTTGACGGGCGCGTCCAGCTCCTCCCGGTAGCGGTGCCCGGTGGCCAGGAGCAGCCCCGTGAGCAGGGCGTCCTGGAGGCGGGCGGCCATCAGCGGCTGGGACAGCGCCCCGTGCTCGTTGTCCATCTCCTGGACCGTCAGGGCCACCAGACGCGCCCAGCTCAGCCCGGGCCCCTGGCTGATGTCGAGGTCGGGGTCGAGCCGCGTCCCGGCGGGGACCGAGCGGTCGAGCAGGACCTCCAGCTGGCGCCCCAGGTCCTGGGCGCAGATCTTGACGGCCAGCAGGCGGCAGTCCCGGTTCCACCGCTCCAGAGTGGGTTCGCCCACCGGATGGAAGACCGCCGCGCGCCGGGCGTTCGCGGTGGCGGGCGGCCGGGTCCCCTGCCGCCAGGCGAGCTCTCCCGACAGGGGGATGTCGACGTGGTAGGCCCCCAAGTCGCCGAAGCGCATGCGCACATCGGTGCCGCAGCGCAGGTCACCCAGGGTCAGCGGCCCCAGCCGCACGACCTCGAAGGCGGCGTCGAGCCGGTGCTCGCGGTCCAGTACGTCGATCGAATTGGCGTAGTACGTCTCGCCGATCACCTGACGTGCCTCGTCGAGGTCCGCGGTGCGGAACGAGAGCCGGGACACGGTCGGCGCACCCCGTGTGCCCGTGTGCGAAGTTGCCTGCATGGCCCACATCTTCCCGGTGCGCGGGCCCGGCCGTCACCACTGGTCGCCCACCGTTTGCGACGTGGAGTCCCAGGACTTCGTACGGCTGTGTGCGCGCCGCCCGTTCCACTCGCCGGGGTGCGGTGAACGGGAATTGACGGCGGCGTGGAGAAAACCGGTGCGGCCCCTCTGTGTTTACCGGGAAAGGCGTTGAACACGTCGTACGCTGAGGCGGTTATCGGTTGTCGGATCAATTCAGAACTCTCCGGTCCGCGCAGCAAAGGGCCCGCGGGACGACTGACGGGAGAGGCGATGCGAGAGATCACCCGAAGGGGACTGCTCGGGGCCGGACTTGGCGCCGCGGCGGCCGGGATCGCCGGATGCGGGACCGAGGACCAGGGTGGCGCCGCCGGGCGGCCCTATGCGCCGGGGAACGGGCCCGGCCATCCGGCCGCCCCCAACGCGCCGGGGAAGTCGCAGGTCAGGCTGATCGGTGACGGTTCGACGGCGGACGCCGGACCGCAGCCGCACCAGCCCGCCAGGCCCCGGCCGCTGGAACCGGGCGAGACCCCGCCGCAGTTCGTGGTCTTTTCCTGGGACGGCGCCGGAGAAGTCGGCAACGGGCTCTTCCCGCGCTTTCTGGAGCTCGCCCGCGACCACGGCGCCTCGATGACGTTCTTCCTCTCCGGGCTCTATCTCCTGCCGGAATCCGCCAAGTCGCGTTACCGGCCGCCCAACAATCCGGTCGGCGCCTCCGATATCGGTTATCTGACCGACGCACATGTGCGCGAGACCCTCAAATGTCTGAGCGAGGCGTGGTACGACGGCCATGAGATCGGCACGCATTTCAACGGGCACTTCTGCGGCGGCTCGGGGTCGGTCGCCACCTGGTCGCCCGGCCAGTGGCGCAGCGAGATCGAGCAGGCCGTCTCCTTCGTCACCGAGTGGCGCACCCACACCGGCTGGCGCGATCTGGACCCGCTGCCCTTCGACTACCGCAAGGAGCTGGTCGGCGGGCGCACCCCCTGTCTGCTCGGGCAGGACAACCTGCTGCCCACCGCACGGCAGCTCGGCTGGCGCTATGACGCCTCCTCGCCCGGCGGCCGCCAGGTGTGGCCGAGCAGACGCCAGGGCCTCTGGGACCTGCCGCTCCAGGCCGTGCCCTTCCCCGGGCACTCCTTCGAGGTGCTGTCGATGGACTACAACATCCTCGCCAACCAGTCGAAGAACACCACCCGGGGCGTGCCGTCGCGCTACCCGGCCTGGCGCCAGCAGGCGACCCGCGCCTATCTCGCGGGTTTCCAGCGCGCGTACGAGACGAACCGCGCGCCCTTCTTCATCGGCAACCACTTCGAGGAGTGGAACGGCGGCATCTACATGGACGCCGTCGAGGAGGCGCTGAAGGGGATGGCCGGGAAGAAGGACGTACGGCTGGTGTCGTTCCGCCAGTTCGTGGACTGGCTCGACGTCCAGGACCCCCGGGTGCTGGAGAAGCTGCGGGCGCTGGACGTGGGCCAGGCCCCGGCGGGCGGCTGGAACGCGTACTTCAAGAGCGTCTGAGCGCACGGGAAGGGCGCGCGACCGACGCCGTAGGAATCCGAACGCATCTCAACGAAAGGGCGCTGCCGTGCACGAGATGAGAGCCGAGCGGGACCCCGGCGGATCCGGGACCACGGGACGGGCCGCCCTGCTCTGGCACGTCATGAGCACCGACGAGCCGAGGACGATGTGCGGGCGCGTCCTCGGCCGCCCGGACGCGGCGGTCCCGCCGGACCCGGACCTCTCCGACGCCGACCGCTACTGCGAGGCGTGCATGGCGGCCTGCTGAGCAGGGGGCCGACCGTCGGAAGCCTGTCCGCCGCCCCTCAGCGGCGCCGCTCGACGGCGGCCCTCAGCGGCGGCCCACCGGCTCCTCGCGCCGTATCCCGTCCGGTATGTGCGGCGCCGTCACCACCGTGCCCAGCGTCAGCCACACCGCCGCGAACAGCCAGCCGCCGAGCACATCGGTCAGCCAGTGCACCCCGAGGTAGACACGGGAGAGGCCGACCGCCGCGCCCCAGAGCAGGATCAGCGCGACGGTGAGCCGCGCGGAGGCCGAGCGGGAGCGTGCGATGACACCCCAGGCGAGCAGCCCGGCCGTCAGCGCGGCGGTGGTGGTGTGGCCGGAGGGGAAGGAGTAGCCGGAGGCGTGGGTGGCCCAGTCGGTCAGCGGGGGGCGGGGGCGGGCCACGGCCTTCATCACTCCGTACCGCACGGCCTGGCCGAGGGCGAGGACCGCGAGGGCCCCGGCCGCCGCGCACAGGCGCTGGCGGGGGTCCCGCCCGGCCAGCAGCCCGGCGCCGACGGCCAGCAGATACGGGAGCGGCCCGGAGCCGGTGGCGGTGAGCGCGCGGGTCACCGCCTGCGCCACCGGCGGCCGGTGGTCGAGCGCCCAGGCGTGCGAGGCCCGGTCGCCGGGCAGCGGTGCCCCGTCCCGTACGGCGACGGCCACCGTGAGCAGGACGAACAGCAGCAGGCAGACCGCCGCTCCGACGCGCCGGGCCCTCGTCATCGGACGGCCACCAGCGGGCGCAGCCGTGTGCCGGCGAGCCGCTCCACCAGCGGCGCCGCCCGGCCCGCGAGCAGGGTGAGGAGCAGAGCGGCCACGGCGCCGACGGCCAGACCGGCCAGGACGTCGTGCGGGTAGTGCGCGCCGATCCACACCCGCGAGGCGGCCATCAGGAGCGCGGCCGGCACGGCGAGCGCGCCGAGCAGCGGGTCGACGAGGAGGACGGCCACGGCGGCCGCTGCCGCGATCGCCGCGTGGTTGCTGGGGAAGGACCAGTCGCCCAGCGGCGGACAGGCCTCCACGGTCAGCACGTGCAGGGTCCGGCAGGGGCGCTGTTCGTGGACGGCCGACTTGAAAAGGTCGTTGGCGCCGAACGCGGCGACCACGACGAGCGGCGCGGCCAGCGCCATGGCCAGCCGGGCGCCTCCGCCCGGCCGGGCCCGCCACCAGGCGAGGAGCATCAAGGCGGCGAAGAGTCCCAGGCCGTAGTCCGACCAGAGCCGCACGGCGGTGTCGACGGGGCCGGGCGCCCGCTGCGCCTGTTCGGTGACCCAGGTGTACCACCCGTTGTCGAAGTGCATCAGTGGGCGTCCTCGGTGGGGCGGGCGCGGCGGGCGCGCAGGATCTCCAGGGCGACGGGCAGCAGCGAGACGGCCACGACCAGTGCCACCAGCGGCAGCAGATAGCGGTCGACGTTCGGGATCGACGAGCCCAGCGCATACCCGCCGAGGACCAGGCCACACGTCCACACCGTGCCGCCGACGACCTGCCAGAGCGCGAAGACCCCGGCCGGGACGCCGAGCACGCCCGCCAGCGGGTTGAGCACGGTCCGCACGATCGGCACGAAGCGGGCCAGGACGATCGCCTTCGCATGGCCGTACCTGCCGAGCAGCTCCTCGGCGCGGGCCGCGCCCTCGTGGAGCTTGCGGGACTTCGCGCGGGCGAGCAGCGCCCGGCCGCCGCGGCGGCCGATCCAGTAGCCCGCCTGCGCGCCGATCAGCGCGCCCGCCATCGAGGCGAGCAGCACCTGCGGCAGGGAGAGCGACACCGGTCCGTCGCCGCCCGGCACGCACAGCAGCCCGGCGGTGAACAGCAGTGAGTCGCCCGGCAGGAAGAAGCCGACGAGCAGGCCGGTCTCGGCGAACAGCACGACGGCGATGCCGATCGCGCCGAACGCCGACAGCAGCGAGCCCGCGTCCAGCACGTTCACGGCCTGTGGGGCCGCGGCGAACAGGGGTGCGGCCATGGCGGTGGGCCCTCCCATAATGGTTTTCGGGCCGCGAGCAGCGCGGAGCCCGACTGACTACAGTGGTGTAGACGGTCTACAGAACTGTAGACGAAAGATCGAGGAGGATCGTTCCCATGGGCGTCATTGACGAGTCCGGCCACCTCGCCGGCCGTGCGGGCGCCGACGCGCGGCGGCCCGCCGGGGAACTGGAGGCCGGGGTGCTCGCGGCGCTGTGGGCGGCCGACGGGCCGCTGACGCCCGGCGAGGTCCAGGGCGCGCTCGGCGGCAGCCTGGCCCGCACCACCGTGACGACGATCCTCACCCGGCTGTACGAGAAGGGCGCCGTCACCCGCGACCGCTCCGGCCGGGGCTTCGCCTACACGCCCACCGAGGACGCACCGGGCCTCACCGCCCGCCGGATGCACACCGAACTCGCCAAGGAGGAGGACCGCTCCACGGTCCTCGCCCGCTTCGTCTCGCAGCTCAGCGACGAGGACGAGCGGCTGCTGCGGACCCTGCTCGACGGCGAGGCGGGCGCGTCCGGCGAGGCGATATCCGACGACCGGGCCGCCTTCGGCCGGGACCGGACCGGGGGTGACCGGGGATGATCCTCGCGGTGTGGGTTCCGCTGCTCGTGCCGTTCCTCGCCGCTCCGGCGGCCCGCCGGCTCGCCGATGCGCTGCCGCCGAGGCCCGCCGCCTGGCTGCTCGCCGCCGCCTCCACCGGCCTCGCCCTCTGCTCGGCCGCCGCCCTCTCACTGCTCACCGTCGCGGGCGCCCTGCGGCTCCCGTACGTCGCCGCCCTCGGCCATCTGGTGACCCCGTTCGACGCGGTGCCCGTCGCCGTCGCCCGGCCCGCCGGCTGCGCGGCCGCCGCCCTGCTCGCCCTCAGCGGCCTCGCCCTGATCCGCACCGCCCGCCGCCAGCTCGGCGAGCTGCGTACCGCCCGCCGCCGCCTCGCGCCCTCCACCGGAGAGCTCGCGGTGGTGCGCGACCCCGGCCCGTACGCCTACGCGCTGCCCGGCCGCCCCGGCCGCATCGTGGTGACCACCGGCATGCTGCGCGCCCTCGAACCGGCCGAGCGCGAGGCCCTGTTCGCCCATGAGCGGGCCCATCTGCGCGGCCGCCACCACCTCTTCCTGGCCGCCGCCGAGCTCGCGGCGCATCTGCACCCCTCGCTCCGCTCGCTGCGCGCGCCCCTCGCGTACGCCCTGGAGCGCTGGGCCGACGAGGCCGCCGCCGGGGCCGTGGGCGACCGCCGGCTCGCCGCCCGCGCCATCGGCCGGGCCGCCCTCGCCGGCCGTACGGCCGCCCATGCCCCTCGCCCGCGCGCCGCGCTCGCGGCCGTCGCGGGACCGGTACCGCGCCGGGTCGCCGCCCTGCTGGACCGCCGCCCGTCCACCGCCCCGCTCCGCTCGCGCGGCCCTGGGCTGATAGCGGCCGCGCTGCTCGTCTGCCTCTGCGCCTCCGCGGTCTCGGCGGCCGAGGCCGCCGCCGATCTGCACGGCGGCATCGAGACGGCCCAGGGCGAGCACTGACCCCGGCCGTCCGTGCGGCCGGGCCGTGAAGGAGCGCGGGACACCCCAACGGCCCAGCAACGCTGCGGCCCCGCGCCCGTCGCACCGGAGAGTGGGTTGCGTACGCCCGTGACGGCGTGCCACGCAACGGACGGCCACCGCGGGAGGCAGCCATGACATGCATCAACCGACGGGACCTGGGACTTCTGGTCCTTCGGGTGGGCACCGGCGCGGTCCTCGCGGCGCACGGCACCCAGAAGCTCTTCGGCTGGTTCGGCGGCGGCGGGATCGAGGGCACGGCCGCCGCCATGGAGCACATGGGCTTCCGGCCGGGCCGGCAGAGCGCCGTGGCCGCCGGGCTCGGCGAGGCGGGCGGGGGCGCGCTCCTGGCCCTGGGCCTCGCCACTCCGGCCGCCGGGGCCGCCGCGGCCGGAGCGATGGCGGGCGCGGTCTCCGTGCACGCGCCCGCCGGGTTCTTCGCCCAGGGCGGCGGCTTCGAGTACCCGGCGTTCCTCGGCTTCACCGCCGCCGCGATCGGCGTCGCCGGGGCCGGGCGCTACTCCCTCGACCACGCCTCCGGCCACGTCCTGGACCGCCCCTGGACGGTCGCCCTCGCGTTCCTCGGCAGCGCGCTGGCGGCCGCCGCGGTCGTGGGCAAGCGTGCCCAGGACGCGGGCGAGGCGGAGGGCGTACGGGCGGAGGCCGACGCGTCGCCGGAGGCCGGGACGTCCGCGTAACGGGCGGCCGATCCGGAGCCGGGCATTCAACCGGCGCCGCTGTTGAGATGGAGGGGCAGGTCACAGACCCGTACGGGGGACGGGGGCCTTACCCTGTCAGGCGACGGCGCGTACCCCGACCGGGGGCGCGACCCTTTGTCTGGCAGGGAGTGACGCTGTGCTGCGCACCATGTTCAAGTCCAAGATCCACCGGGCCACCGTGACCCAGGCCGACCTCCACTACGTGGGATCGGTGACGGTCGACGCCGAGCTGATGGAAGCCGCCGACCTGCTCCCCGGCGAGCTCGTCCACATCGTCGACATCGACAACGGCGCCCGGCTGGAGACGTATGTCATCGAAGGCGAGCGCGGCTCGGGCGTCATCGGCATCAACGGCGCCGCCGCCCACCTAGTCCACCCCGGCGACCTGGTGATCCTCATCAGCTACGCCCAGGTCGACGACGCCGAGGCGCGCACCCTGCGCCCGAGCGTCGTCCACGTCGACGCGGACAACCGCATCGTGGAGCTCGGCGACGACGCCTCGGCCCCCGTCCCCGGCACCGACCAGCGCCGCAGCCCGCAGGCCGTCGCCTCCCTCCCCGCCCCCGCCGGACCCGCCGCCGTTCCCCAGCACTGACTCCGGGAGAAACGTCATGGCCAGCACCCTCACGCTGCTCCACACCTCGATGGTGCACGTGCCGGTCTTCAACGCCCTGCGCGACGAGCACCACCCCGGCCTCGAACTGCGCCACCTGGTGTACGAGGAGCTGCTCGGCCGGGCCCGCGGAGCCGGCCCCGCCGGGGCCGCCGAAGCCACCAGGACCGTCATCTCCGAGGCCGCGGCCGAGGGCGCGACGGCCCTGCTGTGCACCTGCTCGACGATCGGCGGCGTCGCGGAGGCCGCCGGGGCCGAGCTCGGCCTGCCCGTCCTGCGGGTGGACCGCCCGATGGCCGCCGCGGCCGTCGCCTACGGCACCCGGATCACGGTCCTCGCCGCACTGGAGTCCACCCTGCGCCCGACCACCGAGCTGCTCCACGAGGAGGCGGCCGAGGCGGACCGCGAGGTCGAGCTGCGGACGGTCGTGGTGGCCGACGCCTGGCGTCGCTTCGAGAAGGGCGACCTGGAGGGCTACGCCTGGGCGGTGGCCGAGGCCATCGAGGTGGTCGAGGACGCGGACGTCATCGTCCTGGCCCAGGCCTCCATGACCCCGGGGGCCCAGCTGGTCCCCTCGAGGATCCCGGTGCTGTCCAGCCCGCGCCTCGGCCTGGAGGCGGCGGCGAAGCTGGTGTGAGCGCGTGGGCGCGGCCCGGGAGCACCGGACCGCGCCCGCCTCGGCTCAGCCCGCGTCGGCTCAGCCCGCCTCGACCTCCGTGCGGTCCCCGCCCCACAGCGTGTGGAACGAGCCCTCGCGGTCCACCCGGCGGTAGGTGTGCGCCCCGAAGAAGTCGCGCTGCCCCTGGGTGAGCGCCGCCGGCAGCCGCTCGGCCCGCAGCGCGTCGTAGTACGCCAGCGCCGCCGAGAAGCCCGGCACCGGCACGCCCTGCCGCGTCGCCGCCACGACCACCGCGCGCCAGTCCTCCTGCGCCGCCCCGATCTCCTCGCCGAACCGCTTGTCCGACAGCAGGCTCACCAGGTCGGGCTCGGCGTCGAACGCGGCCCGGATGCGGTCCAGGAACGCCGCCCGGATGATGCATCCGGCCCGCCAGATCGCGGCCACCGAGCCGAGGTCCACCCCCCACTCGTACTGCTCGCTGCCCGCCCGGATCTGGTGGAAGCCCTGGGTGTACGACACGATCTTCGAGGCGTACAGCGCCTGCTCCACCTGGGCGGCGAACGCCTCGGCCGCCTTCTCGTCGAGCGGCTCGGGCACGGGCCCGGCGAGCGCGCCGGAGGCCTCGCGCAGCTCGGCGTGGCCGGAGAGGGAGCGCGCGAACACCGCCTCGGCGATCCCGGACACCGGCACCCCGAGGTCCAGGGCGATCTGCACGGTCCAGCGTCCGGTGCCCTTCTGCTCGGCCCGGTCCTGGACGACGTCGACGAACGGCTTCCCGGTCGCCGCGTCCTCGTGGGCGAGGACCTCCGCCGTGATCTCGATCAGATACGAGTCGAGGCGGCCGGTGTTCCAGCCCCGGAAGGTCTTGGCGATCTTGGCGGGGGAGTACCCGGCGACCGTGCGCAGCAGGTGGTAGGCCTCGGCGATCAGCTGCATGTCGGCGTACTCGATGCCGTTGTGCACCATCTTCACGAAGTGGCCCGCCCCGTCCGGGCCCACGTGCGTCACACACGGGGTGCCGTCCGGCGCCTTCGCCGCGATCTTCTCCAGGAGCGGGCCCAGCGACTCGTACGACTCGGCGGAGCCGCCCGGCATGATGCTCGGGCCGTGCAGCGCGCCCTCCTCGCCGCCCGAGACGCCCGCGCCCACGAAGTGGATGCCGCGCTCGCGCAGCTCGCGCTCGCGCCGGCGGGTGTCCTCGAAGTGCGCGTTGCCGCCGTCGATGATGACGTCGCCCTCTTCGAGCAGCGGCGCGAACTCCTGGATCACCGCGTCGGTGGGCTCGCCCGCCTTCACCATGACGACCAGCCGGCGCGGCCGTTCGAGTGCGGCCACGAACTCCTCGGCCGACTCGGTGGGCACGAACCGCCCCTCCTCGCCGAACTCCTCGACCAGCGCCCGGGTCTTGGCCGCCGTCCGGTTGTGCACCGCCACCGTCAGGCCGTTGCGAGCGAAGTTGCGGGCGAGGTTGCGCCCCATGACGGCGAGTCCGGTCACGCCGATCTGGGCTGTTCCACTCATGGCTCTGCTCCTCGGATCATCGAAGTGCGCTGCTCGGTCCACCCTACGGAGAACTGCAAGCGGCGCGACTCGGCCCGCATTCCCCGCGAAGGTGGGTACGCACCCTTGTCACGGTCCGTTCAGAGCCCCTACTTTGGCGGCTCCCGATGCGTTCGAGGGGGACCCATGTCCGTACGCGGGCGGCACCGGCGGTACCAGCCGAGCCGTATCAACCGGGCGTCGCTGACCGTGACGGCGGGCGGGGCGGGCATGGCCCTGCCGCTGATCGGCGCGGGCGCCGCGCACGCCGCCTCCCTGGACGTCTGGGACAAGGTCGCGGCCTGCGAGTCCACCGACAACTGGAAGATCAACACCGGCAACGGCTACTACGGCGGGCTCCAGTTCAGCCAGTCGACATGGGTGGCCTACGGCGGCCGGCAGTACGCCCCGCGCGCCGACCTGGCGTCCAGGAGCGAGCAGATAGCCGTAGCCGAGAAGGTGCTGAAGGCCCAGGGTCCGGGCGCCTGGCCGGTCTGCTCGGGCGAGGCGGGCCTGACCCGGACCACCGCCCACACCACGCACACCGCCCACACCAAGCACACTGCCCCTACCGCGCACACCACCGAGGCGACCCAGCAGCACCACGCGCGCGTAGTCGAGAAGGCGGTGCCGCAGGCGAGCCCCACCAAGGTCCCCGGCAAGCGCGAGGGCTACACCGTCGTGCGCGGCGACTCCCTCTCCCGTATCGCCCACACCGAGCACGTCCGGGGCGGCTGGCACACGCTGTACACGGAGAACCGGAAGGTCGTGGGGCCCGACCCCGATCTGATTTTGCCCGGCCAGCGGCTGTCCCTGCCGGACACGGCGGCGCCGCCGAAGGCCCGCCCGAAGCCGCAGCAGCCGCAGCACCCCCAGCACAAGCAGCCCGCCAAGCCGCAGCCGAAGAAGCCCGCCGCCCCGCACAAGCAGCCGCACCGAACGCCCGTCGTCCACCAGACGTCCGGGTTCACCGCGCCCGTCGACGCCGGGCCCAGCACGCCGTACCACAAGGCCGGTTCGTCCTGGGCGAGCGGCTATCACACGGGCGTCGACTTCCCCGTCTCGACCGGGACCTCGGTACGGGCCGTGGCCACCGGCAAGGTCGTCGAGGCGGGCTGGGGCGGCAGCTACGGCTACCAGGTGGTGATCCGGCACGCCGACGGCAGGTACAGCCAGTACGGCCATCTCTCGGCGGTGAACGTACGGGCCGGACAGCAGGTCAACACGGGCCAGCGGATCGGCCGTTCCGGCTCCACCGGCAACGCCACCGGGCCGCATCTGCACTTCGAGATCCGCACCGGCCCCGGCTACGGCTCGGACATCGACCCGCTGGCCTACCTCAGGGCGGGCGGCGTCAGCCTCTGACCGGACTCGGCGCTCTCGGCGCTCTGACCGGGCGCCGGGATCCCCGGCAGGGTCTGCTTGCGCTCGGTGCGTGAGCGCCGGGAGGTCTCGCCGATCCGCTCGGTGGTGAGCAGGATCAGCCCGCCCGCCGCCACCACACCGCTGGCCAGCGCGACGGCCAGGCCGGCCGTCCCGTAGCGGAACTCCTCGCCGAACAGGGTGAGTCCGACGGTCGCCGCGACCACCGGGTTGACCACGGTGACGGTCGCCAGCGGCGCCGCGAGGCCCGCGCCCCGGTAGGAGGCCTGGGAGAGCAGCAGCCCGGCGGCGGCGAGCACGGCGATGGCGAGCAGGCTGGGCACCTCGCTGAGCTGGAGCCCCGCGTCCCAGTCCTCCGCCACCAGCTTGGTGAAGACCGACGCCATGCCGAAGGAGACACCGGCCGCGGCGGCGAGCAGCACACTGCGCACCACCGGCCGGTGCATCGCGCGCGAGGCCAGGAAGAGCACCGCCATCCCGCCGAAGGTGGCGCCCGCGAGGAGCAGACGGTCCCCGCCGCCGACCGAGTCGGCGTCCGCGTCGGTGGTGAGGGCGAGCAGTCCGGCGAGCCCGGCCGTCGCCATGACCGCGCCGCGCCAGGCCGCCGCGCCCGCCCTGCGGCGCACGAAGACGGCGGCCATCGGCAGCGCGAAGACGATGGTGAGCGCGCCCAGCGGCTGGACGAGGGTGAGCGGCCCGCACGCGAGTGCCACCACGTGCAGCAGGGCGCCGAGACCGTTGAGTGCCACGGAGACCCACCAGGCGCCCTGGCGGAGGTAGGTGCTGTCGGGGGTGGCCGCGGCCACGCGCTCCTGGACGATCGCCGCGGCCGCGTAGGCGACGGCGGAGACCAGGGAGAGCAGCACGGACAGGGCAAGGGCACTCATGCATCCACGATCTCTCGCGAATCGCCTTACGTCGTCGTCCTTGAGACCGCATTGACACGTACTGCCATAGGAGTACGTGGCTACTCCAGAAGTCGTCCATACAACGGACATTTGGCACAACTGCTGGTGAGGGCGGGTGTGAGGGGAACATTTCGGCCAGGAGCGGAACGGGGGATGTCGCGTAGTAGTCGCACGTGAGTTCGGTCGAAAATCTGGAAGAATCACGGCCATCCCGGCGCGGACACGCACCTGTCCGTGCGGGCGCGAGCGAAGGGACGAGCGGTGGATCTGGCGGCGCTGGCCGCGGTGGGCGGGTTCTTCGAGCTGCGCACCGGACCGGCCGACGGCGCCCACCGCCCGCTGGCGCGGTTGTACGGCGGTGAGGGCGGCCCGCTGAAGTCCCGGGTCGACGCCGTCACGTCGGCCCTGAGCGCCCCCGACCGCCGTACCGGCGCCTCCATCGCCCACCTGGGACTCGCCGCCCGCCTCTGGTCGATCGCCCTCGGGTCCGCCGTGCTCCACGGCGAACTGCCCGACCTCGACCCCGAGGCGCTGTCCTGGGACGGCGGCCGCGGTGCCCCCGACGACCTGCTGCTCGATGCAGGGCGGCGGGCGCTGCCCGGCACCGCCGCGCAGATCCGCGAGAGCGTCCAGGACGCCCACCTGGTCCCGCTCGCCGAGGCCTTCCGGCGCGACACCCGCGTCTCCCGTGGGCTGCTGTGGGGCAACGCGGGCTCCGCGCTCGCCGGGGCCGTGCGCGAGGTGCACCGCTGGGCCCTGCGCGAGGGCCGCCCCGACGCGGCCCGGCGGGCGCTGGAGCTCGGCGCCGAGCTCTTCTCCCACCCCGATCTGGCGGGCACCGGCACCCTGCTCCCCGGCCCGGCCTTCCGGCGCCGCAGCTGCTGCCTGTACTACCGCTGCCCGGGCGCGGGGCTGTGCGGCGACTGCGTCTTCGACCGGCCGCCCGTGCGCGTCTGACCGGCGCTTCACCGGCTCGCGGTTTGGTGTGCGGCGGCCTCGATCCGTACGATTGCGCTTTTGGTGACTTCCACGCGCGGGCGAGACCGCACACATGACCGAGGAACGGCGACGGCGATGACGGTGACACAGGACATCCAGGACCAGGAGTACGGTCCCGGCATCGGCCAGCAGCCCGGTGAACCCGAGGTCGCGTTCGGTCCCGGCATCGACCCGGAGCGCCTCGCCGTCTGCCTCAGCGTGCTGGACGAGCTCGACAGCATCGAGGTCGACCACCCGGACGCGATCGCCGTGCGCCGCGCCACCGCCGCGATCTACCGGACCGTGAAGCAGCGCCGCCGCCAGGAGCGCAGGGCCGCCAAGACCGCCCATGACCGGGCCGTCACCGAGGCCACCGCCACCGGCTCCGCCGAGCGCATCGACGACGAGACCGAGGGCATCCTGCCGTCGTCCGCGACCCCCACCGGCCAGATCGCGGGGATACTCCAGCGCCCGCGCTCCTGCTACATCTGCAAGGCGCGGTACGTCGAGGTCGACTACTTCTACCACCAGCTCTGTCAGAGCTGCGCCGCCGAGAACCGGATGCGCCGGGAGGCCCGCACCGACCTCAGTGGCAAGCGCGCCCTGCTCACCGGCGGCCGGGCGAAGATCGGCATGTACATCGCGCTGCGGCTGCTGCGCGACGGCGCCCACACCACCATCACCACCCGCTTCCCCAAGGACGCCATCCGCCGCTTCAAGGCGATGGAGGACTCGGCGGACTGGATGCACCGCCTGGAGGTCGTCGGCATCGACCTGCGCGACCCGGCGCAGGCGGTCGCCCTGGCCGAGCAGACCGCGGAGCGCGGCCCGCTGGACATCCTGATCAACAACGCCACCCAGACCGTGCGCCGGCTGCCCTCCGCCTACGCCGCCCTGGTCGACGGCGAGGGCGCGCCGCTGCCCGCCGGTGAGCTGCCCGCGCACCACGTCATCGGCGCGTTCAACTCGGGCGCGGTGGACGGCCTGGCCGCGCTGCCGCTCGGCACCTCCGGCCTCGACGCCCAGCGGGTCGCCGACCTCGCGCTGGTCGCGGGCAACGCCACCATCGCCAAGCACCACGACGGCACCGCCATCGACGCGGGCGGTCTGCTCCCGGACGTCGTCGACACCAACACCTGGGTGCAGTCGATCGACCAGATCTCCCCGGTCGAGCTGCTCGAGACCCAGCTGTGCAACTACACGGCGCCGTTCATCCTGATCAGCATGTTGCGCCCGGCGATGGCCGAGGCCGCCCGCAAGGCGCCGAACGGCCGCGCGTACGTGGTGAACGTCTCCGCGATGGAGGGCGTGTTCAGCCGCGGCTACAAGGGCGCGGGGCACCCCAACACCAACGCCGCCAAGGCCGCCATGAACATGGTCACGCGGACCAGCGGCCAGGAGATGTTCGAGACCGACAAGATCCTGATGACCTCGGTCGACACCGGCTGGATCACCGACGAGCGCCCGCACCACGACAAGCTGCGGCTCGCCGAGGAGGGCTTCCACGCCCCGCTCGACCTGGTCGACGGCGCCGCCCGCGTCTACGACCCGATCGTGCGCGGCGAGGCGGGCGAGGACCTGCACAGCGTCTTCCTCAAGGACTACGCGCCCGGGAAGTGGTAGACCGCACCCGGTAGGCGCACGGTGGCCGGACTCCCCCCGGGAGCCCGGCCACCGGTGCGTCGGGCGTCGGGCGTCAGGCGTCCGCTGTGCCGCCGTGCCGGGCGGCCACCAGCTCCAGGACCGGCCGCCAGTCCTCCATCACGCCCGCGTGGAGCCCCACGACCTTGCCGGCGTCGTCGGCCTGGCGCAGGGTGAGCGCCGCCTCCGCCTCCGGGTCGAGCGCGAAGGCGTCCGCCTCCTCGGGCGTCATCACCCCGCCCTGCGCCCGCAGGGTCCGTTCGCTCTGCGGCGACAGCGTCCGGTCGGGCTCGACGGCCGCGAGATAGCGCTTGGCCGGAACGTGCAGCCGCACCAGCGTGGCCACCCGTGCCCCCAGCAGCGGGCGCACCGCGTCCGCCGCGCGGTCCGCGTGCCCGGCGTCGTCACCCGGACGGAGCAGATGCCCGAGGTCGTGGACGAGCCCCGCGACCTGGAGCTCCTTGTCACTCGGATGGGCGCGCCGCAGCAGATGGGCGGTCTGTAGCGCGTGGTCGTGCAGATCGACCGGATCGCCGCTGCGGTCCGGTGTGTCCCAGGCGTCCCGGCAGGCGTGCAGCAGGTCCATCAGCTCCGCGACGGACCGAGGCCGGCTCGGCAGGTCCATGTGAACTCCTCCCCGGGTGGCGGTCGTCGCGGGCCAGCAGATCATGGCTGGATGAACTCCGTGCTGAACGCGCGGCGAAGGAAAGTTGACGCAAAGGAAGTGGCCCCATCGAGCGGGGGCCCGCTCATTTGGTTACTCTGACCCCGACGGAAGCCATCAAAGGATCGACCAGTCCTCGATGCCCGTTCCGGGACCGGCCCGCACACTGGGCCGAGCTTCCGACAGAGTGCCGGCGCCACCGCGTCAGAACTGCCCCTGACCCCTGCCCCCTTGGGTGGCCGGCGACCGGGAAGGGACCGGAGCCGCCAGTACGCCCAGGGTTACGCGACACAGAGGAGTGCGCGGTGACACCAGAGACGACAGAACGCGAACAGCGGACGCCCGAACACAGCGACCGGCCGGGCCGGCCCGAGAAGCTCCGCAACCTGGAGGTCTGGGCCCGTTCGGCCCCGATCCGGCTGGCCGGTTACGAGGACGACCTGGCCGAACCGCACATCCTGCCGGGCGTCGACTGAGCCGAGCGCCCGTCGGGCGGCGGCCGTCGACCGGACGGCCGGGCCGCCGTGACCCCGAGTGCGTGTGCCTGCGCCTGTGTGCCCCCTGTTCCGGCAGGGGGCACAGGTGTGTCCGGCCGCCCGGGCTTAAGCCTCCCGTACGGCGGCGGTCGGCTTGCGGGACCGGTGGATCTCCGGCAGACAATGAGGGATAACTCGGGGCGAATAGGTGGGAGATCTACGTGCGCTCGACCCCGCGCCGGTTCACCCTGGCGGCAGTCGTCATGTCCCTCGGAGTGCTCGTCGCGGCCTGTGGCGGTGACAGCAACGGCAGCAGCGCCTCCGACCAGAAGGAGCTGTTCCTGCAACCGGTCGCCGCGTCCGGCCCCGACCCGTTCACGGAGTCGACGGCCAAGTCGGCCAAGCCGCTCACGCCCTCCCAGCCGCCGTCGAACGTGCCCAGCAGCCCCACGGCGACCGTGCAGGCCATCAAGGCCGTCTCGGGCTCCACGCCCGGCCTCTACGGCGGCACCCAGTCGGTGGCGAGCTGCGACGTCGAGCAGCAGATCCGCTTCCTCGACGCCGACCGGGCCAAGGCGCGCGCGTTCTCCGAGACCGCCGGGATCAACCCGGGCGACCTGCCCTCCTTCCTGCGCGGGCTGACCCCCGTGGTGCTGCGCGCCGACACCCGGGTCACCAACCACGGCTTCAAGGACGGCCACGCCACGGCCTTCCAGTCGGTGCTCCAGGCCGGTACCGCCGTCCTGGTCGACGACCACGGCTCGCCCCGGGTGCGCTGCGCCTGCGGCAACCCGCTCAAGCCGCCGGTCGCCACCCGGGGTGCCGCCTCCCGGGGCCAGTCGTGGCCCGGCTACCAGCCGCAGCGGACCGTCGTCATCAACCGCACCACCACGGTCATCAACAGCCTGATCATCGTGAACGTCGTCAACAACACCTGGATCGAGCGGCCGACCGGCGACCACGGCACGCACGACCGCGAGCGGCCCGACATCCAGATCGACCCGACGGCGCCGGTGGTCAGCGACTCGCCGAGCGTGCCGGTGAGCCCGGACCAGTCCACCGCGGGCATCTCGCCGAGCCAGTCCGCGCCGTCCACCAACAGCACCTCGCCGAGCGTCAACTGCCCGAGCCCGGCCCCGACCGTCACGGTGACCCAGTCGCCGCCGACCGGCCCGCCCGGCGGCAACGCGCCGAGCACGCTCCCGCCCTCCGGCTGCCCGACGGCCACCGTGACCGTGAGCCCCAAGCTGACCAGCAAGCCCCCCACGGCCCCCAGCCGGCAGATCGTGCCGACGCCCTCCACCGAGCTGCCCACGCTGCCCTCGGAGCCGCCGCCGGTCTTCCCGCCGGACCCGTCCGGCGGCGGCGGGATGTCCTCGGGCACCTCCGACTTCGACACCGAGCCGCCGCTGGACGCCAGAATCCCCTGACGGACGCCCCCGATCGGACCGAGGATCGGAGTGACGATGGACGACTGGCCCGCGACCCCCGGTCACAGCCTCGCCCTCAACCGCATGGGCACCTTCGACTGGGACCTCACCAGCGGGCAGATGCACATGGACGCCTCGGCGCTCGCCGTCTTCGACATGACGCCCGAGGAGTACGACGACCGGCCCGAGACGCTGGGCAGCCGGGTCACCCCCGCCGAGGCGGCCCGGCTCGACGCGCTGGTCTCGCAGGCGCTGAAGAACGGCAGCACCCACTACGGCGCCTACTTCCGCGTCCGGCTGCGCGACGGCACCGCGCGCTGGACGCACACCCAGGGCTATGTGGTGCGCGCGGCCGGCGGCCGCCCGCGGCGCATCATCGGCGTGGTCCGGGACGCCACCCAGGAGCTCACCGAGTACTCCGACCGGCCGCCCGCCGACGACGAGGACCACCGGCGCCGTACCAGCGTGGTGGACAGCACCACGGCCGCCCTCGCGCACGCCCGTACCGTCCAGGACGTCATCGACGTGCTCAAGGGCTCGCACGGGCTGGAGCACCTGGGCGCCACCAGCCTGGTGATGGGCCTCCTGGAGGCGGGCCGGATCCACCTGGTCGCCGAGGGCCCCGAGGACAGCTTCGTGCCCGGCACCCGCTGGACCCGGGTCGACGAGCAGTACCCGATGAGCGAGGTCGTGCGCACGCTCGCGCCCCGGTTCATCCAGACCGCCGACGACTTCGCCGCCTCCTACCCGCGCCTGTGGCCGCACATCAGCGGCCTCGGTATCACCGCCGCCGCCTATCTGCCGCTGATCGCCCAGGCCCGCCCGATCGGCGCGCTCGGCCTGCTCTACAGCGACAAGACCGGGTTCACCACCGATGAGCGCAACCTCCTGGTGGCGCTGGGCAGTTCCATCGCGCAGAGCCTCCAGCGGGCCGTGCTGTACGAGCAGGAGCACGACCTCGCCGAGGGGCTCCAGCAGGCCATGCTGCCGCGCCGCATCCCCGAGGTGCCCGGCGCGCAGCTCGCGGTGCGCTACCGCTCGGCCCGGTTCGGCCGGGACATCGGCGGCGACTGGTACGACGTCATCCCGCTGCCCGGCGGCCGGGTCGGCGCGGTCATCGGCGACGTCCAGGGCCATGACACGCACGCCGCCGCCGTGATGGGCCAGCTGCGGATCGTGCTGCGCGCGTACGCCGCCGAGGGGCACACCCCGGCCACCGTGATGGCCCGCGCCTCGGTGTTCCTGCACGAGCTGGACACCGACCGGTTCGCCACCTGCACCTACGCCGAGGCCGACCTGTCGACCGGAGTCGTCCAGCTGGTGCGGGCCGGACACGTCGACCCGCTGCTGCGGTACACCGACGGCAGCTGCCGCAGACTGCCGGTGGAGGGCGGGCTTCCGCTGGGCCTGTCGGCGGAGTTCGGGCGGCTCGAATACCCCGTCTCCACCGTCGAGCTGGACCCCGGCCAGACCCTGCTGCTCTACACCGACGGCCTGGTCGAGCAGCCCGGCGCCGACCTCGACGACGGGATGCAGCTGCTCGCCTCACTGGTGCGCTCGGGGCCCGGCGACCTCCAGGAGCTCGCGGACCGGCTGTGCGACGTGGTCGACGACCGGGCGGGCGACGACGACGTGGCGCTGCTGCTCCTGCGCCGCCGCGCCCTGGAGGCCCCGCAGAGCGGCGGCCGGCTCCAGCAGCACGTGGCGCAGAACGACCCGGAGGCGCTGAGCTCCTCGCGCCATATGATCCGGGCGGCGGTACGGGCCTGGGGCGCCCGGGAGCGGGCCGACGAGATCGAGCTGGCCGCCGACGAGCTGATCACCAACGCGCTGATGCACACCGACGGCGGCGCCATCGTGACCGTACGGGTGCTGGCCGGGCCCCAGCGGCGGCTGCGCGTCGAGGTCGAGGACCGCTCCAGCGCGCTGCCGCGCCGCCGCGAGGCGGGTGACTCGGGGGTGTCGGGGCGCGGGCTGATGCTGGTGGACCGGCTCGCCGACGTGTGGGGCGTGGAGTCGAGGGGCAGCGGCAAGTGCGTCTGGTGCGAGTTCGTCGTCCCGGAACGCGGCGCCTCGGCCGAGATGTGAGACCGGCTCCCGTCCGGCCCCCGGCAGGGGCGGGAGCACGACCGGAATGCTGTCGTCCGCCCGGTTACTCTGTGAGGTATGCCGGAATTGCCCGAAGTCGAAGCGCTCCGTGAGTTCCTCGCCACCCATCTCGTCGGCCACCGGATCGCCCGCGCCCAGCCCGTCGCGATCAGCGTCCTCAAGACGTACGACCCGCCGCTGAGCGCGCTCGACGGGCGGACGGTCACGGGAGTGGGGCGGTACGGCAAGTTCCTGGACATCGACGCCGACGGGCTCCATCTGGCGGTCCATCTGGCCCGGGCCGGCTGGCTGCGCTGGCACGACGAGCTGCCCGCCGGGCCCCCGCGCCCCGGCAAGGGGCCGCTGGCGCTGCGGGTCGCGCTGGAGGGCGGCGCCGGGTTCGACCTGACCGAGGCGGGCACCCGCAAGAGCCTCGCCGCCTATCTGGTGCGCGACCCGGGGGAGGTGCCCGGCATCGCCCGGCTCGGGCCCGACCCGCTCGCCCCCGACTTCGACCGCGACCGGCTCGCCGGGCTGCTCGCGGGGGAGCGGCGCCAGCTCAAGGGCGCCCTGCGCGACCAGTCGCTGATCGCCGGGATCGGCAACGCCTACAGCGACGAGATCCTCCATGTGGCGCGGATGTCCCCGTTCAAGGCGGTGGACCGGCTCACCGAGGAGGAGATCACCACCCTCTACGAGGCGGTCCGCGCCACCCTCACCGACGCGGTGGAGCGCTCGCACGGCGTCGCGGCGGGCCGCCTCAAGGCGGAGAAGAAGAGCGGGATGCGGGTCCACGGCCGCACCGGCGAGCCCTGCCCGGTGTGCGGCGACACCGTCCGTGAGGTCTCCTTCGCGGACTCCTCGCTCCAGTACTGCGCCACCTGCCAGACCGGCGGCAAGATCCTCGCCGACCGCAGGATGTCCAAGCTCCTCAAGTAGCCGCCCCCGAGGCAGCCGTGCTCAGCCCGACCTGGTCAGCGTGGCGAGCCGGGCCCCGTCCTGGGTGCGCACCTCGAAGCGGGAGATGTCCGAGGGCGCCAGCGCCGCCGCCCCCCGCATCGTCACCTGCGCCCCGTCCCGTACCGCCCAGGTCGCCACCGTGTTCTCCTCACCGCCGCGCCCCACCGCGACCAGCGTGCACACCGCCGGGCCGCGCACCCCGCCCACGTCGAGGCCCACGTCGGTGCCGAACCCGGCGGGGGCCGCCGCCAGCGTCGCCGTCACCCCGGGAGCCGACGCGGTCGCCGCCCAGTGCGGCGCGGCCGGCTCCGTCAGCAGCGCCAGCGCCCCGAACGGCGCCCCCACCACCAGCGCCGCCGCGGCCACCAGCAGCCCGAGCCGCCGCCTGCGGCGCGCCCGCAGCCGGCCGCCCACCACCCCCAGCGCCGAGTGCAGCAGCGCGGGCGAGGGCACCGCGACCGGCTCCACCCCGGGCGGGGTCCAGCGGACGTACGCGGCGAGCAGCGCCTCCACGCTCCCGAGCTCCTCCAGCAGGCGTGCGCAGTGCGCACAGCCCGCCAGGTGCTCCTCGAAGCGGAAGGTGTCGGCGGCACCGAGGACCCCGAGCGCGTACGCCCCGATGTCCCGGTGGAGTTCCAGCGGCCTCATGCCGTCTGGTACGCAGACGGCGGCCCAATCACTCAAGTCACACGCGAAGGGACAGCGAGCAGCCGGCCCACCTACAATCCGGGCGCATGCTGCGCGTACTGGCGGTCGACGACGAAGCCCCCGCCCTCGAAGAGCTCCTGTACCTCCTGCGCTCCGACCCGAGGATCCGCAGCGCCGAGGGCGCCACCGGGGCCACCGATGCGCTGCGCCTGATCAGCGGCGCGCTCGACGCCGGGCCCGCCGACGACCAGGGCGTGGACGTCGTCTTCCTCGACATCCACATGGCGGGGCTCACCGGACTCGACATCGCCCGGCTGCTGGCCGGGTTCGCCCGGCCGCCGCTGATCGTCTTCGTCACCGCCCACGAGGGCTTCGCCGTGCAGGCGTTCGACCTGAAGGCGGTCGACTACGTGCTCAAGCCCGTCCGCCGCGAACGGCTGGCCGAGGCGGTGCGCCGGGTGGCCGAGCTGGCCGGGGAGCGCACCGGCCCCGGCGCGGCGGCCGACCACATACCCGTGGAGCTCGGCGGCGTCACCCGGTTCCTGGCCGTCGCCGACATCGCGTACGCCGAGGCGCAGGGCGACTACGCCCGGCTGCACACCGACTCCGGCAGCCATCTCGTGCGCGTGCCGCTGTCCACGCTGGAGGACCGCTGGCGCGCGCACGGGTTCGTCCGCATCCACCGCAGCCACCTCGTGGCGCTCGCCAGGATCGACGAACTGCGGCTGGACGCGGGCAGCATGACCGTCCGTATCAGCGGGGCCGAGCTCCCCGTCAGCCGCCGCCACACCCGTACCCTCCGCGACCACCTGCTGCGTCGCGGCGGCCGCTGACGCCCTGCCGGTGCCCCCCCGGCGGCGCGTCAGAACAGATGGATCGCCAGATGCCCGAGCGGCAGGCCGAGTTCCCACGCCGGGGTCCACACCCGCGGCTCGTCCTCGGCCTCGGCACGCGGGTCGACCCCGCCCGGCACCACCGCGTCCAGGTCCGCGGCCAGCAGCTCGGTCTCCTGGAGCCACTGCCACGCGTCCCGCGCCAGCGCCAGATCGGGGCCGGACTCCGCCGCCTCCCGCTCCTCCAGGCGCTCGCGGACCCAGCTGTGCCACGGCCGGCCGGCCGCGGTCAGCGAACTCCACTCGTCGAGCCGCGCCACCACCCGCGCGCCGCCGACCGCGCCGTCCGACAGGAAGATCGTCAACGCCAAGGCGTCGCGTCCGGCCCTGAACTCGAGCGTGGTCGGCGGCATCAGATCGCCGGTGCGCAGTAATTCGTCGGCGATGTACTCCGCGTACATCCAAGCCATCGGTACCAGCAGCTCGCCACCACTGGTCCCGTTCGTACCCTCCGGACGCATTCCTTCTCGCCTCTTTCATCGACTGTCCAGGCGCTCCAGGGAGCTCCAGGGAGCATTGAACCGGGGGCGCGCGCCCGCCGTGGCCAGAAGGGCAGGATCCGTCGTCCCACACGAGGTGCCCATGCATGTGCGGCAGCTGCTCGGCGCGTACGTCCTCGGCGCCCTCGCACCGGACGAGGACCGCCGGGTCGCCGGCCATCTGCGCAGCTGCCCCGGCTGCCGGGCGGCCTATCTGGAGGTGGCGGAGACACCCTCGCTGCTGGCCCTGCTCTCCGAGGAGGACCTGGCGGACGGGCCGCCGGACGAGTAGCCCGGCAGGACCCGCGCCAGGGCCCGCAGAGCATAGTACGAACGGGACTTGACGGTGCCGCACGGCACCCCCAGGACGTCGGCCGCCTCGGCCACGCTCAGTCCCCGGAAGTAGATCTGCGTCAGCACCGTGCGGTGCTCGGGGCTCAATGTGCGCACCGCGTCCCGTACGTCCAGCGCCGCCGCCGAGCGCTCGGCGTGGTCGTCCTGCGCCTCCACGCGCGCGTCCAGCACGGCGTCGTGGACCTCGACCGGCCGCGCCTGCCGGCTCCTGCGGGCGTCGATCGCGAGGCGCCGCCCGACGGTGAACAGCCACGGCCGCATCGAGGCGTACGGGCCCTCGAACGCCTCCGGGTGCTGCCAGGCCCGTACCAGCGTCTCCTGGAGCAGGTCCTCGGCGCGCTGGCGGTCGCCGTAGGTGAGGCCCAGCAGGAAGTGCATCAGGGCGGGGCCGTGCTCGCGCTGGAGCGCCGCGAGGTCGGGCTCGCGGGTGTAGCGCCGCGGCGGCGCCGCGCTCCGTGGGGCCGCATCCGAGGATCCCGTGCTCACCGTGGTGCTCCCTTCCCGAGAAGTCCGCAGGCCGCAGCCCGTATCCGAGCGCAGTCGCAGGCGAAGGGACAGCCGCCGGACCGCGACATGCGACGAACGGTCGAATGAAGCGGCGAATGGTGCGCCGAACGGTTGGGGGAGGAGTCAATTAGGCATTATATGGATATCTGATAATTCATCAGACAATTCCGGACCTCGGCTTCGGCCCCTGGCCTCGAACCCGGGTCCCGGACCCGACCCGTGGAGCCGCTGCCATGACCAGCACAACGAGCCGGCGGGCGGCGGCCGTCGCGGCCCTCGTCGTCGCCGCGAGCGCCGGGTGCGCGGCGGAGCACCCCGCCCCCGCGCGCCTGCCCCACCACCAGGACTCCGAGCGCCCCGGCACGCCGTCGCCCGCGGGCGGCTCCGCGACGGCGGCCCCGCACCCGTTCACGCTGGTCGCCACCGGTGACGTCCTGCCGCACTCCTCGACCATCGAGCGCGCGGCGGCGGACGCGAGCGGGGACGGCTACGACTTCCGGCCGATGCTCGCCGGGGTCAAGCCGGTGATCTCGCGGGCGGACCTGGCGATCTGCCACATGGAGACGGTGTACGGGCCGGACGGCGGGCCCTTCACCGGCTATCCGGCCTTCAAGTCGCCGCCGCAGGTGGCCGCCGCGCTCAAGGACGCCGGGTACGACTCCTGCTCGACCGCCTCCAACCACAGCCTCGACGACGGGGCCGAGGGGATCGCCCGGACCCTGGGCGCCTTCGACAAGGTGGGCCTCAAGCACACCGGTTCGGGCCGCACGGCCGGGGAGTCCGCCGCGCCGGCGCTCCTGGAGGCGGGCGGGGCGAGGGTCGCCCAGCTGGCGTACACGTACGACACCAACGGCTACCCGATGCCCGACGGGCAGCCCTGGGCCGTCCACCTCATCGACGAGGAGAAGATCCTCGCGGACGCCCGCGCGGCCCGGCGGGCCGGGGCCGATGTGGTCGTCGTCAGCCTCCACTGGGGCACCGAGTGGCAGACCGAGCCCGACGAGCAGCAGCTCCGGCTCGGCAAGGCCCTGACCGCCGCCCGCACCGGGGGGCGCCCGGACATCGACCTGATCCTGGGCACGCATGCGCACATCCCGCAGGCGTACGAGAAGGTCAACGGGACCTGGATCGTGTACGGCGAGGGCGACCAGATCGCCGGGGAGATGTTCAACAACAACGGTGAGCGGGATCCGCGCGGGAACATGAGCTCGATCGCGCGCTTCACGTTCGCGCCGCCGGGGCGCGCCGGGGCGCGCTGGGAGGTGACCCGGGCGGAGTTCATCCCCCAGTGGGTCGATCCCGACCGCGGTCGCGTGGTGTCCCTGCCGGAGGCACTTCGCGCCTCGCCGGAACGGGAGGACTACCGGCGCGCCGAGGCGGAGATCCGGGAGGCGGTGCTGGGGCGCGGGGCGGGCCGGGACGGCCTGAAGATGGCCCCCCACTGACTTCGCCTGCGGGCCGGTGGCGGGTTGCTCGCGCAGTTCCCCGCGGCCCTTTTTGGGCCCGGTCTTCGTCTGCGGGTCGGTGGCGGGTTGCTCGCGCAGTTCCCCGCGCCCCCAAACCCTCTTTCGTCTGCGGACCGTGGCCTCTTCTCGCGCAGTTCCCCGCGCCCCTGAAAACCCTCGTTCGTCTGCGGGTCGTGGCCGCTTCTCGCGCAGTTCCCCGCGCCCCTAAAGGCCTGTGGCTGAGCTGGGTTCTCCGGCTGCGGCCGACCCCCTAGGGGCGCGGGGAACTGCGCGGCCAGCCCACCACGACCCGCAGCCGAACACGGGTTTAGGGGCGCGGGGAACTGCGCGGCCAGCCGCCCACTCAGCCGCAGACGAAGACCGGGCACAAAAGGGGCGCGGGGAACTGCGCGATCAGCCACCCACACAGCCGCAGACGAAGGCCGGGCGCAACGCTACGGCACCACCGTTACCGGCCAGCGGCCGGACTTCACCAGGCGGACCGCCACCGAGCCCACGATGCGGTGGCCCGCCGACTCCGACGCACCCACCACCACCGCGTCCGCCTTGAGCTCGTCCGCCGCCGCCACAAGGCCCCCGTACGCGTCGCCCCGCAGCGTGTGGAACTCCCAGCGCACCGTCCACAGGTCCCGCACCCGCTCCGCCGCCGCCCGGATCTCCTCGGCGAGGCTCTCGGCGATCTCCCCGGTGGTGTCGGCGACCGGCGCCCCCATCGCGGCGCCCGCGGGCACCAACGGCTGGACGTACACCACCGCGAGGAGCGCGTTCTGGCGCCGCGCCAGCCCGCTCGCGTACGCCGCCGCGCGCAGCGAGGAATCGGAGCCGTCCACCCCGACGACGATGACCTTCGGACCGTCCGTACCACGTTCGAATGGTGCTGTCACACGAACGAGGCTAGCCCCCCGCCGAGGCGCGTCCGACAGGCGCCCCGCCGTGCCGCTCCCTAGAGTGCAAGGCATGAGTGTCAGCGAGGAGACGCCCATACCGGCACGGAACCGGGCGCCCGCGCGGTCCCGGTTCCTGAGCCGGGTGCCGGAGGCCTTCGCGATGTTCTTCGGCGGGCTCGGGCTGTACTGCGGGGTCATCTCGCTGGTGCCCGTGCTGCGCCGGCTGCTCCAGCCGTTCTCCTGGTTCCTCGACCGGGTGACCGTCCCCGTCAGCGCCAACCTCGCCTACGCCGTCTTCCTGCTGCTGCTCGCCGCCGCCATCGGCGCCCGCAAGAAGGTCGCCTGGTGGCTGGTGGTCGGCTACCTCGGGCTGCTCTTCCTCGCCGACGTGCTGCTCGTCGCCGTCACCGAGTGGGTGTGGGCCGCCAACGGCGTGGTGTGCGGGGCCGCGCTGCTGGTGCTGATCCTGGCGCGCCGCGAGTTCTACGCCGAGACCCGGCGCGGCGCCGTCCACCGGGCGCTGCTGGTGCTGCTCCTGGGACTGGGCGCGGGCGTCCTGGCCGGCTGGGCGCTGGTGGAGATCTTCCCCGGCACGCTCCCGCGCGGCCAGCGGCTGCTGTGGGCCACCAACCGGGTGCTCGGCGGCCTCGCCTCCGGCGGCCAGTTCGACGGCCGCCCGCCCCGCCCGCTCTACTTCTTCCTCGGACTGTTCGGCGCGATCGCGCTGCTCAGCGCGGCCACCACGCTCTTCCGCTCGCAGCGCATGGAAGCCGCGCTGCACGGCGACGAGGAGCCCCGTATCCGGGCCCTGCTGCGCTCCTACGGCCGCGACGACTCGCTCGGCTACTTCGCCACCCGCCGCGACAAGGCGGTCGTCTTCTCGCCGAGCGGCAAGGCGGCCGTCACCTACCGGGTGGAGGCCGGCGTCGCCCTGGCCAGCGGCGACCCGGTGGGCGACCCCGAGGCGTGGGGGCCCGCCATCGCCGCCTGGCTGGACGTGGCCAGGAAGTACGCCTGGGCGCCCGCCGTGATGGGCGCCTCCGAGGAGGGCGCCACCGTCTACGCCCGGCACGGGCTGAACGCCATGCAGCTGGGCGACGAGGCCATCCTGCACGTGGCCCGGTTCGACCTGGACGGCCGTGAGATGCGGGTGACCCGGCAGGCCGTGCGCCGCGTCGCCCGGACCGGCGCCACCACCCGGATCCGGCGCCACTCGGCGCTCACCGACGAGGAGATGGGGCAGATCGTCGACCGGGCCGACGCCTGGCGCGACACCGAGACCGAACGCGGCTTCTCCATGGCCCTGGACCGGCTCGGCGACCCGGCCGACGGGGACTGCCTGCTGGTGGAGGCCTTCGACGCCGAGGGCAGGCTCATCGCGCTGCTCTCGTTCGTGCCCTGGGGCCCGGACGGCATCTCGCTCGACCTGATGCGGCGCGACCGCAGCGCGCCCAACGGCGTCATGGAGTTCATGGTGGCCGAGCTCTGCGCGTACGCCCCGAAGCTCGGCATCCGGCGGATCTCGCTCAACTTCGCGGTGTTCCGCTCGGCCTTCGAGGAGGGCGCCAGGATCGGCGCGGGCCCGGTGCTGCGGCTGTGGCGCAGGCTGCTGCTGTTCTTCTCCAAGTGGTGGCAGCTGGAGGCGCTCTACCGCTCGAACGTGAAGTACCAGCCGCAGTGGTTCCCGCGCTTCCTCTGCTACGGGGACGCGGGCTCGCTCGCCCGCGTGGGCCTCGCCTCCGGCATCGCGGAGGGCTTCGTCTCCGTACCCAGCCTGCGCAAGCTGTGGGGCAAGGGGCACCCCAGGGGCGTCACCAGCCCCGTCACCACCGAGGGGCTGCCGTCCATCGAGGCGCTGGGGCTGGCCGGGGCGGACGTCGAGCGGGCGGGGGAGCGGCGGCTGCCCGAGCAGGTGCGGGTGCGCCACCGCAAGCTGGAGCGGCTGCGCGCCGAGGGCGCCGAACCGTATCCGGTGGTCATCCCCTCCCGTACGCACACCCTGGCCGAGCTGCGGGCCAGCGGTGCGGGGACGGCCGCGACGGTGGCCGGGCGGGTGCTCGCCGTGCGCGACTTCGGCGGGGTCGTCTTCGTGGTGCTGCGCGACTGGTCCGGCGACCTCCAGCTCGCCCTCACCCGGGACGGCACCGGCGCCGAGGTGCTCGACCACTTCACCCGCGATGTCGACCTCGGCGACCACATCAGCGCCACGGGCACCACCGGCACCACGGCCAAGGGCGAGTACTCGCTGTTCGTGACCGGCTGGCAGATGACCGGGAAGTGCCTGCGCCCGCTGCCCGACAAACGGCTCGGGCTGGCCGACCCCGAGGCGCGGGTGCGCCGCCGCTACCTCGACCTGGTGGCCCGGCCCGAGGCCCGTGAGGTCGTACGGGCGCGCTCCACCGCCGTACAGGCGCTGCGCCAGGGCCTGCTCGACCGGGGCTATCTGGAGGTCGAGACCCCGATGCTCCAGCAGATCCACGGCGGCGCCAACGCCCGCCCCTTCACCACCCACATCAACGCCTACGACCTGGACCTGTATCTGCGCATCGCCCCCGAGCTGTATCTCAAGCGGCTGTGCGTCGGCGGCGTCGAGAAGGTCTTCGAGATGGGCCGCACCTTCCGCAACGAGGGCGTCTCGTACAAGCACAACCCCGAGTTCACGATGCTGGAGGCCTACCAGGCCTTCGCCGACTACGACGTGATGCTCGATCTGACCCGCGAGCTCATCCAGGGCGCGGCGACCGCCGCGTTCGGCGCGCCGGTGGCCCGCAAGGCCGGGCCCGACGGGCGGCTGGTGGAGCACGACATCTCCGGCCCCTGGCCGGTGAAGACGCTGTACGGGGCGCTCTCCGAGGCGCTGGGCGAGGAGGTCGGCGCCGACACCGACGAGCGCGAGCTGCGCCGGCTGTGCGACAAGGCGGGGGTCCCGCACACCCCCGAGAACAGCCGGGGCGACGTGGCCCTGGAGATGTACGAGCGGCTGGTCGAGGAGCGGACCCAGCTGCCCACCTTCTACAAGGACTTCCCCACCGACGTCTCCCCGCTCACCCGCCAGCACCGCCGTGACCCCCGGCTGGCCGAGCGCTGGGACCTGGTGGCGTTCGGCACCGAACTGGGCACCGCTTATTCAGAGTTGACCGACCCGGTGGAGCAGCGCCGGCGGCTCACCGCGCAGTCGCTGCTGGCGGCGGGCGGCGACCCGGAGGCGATGGAGCTCGACGAGGAGTTCCTGGACGCGCTGGAGTACGCCATGCCGCCCACCGGCGGGCTGGGCATCGGGGTGGACCGGCTGGTCATGTTCCTCACCGGTCTGACGATCCGTGAGACACTGCCGTTCCCGCTGGTGCGCCGCCACTGAACGACGTCACGACGGCGTTCGCGGGTACACCCCAACGGGTGTTTTCGGCCGCGCGGGCGGTGCGCTTCAGCCGCCGGGGCCGTTGACCGTGCGAGCCATGGGTCATGAAAAAGGATCAGATGCTCCCCGGGCGGCGCACCCTGCTGCGCCTCGGCGCCTGTCTGGGAGCCGCGGCCGCCCTGCGGATGCTGACCGCCGAGGACACCGGCGCCCCGGAGGGCGGGGCCGCCGGCCCCGCCGCGGGCCCGCAGGCCGCCGCGCCCCGGCTGAAGTCCTCCGCGTACCGCCTGGAGCCGATGACCGCCGAGGCGCCGCCGCAGTACCGCACGGCGCTGCCGCCGGTGCGCCGCAGGCCCTTCCTCAGCATGCCTGAGCTCGGCCCGCAGACCATGGTGCTGACCTTCGACGACGGCCCCGACCCGCGCTACACCCCGCAGATCCTGGGGACCCTGCGCGAGTACGACGTGCGCGCGATGTTCTTCGTCTGCGGCGAGATGGTCACCGACAACCGCGACCTGCTGCGCGAGATGCGCGACGACGGGCATGTGATCGGCAACCACTCCTGGACCCACCCGCTGCTCATCAAGATGTCGCGGGAGGCGGTACGCGACGAGATGACCCGGACCAGCGAGGTGGTCGAGGAGGTGCTGGGGGAGCGGCCGCAGTGGTTCCGCGCGCCCTACGGGGCCTGGAACCGCAACTCGTTCGAGATCGGCGCCGAGCTGGGCATGGAGCCGATGGGCTGGACGCTGGACACCCTCGACTGGACGACGCCCGGCACCGAGACCATCGTGCGCCGGGTGCGGGACGGCGCCGCCCCCGGCGTCGTGGTGCTCTCGCACGACGCCGGGGGCGACCGCTCGCAGAGCGTGGCGGCGCTGCGCACCTATCTGCCCCGGCTGCTGACCTCCGGCTACCACCTGCGCGTACCGCCCAAGCGGCGCTGAGCGCAGGGGGGTTCGCGGGCAGGCGCTGAGGACGGCGGTTCAGCGGGTGGCCACCATCCGGGCGTAGACGACCACGTTGCCGTCGTAGCCCTTCGCGCGGGTGAAGCCGCCGCCGCAGGTGATCACCCGCAGCTCCGGGTGCCCGGTGTCGCCGTACACCCGGGCACCCGGGAAGTTGTTCTTGTCGTAGACCTCGACGCCGTACACCTCGAAGACGGCCACATGCCCGTCGTAGCGGGTCACCTCGACGTGGTTGCCCTTCTTGAGCGAGCCCAGGCCGTAGAAGACGGCGGGGCCCCGCAGGGTGTCGACGTGGCCGACCATGACGGCGGTGCCGCGCTGGCCGGGGGCGATCGCGTTCTGGTACCAGCCGGCCAGGTTGGGGTCGTCCGGCGGCGGTGCCTGCACCCAGCCGTCCTGGTCGATGCCGACCTCGATGACGGGGGCGTCCACCTTGATCGCGGGGATCTTCACCCGGGAGGCCTGCGCGTACGGCAGCGGCTCGACCGGGGCGAGCGAGGTGGTGGGGACGAACACCTCGGGCCTGCCCGACAGCGCGGCGGCGGCCGCGGGCTGCGGGGGGCCCATCGTGACGTCGGCGCCGTTGCGCACCAGCGCCAGACCGGTGAGCATCACCAGCGCCAGCGCCCCCCACGGCGACCGCCTCCGATGCTCCGAGCCGCCCTCTTCCTGCCCCATCTCGCTCCCTCCAAAGCCCTCCGTGCCACCTGTAGGCACGGTAGGGGCGTGCTCGCACTCCGGCGATCGGAGAGGGGCGAACGGGTGGTGGCCGACAAGGCGGCCGTGGCGGGGGCCCGCCGGGGCCCGACGGGGGGCGGCAGCCGGGGTGACCCATCCGTGTCATGGTCCGATAAAAGTTCTGACGGTCTGTGACCTGCGCGTCCGTCAGATCCGCCGCCCGTCCACCGGCGTGTCGGCTCACCAGGGTGGACCAGCGCCGACATGCGAGGTGAAGAGGGTGCGGTGAGGGTTCGTCATGGGAGGCGTACTCGTCGAATTTCCCGGAGCACGGCTTTGGGGCGCCCTCCCTCGGAGGTTCAACCATGCGTGCTGCACGCGCTCTCCCGGTGGCTGTGGCCGCCTTCGCGGCGGTGGGGCTCTCGGCCCCGCTCGCCGCCGCCAACTTCGGTCCGAGCAATGTCACCGTCAACCCGAGCGCGGTGCACCCGGGCTCGACGCTGACGATCACGGCCAACGGCTGCGGCCACGGCGGCATCGTGACGTCCAACGCCTTTTCCCCCACGTCCCTGTCGGGCGGGGACACCGGGTTCGCGACCGCCAGGATCCACGACCACATCACCCCCGGGTCGTACAACCTGTCGGTCCGCTGCAACGACAACCCCAGAACGGAGACGCGCAGCTTCACCGTGCTCCCCGGCCGCGGCGCGATGGGCGGGCTCGGCGGCTCCGCCGGCCCCACCCAGACCGAGCTGGCCGTCGGCGGGTCCCTGGTGGCGCTGGCCGCCATCGGTGGTGTCGTGTTCGTGGCACGGCGCCGCCGCACAGCCGGCGGGCGGATCTGACCGGCCGAACCTCCCGGAAAGAGCCGAACCGCCGGTCGCCCCGAGTCCTGGCCAGGACTCGGGGCGACCGGCGGTTCACGGCCCTTTTCCGTGGGCGGGCCGACGGCCCTGCTCGTTCGGCCGGGCTCAGTGGTCGCGGCGGCGCAGATAGACCATCAGCCCGCCGCCCGCCACCGCGATGAGCGCGAGGCCGACCGCCATCTCGGTCATGTCGAAGCCCTGCGCACTACCGCCGAGACCGCCCCGGACGCCGCGCGAGGGCGCGGTGGTGGTGCTGATGGTGGGCCGGGTGGTGGGCCGCAGCGGCTGGATCCCGCCGGTGATGGTGAGATCGGTGGTGCCCCGCTCGCCGCCGCACATGAAGGTCACGGCGTAGGTGGCACCGCGCTTGGCGTTGAAGTCGACCTGGGCGGTCGTGGAGCTGTTCGGTGAGATGGTCACCGTGTTGAAGACGCCGGAGGAGGCGGTGGCGGTGGAGGGGCACCCGGTGACGTTCAGCGTGACCGTACCGCCGGGGGCGATGGTGGAGGGGGTCACGCTGAAGCCGAACGACGTGATGTTGCTGCCGTGCGCGCCGCCGCCGTCGGCGGCGAGAGCCGCGGCGGGGGCGGCGAGGGAGATCGCCGCGGCGCCGAGCAAAGTGGCGGAGGCGATACGTATCGCGCCCATGGACAATCCTCCGGGTCCCCGAGGCGCACTGCGGAACTGGTTTCCACATAAAGCCGGAAATGCACCTCGATGCCCGACACGCTAGGAGCGGGCGGCCCGGGCCGCGATCGCTGTCCGGCGAATGGGGCATTCCGTTCCCCCACCCGGCGGACCTGTCGGGGTGTCAACGGCGGTTTCGTCAGGTGAACAGTTCGGGGAAGAGGTCGTGGAAGGGAGCCGCGGTGGCCGACAGACCCCGGCCGAACGGGGCGTCGAAGTCCCAGATCAGGAAGAGCAGGAAGGCGATGAGCACGCTGAAAAGCCCGGCCAGCAGCAGCTCGCGCCCGGTGCGGCGGATCTGGAGAGTGAAGATCAGGCCAACGGTCACCACGGCCCCGGTGATCAGCCCGAACCAGACGACCCCCGGCATGGTGGCCCCGGCGCCCTGGCCGCGCTGGGTGCGGGCGTCGTCGACGGCCGCCACCTGGTCGACCAGCGGCTGGTAGGCCTGGCCCTCGTGGTCGTTGGCGGGCTGGTAGTCGGTGACGTCCCTGCGCAGCTTGGAGAGCAGGGTGTCCCCCCGCTCGCCGAGCTCGCCCGACACCTCCATGTGGTGCCACTCGGCGTTGACCACATAGGAGACGTACGAGTCGACGTCGGCGCGGATGCGCTCGCGGACCGGGGCCGGGTAGACATGGGCGCGCTCGCTGACCTCGTGCAGCGCCTGCGCCTCCTGGCGGACGGTCTCCGAGGCGGCGCCACGGGCCTCCCAGACGCCCGCGATGGCGAGGCCGAGGACGATCGCGTACACCACTCCCATCATCATCGTCATGTACTCCATGACGTCCGGGGTCTGGGAGGGGTCGTCGTCCTCGCGGATACGACGGTGGTTGACGACGACGATGGTCAGCACGACGGCGCACGCGGCGGCCATCGCGATGGCGAGGACGATCCAGTCCTTCACGGGGATACCTCCGGCGAGGGAGAAAAGGGAGAACGGCGCCGCGCGGCTAGCGCGAGCGGGGGCGGAGCACCGCGACGGCGATCACCGCGGGCGCCGTGATCAGCAGGGTGAGCGTCACCGTGGAGAGCCCCGGCGCGGGCTTCTTGCGCGGCTGACGGCGGTAGGCGGGCAGGGCGACCGGCCGCTTCGTCGGCGGGGTGGCCGACGGGCTCGGCGCCGGTGGCACGGGTGCGGGCGGCGCCGGAGGGGCCGGCTTGGGCGGTACGGGTGCCGCGGGCGGCACCGGTCGCGGCGCGGGCGGCCGGGGCTTGAGCGGCGGCGCCGGGGGCGGTACGGGCTTCGGCGGGGCGGGCGGAGGCGGAGGCGGCGGGGGCTGGGGCGCCGGGGGCTTGGGTTCGGGCGGTTTCGGCGGCGGGGGCTCCGGGGTGGGCGGGGGCGGCGAGGGGGTGCAGACGCCGCCCCCGGCGATCGCCACCGCCCAGTCGTCCCCGGCGCCGCCGGAGACCGACGCGTAGGCGCAGGCATCCGCGCGCGCGTACGGCGCGGGGCCGGTCAGCAGCAGGGCGAGGGCGGCCGCCGAGAGCAGCCGCTGGGCCAGACGGGTTACATGCACGCCGAGGATCATCCGGCCCTTCGGGCCGCTCGGCCATGAGAGTGCCAGGGATTCGCCTGATGGAGGGAGGTTGGCCGCATTTGCGTTTGGAACCGCACGGGCCGGTTCGGGGCGGGCGGGAAAATTCTTTCGCAGGCGTTGAACGCTCGGGGGGCCGTGACGCGTACCTAGGGCCATGAAAGGCGCACCCGGGCGCCACAACGGACAGCGGATCCAAGGGAGTTGACATGGCAACCTGGCGCAACGCCTCGCTCGCGGTGACGGCGGCGGCAGTACTGGCACTCACGGCGACGGCGTGCGGCCAGGACAAGGGAAGTGCCTCGCCGAAGGGCCAGTCGGTCGGCAACGCCGCCCCGGCGGCCGGCAGCGGCTCCGGCTACGGATACGGGGACGGCGGCTACGGCTCGGCGAACGGGGCGGCCTCCCAGGCGGCGGCCAAGTCGGCCGGGCAGCTCGCGGTGTGGGACAGCAAGGAGCTGGGCAAGGTGGTCACCGACAGCGCCGGGTTCACGCTCTACCGCTTCGACAAGGACACCGCCAGCCCGCCGAAGTCGAATTGCGACGGCGACTGCGCGAAGCTGTGGCCCGCGGTGCCCGCCGGCAGCGCCGTCGCGGCCCCCGGCACCGACGCCAGTCTCATCGGCGAGGTCAGCCGCGCCGACGGCACCAAGCAGCTGACGATCGCCGGCTGGCCGATGTACCGGTACACCAAGGACACCAAGCCCGGCGACGCGATGGGGCAGGGCGTGGGCGGCACCTGGCACGCCTCGGCCCCCGACGGCAAGAAGGCGACGCCCTCGGCGGACAGCGCGGGCGCCGGTGAGCAGGCGCCGAGCCTGCCGGGCCTGTCGGTCCGCGACGACGCCAAGCTCGGCAAGATCATCGTCGATGCCAAGGGGATGACGGTGTACCGGTTCAAGAAGGACTCGGCGTGGCCCATGAAGTCGGCCTGCACCGGGGACTGCCTGAAGAAGTGGCCGGTGGTCGCCCCGGTGGAGAAGAAGGACACCGAAGGCATCATCCAGAAGGGCTTCGTGACCTTCAACCGGCCCGACGGCATCAAGCAGCAGTCCATCAACTGCTGGCCGGTCTACACCTACGCCGGCGACAGCAAGCCCGGCGACACCAACGGCCAGGGCGTGGGCGGCACCTGGTGGGCCGTCTCGCCCGAGGGAAAGCTGATCGCCACCACCAAGTAATCGTCCCTCCAGAGCCGTCGGCCCGTCACCGTGTCCCCCGCGCGGTGGCGGGTTCGACGTGCGCCCCGGGGGATGTGACCGAATGTGTGTGTGACCAATAACGGATCGGCATTTTCCGTTTTTACTCGCCCTCCTGCCGGACGATCAGTAGCCTCAGCTCGAACACTGACCATGCACATGGCCACCACACCCCCCGCGGCGAGTTGTTGGAGACATAGATGGAGCGTCCCGCCTGGGCCCCTACGGGCATCGACATCTCGGTGCCGAGTGTGTCCCGCATCTACGACTACTACCTGGGCGGCTCGCACAACTTCGAGGTGGACCGGGAAGCCGCGCGCAAGGCCATGGAGTTCATTCCCGGACTGCCCAAGGTGATGCAGGCGAACCGGGCGTTCATGCGGCGGGCCGTCCGTTTCGCCCTGGACGAGGGAATCACCCAGTTCCTGGACATCGGCTCGGGTATCCCCACGTTCGGCAACGTCCACGAGATAGCCCAGAGCGGCGCCCCCGAGGCGCGGGTCGTCTACGTCGACCACGACCCGGTGGCCGTCGCCCACAGCAGGGCCGTCCTGGAGGGCAACGAGCGGGCGGGCGTGGTCGCCGCCGATCTGCGCAAGCCGCAGGACGTCCTGTCCAGCCCCGAGGTCGGCCGGCTGCTCGACCTGGACAAGCCGGTCGCGCTGCTCCTGGTCGCGGTCCTGCACTTCGTGGAGGACTCCGACGACCCGCGCGCCGCGGTCGCCGAGCTGCGTGACGCGCTCGCCCCCGGCAGCCTGCTGATCCTCACCCACGCCGCGTACGAGGGTATTCCGCTCAGCGAGGACCGGGCCGGCGGTGCGGTGGGCGTCTACCGCACCATCCGCAACCCGCTGGTCATGCGCACCAGCGAGGAGATCGCCACCTTCTTCGACGGGTTCGAGATGGTCGCGCCCGGTCTGGTGCAGATGCCGATGTGGCGCCCGGAGAGCTCACCGGAGCAGGAAGACGCCTATGCCTTCTCGGGGTTCGCCGGCGTGGGACGCATAGCGTGAGCACTCCGATCCGCAAGGACGGGCAGCCCGTCGATCCCGACGGCCCGGAGTCCAGGCTCAGACGGTTCGCCACGATCTGGAGCCGCGCCATCTTCCCGGTGACGGCCACCTCGCTGACCCGCCCCGAGTTCGAGCGCCATCTGCTGCCGCTGGCCCGCCGCCTCATCGAGGCGCTGCACCGCCGCCACTTCGACCCGGCGCCCGCCCACGAGGTCGGCGCCGCCCTGGTCGGCGTCCACTGCACCGACCCGGACGCGCTCAGCCGCACCCTCGGCGTCGTCGACTCCTATCTCGTCCTGTACTGCGGTACGGGCGGCGGCCTGCGGGCCGAGGAGGCGCGGGCCCGGTGTGCCCGCCTCCAGCACGCGCTGGCCGCCGGGTTCGCCCAGGCGCTGCGCGAGCGCACGCTGAGCGAGCAGGAGGCCATCGCCCGCTCGGCACTCTCCGCGCGTAGCGCCGCCGAGGAGGCCCTGCACGCCACCGAGGCCCGGTTCCGGGCGGTCTTCGAGGGCGCGGCCGTCGGCATCGGCATCGCCGACCTCGAAGGCCGCGTCCTGGAGGTCAACGAGACCCTCACCCGGATGTTCGGCGGCGTCGAGGGGCAGCTCCGCAGCCGCAACGTCAGCGAGTGGGTGCACCCCGAGGACGCGCCGCAGGTCTGGAAGCTCTACGAGGAGCTGGTGCGGGGCGAGCGCGACCACTACCGGGTCGAGAAGCCGTACTACCGGGGCGACGGCACCGTCCTGTGGACCAATCTGACGGTCTCGCTGCTGCGCGACGCCGAGGGCCGCCCCCAGTACCAGCTGGCCCTGCTCGAGGACACCACCGAGCGGCGGCTGCTCAACCTGCGGCTGCGCTACGAGGCCACCCATGACGCGCTCACGGGGCTGCCCAACCGCACCCTGTTCTTCGAGCGGCTCGACAAGGCGCTCGCGGCGGGCGAGGGCAAGCGGTTCGGGCTCTGCTACCTCGACCTCGACGGCTTCAAGGCGGTCAACGACAGCCTGGGCCACTCGGCGGGCGACCGGCTCCTGGTGGAGGTCGCCGACCGGTTGCAGAGCTGTGCGACCGGGCCGGGCGAGATGGTGGCGCGGCTGGGCGGCGACGAGTTCGTGGCGCTGACCACCGGCACCGACACCCTGCGCGAGGTCGACGAACTGGCCTCGCGCATCCTCAACGTGCTCGCCGTCCCGATCCGCCTGGAGGGCCGCGAGCTGTCCGTGCGGGGCTCGATCGGCGTGGTCGAGGGCCCGGCGGGCGAGCGCGGCCCGGCGGAGGTGCTGCGCAGCGCCGACATCACGATGTACCGGGCCAAGGCGGCGGGCGGCAACCGCTTCGAGCGGGCCGACCCGGAGGCCGACGCCCGCGCGATCACCCGGCACGGGCTCACCAACGCGCTGCCGGCGGCGCTGGAGCGCGGTGAGTTCTTCATCGAGTACCAGCCGCTGGTGCACCTGGGCGACGGCAGTGTGCACGGGGCGGAGGCGCTGGTGCGCTGGTCGCACCCGCAGCACGGGGTCCTCGGCCCGGACCGGTTCATCCCGCTCGCCGAGCACACCGGTCTGATCGTGCCGCTGGGCCGCTGGGTGATGGCGGAGTCGGTACGCCAGGCGCGGTTCTGGCAGGAGCGCCACCCGGGTTCGCGGGCGGGCGGCCCGCTGCGGGTCAACGTGAACCTCTCGCCGACCCAGCTGCACCACCCCGGTCTGGTGGCCGACACGGTGGAGGTCCTGGAGCGCTCCGGTCTGGAGCCGGGCGCGCTGTGCCTGGAGGTCACCGAGTCCGCGCTGATCGGCGCCGACGACGACCTGCTCAAGCCGCTGCGCCAGCTCGCGGACATGGGCGTGGACATCGCGCTCGACGACTTCGGCACGGGCTACTCCAACCTGGCGAACCTGCGCCGGCTGCCGGTGAGCGTGCTGAAGCTGGACCGCTCGTTCACCCAGTCCATGCAGCAGCACCCGGCCGACCCGGTCGACATCAAGATCGTCGAGGGGATCGTGTCGCTCGCCCACAGCCTGCACCTGGCCGTGACCGTCGAGGGCGTGGAGACCGGGGCGCAGGCCGAGCAGCTGCGCGAGTTGGGCTGCGACACCGCGCAGGGCTGGTACTACGCGCGTCCGGGCGCCCCGGACCGCATTCACTCGCTGGCGCTCACCGACGCGGTCTGACCCGTACCGATGCCCAGCAGGACCCGCTGCAACTCCCGCGCGGCGCGCGGCGGGTCCACGTCGCTGCGGTGGGCGAGCGCGATCGTACGGCGCAGACCCGGGCGGGCCAGCGGGGTGACCCGCAGGTCGCGGCCCGCCCGGGCGGCCACCATGCTCGGCACCACCGCGATGCCGAGCCCGGCCCGGACGAAGCCGAGCACCGCGTCCATCTCGCCGCCCTCGACCGTGAAGACCGGCTCGAAGCCCTCCGCGCGGCAGGCGGCGACGGTGAGTTCGCGCAGGTCGTAGCCGTGCCGGAACATGACGAGCGGGGCGTCGCGCAGATCGCGGACCTGGACGCGGCCGTCGCTGCCGGGGGCGGGTCCGGCGGCGGCCGAGACCACCACCAGATCCTCGTGGAAGAGCTCGACGCTGGTCAGCGCGGGGGAGCCGGGCGGCAGCGGGAGCACCACCAGGGCGAGGTCGAGCGCGCCGCGCGCGAGCTCCCGTACGAGGTCGTGGGAGCCGCCCTCCTCGATGAGGAGCTGGATGCCCGGATGGCGGTCGTGGAAGGCGCGCAGCACGTCCGGCAGCAGTCCGGTGCACAGGCTCGGGGTGGCGCCGAGACGGACCCGGCCGCGCCGCAGCTGGGCCAGCTCCTGCACCTCGATACGGGCGGTGTCCGCGTCGGCGAGGATGCGGCGGGCCAGCGGAAGCAGCGCCTCGCCCGCGTCGGTGAGCGCGATGTTGCCCCGGGCGCGGCTGAACAGCTCGGCGCCCAGCTCCTTCTCCAGCGCCCTGATCTGCTGGGAGAGCGAGGGCTGGGAGACATGGACCTGCTCGGCGGCGCGGGTGAAGTGGCGGGTCTCCGCGACGGCCACGAAGTACAGGAGCTGCTGGAACTGCATGGGAACACGATAGGACATGGCTATGGAAATGAGCGCATCCATGTCTTGGACCTCTCGGGACCTCGGCCCCTAGCGTCTATGGCATGGCTCTGGCAACGCGGACGGAACGAAAACCGTCCTTGACGCGCACGGTGTGGGACTCGACCGTCGGCAAGAAGACGGTCATGGCCGTCAGTGGTCTGATCATGCTGACGTATCTGGCCGTCCACATGTTCGGCAACCTCAAGATCTTCTTCGGTGCGGGCGACTTCAACGGGTACGCGCACTGGCTGCGCACCGTCGGCGAGCCGTTCCTGCACTACGAGTGGGCCCTGTGGATCATCCGGGTGGTGCTGGTCGCCGCCGTCGTGGCGCACGCGGTCTGCGCGTACCAGCTGAGCCGGCGCGACATCAGGGCCCGCCCGAGCCAGTACGTGCACAGGCGCCCCCGGGCGAGCTACGCCACCCGCACCATGCGCTGGGGCGGGATCATCCTCGGGCTCTTCATCGTCTGGCACATCCTGGACCTGACCACCGGCACCGCCCACCCCGGCGGCTTCCAGTCCGGGCACCCGTACCAGAACGTCATCGACACCTTCTCCACCTGGTACGGCAACACCGTCTACATCGTGGCGATGCTCGCCCTCGGACTGCACGTCCGGCACGGCTTGTGGAGCGCGGCCCAGACGCTCGGCGCGGGCAGCGCGGCCCGCGACCGGTTCCTCAAGGCCCTCGCCAACGTGCTGGCGCTGGTGCTGACCGCCGGCTTCATCGCCGTCCCCGTCGCCGTCATGACCGGAGTGGTGAGCTGAATGACCCCGTCCATCGACTACACGGCCTACACGCTCGGCGAGCCGATCGCCGACACCAAGGCGCCCTCCGGGCCCATCGCCGAGCGCTGGGACACCCGTCGCTTCGAGGCGAAGCTCGTCAACCCGGCCAACCGACGCAAGCACACCGTGATCGTCGTCGGCACCGGGCTCGCGGGCGGCTCGGCGGGGGCGACCCTGGCCGAACAGGGCTACCACGTCGTCCAGTTCTGCTTCCAGGACTCCCCGCGCCGCGCCCACTCCATCGCCGCCCAGGGCGGCATCAACGCCGCCAAGAACTACCGCAACGACGGCGACTCCATCCACCGCCTCTTCTACGACACCGTCAAGGGCGGCGACTTCCGGGCCCGCGAGTCCAACGTCCACCGCCTGGCGCAGATCTCGGTGGAGATCATCGACCAGTGCGTGGCGCAGGGCGTGCCCTTCGCACGTGAGTACGGCGGCCTCCTCGACACCCGCTCCTTCGGCGGCGTCCAGGTCTCGCGCACGTTCTACGCGCGCGGCCAGACCGGCCAGCAGCTGCTGCTCGGCGCCTACCAGGCGCTGTCGCGGCAGATCGCGGCGGGCAACGTGGAACTGCACGCGCGCACCGAGATGCTGGACCTGATCGTGGTGGACGGCCGGGCGCGCGGGATCGTGGCCCGCGACCTGGTCACGGGCCGCGTCGACACCTACTTCGCGGACGCGGTGGTGCTGGCGTCCGGCGGCTACGGCAACGTCTTCTACCTCTCCACCAACGCGATGAACTCCAACGCGACGGCCGTGTGGCGGGCGCACCGGCGCGGTGCCCTCTTCGCCAACCCCTGCTTCACCCAGATCCACCCCACCTGCATCCCGCGCACCGGCGACCACCAGTCCAAGCTGACCCTGATGAGCGAGTCGCTGCGCAACGACGGCCGCATCTGGGTGCCGAAGGCCAAGGGCGACACCCGCCCGGCCGCCGAGATCCCCGAGGAGGAGCGCGACTACTACCTGGAGCGGATCTACCCCTCCTTCGGCAACCTCGTCCCGCGCGACATCGCCTCGCGCGCCGCCAAGAACGTCTGCGACGAGGGGCGCGGGGTCGGCCCCGGCGGCCAGGGCGTCTACCTCGACTTCGCGGACGCCATCGCGCGGATGGGGCGCGACAAGGTCGAGGAGAAGTACGGCAACCTCTTCGAGATGTACGAGCGGATCACCGCCGAGAACCCGTACGAGGTGCCGATGCGGATCTACCCCGCCGTGCACTACACGATGGGCGGCCTGTGGGTCGACTACGACCTCCAGACCACCGTCCCCGGCCTGTTCGCGATCGGCGAGGCCAACTTCTCCGACCACGGCGCCAACCGGCTCGGCGCCTCGGCCCTGATGCAGGGCCTGGCCGACGGCTACTTCGTCCTCCCCTCCACGATCAACGACTATCTGGCGCGCAACCCGCACCAGGAGCCGGTGACCGCCGAGCACCCGGCGGTCGCGGAGGCGGTCGCGGAGACCGAGGACCGGCTCAACCTGCTGCTCGCCGTGGACGGCGACCGCACCCCCGACTCCTTCCACCGCGAGCTCGGCGAACTCATGTGGGAGTACTGCGGAATGGCCCGCACCGAGGAGGGGCTGCGCAAGGCGCTGGAGCGGATCCCGCAGATCCGCGACGAGTTCTGGCGCCGCATCAAGGTCCCGGGCACCGGTGAGGAGTTCAACCAGTCCCTGGAGAAGGCCAACCGCATCGTCGACTACCTGGAGCTCGCCGAGCTGATGTGCCTCGACGCGCTGCACCGCGCCGAGTCCTGCGGCGGCCACTTCCGCGAGGAGTCCCAGACCCCGGACGGCGAGGCGGCCCGCCGCGACGAGGAGTTCTCCTACGCCGCCGCCTGGGAGTTCACCGGGACCGGCACGGCCCCCGTCCTGCACAAGGAAGACCTCGTCTTCGAGTACGTCCACCCCACCCAGCGGAGCTACGCATGAAGCTCACCCTGCGCGTCTGGCGGCAGCCCAACGCCGACGCCGACGGAGCGATGTCCACCTACGAAGTGGACGGCATCTCGGCCGACATGTCCTTCCTGGAGATGCTCGACACGCTCAACGAGGAGCTCATCCTCAAGGGCGAGGACCCGGTCGCCTTCGACCACGACTGCCGCGAGGGCATCTGCGGCGCGTGCAGCCTGGTCATCAACGGCGACGCGCACGGGCCCGAGCGGACCACCACCTGCCAGCTGCACATGCGGGCCTTCGAGGACGGCGACACCATCGACGTCGAGCCGTGGCGGGCCGCCGCCTTCCCGGTCGTCAAGGACCTGGTGGTGGACCGCTCGGCCTTCGACCGGATCATCCAGGCGGGCGGCTACATCAGCGCCCCCACCGGAGCCGCGCCCGAGGCGCACGCCACCCCCGTGCCCAAGCCGGACGCCGACTCCGCCTTCGAGCACGCCGAGTGCATCGGCTGCGGCGCCTGCGTGGCGGCCTGCCCCAACGGCTCGGCCATGCTGTTCACCTCGGCCAAGGTCAACCACCTCAACGTACTGCCGCAGGGCGCGCCCGAGCGTGAGACCCGGGTGCTCGACATGGTGGGCCAGATGGACGCGGAGGGCTTCGGCGGCTGCACCCTCACCGGGGAGTGCGCCACCGCCTGCCCCAAGGGCATCCCGCTGCCGTCGATCGCGGCGATGAACAAGGAGTGGCTGCGCGCGACCAGGAAGGCGCGCAAGGTCGGCCGCTGAGGCCGGGACGCGGTGGGTGTGCCCCCGGCCTCGGGCCCGGGGCACACCTCGTCGCGTACGGCTCAGCCGCCGACGGTGATCTGCTGGGCCGGGTCGGTGGTGTCGGTGACGTCGTAGGCGGCCGAGAAGGTGGCCGTCTGGTTGCCCGTCGGACACAGGAACCCGCCGGTCCCGGTGGCGGCCACCGGCGCGTTGGCGATGGCGAGCCTGGAGGGAGCGCCGTTGGTCCAGGTGCCGTTGACGCTGGTGGGGCCGGTGGGCGAGGCGGTGAGCGTACAGCTGGCCAGGCCGCTCGTCTTGATGACGACCCCGCCCTTGGGCATGGTGAGCGCGGCCGAGACGGGCGAGCCGTTCTGGGCCGAGATGCTCCACTGGCCGTTGGTGGCGTTGCTGGTGACCGTCACGCCGACGCCGAAGATGCTGGTGGTGCAGCCGCTGAAGGTCGGCGGGTTGATGGGCGCGGAGACGGCCCCGGCGTCGTTGTGGTTGCCGGGGGCGGCCGGGATCTTGTTGGTGGCCGTTCCGTTGGGGGCGGAGGCCGAGACCGTGCAGGTCATGGTGGTGGAACCGGCCGTGAAGGTGGCCTTGCCGTTGAGCTTGGCGGTGAAGGAGTGGCCGGCCGGGGTCACGGTGGTGGATCCGGCCGAGAGGGCGCCGGCGGCGTGGGTGGCGCCGAGGGTGAGCGCGGCCGTGGCGGCTGTCAGGGCGGCGGACGCGCGGAGTCTGCGGGTTGCCATGGGGGGCTCCTCGTTCGAATGACTTCGATGGGGTGGGGGTGCGAGGAGGAACTGGGGTGACGTCATACCCGGGTGAACTTGAGAGTAAGTCCGCTTTTACGGGTCGAACAGCCGGGGATCCGCCACGAATTGACGGGCCGTCAGCTTGCCGTCCGGGGAGGTTCTGCTACTGATCGCGGCCGCTCCCGGCCGTCCGGGTGTTCAGTCCCGGAAGGCCTTCGCCAGATACGGAGCCGTGCGCCCGGTCCCCGCCGAGGCGACCTCGCGCGGCGGGCCCGCCGCAACGATCCTGCCGCCCGCGTCGCCGCCGCCCGGCCCGAGGTCGACCACCCAGTCCGCGCCCGCCACCACCGTCATGTCGTGCTCGACCACGACCACGGAGTGGCCCGCGTCGACAAGTCCGTGCAACTGGCGCAGCAGCACTTCGACATCGGCCGGGTGCAGCCCGGTCGTGGGCTCGTCCAGCAGATACAGCGTGTGCTCCCGCCGCGTTCTCTGGAGTTCGGACGCCAGCTTGATGCGCTGGGCCTCGCCGCCGGAGAGCTCGGTGGCGGGCTGGCCCAGGCGCAGATAGCCGAGGCCCACCTCCAGCAGCGCGGCCAGGCTCCGGGCGGCGGCCGGGGTGTCCGCGAAGAAGCCGGCCGCCTCCTCCACGGTCAGGTCGAGCACCTCGGCGATGGTGCGGCCCCGGTGGGTGACCTGAAGCGTCTCGGGGTTGTACCGGGCGCCGTGGCAGTTCGGGCAGGGCGTGTACGTACTCGGCAGGAACAGCAGCTCCACCGAGACGAACCCCTCGCCCTGGCAGGTCTCGCAGCGCCCGCCGGGCACGTTGAAGGAGAACCGGCCCGCCTTGTAGCCGCGCGCCCGCGCCTCGTCGGTGGCGGTGAAGAGCTTGCGTACGACGTCGAAGAGGCCGGTGTAGGTGGCGAGGTTGGAGCGGGGGGTGCGGCCGATCGGCTTCTGATCGACCGTCACCAGCCGTCCCACGCCCGGCAGTTCCCCGGTGATCTCGCCGACCAGGGTGGACTTGCCGGAGCCCGAGACGCCGGTCACCGCCGTGAAGACGCCCAGCGGCAGCTCGGCCGTCAGAGCGCGCAGATTGTGCCGGGTCACCGGTCCGACCTTCAGCCACCCCGACGGCTCGCGCACCTCGCGTACCGGCGCGGGCGCGGTGTCGAAGAGGAAGCGCCGGGTCTGCGACTCGGTGACCTCGGCCAGCTCTTTCGGCGGGCCGCTGTGCAGCACCCGCCCGCCGTGCACACCCGCAAGCGGGCCGACGTCCACCAGCCAGTCGGCGTGCCGCACCACATCGAGGTGGTGCTCGACGACGAACACCGAGTTCCCGGCCGCCTTCAGCCGGTCCAGGACCGTGAGCAGGGCCTCGGTGTCGGCCGGGTGCAGCCCCGCCGACGGCTCGTCCAGCACGTACACCACCCCGAAGAGCCCCGACCGCAGCTGGGTGGCGAGCCGCAGCCGCTGCAACTCCCCGGCGGAGAGGGTGGGCGCGGTCCGGTCCAGGCTCAGGTAGCCGAGGCCGAGCTCGGTGACGGGGTCGATCCGGCTCAGCAGGTCGGCCGTCAGGACCTCGGCGGTGGGTCCCGCGTCGGCCGACCGCAGCACCTCGGCCAGCGAGTCGAGCGGGAGGGCCGCCAGCTGTGCGATGGTGCGGCCCGCGAAGGTGACCGCGAGGGCCTCGGGCCGCAGCCTGCTGCCGCCGCAGACCGGGCAGTCGGCGGCGGTGAGGAACCGCTCCGCCTTCGTGCGCAGTGCCGGGCTCTTGCTCTCGGCGAACGTCTTCATCACATAGCGGTGGGCGCTCATGTACGTGCCCTGGTACGGGCGTTGGATACGGTCCGCGTCGCGCACTGGGTGCACGGTGACTACCGGCTGCTCGTCCGTGAACAGGATCCACCGGCGGTCCGCCGCGTCCAGTTCGCGCCAGGGCCGGTCGACGTCGTATCCGAGCGCGTCGAGGACGTCGCGCAGGTTCTTGCCCTGCCAGGCGCCCGGCCAGGCCGCGATCGCGCCGTCGCGGATCGACAGCGACGGGTCGGGGACCAGCAGCTCCTCGCTGGTGCGGTGGACCCGGCCCAGGCCGTGGCACTCGGGGCAGGCCCCGGCCGTGGTGTTGGGCGAGAAGGCGTCCGAGTCCAGGCGCGCGGCGCCCGGCGGATAGCTGCCCGCGCGGGAGAACAGCATCCGCAGCGAGTTGGAGAGCGTGGTGACGGTGCCGACCGAGGAGCGCGAGGTCGGCGACGAGCGCCGCTGCTCCAGGGAGACGGCGGGCGGCAGCCCCGAGATCTCCGCCACCTTCGGCGCGCCCACCTGGTGGATGAGCCGCCGGGCGTACGGCGCCACCGACTCGAAGTAGCGGCGCTGCGCCTCCGCGTAGAGGGTCCCGAAGGCGAGCGAGGACTTCCCCGAGCCGGAGACTCCGGTGAAGACCGCGAGCGCGTCCCGGGGGATGTCCACGTCGACCCCGCGCAGATTGTGCTCACGGGCGCCCCTGACCCGCACGAAGGGGTCATGGGCGCGGTCGCTCGGGTCGCTGTCGGGTCGCGCGGGGCTTCGCATACCGGAAATTCTAGGCTCAGGCGCTGGTCAGGCCCGCGAGCCGGGCGAGCCGCCGGTAGGAGTCGAGCATGGCCGTGCGGTCGTACGTGCTGGTGGTGACGAGGTACTCGTCGGCCGCGCTGCGCGAGAGGAGCTTGTCCAGGGTGTCCGCGACCTGGTCCTCGGTGCCGTGGATCTGGCCGTGCAGCGCCTCCTCGTACAGCGTCCGCTCGCGCTCCGTCATCGCCGCCGCCTCGACGTCCTCGGCGGGGGAGAGCGGCGGGAAGGCGCCGCGGGTGCGCGAGTACGCCGTGGACCACGCCTGGGGCAGCAGGAGGCGGTGGGCCTCCTCGGTGGTGGCGGCGACCGCCACCGTGCCGGAGAGCACCACGTACGGCCGCTCGCCCCAGGCGGAGGGGCGGAAGGCCGCGCGGTAGTCGTCGATCACCCGCAGCATGGCGTCCTCGCCGCGCACGTTGGCGATGACCAGCGGCAGCCCCGCCTCGGCGGCGACCCGGGCGCCCTGGCCGGTGGCGAGCACGAACGCCGGGACGCGCAGCCCCTCGGCGGGGCGCGCGTGCACCTGCGGGTGGGCCGTCTGCGTACCGTCGAAGTAGCCGAGGAGCTCGGCGAGGCGCTCGGGGAACGCGTCGGCGTCCTCCTTGCCACGGCCCAGCGCCTTGCGGATGCCGTCGGTGAAGCCCACCGAGCGGCCCAGGCCCATGTCGATGCGGCCGGGGAACAGCGACTCCAGGACGCCGAACTGCTCGGCCACCACCAGCGGTTGGTGGTTGGGGAGCATCACCCCGCCGGTGCCGACCCGGATCGTGGCGGTCGCGGCGGCGACGGCCGCGGCGAGCACGGTCGGCGCGGAGCCCGCGACGCCCGGCACGCTGTGGTGCTCGGAGACCCAGAAGCGGTGGTAGCCGAGCCGCTCGGCCTCCTGGGCGAAGGCCACGGTGTCCCGCAGCGCTCGCGGGCCGTCGTGTCCCGCGCGGATACGGGAGCGGTCCAGGACGGAGAAGCGCGTCGACGCGATCACTGAGCTCACACCGCCTTCAACGTCTGCGCGGCGCCAGGATTCCCCACCACGCGTCCTAGGCTGGCCGCATGACGCAGAACACCAGGCCACTGGCCGTATTCGACCTGGACGGCACGCTCGCGGACAGCGGTCACCGCCAGCACTTCCTGGAGGGCGCGGGGCGCGACTGGAAGGCGTTCTTCGCCGCCGCCCCGGCCGACCCTCCGCTGGCGGAGGGCATCGCGCTGTGTCTGGCGGCCGCCCAGGAGTGCGAGGTCGTCTACCTCACCGGCCGGCCCGAGCGCTGCCGCCGGGACACCCTGGTGTGGCTGGCCGCGCAGGGCCTGCCCGAGGGGGCGCTGCACATGCGGCCGAACGCCGACCGCAGGCCCGCCCGGACCGCCAAGCTGGAGCTGCTGCGCCGCCTCGGCGCGGGGCGCGAGGTGCGGATGCTGGTGGACGACGACGAGCTGGTGTGCGACGCCGCCGAACGGGCGGGTTTCCGGGTCGTCCGGGCGCGGTGGGCCGCGCCCACCGAGACGCTGAAGGACGCGCAGGAGCGCGAGGGGCGGACCTGAGCGACCACCCCTCGCCCCGGGATCTCACACCTCCTGGTCGTCGTCCAGTCGGAAGCCGACCTTCAGACCCACCTGGTAGTGCTCGATCTGCCCGCCCGCGATCTGGCCGCGTACCTGGGTCACCTCGAACCAGTCGAGATTGCGCAAGGTCTGCGCGGCGCGGGCGACGCCGTTGCGGATGGCCTGGTCGACGCCCTCGGGGGAGGTGCCGACGATCTCGGTGACGCGGTACGTGTGGTTGGACATGGAGGTGCACTCCTCTTCGTCGCGTCCCTCCACCGTGCCCCACCTCGCGCCGCTTCGCGAGGCGTCGCGCCGGACGCGGGCGCGGCCTCGGTTCCGTAACGGGGCTTGACCGGTCCATTGGTACAGACCAAAATCGGCCGCACCCGAACTAGCCAACCGCCCTTTCCCCCAGAAGAGCCGTCTGCGCTTTCCCCACGTCGGGTCATGACTGCCCGTGCCATGACGCAGAAGGTGACCTCCGTGAAGAACCGCTTCCTCCATGCCCCCGTCGTGCTCGTCACGGCCCTCGCACTCGGCGGCTGCGGCGCGCTGCCGGGCGTGGGCGGGGACTCCACCACCACCGTCACCGTGTGGCTGATGAAGGACAGCGCCTCCGACGAGTTCGTCGAGCGCTTCACCGACGCGTACGAGAAGGAGCACCCCTCGGTGAAGCTCGACGTACGGATCCAGGAGTGGACCGGCGTCGGCCAGAAGGTGACCGCCGCCCTCAAGGCCGGTGAGGCGCCCGACGTCATCGAAGTCGGCAACACCCAGGTCGCCCAGTACGCGGCCAGCGGCGGACTGCTCGACCTGACCCTGGAGTCGCTGCGCGACTGGGGCAGCAAGGACTGGCTGCCGGGCCTCGCGGAGCCCGGCAGGGTCGACGGGGTGCAGTACGGCATCCCCTGGTACGCGGCGAACCGCGTCGTCATCTACCACAAGGACCTGTTCGAGGCGGCGGGCATCACCAAGGCCCCCAAGACGCGCGCCGAGTGGCTGAGCGACACGGAGAAGCTCAACACGGGCGCCACCCAGGGCATCTACCTCGCCGGACAGGACTGGTACACCCTCGCCGGGTTCATCTGGGACGAGGGCGGCGAGCTCGCCCAGGAGAGCGCCGGAGAGTGGACCGGCACCCTCGCCACGCCCGCCGCGCTGCGCGGCATGGACTTCTACCGCCGCCTCCAGGCGCTGGGCGCCGGGCCCAAGAACGCCGACGAGGCCACGCCCCCGCAGGCCGAGGTCTTCGCCAAGGGCAAGGTCGCCCAGATCATCGCCGTCCCCGGCACCGCCAAGGCCATCCAGAAGGCCAACCCGGCCCTCGCCGACAAGCTCGGCTACTTCCCCATCCCCGGCAAGACGGCCGCGAAGCCCGGCGCGGTCTTCACCGGCGGCTCGGACCTGATCGTGCCCAAGCGGTCGGCCCACCACAACGAGGCCGTACAGGTGGTCAAGGCGCTCGCCGGGGAGAAGTGGCAGCAGGACCTCGCCGCCACCATGAGCTATGTCCCCAACAAGCCCTCGCTCGCGGCCGCCGTGGAGAACCAGGCGGGCACGGCCGCGATGGCGCAGGGCGCGGCCCAGGGCAGGGCCACGCCCAACTCGCCCCAGTGGGCCGCCGTCGAGGCCGACAACCCGATCAAGCCGTACATGACCGCCGTGCTCACGGGCGCCGACCCGAGGACGGCGGCCAGGTCGGCCTCCTCACGGATCAGCTCGCTGCTGTTCCCGTGACGGCGCCCGCGCCGCCGAGGACCGCCAGCGACAGCGCGAACCGGCCGTCGGCGTCGGTCCACCAGTGGGTGGCCGTCAGCCCGGCGGCCGCCAGCTCCGCCCGGACGCCCTCGCGGCGGAACTTCGCCGAGATCTCGGTCCGCAGCTCCTCGCCCTCCGCGAAGCGGACCACCAGGTCCAGCTCGGGGATCTTCACCGTGAGGTCGGCGCGGGCCCGCAGCCGCATCTCGATCCACTCGTGCTCGGCGTCCCAGCGCGCCACGTGCGCGAAGTCGTCGAGGCCGAAGTCCGCGCCGAGCTCGCGGTCGATGACGGCCAGCACGTTCTTGTTGAACTCCGCCGTCACCCCTGCCTCGTCGTCGTACGCCCGCACCAGGACCGACTCCTCCTTCACCAGGTCGGTGCCGAGCAGCAGACTGTCGCCGGGCTCCATCACCGCGGCGACCGACGCCAGGAACTCGGCGCGCTCGGCGGGCAGCAGATTGCCGATGGTGCCGCCGAGGAAGACCACCAGGCGCGGGCCGGGGGCCGCGGGCAGGTCGAGCGGGCGGGTGAAGTCGGCGATCAGCGCGTGCACCTCCAGCTTCGGCCGCTCCTCGATCAGCGTCCGCGCCGCCCCGGTCAGGGCGCTCTCGCTGACGTCCACCGGGATGTACGTGAGCGGGTCGGGCAGCGCGTCCAGCAGCAGCCGGGTCTTCTCCGAGGAGCCCGAGCCCAGCTCGACCAGGGTGCGGGCGCCGGAGGCAGCGGCGATCTCGGCCGCGCGCCGCTCCAGGATCTCGCGCTCGGCGCGCGTGGGGTAGTACTCGTCGAGCCGGGTGATCTCCTCGAACAGCTCGCTGCCGCGGGCGTCGTAGAACCATTTGGGCGGCAGGGTCTTGGGCGTGCCCGTCAGCCCGTTCAGGACGTCGGCGCGCAGCGCGGCTCCGGTGGCGTCCTCGGGCAGGGTGCGGGTCAGCTGGAACGGGTGGGACTCGTGCACGAGGAAGGCTCCTTGAGGGGGGTCAGTACGACATCGGTACGGGTCGCGGCCAGCAGGGTGCGGTCGGGGACCTCGTGCCAGTGCGGGTCGTCGTCGTAGGGCTCGGAGGCGACGACCGTGCGCTCGCCCGGCCGGGCCAGGTACCACAGGGTGTCGCCCCAGGCCGTGGCGGCGATCGTCACGCCGTCCGTGAGCAGCAGGTTCAGCCGGGACTCGGGGGCCGCCCCGGCGACCTCGGCCACCGTCTCGGCGAGCGCCCGGCCCAGCTCGTCGCCCGCCCGCAGCCGGTGCAGCAGCAGCGCCCACACCAGCGCGGAGTCGCAGCGGGCCTCCAGGCGCAGCAGCTCCTCGGCGGGCAGCCCGGCGGCCAGGGCCGCCAGCGAGCCGGGCCAGCCGCGCACGGCGCCGTTGTGGCTGAACAGCCAGGGCCCGGCGGCGTAGGGGGCGGCGGCCGCCTCGTTGTCCGGGCCCGGCTCGGTGGCGTCCCGGACCGCGGCGAGCAGCGCGCCGGTGCGCACCACCCGGGCCAGGTCCGCGAAGGACGGGTCGGCCCAGATCGGGCCCGGCCGGCGGTAGCGGCCCGGCACCGGGTCGCCCTCGGCGTACCAGCCGACCCCGAACCCGTCGGCGTTGACCGTCCCGTACCGCTGTCGGCGCGGCGCCCAGGACTGCCGGTAGAGCGCGTGCGGCGGGCTCACCAGGAGCTCACCGAGGGTCGAAGGCTCGCCCACGAAGGCGATATGACGGCACATCAGGCGTCCCTCGCGGTCCGGAACCCGGCGAAGATCTGCCGCCGCACCGGAAGGTCCCAGTTGCGGAAGGTGCCCCGGCAGGCCACCTGGTCCACGGCGAACGAGCCGCCGCGCAGCACCTTGTGGTCGGGGCCGAAGAACACCTCCGAGTACTCGCGGTAGGGGAAGGCGACGAAACCGGGGTAGGGCATGAAGTCGCTGGACGTCCACTCCCACACGTCACCGATCAGCTGGCGCACGCCCAGCGGCGACGCGCCCGCCGGATAGGCCCCGGCGGGGGCCGGGCGCAGATGGCGCTGGCCCAGGTTGGCGTGCTCGGAGGTGGGGTCGGCGTCGCCCCACGGGTAGCGTCGGGAGCGGCCGGATGCCGGGTCGAACCGGGCCGCCTTCTCCCACTCCTCCTCGGTCGGCAGCCGCCGTCCGGCCCAGCGGGCGTAGGCGTCGGCCTCGTACCAGCTGACGTGGAGCACCGGCTCGTCCAGTGGTACGGGCTCGGTCACCCCGAACCGGCGGCGCAGCCACTGGCCGCCCTCCTGGCGCCAGAACAGCGGGGCGGTGAGCCCGTGCCGGCGCACCATGGCCCAGCCCTTCGGCTCCCACCAGCGCTCGTCGGTGTAACCGCCGTCCTCGATGAAGCGCAGATACGCGCCGCAGGTCACCGGGGTGGTGTCCAGGTGGAAGGCCGGGACGATGCGGTGGTGGGCCGGGCGCTCGTTGTCCAGGGCCCAGGGCTCGGCCGAGGTGCCCATGGTGAACGGGCCGCCGGGGACCAGCACTTCGCGGGGCAGGTCCGCGGTGGAGCCGGGCGGCGGCTCGGGGGCGGAGAGCGCGGCCGGGCCGGTGCGGAGCTGATGGGTGATCAGCATCGTCTCGTCGTGCTGCTGTTCGTGCTGGGCGATCATCCCGAAGGCGAAGCCCGCGTCGACGAGGCGGGAACCGCCCTCCAGCGGGGTGGACTCCAGGACGTCGAGCGCCCGCCCGCGCACCTCCGCGGCGTAGCGGCGCGCCTCGGCGGGCGAGAGCAGCGGCAGCGAGGGGCGGGAGGCCCGGGGGTGCTCGAAGGCGTCGTACAGCGAGTCGATCTCCGGGCGCATCGCGTCCCGCCCGGCGACGGCCCGCAGCAGCCACTGCTCCTCCTGGTTGCCGATGTGCGCCAGGTCCCAGACCAGCGGTGACATCAGCGGGGAGTGCTGGGCGGTGAGGTCGTGGTCGTCGACGCACGAGGTGAGGGTGGCGGTGCGCGCCCGCGCGGCGGTGAGGGCGTCCAGGGCGCGCTGCCGCAGCGCCCCCGGGTCGGTGGGGGCCGCTCCGGTGGGTACGGGGCCGGTCATGAGGGGGTGTCCTTCCCGGGTGCGGGCGCGAGGGGGATGTCCGCGGGGGAGAGGCCCCGTGCGACATGGCGGTCCGTGAAGGCGACGACCGCCGCGCGGACCTCGGGGGTGGCGCCGAGCCGGGGCAGTGCCTCCAGCGCGGCGGCGAAGCAGAGCGCGGCGGCCTCGCGCAGCTCGGGGTCGGCGAGCCCCGACCGGGCCGCGTCGGCCCACAGCGGGTTGCGCGGCGCGGGCGCCGAACCCGCCCTCTCCGCGAGCGACTTGACGGCGCGGTAGGCGGTCTCGGCCGCCTCCTGGTCGTCGAAGAGCGCGGTGGTCACGGCGAGCGGGACGATCCAGCCGTCCTCGCCGGGCTGCGCGTCGATCATGCGCAGCTCCAGGTGCCCGCGCGGCCGTACCGGCGGGAAGAGCGTGGTGAGGTGGTAGTCGAGGTCCTCGCGAGTGGCCGGGCGCGGCTCGCCCGAGCGCAGCCACTCCCGGAAGGTGAGCCCCTGGGGTGCGTCCCACGGCCCGTCGTCGCAGCGCACGCACATCACCGGCGCGTCCAGCACATACGCCGCCCAGGCGGCCCGGGGCTCGGCGTCCAGCGGGGGCGCGAGCGAGCGTACCGGGTCGATGTCCGCCCACACCGCCTGCCGGGAGGAGCGCCAGCCGGTCCGCTCGCCCTCCCGCCAGGGGGAGTTGGCGAACGCGGCCACCAGGACCGCGCCGAGGAGGTGGGCCAGGCGCCAGCGGCGTCCGAAGCCGAGCGGGCCCGGCTCCTCGTACCCGGCGTCGAGGCAGACCTGGACGGAGGCGGAGGCGCACATCATGGCCCGCCCGGCCGGGCCGGTCCGGTCGAAGTGGGCTTCCATGGCGTCGTAGCGGGGCTCGTGCAGGAAGCGGCGCGGCGGCTGCCACGGGTCCTGGCCGTGCCCGGCGAGAGTGAGGTCCCTGGCGCGCAGCGCGGTCCGGACGGCTCGCAGATCGGCCGCGACGGAGTCGACGCACTCCATGAGGGAACCGGCGGGAAGCGAGCTGAGCTCCAGCTGGCCGCCTGGTTCGACGGTGAGTGCCGACCGCAGGGGGAGCGCCCTCAACGAGGCGTAGGCGGCGGCGAGTCGGTCGTGCTCGACGGGGAGGCGGGGGTCGTGCAGATCATGGACGAGCCACTCCACTTCTACACCGACGGCACGAGGTGGGCCGGTCTTGAAGCAGATACATCGAAGCAGATCATCCGCTTCCGTTTCGGTGAACTGTCTGGTCAGCATGGTCGCTTCCCCAACTCGGGGGCCTTTTCGGTGCACTGTCCCACCTAAGCCACTGCCGTCTTCTCGCACAAGAGTGCCCATCCGGACGGAAAGTATGTTGCGGGAGTGTTCTCCTGGCGTCAACGATGCTAGATATGAGTGCACGACTGCGCGACCTCGCGCGCCACACCGTGAAGATCACCGAAGTCGGGGCGTACGAGACGCCCGCCGGTGCCACGGTCTCGATCGCCGCCTGGCTGGCGGCGGCCGTCGACGGAACCCGGCTCTTCGGCCCCGGCCCGGTGCCCGTGACGCCCGACACCGACCGCTCCAGCGTATGCGCGGTGACCGGCGAGAGCAGCCTGGAGGCGGCCCGGCGGCTGGTGGGCGAGGGATCCGGCGAGGTGGCCGTGCTGAACTTCGCCTCCGCACGCAACCCCGGCGGCGGCTTCCTGAACGGCGCCCAGGCCCAGGAGGAGGCGCTGTGCCGCTCCTCCGCGCTCTACGCGACGCTGCTGCGGGCGCCCGGATTCTACGAGCACCACCGCGCCGACCGCGATGTCTTCTACACCGACCGGGTGATCCACTCGCCCGGTGTGCCGGTCTTCCGGGACGACCGGGGCCGGCTCCTCGACGAGCCGTTCCGGGTCGGCTTCCTGACCTCGCCCGCGCCCAACGCGGGAGTGATCCGGCAGCGGACCCCGGAGGCGGCCGGCCGTATCCCGGACGCCCTGGCGCGGCGCGCCGAGCGGGTCCTGGAGACCGCCGCCGTCTGCGGCTACCGGCGGCTGGTGCTCGGCGCCTGGGGCTGCGGGGTCTTCCGCAACGACCCGGCGCGGGTGGCGGGCGCCTTCCACACCCACCTCACCGGCGACGGCAGGTTCGCGCGCCACTTCGACGAAGTGGTATTCGCCGTCCTGGACCGCACGGCGGACCGGGCGACGCTGAGGGCCTTCGAGCGGGTCTTCGCGACCGTCTGACCGGCCCCGGGACCGCCTGCGGGTGACTGTCGGCGCCGCGCTTGCGCCGGACGGCGCAGCGGACGCGGGCCCCGCGAGCGGACGGCCGCCAGGCTCGGGACATGATCATCCGAGCCTGCGCGGCGCTGCTCGCCGCCCTCCTGGCCGTCCTCGCCGTGCCCCCGCCCCTCTCCGCCGCCGACCCCGCGCCGCCCCGCACGGTCTCCGGCTGGCTGCCGTACTGGGACCAGGAGGGCGCCTACCAGGACGCCCTGCGCCACGCGGCCCAGCTGCACACCGTCAGCCCGTTCTGGTACCAGGCGATCAGCGCCGAGCGCATCGACGGCCACCCCGGCGCGGGCGCCCAGCGCGTCGTCGACGGGCTGCACGCGGCCGGGATCGCGGTGGTGCCGACCGTCATGGAGACCATGAAGCCCGGCGTCCTCGCCGCGATCCTGGCCGACCCGGCCCGCCGCGCCACGCACATCACGGCCCTGCTCACGGTGGTGGGCAGCCGCTCCTACGACGGCCTGGACATCGACTACGAGTCGATCGCCCCGACCGGCGACGCGGCCTACCCGGCGGTACGGGCGAACTACGCCACGTTCATCGCCGAGCTGTGCGCCCGGCTGCACGCCCTGGCCAAGAAGTGCGTGAGCACCGTCTCCCCGCAGACCGCAACCACCGGGCGCGTCTGGGACTACGCGGCGCTCGGCCGGGCCGCCGACCGGGTGCGGATCATGGCGTACGACCGGCACTGGTCGGGCGGCGCCCCCGGACCGCTCGCCGGGGTCGACTGGTACGAGGAGATCCTGCGCCGGGCCACCGCGCTGATCCCGCCCGACCGGATCGAGATGGCCCTGCCCGCGTACGGCTGGGACTGGCCCGCGGCCGGAGGCGGCCGCGCCCGGCACGTCACCTGGCGGGAGGCGGAGGCGCTGCGCGTCGCCGAGGGCGCGCCGTACCGGCTCGACCCGGTGTCGCAGACCCCGCACTTCTCCTACCAGGACGGGGACACCGCCCGCGAGGTCTGGTACCAGGACGCCCGGGGCGTCGAGGCCGACCTGCCGGTCCTGGCCCGCTACGGCGTGCGCAACACCTCCCTGTGGGCGCTGAACTTCGAGGACCCGGCGGTGTGGCCGGTGCTGGCCAGGACCTGACCGGCCGCCCGGCTCAGCCGTGGACCGTGGCCGTCGGGGTGTTCCAGCCCGAGACCCGCAGCCACGGGGCGGATCCGCGCAGGTCGGCGGTGCGGTAGGTGGCGGTGAGCGTCGTCGTCTCGCCGGGCCAGAGCGTGACCTGGTTGTCCGACCAGCGCACGGGCAGCACCGGGGCGTTCCGCGCGTCGACGAGGTGGACGTCGGTGAGCAGGGCCGGGGTGCTGCCCGGGCCCGTGCGGGTGAGGGTGACGGTCGTGGTCGAGGTGCCATCGGGGTGGGCGGTGGTCGCGCCGGTGGCGGTCACCGCCGCCTGCGCCATCGTGCTCAGCCCCTTCAGGTCGGCGTAGGCCGTGGTGGGGGTGTGGTACCAGTCGGTCTGCGCGTAGTCGAGGACGTCCGCCTTGGTGGAGAGCCAGTACACATTGCGGCTGACCTCCTTGCCGCTCGCGTCGGTGAGCAGCAGCCGGGCCAGGTAGGTGGTCGACAGCCCGCTCACGCTCGCCGGGACGGTCAGCGCGGTCGTCCTCCCCCCGTCGCCGCCCACGGCCACGCCCGTCGCCGTCCGGTCGTACCTCTGCGTCCCGTCCGTGCTGAAGAGCGTCACCCGGGCGGTGAGACCCGAGACGGGTTCGTGCCGGTTGTTCACCACCGCGACCGAGCGGTCGTCGTAGGAGTACTGGACGTGCAGCGGCTCGTTCGCCTTCTTCGCGCCGAAGTACGCGCCGCCCTGGTCGAGGCAGCGGTCCACCAACTGCCAGTGCAGGGAGGTCCAGCCGCTGTTGAACATCCAGTACACGACGCCGGTCGCGGGCTTGGACACGTCCTTGGCGTTGCGGGCGTACGCCTCGTACTGCGCGCGGACGTTCTCGTACTGGGCGAGCTGCGCCTTGCGCACATAGTCGTCCAGACCGCTGGGAGGGCCGTAGCGCCCGCTCAGCGCCGCGTCGTAGATGCCGAGGGTGGCGAAGACGGAGGAGGACGAGCGGTGGTACTGCTTGGCCGACGGGTTCTTCCAGAGCGTCTCCAGCTCGGCCGGTGACATCATCCGGCGCAGGGTGTCCAGGGTGGGCACGTCGGGGCCCGCGCTGGTCTCGGAGTTGAAGCCGGTCGCCCCGCCCTCCTGCTTGTTGTACCAGTAGTTCGGCGGCACCCAGTCGTACGGGCCGCTCATCTTCATGCCCGAACTTCCGCTGATGGGCGCGGAGTTGGCGGAGGCGGCGGCCACCACGGGCGTCGGCCAGTCGGCGGCCCGCAGCGCGTCCACGTAGTTCTTCTCGATCGTCGCGTCCGGGGCGAAGTCGCTGCCGATGAGGAAGGAGATCACACTGGGGTGGTCGCGCAGCCGGGCCGCCTCCGCGGCCATCGACGCCTTCGCGACCGGGTAGTCCGCCGCGCTCCACTTCTCGCCCGGCTCGCTCCCGTTGACCTGGCCCTCCCACTTGTCGCAGCACTCCCAGCCGGGGAGGGTGAGGATGCCGTAGCGGTCCGCGAGGTCGAAGAACTCGTCCGGTTCGATGTGCCCTTCGAGGCGGATGGTGTTGAGACCCAGGTCCAGCGCGTACGTGAGCCGGTCCTCCGCATAGGCGCTGTCCCAGCGCAGATACTCGTCCGGTGACCAGCCGCCGCCCTTGATCAGCAGCGGGCGGCCGTTGATCGTGTACTGGCGGGCGCCGTCCGCGTTGAGCGGCGCCTTCACGTCGCGGATGCCGAAGGTCTCATGCACGGTGTCGGAGGCGCTGCCGGAGACCGAGGCGGTCAGATCGAGCCCGTACAGCGCCTGCTCGCCCATCCCGGCCGGCCACCACACGCGCGGCGAGGCGAGGTGGAGCTGGGGGTAGGCGGCCGGGGTGAAGGTGACGGCCTTGGTCTCATGGGCGGCGAGGGTGACGTCCTGGCTGAAGGAGACCGCGCCGACGGTGCCGGAGACGGTCGCGGTGACGGGGCTCGCCGAGTCGTTGCGGGCCTGGGCCTTCACCGTCAGGTCGGCGCCCGCGAGGGACGGCACGACGAGCGCGGTCACCACGTGCGCGTCCCGCAGCGCCACCGGGCCGCCGCGCCGCACCAGCACGTCCCTGACGATTCCCATGTTCTCGTCCGGCGGCGGCTGGAGCCAGTCGATCCATCCCATGGTGAAGTGCTTCCTGGGATCGTTGGGCTGGACGCGGAACGCCACGGTGTTGGTGCCGGGCCGCACCGCCGAGGTGATGTCCAGCTCGTGGCGGGTGTAGGCCCCGGCGACCGCGGCCTTGTCCGCGAGCTGTCGCCCGTTGACGAACACGTCGGCGGCCGAGACGACACCGCTGAAGTCGAGGTACGTACGCGAGGAGGTGTCCGTGACGGTGAAGTCCGAGCGGTACCACCACGGGACGGTGAAGTCCGCCGTGGGAATGTTTTTCTGGTTGGTGGAGTAGAACGGGTCGGCGTACTTGCCGGCCGCGAGCAGGGCCGCGAGGACCGTGGAGCGCGGCCCCGCCCGGTACCAGCCTGCCGCCGGGTAGCCGGGGCTGGAGACCGCCGCCGCGGAGTCGGTGACCGCGGCGGTGGACTGGATGGCGTAGCCGGACAGCGCGGTCGTGCTGGGGGCGACCGCCGCGCGGGCGGCGGGAGTTGCCGGGTGGACGCCCGAGGCGAGCGCGAGGGCCAGGGTGAACGCGGCGGCCGCGGCGGTCCTTCTGCGGACGAAGAGTCGACGGTGGAACACGGAGGTCTCCCGGCATCCAGGTCAAGCATCCGTAGGTGTCCGGGCCGGCGAGCGGTCCGGCCAGCCAAGTTAGGAATCCTTACTAACCTGCACCCCGAAGGTAGAGATCTGAGCAATCCATGTCAACGACCGAGCCCCTCGAGGGGAGCCTCCTTGAGCCCCTCAGAGCGCGCCGTCTCGGCGAGAGCCAGGCCACGGCCGGGGCCGGGTCAACCGCCAAGGCCGGGTCATCGGCCATGGTGGGGAGGGCCAAGGCCGCCGCCGGGTCAACGGCCAGGGGCACCCGAGCGCGTCCGCCGCTCGAAGGTCACGTCCCGCGCCGTGTCCAGCGCCGTCGCCACCGCGCCGAGCAGCACCGCGTCCTCGCCCAGGGAGCTCGGCGCCACCTTCGGGCGCAGCGGGGTCAGGGTGCGCAGGGTCTCCCGTACGGTCCGCAGCAGCAGATCCGCGCTGTGCCCCACGCCCCCGCCGAGCACCACCAGATCCGGGTCGAGCACCGCCGCGACCGCCGCCACGGTGTGGGCCAGGCGCTCGCCCTCCAGCTCGACCGCCTTGACCGCGGCGGGGTCGCCGGCCCGTGCCGCCGCGAAGACGTCCTTAGCCGTCAGCGGCCCGGCCATGCCGTGCGAGCGCGCCGCCGCCACCACCGCGTCGCCGGACACGGCGTGCTCCAGGGTGTCCGGCTTCTGCCGTCCGGGCCAGGGCAGGAAGCCGATCTCGCCGGCGCCGCCGTGCGCCCCGGTGAAGAGCCGGCCCTCGCTGACCACGCCCATGCCGAGGCCGGTGCCGACCATCACGTACACGAACAGCCGGCTGCCCGCGCCGACGCCGAAGGTGTACTCGCCGAGCGCCGCAAGGTTGGCGTCGTTGTGCACCGCGAGCGGCACCCCGAGCCCGTCGCGCATCCGGTCGAACAGGCCGGTGCGGCCCCAGCCGGGCAGATGCTGGGCGTAGCGCACCCGCCGCTTCTCCGCGTCGTACACACCGGGCGTGCCGACGACCGCCTGGGCGATCTTCTCCGCGTCCACCCCGGATCCGGCGACCAGTTGGTGGGCTGTGGTGACCACCAGGTCCGCCATGGTGCCGGAGGTGCGGGCCTGGTTGCGGACCTCGGAGCGGGCCACCACCGCGCCGTCCAGATCCGCGAGCGCCACCCGCAGCCAGGCCCGCCCGATGTCGATGCCCAGCGCGTACCCGGCGGTCGGGTCCGGGGCGTAGAGCACCGCGGACCGGCCGCGCTCGGGGGTGTGCGTCCCGGCCTCGCGGACCAGGCCGGTGGCGGCGAGCGCGGCCAGCGCGCTGGAGACCGTGGGCTTGGACAGACCGCTCTCACGGGCGAGCTGGGCGCGCGACGAGGGGCCGCCCGCGCGCAGCCGGTCGAGCAGCAGCCGCTCGTTGCTGTTGCGCTGGCGCTGTGGGTTCCAGGGCTGCTCACCCTCGTCGCTGCTGGTCATCCGCTCATTCTCACGTATCGCTCCCGACGGTTTCCGGGCGACCTCTTGACGCTCAAAGTAAAGGTACTTAACTTGAGCACGCCCGGCGCGCCGGACCGACCGCCCCCGGCGAACCCGCCCTGTTGCCGGCCGACTTCACCAGCGCCCCAGCACCCCAGCACCCAGCGTCCCCAGCACCCAGCGTCCCCAGCCGCCCCAGGGAGGTCCCCTCGTGTCCGGAACCCCGCCGCCGTCCGGCGGCTTCGTCCGCCGTATCGGACTCTTCCAGGCCGTCGCCATCAACATGAGCCAGATGTGCGGCATCGGCCCGTTCGTCACCATCCCGCTGATGGTGGCCGCCTTCGGCGGGCCGCAGGCCGTCCTCGGCTTCATCGCGGGAGCGGTGCTCGCGCTGGCCGACGGGCTGATCTGGGCCGAACTCGGCGCCTCACTGCCCGGCTCCGGAGGTAGTTACGTCTATCTGCGCCAGGCATTCCAGTACCGCACCGGACGGCTGATGCCGTTCCTGTTCGTGTGGACGGCGATGCTCTTCATCCCGCTGATCATGTCGACGGGCGTGGTCGGCTTCGTCCAGTACCTCGGCTATCTGGCCCCGGACATGGGACGGACGACCGGGGACCTGGTCGGACTCGGGGTGATAGCGCTGGTCGTGCTGCTGCTCTGGCGCGGCATCGAGCACATCGCGCGCATCACCGCCGTGATGTGGACCGTGATGATCGCCTCGGTGACCCTGGTCATCGTCGCCTCGGCCACCCACTTCAGCGCCGATCGCGCCTTCACCTACCCCTCGGGCGCCTTCGAGCTCACCAGCGACCACTTCTGGCTCGGTTTCGCCGCGGGTCTCACCATCGGCATCTACGACTACCTCGGCTACAACACCACCGCGTACATGGGCGCCGAGATCAAGAACCCCGGCCGTACCCTGCCGCGCTCCATCGTCTTCTCGATCCTCGGCATCATGGCGATCTACCTGCTCCTCCAGATCGGCACCCTCGGCGTCATCGACTGGCAGCGGATGACCGACCCCGGTGACATCGCCTCCACCTCGGTGGCCTCCGCCGTCCTGGAGAAGACCTGGGGCAAGGGCGCCGCCGACGTCGTCACCGTCCTCATCCTCATCACGGCCTTCGCCTCCGTGTTCACCGGTCTGCTCGGCGGCTCCCGGGTGCCCTACGACGCCGCCCGCGACCGCGTCTTCTTCCGCCCGTACGCCAAGCTCCACCCCCGGCACCGCTTCCCCACCCTGGGCCTGGCCACCATGGGCGTGATCACGGCGATCGGCTTCCTCATCGGCCGCCACACGGATCTGGCGACGCTGATCCAGCTGCTCACGACGGTGATGGTGCTGGTCCAGGCGCTGGCCCAGATCGCCGCGGCGACGGTACTGCGCCACCGCCAGCCGTCCCTGCCCCGCCCCTACCGGATGTGGCTCTACCCGCTGCCCAGCCTGGTCGCCCTGGTGGGCTGGCTGGTCATCTACGGCTACGCCGACAAGAACGCTCCCGGCCGCCACCCGATCGAATGGTCCCTGGCCTGGGTCGCGCTGGGCTGTGTCGCGTTCCTGGCGTGGGCACGTTTCGAGAAGGTGTGGCCGTTCGGGGCGCGGGAGGTTCGGGAGGAGTATCTGGAGCGGGGGGTGGGGGACGAGGTGTCCGCGTGACTCCCGTGGGATCGGCTGGGTCCGGAGGCGCGGGGATCGGGTCGTAGGATCCGGGGCATGATTCGGGCAGTGGCCTTCGACGTCGGCGAGACCCTTGTGCGGGACGACCGTTACTGGGCTTCCTGGGCCGACTGGCTCGACGCTCCCCGGCACACCGTGGCCGCCCTGGTCGGCGCCGTGGTCGCCCAGGGGCGGGACAACGCGGACGCGCTGCGGCTCATCCGACCGGACATCGACGTGGCTGCGGAGTATGCGGCTCGCGAGGCCGCCGGCCGGGGCGAGTTCCTGGACGAATCCGATCTGTACCCGGACGTACGCCCCGTCCTGACGGCTCTGCGTGAGCGGGGCGTACGGGTCGTGATCGCCGGGAACCAGACGACTCGCGCCGCCGAACTCCTGCGGGCACTCGATCTACCCGCCGACGTGATCGCCACGTCCGGCGAGTGGGGCGTGGCCAAGCCCTCAACGGCGTTCTTCGAGCGCGTCGTCGAAGCCGCGCGGACTTCACCGGACGAGACGCTGTACGTCGGCGACCATCCGGCCAACGACATCGGCCCCGCCCGCGCCGCGGGCCTGAAGACGGCGCACCTGCGGCGAGGGCCATGGGGCCATCTGTGGGCGGACACGCCCGAGGCGGCGGCTGCGGACTGGCGGATCCGCTCACTGAACGAGCTCGTTCGCATCGTCACCGGGTAGCCGACACCCGGGCTGCCCCAACCCGGGCTGTGGGGACAGCAGTTCACGTACGCGCGGTCTGTACGCATGGGTACCGTTCGTCGTGCAGCCCCGAACGGAGTTCAGTATGCCCGCCGACCGCGCACGCGAGGTGGGGCAGCGCATCGCCGCCACCCGCCGCTCCCGCCGCATGACACAACAAGACCTAGCCCGCGCCTCCTTTGTCTCCCTCGCCATGGTCAAGGCTGTCGAACGAGGGGCCCGGATGCCGGGCGATTCCTCTTTGGACGCTCTGGCGGACGCCCTTGGCGTCGACCCGTCCGTGCTCCGTACCGGCTACGCGCGCACGGAGCACCGCGTGCACCGGGCCCTGCCCGCGATCTCCGCCGCGCTGGCCGCGTACGACGTCCCGGCGGGCCCGCCGACCCGGACGCTGCCCGAACTGTGTGCGGCGGCGGACGAAGCCGTGAACTGGCGTCTGGGGGCCCAGTACGGCCGCATCTCGCAGGTGATTCCGGGCCTCTTGGAGGACAGCCTTCGTTCCCTGCTTGTGGAGCGGGGCGCCCAGGAACGCCGCGCCGCCGCGCTGGTCGTCTCCGCCGCGCGGACCGCCGACGCCGTGGCGTTCAAGTTCGGTGCCCATGACCTCTCCGCCCGTCTGGTGGACCTGATGAGGTGGGCCTCGCTCCGGGCCGAAGAGCCGCTGCTGGCGGCCTCGGTGGCGTACGTGCGGACGGAGACGTTCTTTGCCGCTCGCGCCCACAGGGCGGGCCTGCGTGCCCTGGAGGCGGCCATCGACGCCAGTCCGGCGCCCGATCGCGACAGGGCAAGTGCGGCCCGTGGGTCCCTGCACATGCGAGCAGCCGTCATCGCGGGCCGGGCCGGTGACGCGGAGGCAGCCGACAGCCACCTCGACGAGGCACTGCGACTGGCCGACCGGCTCCGGGAGGACGTCTACGACGGCACGGCCTTCGGCCCCGACTCCGTGCGCGCCCACGAGGTGTCGGTCGCCGTGAGTCTGGGCAGCGACTACGCCGAACGGGCCCTGAGGACCGCCCGCGAGTGGAAGCCGCCGAACGGGATGCCCGCTGAGCGGCGCTCCGGGTTCTCCATCGAACTGGCCCGCGCCCAGTTGTGGGCCGGCCGCATGGACGATGCCTTCGAGTCGCTGAAGGCCGCGCGCCGTATCGCCCCGCAGCACACGCGTGAGCACCCGTGGGCCCGTGAGACAGCGGCGACGCTGCGCCGGCTGAAACGGGCCGACGCCGAGTCGTTGACGCACTACGCGGAGTGGATCGGCGCGATTGAGCAACCCCGCCGGGGGATCTGAGGGGATACAGGCTGTAGCACTTGTGCCCCTGCCACGAGTCCATCCTCCGTTCTGTCCATATGGCATGGCGAAGGGGAGATCCGGTGAGCAGGCACACATCCGAGGGGCCGGCCCTCGTGGCGTCACGGTGGGGCGTCGAAGCGGGTGACGTATGAGCGACACCGGTGAAGCCGCGGACCCGGCGCGGTACCGCCACTGCGAGGTGTGCCACGAACCCGGCGCCGACACCCCCACCCGCATGCTCGTCGGCGACACCGGCGGTGACCACACCAGCTACGCGCACGCCGGGTGCGCCGCAGCGGCCGGAGCCGGGGGGATCACGCCATGATGGCCCGCGCCCACAGGGTCGTCACGGACTGGCTCGCCTCCGCGCACCCCGTCCCCGCCCAGGCCCGACGCGAATTCGCCGTAGGTATTGCCCTCGTGCCGACCGGCAAGAAGTTCGACGCGATCCGCCTGCCCGCGCCCATCGTCCACACCGCCGCAGGCAGCGAAGACCCCGACGTCGTCGCCGCGTTCCTCGCCAGAACCCTCCCCGGCGGAGCCGTCATCCACGACGCGTACGGCGTCGGCGTCTGGTACTACGCCCTCGCCCCGCCCGGCACCCATGCCGGGTGGCGGGCGCCGGACGCCGAATGCCTGCGCCCGGGGACCTGGCTCGGCGTACCCCGTCCCGACCTCACGGCGCGCCCCGGCCCGCACTGGGCCCTGCCACCACTCCGGGCGGGCAGTGTCTGCGCGGCCGGGGCCGTCGACGAGTTGGTGGCGCTCGGGCGAAACGGCGGCACCCTCACGCCGGGTGCCGCGCCCCCATAGCCTCCCACCCCACCGACTTCGGCCAACCCCCGGACCGCGCCCCCGCCGCTTCTGCAAGGATGCCGAACGCGATGAGCGATACAGCGAAGCAGCCGCAGCAGTCGGAGCAGCCTGCCGAACGTCCGGTCCCGACCAGTGCCGACGTGGCCCGGCTGGCCGGTGTCTCACGGGCCACGGTGAGCTATGTCCTCAACAACACCTCGGCCGTACGCATCAGCGAGCCCACCCGGGTGCGGGTGCGCGAGGCCGCCCAGGAGCTGGGGTATGTGCCGCACGCGGCGGCCCGCAGTCTGCGGGCCGGGCGTACCCGGATCGTGCTGCTGCCCAGCGGGCACATCCCGGTCGGGCCGCTCTACGGCCGCTTCCTCAACGAGTTGCAGTGGGCGCTGCGGCGCCTCGACTACACCGTGGTGCAGTACGGCAGCCTCGGCATGGGAGCCGACGACGCGGCCCGCGCCTGGGCCGAGCTGCGCCCGGTCGCGGTGATCTCGCTCGGTGAGACCGAGCTGACCGCGCAGGGCGTCGAGCTGCTGAAGCGGTCGGGGGCGCGCGCGGTCGTCACCCTCGGGCCGCAGCGCGTCGAGGGCGCGCACTCGCTGCTGATGGACCAGCGCGCGATAGGCCGGTGCGCGGTAGATCACCTGGTGGAGCGCGGCCACCGCCGCATCGGCGTCGTGGTGCCGGCCGAACCCGGCCTGGAGCTCTTCTCCACCCCTCGCCTGGCGGGCGCGCGCAAGGCCGTCGCGGGCACGGACACGGTGGTCGAGCCGCTGGAGCTGGCGTACGAGGAGGAGGCCGCGGCCGCACTGGCCCGGCGCTGGCGGGGGCTGGGCCTGGACGCGGTGTTCGCGTACAACGACGAGTACGCGATGCTCCTGATGCGCGCCCTCCAGGACGCCGGCGTCGACGTTCCGGGGCAGGCGGCGATCGTCGGCGCCGACAACCTCCTGCTGGGCAGCCTCCTGCGGCCCCGGCTGACCACCGTCAACATCGACATGGTCGCGGGCCGCCACCTGGCCGAGCTGGTGGACGCGGCGGTGCGCGACCCGGCCACGGTGGGGGAGCGCGGGGACCTGATGGGCGCGAGCCTGGTGCGGCGGGAGTCCACCTAGCGCGCGGAGCAGGTGGGGAAAATCCGCCAACAGCGGAGTGGCACCCGCCGCCCGCCGCCTCCGCGCCCCTACCGTCCCCCCATGCACCCCTCCCGCTTCGTCATCCTCATCGTCCCCTCCCATGTGGAGACCCGCGGCACCGCGTCGGTCGCCGACAGCGCCGTTCGCTCCGCCCTCGTCGAGGCGACCGGCGAGACCGGTGAGACGGGCTACCCCCGCTACGCCGGGCACGGCATCGTCGCCGACGTGGACCCCGCCACCCGTACCGTCGAGGCGATCCTCGTGGACGGCGCCGAGCTCGACTACGGCCTCACCGCGCTCGTCGCCCCGGAGTGACCCAGCACCGCCAGCTCCGCCGAGATCGCCCCGGCCGTCGCCCGCAGCTCCGGCAGCACCGCCCGCACCATCTCCTCCGCGCTCCCACGCCCCGCGTGCTGCGCCACGTTCACCGCCGCCGCCACCCGCCCGTCCGCCCCGAGCACGGGCACGGCCAGCGACCGCAGACCCTCCTCCAACTCCTCGGCCACCAGCGCGTACCCCTCGTCCGCACACCGCTGGACGACCCGCGCCAACTCGGCCGCCGACGTCACCGTGTTCGGGGTGAGCGCGGGCAGCCCGTCCGGCAGCGGCGGCCGCTCGCCCGGCGCGAGACCGGCCAGCAGCACCCGGCCCATCGACGTCGCGTACGCCGGGAACCGCGTCCCCACCGTGATGTCGACGCTCATGATCCGTACGGTCGGGACACGCGCCACATAGCGGATGTCCGCCCCGTCGAGCACCGCCATCGAGGCCGACTCGCCCGTCCGCGCCACCAGGCGCGCCAGATGCGGCTGGGCGACCTCGGCGGGCCCGAGCGCGGACAGCCGGGCACAGCCCAGTTCGAGCACCCGGGGGAGCAGCCGGAAACGGCGCCCGTCGCAGTCCGCGTAGCCCAGGTGTACGAGAGTGTGGAGCGAGCGCCGTACGGTGGCCCTGGCCAGGCCGGTCGCCTCGGAGACGGTCGTGAGCGTCAGCCCCTCGCCCCGGTCCGCCCCCAGCGCGCACATCACCGCGAGCCCCCGGGCCAGCGACTGGAGGAACCCGGGCCCGAGCTCCTGCTTGAGCCCGGCGGACGCCGTGACGAGAGCGCCCGTCACCGGATCCGGCTCCGGCGCGCGCCGCTTGGCGAGCGCCGCCTCCATGGCGTCGCGCGCCTCGCGCAACCGGGGGAGCGCCGTGTCGCGCAGGGAGGCGGGCGTATGTCTGCTGGTGTGGCTCGCCACGCTCACCGCACACACCGTCGCGCCCGCCGCGTCCCGTACGGGCACCGCCACCGCGATCAGCCCCGGCTCGATCAGCTCCTCGTCGAGCGCCCACTCCAGCGCCCGGTCGGCGAAGAGCGCGCCCGGCGCACAGCGGTCGGCGGGCAGCAGGTCGCCGATGCGGAAGGCGAGCGCCATCCTGCGGCGGCGGGCTGCCGCCTGGAGGACCACGCGGACGCCCGGCCCGTCCGGCACGGCCACCGACACGGACTCGTCCAGCTCGTCCGCGAGCGCAGCCACCGGCGGACCGAGCGCCGCCGGAATCCCGCCGGCGCGCAGATAGGCGCCGGACAGGGCCATCAGACGCGGCGCGAGCGCCACCTCCCGGCCGTCGGCGCGGACCAGGCCGAGCCCGTCCAGGGTCGCCACCACCCGGTCCACCGTCGCCCGGGCGAGACCGGTGGACCGTACGAGCGCGCCCCGGTCCAGGTCGCGCGCGGCGAGCGCGCGCAGCACCGCGAGCCCGCGCTCCAGCGGGCCCACCGACGGGTCTTCGGACACGTGTCCTCCAAGGGCCGTTGACAGCGCGCCCGGCCGGGCCGACACTCGGCACTGATTGTGAACCAAAGTTCACTGGGCGAACAGAGTGCGTCGGACCGGAAGCGTCGCCCACCCACGCGGAGCACGGCCGACCGAGCAGCGGGAGAGAACCGATGAGCATCCGGGACGTCTACATCGTCGACGCCGTGCGCACCCCCATCGGCAAGTTCGGGGGCGCGCTCTCCTCGGTGCGGCCCGACGACCTGGCCGCACACGTGGTGAAGTCGCTCGTCGGCCGCTCCCCGCAGCTCGACCCGGCCCGGCTCGACGACGTCTACTTCGGCGACGCCAACGGCGCGGGCGAGGACAACCGCGATGTGGCCCGGATGGCCGTGCTGCTCGCCGGGCTGCCGGTGTCCGTTCCCGGTGTCACCGTCAACCGCCTGTGCGGCTCCGGCCTGGAGGCCGTCATCCAGGCCGCCCGCGCCATCGCGCTCGGCGACGCGCACATCGCGGTCGCGGGCGGTGTGGAGTCGATGTCCCGCGCCCCGTGGGTGATGCAGAAGCCCGAGCGCGCCTTCCCGGCCGGCCACCAGCAGCTCTGGTCCACCACCCTCGGCTGGCGCATGACCAACCCGAGGATGCCCGCCGAGTGGACGGTCGCGCTCGGCGAGGGCGCGGAACTGATCGCGGACCGCCACGCGCTGACCCGCGAGCAGCAGGACGCCTTCGCCCTCGACAGCCACCGCAAGGCCGCCGAGGCCTGGGCGAAGGGCCTGTACGAGGACGAGGTCGTCCCGTACGAGGGCGTCGACCTGGTCCGCGACGAGTGCATCCGCGAGTCCTCCACCATGGAGGCGCTCGCCCGGCTCAAGCCCGCCTTCCGCGAAGGCGGTTCGGTGACCGCGGGCAACTCCTCGCCGCTCAACGACGGCGCCGCCGCGCTGCTCCTCGTCGACGAGGAAGGGCTGCGCGCCACCGGCCGCGAGCCGCTCGCCCGCATCCGCACCTCCGCGGTCACCGGCATCGAGCCGCAGCTCTTCGGCCTCGGCCCGGTCGAGGCGGTGCGCACCGCGCTGGCCAAGGCGGGCAAGGGCCAGCGCGACCTGCGCGTCTTCGAGCTCAACGAGGCCTTCGCCGCACAGTCCTTGGGGTGCCTGGCCGAGTGGCCCGAGCTGGATCCGGCCGTGGTCAACCCGCGCGGCGGCGCCATCGCGCTCGGCCATCCGCTCGGCGCCTCGGGCGCCCGGCTGGCCGGCGCGGTGGCCCACCAACTGGCCGCCGCGGGCTCGGGCGTGGGGCTTGCCGCCCTCTGTATCGGCGTCGGCCAGGGGCTCGCCCTGGTCCTGGAGCGCTGAACGGGAGCCGACCGGGCGCCGAGGACGGCCCGCGTGAGCGGATCGCAGCCTTCCAGTTCAACTGCCGTACGCCTCACGGATGCTGCCGGTGACTCAGGTGTGACGGGAGCGAGTCGTTTCTCCACGGGACCGGACTAGGATGCCGCACGGGACTTCCCCGCGATCATGGCTTCCGCTCGATCACGCGTGAGACTGGAGATCCTTCATGACCCTGCTCGACCCCAAGACCTGGCAGTCGCGCACGCTGTCGGGGGGTGAGTACGAGGTCACCGAACCCGCCACGGGAGAGGGTCTGGGCACGCTCACCCTGGCCACCGCCGACGACATCGCGGCGGCCGTCGCGGCGGGCCGCACCGCCCAGCCCGGCTGGGCCCGCTCCCCGCACCTCGCCCGCGCGGCCGTCCTGCGCCGCGCGGGCGACCTGTTCACCCACTACGCCGACGAGCTGCGCGAATGGCTCGTCCGTGAGTCGGGCTCGATACCCGGCAAGGCCGACTTCGAGCTGCACGTGGCCGCCCAGGAGTGCTACGAGGCCGCGGCGCTCGCCTCCCGGCCGCTGGGCGAGGTGCTGCCGAGCGAGGAGCCGAGGCTCAGCTTCACCCGGCGCGTACCGGTCGGGGTGACCGGCGTGATCGCGCCGTTCAACGCCCCCCTCATCCTCTCCGTCCGCTCGGTCGCGCCCGCCCTCGCGCTCGGCAACGCCGTGGTCCTCAAGCCCGACCCGCGCACCGCCGTCTGCGGCGGCCTCGCGCTCGCCGCGGTCTTCGAGGAGGCCGGGCTGCCCGAGGGGCTGCTGCACGTGGTGCCGGGCGGCGCCGAGGCCGGACAGGCCCTGGTCGCGGACCCCGGTGTGCCGGTGATCTCCTTCACCGGCTCGACCGCCGCCGGACGCAGGGTCGGCGAGGCCGCCGGGCGGCTGCTCAAGCGCGCCCATCTGGAGCTCGGCGGGAACTCCGCGCTGGTCGTCCTGGAGGACGCCGACATCGGGGGCGCGGTGGCCCAGGCATCCTGGGGCTCCTTCTTCCACCAGGGCCAGATCTGTATGACGACCGGCCGCCACCTCGTGCACGCCTCGCTCTACGAGGAGTACGTGGAGCGGCTCGCCGCCCGGGCCGACGCGCTGGCCGTGGGCGACCCGTACCGCGAGCAGGTCCACCTCGGCCCGCTGATCGACCGGTCCCAACTCGCCAAGGTGCACCACCTGGTGGAGGCCAGCACCGCCCGTGGCGCCCGGCTCGCCGCGGGCGGCACCCACCGGGACCTGTTCTACCGGCCGACCGTCCTCGCCGACGTCGACGACGCCACCCCGGCCTACGCGGAGGAGGTCTTCGGGCCGGTGGCGCCCGTACGGCCGTTCCACACCCTCGACGAGGCGGCCGCGCTGGCCGCCGACGGCCCGTACGGGCTCTCCCTCGGCATCGTCACCCGTGACACCGCCCTCGGCCTGGAGCTCGCGGACCGCATCCCCACGGGCATCGCCCACATCAACGACCAGACGGTCAACGACGAGGCGGTGGCGCCCTTCGGCGGCGTCGCGGCGTCCGGAACCGGTGCGCGGTTCGGCGGCGCGGCGAACGTGGAGGCGTTCACGGAACTGCGCTGGACGACGGTCCGGCGGGAGCCGGCTGGGCATGGTTTCTGAGGGCAGGAGGTCGGCTGCGGGTCGTCTGTGGCTGGTCGCGCAGTTCCCCGCGCCCCTGTAGGGCTGCCGGTGCCGCCTGCTCCGGCCGTCCACCGCGCTCCTATGCTGACGCGGTGCACAACGTGATCAGCGGCTTCCTGCCCATCTGGGCGCTCACCGCCTGCGGCTGGGGCGCCGGGCGCTTCAACGTGCTCGGCGACCAGGCGCAGCACGTGCTGGGCCGGTTCGCGTTCACCTTCGCGATGCCGTCGCTGCTGTTCCTGACGATGTCACGCTCGCACCCGGGCGACCTGGCCCGCCCGGGCGTGGCCGTCTTCGCCGCGAGCCTGCTCACGGTGTTCGCGGCCGGGCTGCTGGTCAGCCGCTGGATGTTCCGCCGCAAGCGCGGCGAGCAGGCGATAGGCGCGATGGCCGCGTCCTATGTGAACTCCGCGAACCTGGGCATCCCGGTCGCCGTGCACGTCCTGCACGACACCTCGTTCATCGTCGCCGCCGCGCTCTTCCAGATGCTGTTCATCACGCCGCTGATCCTGGTCCTGATCGAGCTGGACGTACGGCGGCCCGGGCGCGAGCGGTGGACGCGCATCCTCCAACTGCCCTTCCGCAACCCGGTGATCGGGGCGTCCGCGCTGGGCCTCGTGGTCGCGGGGCTCGGGCTGCGGCTGCCCGCCGAGGTGGTCTCGCCGCTCCAGATCCTCGGCGGCGGCGCCGTCCCCTCCGCGCTCTTCGCGCTCGGCATGTCGCTGAACGCGCGCGCCCGGCCCGACGCCGACGGCCGGGCCGAGCGGCTGATCCTGGTGGGGCTGAAGGTCGCGGCGCAGCCCCTGATCGCCTACGCGCTGGGGCGCTGGCTCTTCGGGCTCGAGGGGCACGCGCTGTTCGCCGTGGTGCTGTGCGCCGGGCTGCCGACCGCGCAGAACGCCTTCATCTTCGCGTCCGAGTACTCCCTGGACACCGAGCTGCCCAGGGACACCGTGCTGCTCTCGACACTCCTGTCGATGGTGTCCCTGTCGCTGATCGCCTGGCAGCTGGGCTGAGGCCGGCGGCCCCCTGACACGAGGGGCCGCCGGGGCGCGGGCCCTACTGCGCCTTGTCGGCTTCCTCGACCGACTTGCGGACCTCGTCCATGTCGAGGGCGCGGGCCTGGCCGATCACGTCCTCGAGCGCGGCCTCCGGCAGCGCGCCGGGCTGCGAGAAGATCGCCACGTTGTCGCGCACGATCATCAGCGTGGGGATCGAGCGGATCTCGAAGGCCGCCGCCAGCTCCTGCTGGGCCTCGGTGTCCACCTTGGCGAAGACCAGGTCGTCGTGCCGCTCGGAGGCGGCCTCGTAGACCGGGCCGAACTGCCGGCAGGGACCGCACCAGGAGGCCCAGAAGTCGATCAGGACGAAGTCGTTGTCGGACACGACCTGGTCGAAGTTCTCCTTGGTCAGCTCCACAGTCGCCATCACGCACTCCCTCTTCCTGGCCTCACCGTGAAGCCGATTCGCACAACGGCGGCCGCCGTCGTGGTATTCCGTGTGCATCGTGCCGACCGGGCGCCTGCCCCTGTGGCTCCGAGGTACTCATCCCACCAGACTGTGCCTATGACGGAAGCTCTGGAATACGACGTGGTGGTGCTGGGAGCCGGACCGGTGGGCGAGAACCTCGCCGACCGGGTGCGGGCGGCGGGGCTGAGCGCCGCCGTGGTGGAGAGCGAGCTCGTGGGCGGCGAGTGTTCGTACTGGGCGTGCATGCCCAGCAAGGCGCTGCTGCGGCCGGTGATCGCCCGCGCGGACGCACGCAGGGTGCCGGGCCTGCGCGGCAGCGTGACGGGCCCGCTGGACGTGCCGGCCGTGCTCGCGCACCGCGACGAGTACACCTCGCACTGGAAGGACGACGGGCAGGTGCGCTGGCTGGACAGCATCGGCGCCCACCTCTACCGCGGCCACGGCCGCCTCTACGGCACCCGCAAGGTCAGCGTCACCAGCCCCGAGGGCGAGCACCACGTGCTGACCGCCCGGCACGCGGTCGCGGTCTGCACCGGCAGCCGCGCGGTCGTGCCCGACCTGCCGGGCCTCGCCGACGCCAGGCCCTGGACCAGCCGCGAGGCCACCAGCGCCCAGCAGGTGCCCGGCCGTCTGGTGGTCGTCGGCGGGGGAGTGGTCGGCGTCGAGATGGCGACGGCCTGGCAGGCGTTCGGCGCCCAGGTGACGGTCCTGGTGCGCGGCGAGGGGCTGCTGCCGAAGATGGAGCCGTTCGCGGGCGAGCTGGTCGCCGAGGCCCTGAAGGAGGCGGGTGCCTCCGTCCGTACGAACGTGAACGTGTCCGAGGTCGTACGGGAGGGTGGCGGCGGCCCCCTCACGGTCGTCCTGGACGACGGCGGGCGCATCGAGGCCGACGAGATCCTCTTCGCCACCGGCCGCGCCCCGCGCACCGACGACATCGGCCTGGACACCATCGGCATGGAGCCCGGCTCCTGGCTGCCGGTCGACGACTCCTGCCGGGTGGCGGGAAGCGACTGGCTGTACGCGGTGGGCGACGTCAACCACCGGGCGCTCCTGACCCACCAGGGCAAGTACCAGGCGCGGATCGCGGGCGCCGCGATCGCCGCCCGCGCGGCGAAGGTCCCGCTCTTGGAGACCGACCCGTGGGGCGCCCACGCCGCCACCGCCGACCGCGCCGCCGTCCCCCAGGTCGTCTTCACCGACCCCGAGGCCGCCTCGGCGGGGCTGACGCTGGCCGAGGCGGAGGCGGCCGGACACCGCGTCCGGGCCGTCGACTACGACATGAGCGGAGTCGCGGGCGCCGGTCTGTACGCGGACGGCTACCGGGGCCGCGCCCGGATGGTCGTCGACCTGGACCGCGAGGTCCTGCTCGGCGTCACCTTCGTCGGCCCCGGCGTGGGCGAGCTCATCCACTCCGCCACGGTCGCGGTCGCCGCGGAGGTCCCGATCGGGCGGCTGTGGCACGCGGTACCGGCGTACCCGACGATCAGCGAGGTGTGGCTGCGCCTGCTGGAGGCCTACCGGGACCAGTAGCCGCCGCCGTGGAGGCCGCCGTCAGCGCTCCTCGAAGACCAGGTTCTCCGGGGGCTCGGTCATCCGGACCGTCTGGTCGGCGACCTCCACGACCGTCGACAACGTGGTGAACTGCCCCTTGGACACGATCAGTACGCGGTCGGGGCGCTGGTCCAGGAACGCCTTGAACCCGGCGAGCGAGGGGTCGCCCGCGCCCAGGACCAGATAGTCCGCCAGCCGCCGGAACAGCTTGGGCAGCACGACCGCGGTCTCGGTGAGCGACACCAGACCGTCGATCTTCGCGCCGGTCGCGGTCAGGTCCACCGGCCACAGCCCGTTGGCGGCCGTGCGCGCCTCCTGCACCGCGGCCGTCATCGCCGCGCGCAGCTCGACGAAGAGCTTGGTGTAGTACGTCGGATAGGCGAGCCCGTCGGCCAGCTGGGCGAAGTTGGCGGTCCGCTGGACCAGCGCCGCGTCCACGAAGTGCTGCCGTCCGCCGGGCGCGGGCGCCGGGCCCCGGCCGGCCAGTGCCACACAGCGCCCGTGCAGGTCGGCGCCCCGGGTGAGGACGAATCCGGGCGCCCGGTCGGGCTCGGAGGCGGTGACCGTGCCGTGCGCGTCGCGCTCGACGCCGGTGAAGCCGAGCCACCTGGTGAGCGCGTCGGCCGCCGCGTCCGCGAACGGCGGCGGCTGGTGCGTCTCGCGCCCGTGCGCCGGGATGTAGTGCGTCTCCAGCGTGTCGATGCCGTCCAGGCGCAGCTGGGCGCCGCCGGTGCTGTTGCGCTGGACGCGGTGCGGCCCCGGCACCAGGTCCCACTGGGCGGGGTCGGCCGGGTAGAAGCGGACGGAGTCGCCGTCCGGGCGGGCACCGGTGATCCGGTAGCTGCCTTCGATCACGAGCATTCCCACGACGGCCTCCTCCGTGTGCGCACCGCGCACCTCCAGCATCCGCCGCCCATGCGCCGCGTGCGCCCGGGCGGGCCGATACTTACGGTCGGCTGAGCCCCGGCGCGCACAGCGCCGTACGCCGTTGCGCGTACCTCCCGTCCGCTGCCACCACGGCCTCCTCCTGCGCCACGGCGCCGGTTCGCCCGGACGGCCCCCCATCGGTAATACTCAGCACATGACTTCACGCATTACGAGCAAGGGTGGCGAGGGCGTGCGGATCCGGCGCGCGATCGCGCGCGACGCCAAGCGCCTCACCCGGCTCGTACGGTCGTCGCGCGCCTACGAAGGCCCGTACGCCGCGATGGTCGCGGGCTACCGGGTGGGCCCCGACTACATCGAGACCCACGAGGTGTACGCGGCGGTCGGCGCCGACGACCGCCTCCTCGGCTTCTACGCCCTGCTCCTCGCCCCGCCCGAGCTCGACCTGATGTTCGTGGCGGACGACGCCCAGGGGCTCGGCATCGGGCGCCTGCTCATCGCGCACATGACCGGCCGCGCCCGGGCCGCCGGCCTCGACCGCGTCCGGGTGGTCTCGCACCCGCCCGCCGAGGGCTTCTACCGCAGCGTGGGCGCGCTGCGCGTCGGCACGGCCCGGGCGAACCCGCCCGCGGTGCTGTGGGACCGGCCCGAGCTGGAGATCCCGATTCCCTGACCGGTCCCGGCCCCTTCAGGAGGTCGGCACCCCGACCTGGCTCCATGCCTTGGTGACGGCCTGGAGCTCGTCGCCGTCGCCGTACAGGGTGCGCGCGGTGGCCACCGTGAGGCGGCTGAAGTCGGCGAACTGGGCGTCGCTCGCCAGCTCCCCGCCGGTCAGCGTGGAGTACCAGATCTTCCCGGCCCGCTCCCAGGCGTTCCCGCCCAGGGCGTTGGCCACCAGGTAGAACGCGTGGTTGGGGATGCCGGAGTTGATGTGCACACCACCGTTGTCGCGGCTGGTGCGCACATAGTCCTCCATCGTGGCGGGCTGCGGGTCCTTGCCGAGCCGCGGGTCGTCGTACGCCGTGCCCGGCGCCTTCATCGACCGGAGCGCCTCGCCGTGGATCTCCGGGCCGAGCAGCCCGGCGCCGATCAGCCAGTCGGCCTGGTCGGCGGACTGTCCCAGCGCGTACTGCTTGATGAGCGAGCCGAAGACGTCGGAGAGCGACTCGTTGAGCGCGCCGGACTGCCCGAAGTACTCCAGGTTGGCGGTGTACTGCGTGACGCCGTGGGTGAGTTCGTGGCCGATGACGTCGACCGGGATGGTGAAGTCGAGGAACAGCTCGCCGTCCCCGTCGCCGAACACCATCTGCTCGCCGTTCCAGAAGGCGTTGTCGTACTTCGCGCCGTAGTGGACGGTCGCGTTCAGCGGCAGCCCGGAGTCGTCGATGGAGTGCCGGCCGTACGCCTTGAGATACAGCTCGAAAGTGGCACCGAGTCCGGCGTGCGCGCGGTTGACGCTGGCGTCCTTGGACGGCGTGTCGCTCTCGGAGTGGACCTTGGCGCCGGGCAGCGTCTCCACGTGCCGGGCGTCGTAGATGGTGCGGGCGGGCTTGTCGGACGGCGTGCCCGTGGGGGCGGCCATGCCACGCACGGTGGTGATCCGGCGCTGGGTGCGCAGAAGCGCGTCGTGCTCCAGGGTGCGCCGGGCTGGCTCATACGTGAGGGGGTCCTCGGCCTGCGCGAGCTTGTCGAGGACGTGGGGCGGGACGATCGTGCAGAACACGGTGTTGGTCTCCATGCCGAGCAATGTGGCACAGCGTGACCGGTTAGGTGATACCTGTAGTCGAGTTGGCCGAAAATCGGTGGCGGAGTCGGAACCACCGCTTCTACGGACGGTGACCGCGCCCGTCTGTCAACACCGCCGTCACAGCCAGCCGTTGCGGCGGAACCCGCGGTGGATGGCGACACAGGCGACGGCCATGACGACGAGGGCGAGCGGATAGCCGTACGTCCAGTGCAGCTCCGGCATGTGGTCGAAGTTCATGCCGTAGATCCCGCACACCATCGTGGGCACCGCGACGATCGCCGCCCACGCCGTGATCTTGCGCATGTCCTCGTTCTGCGCCACCGTCACCTGGGCCAGATGGGCCTGGAGGATCGAGTCGAGCAGCGCGTCGAACGAGCCGATCTGCTCGTTGACCCGGGCCAGATGGTCGAAGACATCGCGGAAGTACGGCTGGGTCTCCGGGCCGATCAGCGGCATCGGGTCGGTGGCGAGGGCCTTGAGCGGCCGGTACAGCGGCGTCACCGCCCGCTTGAACTCCAGGAGTTCGCGCTTGAGCTGGTAGATGCGGCCCGCGTCGCCGCGCCCGGCGCTGTCGCTGAACACGGCGGTCTCCACCGCGTCCACGTCGACCTGCATCGCGTCGATGACCACGAGGTAGTCGTCGACGACGTGGTCCGCTATGGCGTGCAGCACCGCCGCCGGGCCCTTGGCGAGCTGGTCGGGCGTCTCTTCCAGTGCCTCGCGCAGCGGGCCGAGCGAGCCGTGCCTGCCGTGCCGCACGGTGACCACGAAGTCGGGCCCGGTGAACACCATCAGCTCACCGGTCTCGACGACCTCGCTGGTCGCGGTGAGCTCCTCGTGCTCGACGTAGCCGACGGTCTTGAGGACCGCGAACAGGACGTCGTCGTACGGCTGGACCTGCGGGCGCTGATGGGCGCGGACCGCGTCCTCGACGGCCAGCGGATGCAGCCCGAAGAGCTCGGCGATCCCGGCGAACTCCTCGGCGCTCGGCTCGTACAGCCCGACCCACACGAACCCCTCCTTGGCCTTGCGCACCCGCCGTACGGCCTCCTCCACCGGGCAGTCGCCCGGCTGGCGCACCCCGTCCCGGTAGACCACGCAGTTCACCACGGCGCTGCCGAGCGGCGAGCGGGCCGGGTGGCTGAGGTCCACCGTGCGGCGGTAGGCACGGCGGACCGCCCTGCGGAGGTTGCGGATCATGGGCACGGCGTGGCACTCCTTCGGCGGATCGGCGGCCAGTGTGCCATGCGCGACTCAAGGACCGGTCGCCGCGCCGAATCCGCAGGTCACAGCTGTGCCGTGACGTCCCCGTCGAAGGCGGCGGCGAGCCGCAGATAGCGCGCCGCGTCCTCGGACCGGCCCTGGCGCTCCAGGGTGCGGCCGAGCATCAGCGTCGCGTACCGCTCGACGGGGTCGCGCTCCAGCACGGCCCGCAGCTCGGTTTCGGCCTTCTTGAGCTGGGCCGAGTGGTAGTAGGCACGGGCGAGCAGCAGCCTCGGCGCGACCTGCTCGGGCACCTCGTCGACGATGCCGGTGAGGATGCGTACGGCCGTGACGTACTCCTTGGCCTCGAAGAACTGGTGGGCGCGGTCCCAGCGCTCGGCGGTGGTCCCGAACGCGTAGTAACGCTCGTCGTAGCTGTCGACCACGGAACGTCCTTCCTGGGCTGTGCGGGGACGGGACCCGCCTCGGGCGAATACGAGGACGCCAACCAGGTGTGGTGGTTGAAAATTCCACCACCCCTTGTCCCCGCTATGCGTGGGAGGCTGCCACCGGGTGCCCCGAGAGGAATAGGTTGACCGTCATGAGCAATCTCGATCGTCAGGCCACACTCTCCGTGTGCGGCGGCCGCGGCTTCGTCGTCGCCGAGCCGGTGCGCGAGCTGCTGTCGCCGCGCACCGTCAAACTCGGCGAGTCCACCGAGGTCCGCCGGCTGCTGCCGAACCTCGGCCGCCGCATGGTCGGCGCCTGGGCCTTCGTCGACCACTACGGCCCGGACGACATCGCCGACGAGCCCGGTATGCAGGTGCCGCCGCACCCGCACATGGGGCTCCAGACGGTGAGCTGGCTGCACGAGGGCGAGGTGCTGCACCGCGACAGCCTGGGCAGCCTCCAGACCGTACGTCCGCGCGAACTGGGTCTGATGACCTCGGGCCGGGCGATCAGCCACTCCGAGGAGAGCCCCCGCCCGCACGCCCGCCTGCTGCACGGTGCCCAGCTCTGGGTGGCCCTGCCCGACGCCCACCGCCACACCGAGCCGCACTTCCAGCACCACGCGGACCTGCCGACGGTCACCGCGCCGGGCCTGACGGCCACGGTGATCCTGGGCGAGCTCGACGGCGCGGCGTCTCCGGGCACGATCTACACCCCCCTGGTAGGCGCCGACCTCACCCTCGCGGCGGGCGCGGACCTCTCCCTCCCCCTGGACCCCGACTTCGAGTACGCGGTCCTGTCGATGTCCGGCGAGGCCCACGTCGACGGCGTCCCGGTCCTCCCCGGCTCCATGCTCTACCTCGGCTGCGGCCGCACCGAACTCCCCCTGCGCGCCGCCTCGGACGCGGGCCTGATGCTCCTGGGCGGCGAGCCGTTCGAGGAGGAGATCGTGATGTGGTGGAACTTCATCGGGCGGTCGCAGGCGGACATCGAGGAGGCGCGCCAGGAGTGGATGACGGGGGCGCGGTTCGGTGAGGTGAAGGGGTATGACGGGGGGCGGTTGGCGGCGCCGGAGTTGCCGGCGGGGGTGTTGAAGGCGCGGGGTAGGGTGCGCTGAGCTGGGGTTTTCATGTCTCGCACAGATGCGGGAGGGGGTGGCTCCGGGGATGGCCCATGAGCCCTTGCCGACGTTCCTCCGGGAGCGGCAGCCCTTCACGAGCACGGCTCACTCGCGCGGAGCGTCTTGCAGGGTTCGGGAGTTGTGAGCAGGCCTGATCGGACTGTTGATGACCCTTTGCTGGCTCTACTGACAAGGATCAGATGAGCCCGGGCGTTGGCTCGGTAATCGGTGGATCCCCCGGTTTCGATAACCTGGGGGATCCACCGCTGATTGCCGCCCGCTCATGGTTCGGTGCCATCCGAGAAAAGGGGGAGCCTTGTGCGGTGCGGACGCCTACGCCGTCCCTCGATCGGTGACCACGCTGAAAAGTCTCAGCCGTCGGTCAATGCGATGGTCCCTGTGAAACTGGAAGCGAGCGCCCGGTGGGCGGGGTTGGTCTCTTCGCGGGCGGCCTGGCGGAAGAGGCGGACCAACTCCTGCCGGTCCTCAGCGGGGGCCTGGTCCAGCCGCCTCAGCAAGGTCCCCGTCCATGCGCTGGTGATCTCGGTGGCGTGATCCTTGTCGACGGTGTCCTTGTCGGCCAGCTCGATGCTGCCGAGCAGGGCTAGGTAAGCGGCTGCGAGAATCTGGGCTGGGGTCGGTGAGGAACCGGCCATGGCCCTTGGTTTGTCTGGGAGCAGGCAGAGTTCATCGGCCAGCTCCAACGTTGACCGGTCTGCCGCCCAGAAGCCCCGGCGAGCCATGTCCTGACTGTGCATCGCCCCGGCGAGCCTGCGGAACATGCGCGCCAGTTCCTGCCGGTCATCATCGCCCAGGCCGTGCAGACCGTCCTGCATGATCCGGATGCCCCGCCCCGTGAGCCGAGCCTTTCCCTCCGCGCTGATACCGGCCCGTGGACCACGATCGTCGCCGCTCGGGGCGCAGGAGCGGACGGCCGCGATGAGACCGAGCACGCCCTCCGCGAGGATGTGCACGATGAACCACTGCCGCGGCTGTGTTCCCGCAACAGGGATTCCCGAGGCCAGGTCGTTGGCCTCGCTCGCATCACGAGGATGGAAACCGGCAAGCACGAGCACGCTCCTGATCGCCGCATCCATGAGCGAGCCGACCTTCTCCCCGTACTCGATCACCGGCTCCCGTAGATCGAGCCGATCCGGCTCCATAAACCCTATGACGGCCTCGGCCAGGGATGCTCCGGGATTCCAGCCCACGTAGACACCGCCTGCGGGACCGCCCATGGTGTTGACAGAAACGCGCGCTCCGGCCCGACTCTCGCTCGGGGCGCTGGAAAATTCCACGTAAGCGGGGAGCCCTGCGTGCTGCAGCTGGCCGCAGACCGCCTCCGCAAGCGCGTGCCGCTCGGCGATGACTTCTTCGGGAGCGTGCAGAATCCCGTTCTTTTCGGCGTTGGCCCGTAACTGGGGGTCTATATACGTCAAGACTTCTCCTGAATCGGTCGTTCGCAGCGACAAGGGTTCGGCTTTTCGATTCTCCATCTCGATAGACCACTTCCCCTGCCGATGCGTGAACGGCATAGAATTTCGGACACTGCCAGGCCTCACCGGAACGTACGTTCCGGTGAGGCCTGGCAGCGATTACTCACCGCATATGGTCAGTCGTGCTTCTGTACCTCAGCTCCTTTGTCGCCCAGCGCGGAAGGGGCCAGTCTCCCACCGTTGGCTCGCTTGATGTAGGTCGCGAGAAGGCTCTTTGCCGCCGACTCGTAGCCAGGGCCGTAGGGGACGGAATAACTGATCGGGGTGCCTGCCGCGAGGGCCTTGGCAAGGGAATCAGCGCAGTCGCCGCACGGTTGCCGTTCGGTGTACATGGCGGTGATCTTCTTGGGATCGACACCCTTCTTCTTCAATATGTCGAGGATCTCTGTCTCGGAGTGGCCGCTGAACTTGCTGTTGGCGATCACGTAATCACCGTTTTTGGGGTCGTTCCAACCGGGTACCCTCGCCACGGCTACGTTGTGGTCCGCCTCGAAGTATGTGCTCTCAGTCCGGTACTTGTACGCCAGGTGACTCATCTCGTCGCTGTTGTAGGCGATCAGCTCTTCGGGGCATTTTTCTGCGGACGCGGCGATCGCGTGGGACCGCGCTGCGCGGCCACCTTTGAGGCATGTCTTGGTGAAGTTGTCGAGAAGCTTTGCGCCAATGCCCACGCTGGCGGCCTCGGTGAGGCCGGCGGTGCGCAGCCCCTTCCATGCGTCCCCGAGTCCGATGCCGAACCTCAGAGCAGCATCCAAGGCCTTGACGGCGTCGGAGATCGCCTTGACGGCGATGTCCCCGAGGACCAGGGCGGTGATGTCGAAGGCAGCCCAGCCGCAGTTGCCCCAGCTTCCGCCGCCTCCGGTGATCTTGTCCCAGCAGCCGGTGAAGTCCTCGGTGAGCGCCTTGATGAATCCCTTGGCGACGGCGTGGTTGAAGTCCTGTTGGCCGATTGTGTAGGTGACCTCTTGGGTCTGGGGCTTCTTCAGCTCCTGGCTGTCGAGGAAGAGGGTGTCGGAGGGGAGGCATCCTGACTGGGCGTCGGGGATGTCGGGGTTGGTGCACAGGTAGAGGTCGACGAAGACCTTCGAGGTGATCGTCGCGGTGATGATGCAGTCGCCGGTGTGGAGGATGGCGTTGCAGTTGTCCTTCTTGACGTTTTCCGGTTCACCGACGGGTTCGAGCTTGGTCTTGAAGAAGACGCCGCCGATGCTGCCGGCACCGGTTGAGATCTGGGTGTTCTTCTGTTTCGTCTCCGCTCGCTGGGATGTGGCCTGGGTGTCCTTGGCGGCCTGGTCGGCCTCTTTTGCTGCCTGCTCCGCTTCGGTGGCGGCGGTGTTGGCGCGGTCGGCGGCGGCGACTGCGTCCTTGGCGGACTGTGCGGCCTGGGCCGCGGCCTCGCGGGCTGCCGCCGCGTCGAGAGCGGCCTGGTCGGCGGATTCCCGGGCTTCCTTGGCATAGCCTTCGGCGCGACCGGCTGCCTTGTCGGCGGCTGCCGCGTCCTCGGTGGCCTGCCGGTCGTATTCGACCGTGCGGGCCAGCGACTTGGCGGCTGCGGCCGCGTATCCGGCGGCTTGTGCCGAGTAGCCGAGGGCTTCCTTCGCATAGCCTCGGGCTTCCGCCGCGTACGCTGCGGCGTTCGCGGCGTGGAGGTAGGCCTCCTTCACATCGCCTTGGGCCTGGTTGGCGATGTCCTTGGCCGCCTCGGCCTCGGTTTTGGCGTTGTCGGCGTGTGCCTGGGCGACGGCCTGCTGCTGCTCGGCGACCGTCCGCGAGGCCTGCCCGGTCAATACCACCAGGGAGGCTGTGCTGTCGGTGTCCGCGTACGGGCTGCCGAGCTGGACGGCGTCGTTGGCCGGCTTGGCGACCTGCCGTGCCGCCGCCGTGGCATCGGCCGCCGCCTGCGCGGTGACGTGGGCGTAGCCCGCGGCCTTCGCTGAGGCGGCGAGTGCGGTGAGGGCCTCCTTCATGGCGGCGTCGGCGTTGGCTTTGGCGCTCTTGGCCTGGGCTGTGGCTACGTTGGCCTGTTTGACCGCGGCTGCGGCTTCGACTGCCGCGTGCTGAGCGGCCTCGATGGCATCGGCGGTGGCGCTGGTGGCCGTCCGGACCGCCGCGTCGGCCTTCAGCTTCGCGGCCTGCGCGCCATCCGCGTCGGCGCGTGCCCGCTTGGCCGCGGCTTCCGCCCTGGTGGCCGCGGCGTCAGCCTCGGCAGCGGCCTGGGTGGCGGCATCAGCCTCGGAACGGGCGCGCTTGGCTGCCGCCACAGCATCGTTCGCTGCGGACGCGGCCTCATCCGCCGCCTTGCGGGCGGCGTCAGCGGCCTCACCCGCGTCCAGGGACTGCGCGTACGCTTCCTTCGCATCGGCCTTGACGCGCGCGGCGTCGGCCTTCTGCTCGGCGTCATAGGCATCGCTCCGCAGCCCCACCGCCTTGTCGCGGGCCTTGACCGCATCGTCACGCTTGCCCTTGGCCGTCTGCTCAGCGGCTTCGGCCCGGTCTTTGGCGTCCTTGGCCTTCCCCGCCTCGGTTTGGGCGTTCTGCTTGTGTTGGTTGGCCTCGCCCTGCTTGACGGCGGCCGTCTCCTTCTCCGCCTTCGCCTTCTGCTCCTCGGCCTCCGCCGCGAGGCGCTTGGCGTGAGCGTCGGCCGCAGCGGCTTTCGCCTGGCCCTCGGCCTTGACGGCGTCGGCGAGCTTCGCCTTCGCGGCCTCCGCGTCGGTCTTGGCGTTGTCGCGGTGCATCTTGGCCGCGTCCCGGGCGGCCTTGGCCTGCAACTCGGCGGTCTCGGCTGCCTTCTTACGGAACTCGGCGCGCACCTGCGCCGCCTGAGCGAGGGCGCGTTGGGTGATGGTGTCGCTGTCGGCAGCCGAGGCGCGGGTGGCGGCCTCCGCCGTCTCCCCGGCCTTCACCATCGCCTCCAACGCGGCGACAGTGCCCTGGGTGACCTGGTCCTTCTGCTGGCCGACGATCAGCCCCCGGCCTCGCGGAGCCCCGTTCTGGTCAGCGATCGCGTAGGCGGCCTGCTGCGCCGTAGTGGAGGTCGCGGCAGCCTTCTTGGCGGTCTCCAACTGGGTGCGGAGAGCGTCGAGCTGCTTTTTCGCCTCCGTCTGTGCAGCGGTGACGTTCGCCTTGGCCTTGTCGACGTTCGCCTTTGTCGGGGCCGGGCCGGTGTGGCCCTTGGGGGAGACCTTGAACTTCAGCCCGTCCGTCCCGTTGCACGGGTAGAGGAAGGCGTCCTGGCTGTTGGTGAACGTGTGCAGGTCCAGGCACTTTCCCGTACCTGTGTTCTTCAAGCTGGTGGTGGCGCGGACATCGGCTTCCCACGTCTGGGCCGGTGCCTGATTGCAGTTCCAGATCTGGATCTTCGTGCCGTCCGCGCTGTTGGCATGGTCGACGTCCAGGCACTTGCCCGACTTCACGTTCCGTAAGTGCAGGCCACTGCCGTCCGGCTCCAGGCGCCAGTCCTGCTCCGGCCCGTTGTTGCACGTCCAGATCTGCACGGCAGCGCCGTTGTCCGCGCTTCCGCCCGCGACGTCCAGGCACTTGCCCGGAGCCGCCACCACCTTGATCACGTTGGAGGCGTCACCGATCCAGCCGACGCCGCCCTCGGTGGAGTAGTCCAGCCAGCGAGTGGAGTAGTCCGCCACCCACGACTGACCCAAGAGCCTGCCCAGGGCGAACGTACCCTCCTGCAACGCCTTCGCCGCAGTCGAGCTCGCACCGAGAATCTGCTGGCGCTGTGGGGCCTGCGAGACGATCTCCTGCTGCCACTCCGCAGAGGCCTGCCCGACCTCCTTGCCCAGAGCCCGGTTCGGGTCGATCGGGTCGTGCCACGAGCACGTGGCGAAGCGAGCCTTCAAGTCCTCGACCGTGATACGGAACTCGGGACTGTCCGGGGCCGGCGCCGACGTGGGGAAACCCCCCGAGGACAGGAAGATCCGGGCGTCATCGGTGAACACCCGGGGGATGAACCACTGGTTCTCTTCGGCCTTGCCGGAGTTCTTCTTCCACAGCGCCCACGCCTGCTGCTCCGCCGTAGTGCCTCCGGTGGTGTACAGCGGGTCACCGATCGCGAGCGCGGCGGCCTTGGTCTTGTCGTCCGCAGTGGGTGAGGAATCCGCGAGCGGATTGATCACGTCCAGTGCGTAGGACTGGTATAGCCAGGGAAGCAGCCCGACCTGATCGAAGATCTTGCCACCCCCGCGCGGCGGGTGCGGGTAGTCCAGGCCGCTCACCGCGCCGGACCACGCCTGCTCCTGGTCACTGACCTTCTTCAGCCACTGATCGGTGAGCGCGCTGTCCGCGTTGCGGGCCTGATGCAGAGGAGTCTTGTCGTCCATAAGGTCCCGGTGGACCTTCTGGTGGAGCTGATCGGGCGGCAGGGTGACCGCGTCCTGCGCCAGCGCGTACATGCTGGGCCCGCCCTTACGCAGGGCCTCAGCTGCCACGCACTGGTCCTCGCGCAGCTGTTCAGCGGTCTTCGAGTCGTAACCGTCGTAGGAATCGCCGACCAGGCCCATGTCGTCCCGGCCAGCAGTCCCCGCAAGATCGGGTCTTACAGCGAGGCCGACCACCATCGCGACGGCGGTCAGCAGAAGAATGATCCGGGCAGCCAATGCCGACTGTCCCGGCCTGGGTAAGAGAGGGCTCGGTGATCTGGAACGCATAGAAGGTGCTGCCTTTCGTCCCGAGGTCGAATCGGCCCAGGGCACACTTCACCCTCACGGGCGCCAGCTGTTCCCCCGGCCACTGCTGGATGTGCTCACACGGCGGACCGGGTCGGGATCCACCATGGATGCGGGCAACCGTAGGTCCAACCTCACGACATAGAACAGGAGTTTGATTATTCTGGCTGAAAGCGCAACCGGCCCCGCGGCGGCACCAGGACGTGTTGGCCTCCTGGCCAGGCGATCCCGCGATGTTCCTGTGACGTGGACGCGTGCCGTTGACGGCATGCGCTGAAGGCGGTTCTGTCCGATTCTCGGCACCGCGCATTGCGGGGAAGATCGCCGGCGCCGTCCAGGAGTTCGGCGAAGGTGTCGATGCCTGGGTGAGTCTGCGGCCCACGAACGCGTCATCACCAGCCTGGCGGACATGGTGAAGCTGCTCGGAAGTGCCTGCCAACGGCGCCCTGAGGGGAACGGAGGGAGCCTCGTCGCGCTGATGCTGACCTTTTGCTGACCGCCAGCAGCCTGCCATACTTCTGACCTGTGGAAACGCTACAACTACGCAAGACGTGTGGGAACTTCATCGGGCGGTCGCAGGCGGACAACGCGCAGGTGCGGACGAACTCGACGGAAGGCAACCGCTTCGGGACGGTGAAGGGGTACGACGGCGCCCCGCTGCCGGCCCCGGCACTCCCGGCCGTGGCGCTGAAGGCTCGGGGGCGGGTGCGCTGAGCGGGTCCGATGTTCCGGCGTTAGTCGGTGTGGCCAGGGGGGTGCGGCGGGTCTCGGTCCTGGCCGGCCTCGTGGTCGTCCTGCTCGGTGTGGTGTACGCCGGGCACAGCCGGCCCGGTGCCGTGGACCGGTGGCTGGTCGACCCCACGGTCGACAGTGTGCGGGGGCCGTGGCGGCGGGTTGCCCTGGCTCTGGACTTCCTGGGGGAGCCCGGTGGGTCGGTGGGGCTGGTCCTGGTCGCCGTGCTGGCGTGTCTGGTGCTGCGGTGGGTTCGCGGAGCCGTGTTCACCGTCGTGGGGGTCGGTCTCACCGTGGTGGTGGCCACCGTGCTCAAGCACCTGGTGGGGCGCACCATCCACGGTGACGGCAACCTCTCCTACCCCAGCGGCCACACCGCCTTCTTCACCGCGCTCGCCCTCGTGGTGGCCCTGCCGGCGACCGGTCTGCTCGGCCTCGGCAGGACGGCCGGGGCGTGGTGCGTGGCCGTCGCGGCGCTCGCCGCCGGGGGCGCCATGGGCTGGGCGCAGGTCGCCCTGGGCGCGCACTATCCGACCGACGTCCTCGGCGGCTGGTGCACCGCGTTGGCGGTGGTCCCCGCCAGCGGTCTGCTCGTCGACCGGGTCGCCGGCACGCGGTGGCGGAAGGCCCGCTGACGGTGTGTCATGCCAGGCGGCGGAACACCGGCTTCACCGGCCTCCCGCCCAGCCAGGGCGTGGGGTCGCCGGCGTCCAGCGCCTTCCGGTACACCGCGCACGCCTGGGCCACCACGTCCACCGTGTGGTCGATGTCGGCGTCGTCGAGCGCGCTGCTCACCACCAACGACGGGGCCAGCACCCCGCCCGCGAGGAGCCGGCGCAGGAACAGGGTGCGGTACGGCTGCGACGGCTGCCCGCTCTCGTCGAGGGTGGCGAAGACCAGGTTGCTGGCCCGGCCGCGGACCACGACGTGGTCGCCCACGCCCATGGCGGACGCGGCCGCGCGGACACCGGCCGACAACCGCTCGCCGAGGGCGTGGAGCCGGGCGGTGACGCCCTCCTCGGCGTAGGTGGTCTGTACGGCCATCGCGGCCGCCAGCGCGTGCGTCTCCGCGCCGTGCGTCGTGGACAGCAGGAACACCCGCTCGCGGGAGTCGCGCAGCCCGCCGAGCTCCATCAGCTCGCGGCGCCCCGCCAGCGCGGACACGGCGAACCCGTTGCCCAGCGCCTTGCCGAACGTGGAGAGGTCGGGGACGACGCCGTACAGGCCCTGGGCGCCCGCCTCGGACCAGCGGAAGCCGGTGATCATCTCGTCGAAGACCAGGACACAGCCATGCCGGTCGGCCAACTCCCGCAGGCCGCTGAGGTATCCGGGCGGCGGCTCGGTGTGCGTGGCGGGTTCGAGGATCAGACAGGCGACCTCGCCCTCGTACCGGGCGAGCAGTTCCTCGGTGGCGGCCAGGTCCCCGTACGGGAACGCCACGGTGAGCTCGGTGGTCGCCGCCGGGATGCCGGCGTTCATCGGTGTGGTGCCGATGAACCAGTCGTCGACGGAGTAGAACGGGTGGTCGGCGCAGATGGCCACCCGCGGGCGGCCGGTGGCGGCGCGGGCGAGGCGTACGGCGGCGGTGGTGGCGTCCGAGCCGTTCTTGGCGAACTTCACCATCTCGGCGGTCGGGACCGTCGCCAGGAAGCGCTCCGCGGCCTCGACCTCCACGATGGACGGCCGGACGAAGTTGCTGCCCCGGTCGAGCTCCCGCCGTACCGCCTCGACCACGCGCGGATGGGCGTGGCCGAGGCTCACCGACCGCAGTCCCGAGCCGTACTCGATGTAGCGGTTGCCGTCGACGTCCCACACATGGGCCCCGCGGCCGTGGCTGATGACGGGGGCCAGGTGCTCGGGATACTGGTCGTCGCCCTTGGCGTAGGTGTGCGCGCCCCCGGGGATCATCGCGTGCAGCCGCTCGTTCGCCTCCCGCGACCGGGGCAGGAGCAGCCTCTCGGCGCCTTCGGAGTGCTGGGTGCTCTCGGTGCGTTCGGTGTTCTTCGTGTCCAAGCCGGCCTCAACTCCCTATGTCGTGCAGGACCTTCGCGAGGGTCGGTGCGTTCCGGTCCCGCTGGGACATCGAGGTGACCGGTAGCGGCCAGGGTATGGCCAGCTCCGGGTCGTCGAAAGCGATCGTCACGTCCTCGGCCGGATCGTGCGGTCGGTCGATCCGGTACGAGGTGTCGGCGGGCTCGGTCAGCGACTGGAAGCCGTGTGCGCAGCCCGCCGGGATGTACAGGGTCCGCTGGGTCTCGCCGGACAGCTCGAAGGTGGCCCGGTTGCGGTAGGTCGGCGAGTCCGGCCGCAGATCCACGACCACGTCGAAGATCCTCCCGTACGAGCAGCGCACGAGCTTGGCCTCGCCGGCGCCGGAGCGCAGGTGCAGGCCGCGCAGCACGCCCTTGGCCGAGCGGGACACGCTGTCCTGGATGAAGGCCTCCGGGTCGAGGCCCACCGAGCGGACCACGTCGGCGTCGAAGGTGCGGCAGAAGAAGCCGCGTTCGTCGGCGTACGGCGTCGGCTCGAAGAGGTACGCGCCGCTGATCTCCGGGACTTCGGTCGCTTTCATCGGGCCTCCCGATGGGTGGGGGTCCTCGCGCGGCCGTTGGCCGGGAACAGGACTCTGGTCAAGGCGGTGAACTGGTGGGTGAGTTGCTCCGCGGCGGTCCGGTTCCGCTCGGTGAGGACCTGCCGTACCTCCTGCGACCGCTTCTCCAGCGCCCGGAACTGGTCCAGCAGCCGGTCGGCGTCGACCTCGCGGGCCGGATGGCAGTACGCGCCGAGTCCCATCCGGTCCATCAGGGCCTCGCTCTTCACCGCATAGCCGACCGCGAGCGTCGGCGTACCGGTCTTCAGCGCGCAGATCAGGTTGTGATAGCGGGTCGCGACCACCGTCTCGGCGGCCGCGGTCTCCCTCATCAGATCGTCCAGGGAGGCCGTCTCGGCGGCAGTGACCAGCGGCGAGGCCACCGTGTCGAGGATCGCCTCGACCACCGGCGCGTCGCACCCGTCGCCGGTGAGCAGCCGGACCGGCCGGCCCTCGTCGGCCAGCGCGCCGACGAACGCGGTCATCCCGTCGACGTAGCGCCGGTGGATGTCCTCGGCGCGGGCGCGGTCGTCGTTGCCGCCGCGGAAGGCCATGACGCCCACACAGACCAGGCCCGGCGGACCCGACGGCGGGCCCGCAGGCGGTGTCGGCAGGGCGAACGCGAGGTCCGGGTAGACCTCGTCGCGCGCGGTGTCCACACCCATCGCGCGCATCGCGTCGCGCGACGGGGCGTCCCGGTACGAGCGGTACGCCGCCAGCCGCGCTGACCAGCGCACCAGGGCCCGGGTCGGCCGGTTCCCGATCTCGGCGGCGCCCACGCTGACCAGCGCGACCCGGGTGCCGAACAGCCTGCCGGACGCGCAGAGCAGGAACAGCGAGTACGGGAAGCCCCACGGCCGCAGCGGCAGCGTGGCCTCCAGGACGCCCATGCCCGGCACGATCACCACATCGTGCTTGCGCACCCACGCGGCCGTACGGGCGACGTCGACGACTTTGCCGAGGCCCTTCGACGCGATCGCGGCCGCACGTGACGCCGTCCGGTACTCGCCCCGGTACCAGTGCATCCGCGTCGCGGGTATCGCGAACCGGGCCGTGACGGCCTCGGGACCGCCGCACAGCGCGTCCACGGCCGCCCGCGGATGTTCGGCGCGCAGAAAGCCGAGCAGGGCCTCCAGTGACCCGTCGTTGCCGAGGTTGCCGGAGCCGAGGAGGCCGAACACGCCCACTCGTAGGGGAGTTTCGGCGGCGGACCTCATGCCTGGTCTCCTTCGGAACCCACAGGACCCCCGCGGCCCGTACGGCCCTCACGCCCGGCGACAAGGGCGTCGACGGAGACCGTGAGCAGGGCCGGGTCGACCGGGGCCCGGTCCTCCACCCGCTCCCCGGCTCCCGGCCGGGCCCGGCTGGTCATCCAGGCGGCCAGATGGCGGTGGCAGGCGCGCCGGTCGGCCGAGGACAGCGGCGCCCGCCCGATCGCCGAGACGAAGCCCCAGACGTACTCGGCGAGCAGCCGCGGCGTCGGGTGCAGCGGGCCCGCCCGGCGCGGGTCCAGGTTGACGCACCGGGCGCGCTTGGAGGGGTTCGCCCGCTCGGCGCGGGTGGGGTGGTCGCGGCGGAAGTACAGCAGCTCCGGCACCTGGTGGAAGCGCCCGTGCAGGGCGATCTCGGCGACATAGGTGCGGTCCGCGTGGTGGTAGCTGTCCATCGGCTTCACCCGGCGCAGCACGTCGGTCCGCATCACTCCGTAGAAGTCGTCGCCCCCGGGCTCGAACAGCAGGCTGCGGAAGCGCTCGGGCGCGCGGCGCGAGCCGGTGGCGAGGGTGTACTCGTACGGCACCTTCACCTGGCCGTCGCCGTCAATGACCGCCTGGTCGGTGTGGGCCAGGATGACGTCCGGCCGCTCGTCCAGGGCTTCCACACAGCGCTCGAGCAGGTCCCGGCCGTACAGGTCGTCGTGCGAGGCCCACTTGAACAGCTCGCCGCGCGACTCGGTCAGCACCCGGTTGTGGTTCGGGGTGGCGCCGATGTTGCGGGGCAGCCGGAGGTAGCGGATGCGGGCGTCCTTGGCGGCGTACTCGCGGCAGATGTCCTGGGTCCCGTCGGTCGAGGCGTTGTCGGAGACGATGAGCTCGAAGTCCTCGTAGGTCTGGCCGAGGAGGGCGTCGAAGGACTCGGCCAGGTACTCCTCGCCGTTGTACACGGGCAGGCCGATGCTCAGCCTGGGGTGGGCGGTCATGAGGTCCTCACTTCGGGGATGGAGTCGTGGCGGTGCTCGCGCAGGGCGGACCGCAGTTGCCACCACCACACGGCCGAGCCGCTGAGGGTCGCGACGGCGACGCCCCAGGCCGAGCCGACCGTGCCGGCGGCGGCCGCGCCGCCGAGCCCGCCGCCGACGTAGCAGGTGGAGGCGAAGAGCTGGCAGCGCAGGCTGCGCCGGGCCGCGGCCAGGGCGCGCAGCCCGGCCGCCGCGCCGGTGCCGAGGCCCGCGCCCGCGACACCGAGGGTGATCGGCACGATGAGCCGCGAGGCGGAGTGCCAGACGTCGCCGAGCATCAGCTCGCCGAGCCGGTCCGGCATCAGCAGCAGCGAGCCGCCCCAGAACAGCGCTCCGGCGGCCTGCCCGCCGCCGAGCATCAGACAGAAGGTGCTGAGGCGGTGCGGGGCCCGCCGCAGCACCCGGGCCGCCTCCGGGACGGTGACCAGCGAGAGGCCCATCAGCACGGCGAGGAAGGGGCCGAGGAGCAGTTCGGCGCCCCGCACCGCACCCACCGCGCCGACCCCCACGATCGCGCCGAGTCCGTACGCCCGCAGCTGGCTGGCGCCGCTGAGGCTGACGTTCTCGACGAGATACCGGGAGCCGAGGTCGCGCTGCTCGCGCAGCCACCCGCGCGCCTCGCCCACCCGCGGCCGGATGCCCGACTGGAAGTAGCCGTACCCGGCCGCCACCGTGGCGGACGCGCCCCAGGCGAGCACGAAGGCGGCCACGGTGTCCACGCGGTCCGCGACCACCATCGCCGGGACGAGCGCGAGGCCCCACACGACGTCGTTGACGAAGGCCTTGCGCCCGTTCCCGGCGGCGAAGAACGAGAACCGCCAGGCGTCCTGGAGCAGCAGCCCGGGCAGCATGACGCCCAGGCAGGCGAAGGCGTGCCCCAGGCGCCCGCCGACCCCGAGCCCGGCCACCAGGCACACCGCCCCGAGGGTGGCGCCGACGCCGAGCGCGGTGCCCGACGACCGGGCCACCGCCCCCCGCCAGGAGGCGTCCGAGGCGCCGCTGAAGCGCACCACCAGCGGGTCGGTGGCCAGGCCCCGGGAGACGTTGAGCACCACGCCGTAGGTCACCCAGGCCAGGCTGAACACGCCGAACGCGGTCACCCCCAGCGAGCGGGCCACGTAGATGCCCACCGCGAAGTTGGACATGCTGGAGGCCGCCTGGTCGGCCAGCCCCCAGGACAGCCGGCCGACGAGGGCCCGCCGGGCCGAGCCGGCCGGTGCCGTCGCCTTCTCCTCCTCGGTGGTCATCGCCGTCATGCCTTGATCAGTTCGGCGCCGTGCAGGGCGGCGGCCGCGGCGGCGACGGTGTCGAACGGCAGCCCGGACCGCTCGGCGACGTCCAGCAGCGCGTGCTCGCCGTCGGAGAGGCTGAGCACCCAGAGCATGGCCATCTGGGCCTCCTTGGTGTCGCTGCGCCCGCCGAGCGCGTCGTACAGCCCGCGCCGGCCCAGCTGCGGCTCGCCGTACGGGCTGAGGTTGACGTACCGCCGGTTGCGGTCCAGTACGGAGAACGCCTCGCGGCAGACGGCGAGCGTGTCCGCCATCGCCTCGGGGGAGACGAAGCCCGGGTTGTCCGCCGAGGTGTGGTACTCGGGGTAGCCCGCGTACGGCGTGCGGCTGAGCGAGCCCACACCGAGGTCGAACCCGGGCGAGCAGTACTGCCGCTCGTCATAGCCGTACGGAGTGAACTCCCGGACGCTGTGCGGGCGTTTGGAGGAGGAGAGCACGTGCCGCATCACCCGGTCGATCTCCGCGTCGCCGCGCCTGCTCTGCTTGTACGTCAGTTGGCCCCGGTCCCCGGCGCAGGCCAGGACGAGGCCGTGCTTGACCTGGTCGATCCGCTCCGCGTTGCGGGCCAGCCAGGTGATCGCCCCGATGGTGCCGGGCGCGTAGATGAACCGGTAGGTGTAGTAAGGCTGTTCCTCCGCCAGCGCCCGGGCGAGGTACGTCGCCACCGCGATGCCGGCCAGGTTGTCGTTGGCCAGCGAGGGGTGGCAGACATGGCAGGAGACGATCACCTCGTCGGAGACCTGCCCGGGGATCACGTGCTCGGCGTAGGTGAGGTGGCCGTCCTCGAGCGTGGAGTCGACGCACACCTCGTAGTCGCCGTCCGGCAGCGCGTCCAGGGTCTCCTGGGCCAGGCAGAACCCCCACTCCGGCTTGTAGTAGCTGGTGCGGTAGGGCACCCACTGCGGGTGGTCCGGCAGGGTGTGCAGGTGTGCGCGCAGCTCGTCGAGCGGCATGGTCGCGGACACCGGCACGCTGTAGCCGAGCACGTGCAGGCTGGACGCGGCGAAGTCGACGACCCGGTTGCCCTGGGCGTCGGCGACATAGGCGTCCCGGATGTTCCACTCCTGCGGCACCGTCCAGTCGAGCACCTGCGTCCCGGTGGGCACCTCGTGCGTCCGGAGCGGGATGTACTCGCCGACGATGTCCAAGGTGGCGCGCACACCGTCGCCCGTGATGCTCCGGCAGAGCGGGTAGAGCCGCTCCACCAGCGCGTACATCTCCTCTCCGGTGTGGGTCACCGGCGCCACCGCAGCGTGCCGTCGACCGTGCCCGCCTCGGACGCCGCGCGCAGCACGGCGAGCCGGGTGAAGCGACCCTCGAAGTCCTCCCGGGTCAGGGCGAACTTCCGGTAGGCCTCGGCGAGTTCGAGCGCCCCCCGCTTCACCGTCCACTCGCAGTCGAAGCCGGGGATCGCGGCGCGGAACCGGGAGAAGTCCACCCGGTAGGAGCGGGGGTCGGCGCCGTTCTCCCCGGTGATCCGCACCTTGGCGCCGGACACCGCCTCGGCCACCTGCTCGGCGATCTCGGCGACCGTGACGTTGTTGGTCTCGCTGCCGATGTTGAACGCCATGTCGTGCACCGCTTCCCGCGGCGCGGTCAGCGCGGCCGCGAAGGCACGCGCGATGTCGGCGGCGTGCACCAGCGGGCGCCACGGCGTGCCGTCGGAGAGCACCAGCACCTCGCCCGACAGGAGCGCGTGGCCCACCAGGTTGTTCAGCACGATGTCGGCGCGCAGCCGGGGCGAGTAGCCGAAGGCGGTGGCGTTGCGCATGTACACCGGTGTGAAGTCGCCGTCGGCGAGGGCGTGCAGGTCGTCCTCCACCCGTACCTTCGACTCCGCGTACGGGGTCACCGGGCGCAGCGGGGCGTCCTCGGCCACCAGGTCGTCGCCCCCGGCGGCGCCGTAGACCGAGCACGTCGACGCGTACAGGAAGCGCCGCACTCCGGCCTCCCGGGCCAGCCGGGCGAGGCGTACGGAGGCGTGGTGGTTGATGTCATAGGTGAGTTCCGGCGCCAGCGACCCCAGCGGGTCGTTGGAGAGCGCGGCCAGGTGGATCACGGCGTCCACCCCGGCGACGTGTTCGGCGGTGACGTCCCGCAGGTCCACCCGGTGCCCCGCCGGGTCGGCGGGCCGGGGGCCGAGCAGGCAGTCGGCGAACAGGTCGGCGTCGAGACCGACCACTTCGTGTCCGGCGGCCGTGAGGACCGGGGCCATCACGGTGCCCAGGTAGCCCTGGTGTCCGGTGAGCAGTACGCGCAAGGTTCATTCCCCCACAGTGGAAGTGCCCAGATCGAGCGTGAGTTTGGTGACGGCGAACGCCTCGGCGTAGCGCGCGTGGCATTCGATGCCGCGGATGCGTGCGAGACCGAGGAAGGCCTCCCGGTCGTACCAGGGCCGGTGCCGCTGCGAGGGGTAGTGCTCCTGCAACAGCCGCACCTTCTCCTCGGCGACCTCGGGCGACAGTGGTTGGTACGCCGACGGACGGCCGAGGTCGCCGTCCCACTTGACGATCTCGTAGCCGAGCACGAGGTGGTCGCGGAACGCGGTGGGCATCAGCCTCGCCAGGCCGCGGTGGTCCTGGTGCGCGTCGTCGGTGCGCGGGGCCAGGACCAGGTCCGGCTCGGTGCGCTCGCGCAGCTCCTCGACCGCGGCCTTCGCCTCGTCCCAGTGCACGGGCATCCGGCCGTCCGGCAGTTTGAGCACGGTCAGCCGCAGGTCGGCGCCCGGGCAGAAGGCGGCGAGCGCGGCCTGCTCCTCCTGCTCCCGCTCGGTGCCCCCGCCGGAGAGCACCAGCGCGTCGACGCGCAGGCCCGGCCGCGCCAGGCACATGCTCAGCAGGGTGCCGCCGGCGCCGATGGCGATGTCGTCGCAGTGCGCGCCCACCGCCACGATCCGCTCCAGGGGTCCGGCCCCGAGCCGGATCACGCCCGCACCCCGGCGCCGTCGCGCTCCCACACGGCCCACGGCCGGTCGCCCCGGGCATAGGCGGCGTCGAGCGCGGCCCGCTCCTTCACGGTGTCGGTCGGCTTCCAGAAACCCCGGTGCTGGTGCGCCACCAGCCGCCCCCGCTTGGCGAGTTGGGCGCAGCCGTCGGCGACCAGGTCCCCGTTCTCCGGTATGTGGTCGAAGACCTCCTGGCGCAGGACGAAGTAGCCGCCGTTCTCCCACAGCGGCATGTCGCTCACCGCGGTGATGCCCCCCACCAGACCGTCCTCGCCCAGGTCCACGCAGTGGAAGGAGGACTGCGGCGGCACCACCATCATTGACGCCCCGGCGTCGCGCCGGGCGAAGTTGTCGATCATCTCCGGCAGCGGGGCGTCGGTGAGCACATCGGCGTAGTTGGCCAGGAACATCTCGTCGCCGTCCAGATGGTGCCGCACCCGGCGCAGCCGCTCCCCGATCGGGGACTCGACGCCGGTCTGCGCGAAGGTGATCGTCCAGTCGGCGATGTCGGTGGACAGCAGCTCCGTCTGCCCGCGCCGCAGCACGAAGTCGTTGGACGTCGTCTCCTCGTAGGTGAGGAAGAAGTTCTTGATGTGCTGGGCCCCGTACCCGAGACACAGGATGAACTCGGTGTGCCCGAAGTACGCGTAGTAGCGCATGACGTGCCAGATCAGCGGTCTGGGGCCGACCATCGCCATCGGTTTGGGCATGTCGTCGGAGCCGTCGTTGCGCATACGCAGCCCGTAACCGCCGCAGAACAGGACGACCTTCATCGCTTGACCTCGACAATGCTCAGTTCCGGGATGGGGAAGACCAGCCGGCCGCCCCAGTCATGGACAAAGGACAGCTGCTCGACGAGTTCGTCCCGCAGGTTCCACGGCAGGACGAGGACGTAGTCCGGCTTGTCGGCCGCTATCCGCTCGGGCGGCAGGATCGGGACGCGGGTGCCCGGGGTGAACCTGCCGTGCTTGTACGGGTTGCGGTCGACGGTGTACGCGAGCAGGTCGGGCCGGATGCCGCAGTGGTTGAGCAGGGTGTTGCCCTTGCCCGGGGCGCCGTATCCGACTACCGTCTCGCCGCGCTCGGCCGCCTCGACAAGGAACTTGAGGAGGTCGCGGCGCACCTTGGCCACCCGGGCGGAGAACTCGGTGTACCCGGACAGCTCCTGGAGGCCGGCGGCCTTTTCCCGGTCCAGTACCTCCGCCACCCGGCGGCTGGGCTCCCCGGCCACCTCGGTCGGCCGCGCCCACAGCCGGATCGAGCCGCCGTGGGTGGGCAGCAACTCGACGTCCACCAGCGTGAGTCCGCCGCTGGCGAGCGCCCGGATCGCGGAGGCGACCGTGTAGTACTGGAAGTGCTCGTGGTAGATCGTGTCGTACTGGTTCTGCTCGATCAGGGTCAGCAGGTGCTGCACCTCGATGGAGACCCAGCCCTCGTCGGCGACCAGGGCGCGCAGCCCCTGGGTGAACCCGACCACGTCCGGGATGTGCGCGTACACGTTGTTGGCCACGACCAGGTCCGCCGGGCCGTGCTCGGCGCGGACGGCCGCGCCGGTCTGCGGGCTCAGGAACTCCGTGAGCGTGGGCACACCCGCGTCGCGCGCCGCGGCGCCCACGTTCACCGACGGCTCGATGCCGAGGCAGCGGATCCCGCGCTCCACCACGTGCCGGAGCAAGTACCCGTCGTTGCTCGCCACTTCGACGACGAAGGCGTCGGAGCCCTCGGAGCCCTCGGAGCCGAGGCCCACCTTTTGTACGGCGTCGGCCACGAACGTCCGGGCGTGCTCCACCCAGGAGGTCGAGTACGACGAGAAGTACGCGTACTCCTTGAACGTCTCCTCCGGAGTGATCAGCGGCGGGATCTGCGCCAGCCAGCAGTCCGTGCAGACCCGCAGGTGCAGCGGGTACGCGGGCTCCGGCTGGTCCAGTTGGTCCGCGGCGAGAAAGCTCTCGCACGGCGGCGTCGCCCCGAGGTCGACGACGCTGGCCATCGCCTCCGAGCCGCAGAGTCGGCATCGTGTCATCTGCTGTCCCCATCCCCCCTGCTCGCGCGGATGTCCCCGCCACGAGCCAGTACCGGCCGCCCCGCGATCGCGGAGCGGTACCCCTCCACCAGGCGTTCAAGGCCCACGGCCGGGCTGAACCCCTGCTCGTAACGGCGCCGGGCCGCCTCTCCCATCTCCCGGTTGCGCGCCTGTCCGCCGGTGATCCGGCGCAGACAGGACGCGAGCGAGGCGGACTCGCCCGGCTGGTGCAGCAGCCCGGTCACCCCGTCCTCGACGAGTTCGACGAAGGCGCCGTGGCCTGCGGCGACGGTGGGCACCCCGGCCGCCATCGCCTCCACGACCACCAGGCCGAACGCCTCCAGCCACGTCGAGGGGGCCACCACGGCCACCGCCCGCGCGATGGCCTCCTGGCACTGGGCGGAGTCGTACAGGCCGACGCGGCGCACGTCGTCCCGGCCCGCCGCCCAGGCGGTCACCTCGGCCTCCAGCGGCCCGGCCCCGGCGATCACCAGCGGTACGCCCACGCCGCCCCGCGCGGCCAGCTCGTCCCACGCGGCCATCAGCAGCCGTACGCCCTTGGCCTCCGCGAGGCGGCCGAGGTAGAGCACGTGCTCACCCTCGCCCGTTCGCCGGACGCCCGGCTCGGGGACGAAGTTGTGCTTCACGGCGAGGCGTTCGGCCGGCATGCCTGCCTGCACCAGCACGTCGCGCTGCGCCGCGGAGATGCAGAAGAACCGGTCCACGCCGGTCCACCACCGCCGCCGGTTGGCCGACAGGCTGACCGCGAGCGGCACCGTGGCGAGCCGGGAACCGCGGTAGCAGCCGTGCCGGACGGCGGGCAGCGGCGTCGCCCCGACGCACTCGGTGCACGGGCGGCCGTCCCGCTGGAGCGTGCCGGGCGGACAGACCTGGGTGTAGTTGTGCAGGGTGGCCACAACGGGCACACCGGCGTCGGCGCAGGCGGCGAGGACCGCGGGCGACAGCAGCGGGAAGACGTTGTGGACGTGCACCACGTCCGGCCGTTCGGTGCGCAGCCGGGCGGCGAGCTCGGTGCGGACCGCCGGGTTCCACGGCACAAGCAGCGGCACCTTGACCTTGCCGGGCAGCGAGCGGGCGGCGATGTCGTCGCTGCGCCGCTCGAACGCCTCGACCCGGTGGCCGGCGGCGCGCAGCAGCTCGGCTTCCTGGTCGACGACCTTGTTCTCCCCGCTCGGCTGCGCCGAGGAGTAGCGGTTGTGCACCACGAGGACGTGCATGCTTGGGGTCACCTCCGATCCCGGGCCCAGCGCGGGAGATGTCGTCGGGGAACTGCGGACGTCGGCAGGGCGGCGGCCTCGGTGGGTGCCGCGAGGAGCGAGGCGGCCACGGCCAGGTGCAGCAGATACGGCGAGGCGTCGCCGAGCCCCGCCTCGGTGTACGACGCGATCGCGCAGTAGCTGATCAGGAAGATCGCGCAGGCCCTCGACAGCGACGGCGGCCGCAGCAGGGCGACGCCGCCCAGCACGAGGAGGACCGCCGCCACCAGACCGACGCCGGTCAGACCCTGCTCGTTGTAGACGGCCAGCCAGCTGTTGTCGATCGGCAGCCCGCCGAACGACTTGTCGCCCAGGCCCACCCCGAACACCTTCTCCGCAGGCGTCCTCGGCGCTGCCAGCAGCGCGTCCCAGACCTTGGCCCGGCCGGTGAGGCTGGAGAAGTTCTCCTTGCTCTGGCCGCGCAGGAACCACGCCTGGAGCATGGAGCCCAGGGCCACCGCCGCCACCGCGCCGCACAGCACCGCCCAGGTGAAGAACCGCCGGGCCGCCGCGCTGGTCAGGACGAGCGAGCCGATCGCCAGCGCGAGCCCGATGAACAGGCCGAGCGTGGCCGTCCGGGTGTGGGTGAGCGCGAGCAGCACGAGGGAGGGCACGATGACCACCGCCGCACTTCTCCGGTCGGTCCGGCGCCCCATCAGGAGCAGCACGGTGAGGCCGATGATCACGGCCGCGTACTGTCCGATCTGCGGCGGCGTGAGCGGCCACAGCGCGCCGACCAGCCGGCCGCCGTAGAGGTCGGGCAGGGCCGCGCCCGGCGAGATGACCAGTCCGGCGGCCACCGACCCGAGCACCGCGAAGTACATCCGGATGTGGTGCCGCACGAACGTCGTTCCGCCGTCCCACCAGCGGCTGAGCAGCCACAGCGTACTGACGAACAGCGCCAGCCTGCCGCACCGGAACAGCGCGCCGAACCCGGACTCCAGATGCGCGCTGGAGAGCACGCTCGGCACCAGCAGCAGGGTGAGCAGGAACAGGTAGGCGCCGGGTTTCAGCCGCAGCTGGAGGTTGAGGACGAGGGCCAGGGCGAACGCGGCGACCAGCGAGCCCATGGTCACCAGCTGGATGAGGGAGCGCGGCAGCGGCACGATGGTCTGCGCCCCGGCGGAGCCGAGCGTGTTGAGGATCAGCAGCCCCCAGACCGTGCCGACGAGCTTCGGTGCCCCGGCCGGTCGCGCCTCGGCGCCGGGCCGGCCCTGCGCCGCCTCCGGCCCGCCCGGCAGCCCGCCGTGCGTCTGGCTCCCGCTCATCTCAACCACCGGCCTGCGGGGTGAAGGTGCTGCCCACGTCCTGCTGGTAGGGCGGGCTCTGCCACTGCACGGAGTCGAGCACCCGGCTCGGGTCGTGGGCGACGAACTTCCACGGGCCGACGTAGACGTTGTCGTGCCAGCGGTTGTGCTGCTTGAGGGTGATCGCCTCGGCCACCCCTTCGCCCTGGTACGGCGACCAGTCCGGATAGGTACCGTAGTTGGCGAGCACCGCCATGCGGTCGCACTTCACCGTGCAGTCGACGACGGCCCGGTCCAGCACGAAGCGGTTGTCGTGGATGTCCACCCGCTGGGTCTTCCACCGGCAGTCGGAGTAGAGCGGGGCGCTGGTGATCGCACGCCGCTCGCAGCGGCCGGAGTGCGGCACCAGCAAGGTGCAGTCGCCGGAGGAGGTGTTGGCCGGGCTGTTGCAGAACCGGTCGGCGTTCTCCCACAGGGTGATCCCGGACCAGTTGTTCTCCAGGACGTTCCGATAGATGTCGATCTTGTCCGTGCGGGCCCGGATCCGCGGTTCGCCGCCGGACTCGGAGAGATAGATGGTCGCGAACGGGAAGGTGTCGCCGCGGTCGGCGTACTTGCGGCCCTCGACCCGGTTGTTGCGCAGGAAGCGGTTGTTGCGGATGACGGCGTTGTAGCTGGTCTCGTAGATCAGCGCGGCGCCGTCGTTGGCCTCCAGCACGTTGTCCTCGATGCGGAAGTCGTTGTTGTTGGTGTCCGCCCACAGTCCGGCGCCGCGGTTGTCGTGCACCCAGTTGCCCCGTACGTCGGCGCCGTTGACCGCCCAGAACTTGATGCCTCCCGTACAGCCGCATCCGGGCTTGCGGCGCTCCCAGTCGTCGGTGTTGTTGGCCGTGATCTCGTTGCCCTCGACCACCAGACCGGTGATCGGGCCGCCGTCCTTGTACGCGTTCATCCCGTACTGGCCGTTGCCGCGCAGACAGCTGGCGCGGACCTGCTGGCGGGCACCGGCCATCAGCCCGGCGCCGGAGTTGTCCTGGATCGTGGTGTGCTCGATCACCCACCCGTCGGCCGAGTCGTGGTTGACCACGCCCTCGTTCTGCGGCGCGACGAATCCCCGTACGGTCAGATGGCGCAGGGAGACGTCGGACGCGGTGCCGCCGAACGCGTACTGGTTGGTCTTGCGGCCGTCGAGCACCGCGCCGGGTGCCCCGACATAGCTGTCGCCCTCCTTGGGGACGACCTGGGCATAGCGGTCCGGCTCCAGCCGGTGTGTGCCCGGCCGCAGCCAGAACGTGGTGTTCGGGGGGCTGTTCTTGGTCTTCGCGGCCAGGTCGCCGGTCACCGAGGGGTCCACCGTCACCGCGCCCGCGGGGGCCTGCTCCGGCCCGGCCGCGGGCTTGGCGCAGACCTGGGCCACAGACCGGGCCATGGACGTGGAGGGCGCCGCGGCCTTCGGCTCCGTACCGGCGTCGGTGGACCTGTCGCAGCCGGTCGCGGCCAGCAGGGCCAGCGCCGGCAGCGCTGCCGCCCACACCCGGTACCGCCTCTTGATCTCCACCCTCCCCCCTAGCCGTGGAACCTGAGTACGGTGGTGAACCCCCGCGTGCCGTCGGCGAAACCGGTGCCGAGCAGCGTGGTGGTGGGTTCCTTGCGCCCGAAGCCGGGGGAGTACCAGCCCAGCGGCGGGTCGCTCTCGCCGCGGTGGGCCTGCCAGCTCAGCGGCCCCGGCAGGTCGAGCGTCGCCGAGCGGTCCTCGCCCTCGCGGGTCCAGGTGAGCTCCGCCCGGTCGCCCACCAGGTCCGCGGTGATCGCTGGGCCGAGGTGGAACGCCAGCTGTACGGCCCGGCGCGGCCCGCGCACCTCGTCGAGGATCCTCAACTCACCGCTCGCCGCGCTCAGTTCCACCCGGCGGCGGTGCGTGGAGGGCTGGTAGCCGTCGTGCTCGGCACACCAGCGGGCGACGCCCTGCCCGGAGGTGTCCGCGACCAGGACGCGGCTCTGCGCGTGCCGGGTCCACAGGAACGGGCCGCCGGAGACGGACTGGTCCTCTCCGTCCAGGCGCAGGGTGTTGTGGCCGAGGGTCGACCGGAAGTACTGCCGCCACTCGGGCTGCCCGTGGTAGCAGTACGTCCCCGGGTCGGCCAGCACGTCGACCCCGTCGTGGCGGACCTCCACGGACAGCGCGTCCGCGTGGGCGTGCGCGGCGATGGAGAGGAAGCCGTGCGGGCCGCCGTCGCAGCGGCACCAGATCTCTCCGGGGCCGCGCAGGATCGTCATGCCCGCGTCGGCGAAGTGCGCCGGGCGGCTGGCGGGGCGGCCCGCCGTGCCGCTCTTCCCGTACGGCCGGATGAGCGCGGCGAGCAGCGGGGTGCGCACATCGGTGCCGGTCACCTCCGGCCACCAGGGGAGCCGGCCGAACACGGCCTCCCCGGTCAGCAGCAGCGAGCCCCAGCGATCGGTGCCCGCGCCGTCCACGACCAGACCGTGGCCGTCGTCCGCGTCGCCCTGGCGCGGCGGCCGCAACCGGCTGTCCACGACGGCCGCGAGCGCGTCGGTCATCCGCAGCAGCACGAGGCGGACCGTCGCGGGCACCCGCACCCCGGCGGCGTCCGCCTCGGCCACTGCGGCCAGGCCGAGTTCGAGCACCAGTCCGTGGTACTCGGTGGCCAGCTCGCGGTTGAGGCCGGAGGGAAAGGTGTTGGCGCGCAGGTTCCGCTCCAGCGACCGCAGCGCGTCGGTGCGCCAGCGCGCCGAGGAGGGAAACCAGTCGAACGCGCAGGCCGCGGCGAACTGCCCGGCGGCCTCGGCGACGACGTGGTTGTTCGCCGAGGAGCCCCGGCTGGGGAAGGCGGCCAGCCAGCGCTGGTGGTGCCAGATCTGGGTGCGCGCCACCGGGTTGTCCTCGAACAGGCCGGCCGCGCCCGGCCAGCCCTCCAGCAGCCGGCGGATCCACACCCAGGAGAGCAGCCGGATGCCCAGCTCGATGCCGCTGGTCCAGTGCACTCCGCGCAGCGGCGCGTTGGCCGTCCACCACGACCGCAGATGGCCGGCCACCCGCTCGGCGTACCGCTCGTCCCCGCTGACCGCGTAGGCGGCGGCGAGCACGGTGAGGTACTGGTGCCGGGACAGCTCCCAGATCTGCTTGATGTCCCCGACCGCGTCCTCGTCGCGGTACGGCACGTCGAAGGCGTAGCCCCACGGGGCCCGGCGCCCGGTCTTCGGGTCGTACCACCAGTCCGGGTCGGCCAGGTCGCCGCGCTCCACCCCGAAGAACTCGGCGTGTCCGGCCATCAGCCGGTCCGCCTCGGCGACGAGGCGCTTCGCGGCGTCCGGTGGCACCGCGGCGAGCGCCTCGGGGGGCAGTGCCGCGGTGAAACGGGCGCCGGTCACGCTCGGGCAGGTGGGCCGCGCCGACCGCCACCGCCGTCTGCGCACCGCGTCGCCGAGGCGGCCGCCGACCTCCTGCGGACCCATCCGGGACAGGCGCCGCAGATACCAGCCCGCGCTCATGGTCATCGCGCCCTGGCCAGGGTCACGGGTGCGCCGCCGGCCAGCGCGGACCGTACGGCGAGGGTGGCGGCCGTGGTGGCGGCCAGCGACTCCAGCGGCACCGGCATCGGTCCACCGGTCCGCACCGCCTTGACGAACGCGGCCAGTTCGGCGTTCTGGCCCTTGTCCCGGGCCTTCGGCAGCCGCGAACTGACCCACCGCTCGGGGCCGTGGACCGAGGCGCGCACGAAGTCGTCGAGCCGCAGCACCTTGCCGTCCGCGACGAGGTCCAGCGTCTCCTTGGGGAAGCCGGGCGCGCCGGTGGTGACGTAGCTGAGGGTGGCGGTGGAGCCGTCGGGGTAGCGCAGGACGACCTGGAGGTCCTCGTTGCCGGGCGCGGCGACCGCGTACACCGAGACCGGGTCGGCGTCGAGCAGCCAGCTCGCCGTGTCGATGAAGTGCCCGCCTTCGCCCGCGAACCGGGAGCCCTCGGCGCTCTGCTGGAGGTACCAGCTGCCGTGCTGGAGCCGGCCCGCGTTGACGAGGTAGCGCAGGCTCGCCGGGCCGGTCCGTGCGCCGAAGCGCTTCTTGGCCTCGGTCAGGAGCGGCGCGAAGCGGCGGTTGAAGCCCACCTGCAACCGGTCGTTGCCGCACTCCTCCACCGTCGCGAGCACACCCGCCAGTTCGTCCTCGGTGAGCGCCAGCGGCTTCTCCACGAAGACGGCCTTGCCCGCCAGCAGGGCCTTTCGGGTCAGCTCCGCGTGCGAGCTGTGGCGGGTGACCACGAACACCGCGTCGACGGACGCGTCGCCGAGCACCGCGTCGAGGTCGGTGGTCGCCGCGCCGAAGCCGAACTTGCGCCGTGCGTTGGCCGCCGACAGCGCGGTGGTGGTGACGACCGTGGACAGCTCGACGCCCTCGCGCTGGGCCAGGTGCGGCAGCAGCATGGAGGTGGCGTAGTTGCCGGCGCCGATGAACGCGACCCGCACCGGCGACCCGGCGGCCCGGACCGGACGCGGCTTCACGTCCACCGCGGGCACGTTCACCACCGGCGCCTGAGCCTGCACCTCGACCGTGTCTGCGGGATACCGGAACAGCACGGCCACGGCCTTCAGATCGCCGTCCTTCAGCCGCTGGTACGTCTCGACGGCGTCGTCGAAGTCGGCGATGTGGGAGACCAGCGGCTCCACGTCGACGCTGCCCCGGGCGAGGAGGTCGAGGAAGCACGCCAGGTTGCGGCGCTCGGTCCAGCGCACATAGCCGATCGGGTAGTCCCGCCCGTCGAGTTCGTACTCCGGGTCGTAGCGCCCGGGCCCGTAGCTGCGGGAGAACCGGACGTCGAGCTCCTTCTCGTAGTACGCGTTCCACGGCAGGTCCAGACGGCACTTGCCGATGTCGACGACCCGGCCCCGGTCCCGGCAGAGCCGGGCGGCCAGCTCCACGGGCTGGTTGCTGCCGCCGCCGGCGGCCAGATACACCTGGTCCACGCCGTGGCCGTCGGTGAGTTCGGCGACGGCGTTCTCCACCGCCGCCGACGCCGGATCGCCGCAGGCCGCCGCGCCCAGCCGCTCGGCGAGCTCGCAGCGCGCCGGGTCGGGGTCGGCCCCGACGACACGGGCCCCGGAGGCGACCAGGAGCTGCACCACCAGCTGCCCGATCAGCCCGAGGCCGATGACCACCGCCACCTCACCGAGCTGCGGCTCGCCGCGCCGGACGCCCTGCATCGCGATCGACCCGACGGTGGCGAAGGCCGCGTGGCGCGCGGCGAGGCCGTCCGGCACCGGGGTGTAGAGGTTCTTCGGTACCCAGTTCACCTCGGCGTGCAGCGCGTGCTCGTTGCCGGCGCAGGCGACCAGGTCACCCACCTTCACGTCGTCGATCCCGGCGCCGACCTGCTCCACCACCCCGCACAGCGAGTAGCCCAGCGGGGTGTAGGAGTCCAGCTTGCCCATCACCTTGCGGTAGGTGGCGGGCACCCCGTTGGTGGCGACGCTCTGCATGACCTTGGCCACCTGGTCCGGCCGGGAGCGGGCCTTGCCGAGCATCGACATCCCGGCCTCGGAGACCTTCATGAGTTCGGTCCCGGTGGATATCAGCGAGTAGGCGCTGCGGACCAGCACACCGCCCGGCTTGCACCCCGGCACCGGCACGTCGAGCACCGCCAGCTCGCCGCTCTTGTAGTTCTGAACAACCTGTTTCACCCGAAGTCCCCTTGTTTCTCAACCGTCTTCTACGCCGACAGACGAGCGCCCCGGCCGGCCCCGGAGGTCGCATCGCGATACCAGTACTCGAGGGTCAGCACGTGCCACAGATGTTTGGAGAAGTCCCGCTGCCCGGCGGCGTCCTCGGCGACCATCCGGGCCAGCGCCTCGCGGCGCAGGATCCCGGAGCGTACGAGCACGCCGTCCTCGACCACCTCGCGTACCAGCGGCGCCAGATCCCGGCTCATCCAGGCCCGCAGCGGGGCGCTGAACAGGCCCTTGGGCCGGTACACGATCTCCTTGGGCAGGATCGAGGTGGCCGCCTCCTTGAGGACGGCCTTGCCCTGGCGTCCCACGATCTTGCGCTCGCCCGGCACGGCGAACGCCGCCCGGACCACCTCGACGTCCACGTACGGCACCCGCACCTCGGTGGACGCGGCCATGCTGGAGCGGTCGGTGTAGGCGAGGTTCAGGCCCGGCAGGAACATCCGGGCGTCGCCCAGGCACATGCGGTTGACGAAGTCGTCGAGGTCGTTGTCCCGGTAGACGTCCGCGTGTTCGGTGAGCACGTCGTCGACCGTCCCCGCCAGGTCCGGATCGACCAGGGCGAGCAGCTCGTCCTGGTCGTACATGGTGTAGCTGCGCCGGAACGCGGTCTCCTCCGGCAGCTCGGCGAAGGAGAGGAACCGCTTCGCGAACCGCACCGACCGGTAGCCCCGGCGGGCCGAGGCGACCGGCAGCCGGTCCACCGCCGCCGACACCCCGCGCCGCAGCGGGCGCGGGACGCGCTGGTAGCGCAGCGCGAGCAGGTTGGCCAGGTGCTTGCGGTACCCGGCGAAGAGCTCGTCGGCGCCCATCCCCGAGAGCATCACCTTCACCCCGGCCTCCCGGGCGGCCGTGCAGATCAGGTACGTGTTGATCGCGGCGGGATCGCCGATCGGCTCGTCCAGGTGGTACGTCATCCGCGGCAGCAGGTCGAGCACGTTCGGCGCGATCTCGATCTCGTGCAGATCGACGCCGTACCGTCCCGCCACCTGCCGGGCATAGCGCAGGTCGTCGGGCATCGCCTCGAACTTGGCGTCCTCGGCGCGGAACCCGATCGTGTAGGCGGAGATCCCGGGCTGGTGGCGGGCCGCGAGGGCGGTCAGGTAGCTGGAGTCGAGACCGCCGGAGAGGAAGGTCGCCACCGGCACGTCGGAGAGCAGGTGCCGGCGGGTCGACTCCTCGACGATGGCGGCGAGGTCCGGCCGCTCGCCGCCGCGCGCCCGCTCCCGGCCCTCGGCGGCGACGTCCTTGAGGTTCCAGAACCGGCCGCGGTCCACCCGGCCGTCGGGCCGCAGCCGCAGCCAGGACCCCGGCGGCAGCTTCTCCGCCTCGCGGAACGCACAGCGCGAGTCCGGCACCCAGTAGTAGAGCAGCGAGGCCACCAGGGCCGCGTGGTCCACCTCCAGCTTCCCGCCGGTGGCGGCGGCGAGCGCCTTGAGCTCGGAGGCGAACACCAGGCCCGGGCCGCGCCGGAGCAGGAACAGCGGCTTGATGCCCAACTGGTCCCGGGCGAGCACCAGTTCACCGCTGCGCTCGTCGAAGATCCCGAACGCGAACATCCCGCGCAGCTTGGCCAGGCAGTCCGTGCCCCAGCGCCGCCACGCCTCCAGCAGCACCTCGGTGTCGGAGGTGCCCCTGAAGCGCACCCCGGCGGCGGCGAGTTCGGCCCGCAGCTCGGGCGCGTTGTAGAGCTCGCCGTTGTACGTCAGGGCGAGGCCGTCCGAGACCATCGGCTGGGCGCCGGTCTCGGACAGGTCGATGATGGCGAGCCGGCGGTGCCCGAGCTGCACCTCGCCGTCACCGGCGGGGTGGCTGTACCGGCCCGCCCCGTCCGGACCCCGGTGGGCGAGGGTCTCGGTGAGCCGGTCGGTGACGGCCTTCCCGTCCGGCCACCGGTACGTACCTGCGATGCCGCACATGTCTACCGCGCCTCCTGGTCGCTGTCCGGGACCCGCGCGGCCGGCATCGAGGGCCGCTCCTTGCGCAGGTGCCCCGTGCCGTTCTGCCGGGCCAGCCGCTCGTAATGGCCGCGCAGCGCGGTGTGCATGCCGTCCCACAGCGTGCCGTCGGTCCGGTCCCGAGGGTCGGGGTCGACCAGCACCACGCCGATCACCACGATGCGCTGGTCCGCGAGCTGGCGTGCCACGGTGTGCAGCCACGCGGCGCTGCCGTGCCCGGCACGGACGACGAGCACGGTCTGGGTGCCGAGGTACTGGAGGTCCAGCCACGCCGTGCCGGGCGCGACCGAGCCGACGCCGAGCCGGCGCGTCTGAGGCGGCACGGCCGCGGAGCTCTCGCCGCTCACCACCGCCGGATCCTGTGGCCGCTCGCGGCGCTGGGCGAGCTGGGGGCCGGGCAGACCGTCGACGACGACCACCGGGCCGTCCTCGGCCAGCGCTCCGGCGACGTCCAGGGCGAGCACGCTCGTGGTGCGCGCGCAGCCGAGTTCCAGCAGCGACACCGGTTCCGCCGAGCCGCGCACGGCGCGGGTCAGGGTCGTGGTGAGCCGCTCGCGCGCCGCCCGGGTCCTTGGGCGCTGCCACCGGCCCGGAAGAAGGGGCGCCCGGGGCAGCTCCGCGATGACCGAGGCGCCCAGGTTCGCCGCGATCTCCCGGCGCAGTACGGGGCGGTCCGCCACCACCGAGCCGACCGCGGCCACCGCGAGCCCGAGGACCAGCCCGAGGAGCGCCCCGATCACGGCGTTGGTGACGGCGGCCTTGGGCAGCGAGTGCGGCACCGCGCGCGGGGCGTCCACGATCTGCGTCCCGGCCACCAGCTTGGGGGCGCCGGTGCGCGCCTCGGCGGCGCGCTGGTCGAAGTCGGCGATCCGCGAGTTGAGCTCGGCCCGGCGGGCGAAGAGCGACTCGATGCTGGCCGACGCCTTCGGGTCGCTGCCCGGCGCCCGGTTCCCGATCGCCTTGTTGACCTGGGCGAGTTCGTCGCGCATCCGGTCGCGCTGGTCGAGCAGGGCCTTGGCCTCGGCCTTGGCGGCGTCCTGCATCCGTCTCACGTGGTCCGCGACGAACGCGTCGGCCAGCGCCTTGGCGCGGGCCACCGCCTGTGTGTCGCTGTCGCCGGTCACGGTGATCTGGAGCAGGTTGTTGGTCAGTCCGGCGCCCCGGTAGTCACGCATGAAGTCCTCGGGTCTCTCCGGGGACTCGAGGGTCCGCAGCGCCTGGGCCGCGATCCGCGTGGTGCCCAGCAGGGCGACGTCGGTGCGGATCAGCGTCCCGGTGTCGTTCGGCTGGTCCTCCTGGTGGGTGACCAGCACCTTGGTCACCGCGGTCGGCGGGGGCGGCATGAGGACCGCCATCGCCGCGCCGGCCAGCAGGCCGAGCAGCGCCATCAGGCCCCAGAGGCGACGGCGTCTGCGCACCGCCACCACCAGCGCCTGGAGGTCGAGGAGCGGAGTCGCGCCCGACGACTCCGCGGTCGTGCTCGTCGTCACACAGAACCTCCCGTCGCGTGACCGCGTACCGCGATCGCGGGTGTGGCGTGGTCGGGAGGGTGACCGGCCGTCCGTACCGGACGGGTGCGGACCAGGCCGGCGACGACGATGCCGACGACCTCGTGCCCCGCGTCCGCGCACGCCTCGGCGATGCCGGTGAGCTCCTGAGCGGTCCAGCTGCCCGCGCTGAGCACGACCAGAGCGCCGGACTCGGTGTCGCGGTCCGGCACCAGCGGCTGGACCACCGGGACTCCCACCACCCGCAGCAGCGGGCCGCTCTCGGCCACCGCGACGAGCTGCTCGGCGGCCCGGCGGGCGATCCGGTCGCCGTCCGGTACGACGACCAGCAGCCGCCGGGGAGCGGGCAGCCGGTCCCGCAGGCGCGCGCACACCCGGCGGTAGCGGAGCTGGCGGCTTGCCTCGTCGCCGGACAGCCTCGGGGTGGGCGTGTCCCACCGGGTGTCGGTGCCGAGGAGCCGGCGGAACCAGCCGCGCGGGCCCTGCCCCGCGGGCCGGTCGGCGCCCGGGTCCACGGGTACGTCGACGGTGCCGAGGAGCGTCGAGCCCAGCGCGGCGGCGATCTCCGGCTCGGTGCGCAGCCGGCGGTTCATCCGGGCGGCGGCGAGATGGCCGACGACCGCGATCAGGAGGAACAGCACCGCCCCGGCGACGACGAGCTGCGTCCTGGTCGGCGGTGCCTCGCCGGTCGGCCGGGGCGCCGGGCCCATGACGACCATGCCGGCCTTGTTGGCCGCCGGGTCGGCCTGGTCCAGCTTCTTCATGGCCTCCAGCAACGCGGTGCGCAGCTTCTCCAGTTCGGTACGGGCCTGCACGCTCTCCACGGTCCGCCCGGGATCGGCCGCGTTGGCCAGGTCGGTGATACGGCGGCTGGTCTGCTCGACCTTCTGCCGCAGCGCCTCGGGACCCGCCGTCGTGTCGGGGTCGCTGGTGTCGCCCGCGATCCGCCCGGCGAAGGTGACGAACTGCTGGGCCACCTGGTCGGAGAGCCGCTGGGCGCGCTCCGGGGTGCCGGCCGTACCCGAGATCTTGATGATGTTGCCGTCCGAGGCCTTGGCGCTCACCCGGTCCCGCAGCTCACCGCCGCTGACGTCCTTCCAGCCGAGGGCGGCGGACGCGCGGTCCACCACGGTCGAGCTGGTCGCGATCTCCGCCTGGGTCAGCAGCTCGCGCTCCTCCCACTGCCCGGGCAGCAGGACCGACGCCGACGCCGTGTAGCGCGGCGGGAACAGCAGCGAGGTGCCGTAGCCGACGAGCGCGCCCACCACCGTGAGCACGGCGAGCAGCCGCCAGCGGCGGCGGAGGATCCGCCCGACCGTGGCCAGGCGTATCGGGTCATCGCTCAACGGTGCGGCCTCCTCCCCGTCCGGACGGGTCACCCGCCGGAGCGTGGTCGCGGCAGGCGGCGGCGTAGGCGGCGAGCAGCGACGCCTGCGAGTTGCGCCAGGAGAGCGGCCCGTTGATCCGCTCCTGGCCGATCTTGCCCATCCGGGCCCGCTGGTCCGGGTCGTCCAGCAGCATCGCGACGAGCCGGGCGAACGCGGACTCGTCGTCGGCGGGCGCGTAGACGGCCGCGTCACCGGCGGAGACCCGTGCCTCACGGAGGTCGAAGGAGACGAGCGGGCGGCCCATCGCCATGTACTCCAGGACCTTGTTCATGGTCGACACGTCGTTGAGCGGATTGCGCGGGTCGGGGGAGAGGCAGACGTCCGCGGTGGACAGATAGCGCACCAGGTCGGCGTCCGGCACCCGCCCGGTGAACTCCACCTGGTCGCAGAGCCCGAGTTGCCCGGACAGCTCCACCATCGCGTCGAAGGCGTCGCCGGAACCGACGAACACCGCGTGCCAGTCGGTCCGCCCCAGCTCGTCGCGCAGCTTCGCCAGGGCCCGCAGGGCGTAGTCGACGCCGTCCTGGGGGCCCATGACGCCCAGGTAGCACAGCAGATGGGGCTTGCCGCGCTTCAACTCCGGCTCGGGCGGCACCGGTTGGAACCGGTCGGTCTGCGGCGCGCTGCGCACCACGAAGACGTCGTCGGGCCGCTTGCCGCCCCGGCGTATCGCGACGTCCCGGTAGCTCTCGTTGGTGGCGAGCACCACGTCCGCGGCCCGGTAGGTCCACCGCTCCAGCGCGCACACGGCGCGGTAGAGCAGGTCCTCGCCGCGGTCGAACCGGGAGAGGTACAGCTCGGGCACCAGGTCGTGCTGGTCGAAGACGAACCGGGCGCCGCGCCGCTTCAGCCAGAGCGCGGGCAGGAACAGCAGGTCGGGCGGGTTGCAGGCGTGCACCACATGGACCCGGCCGACCTTGCGGGCCAGCCGGGCCGTGTGCCACAGCGCCGATCCGTACTCCCGCAGATAGCCGGCCGGCCCTCCGGTGGCGGCGCGCAGCGGGTAGCGGTGGATCCGCACCCCGTCGATCACCGCCTCCGGTTCGGTGTCCCGCTTGCTGCCCTGGGGACAGATGACGTCCACGGTCCAGCCCGCGTCGCGCAGGGTCGTGCACTCCTGCCACACACGCCGGTCGAACGGCACGGACAGGTTCTCCACCAGGATCAGCGCGCGCCGACCCCGGTGGCCGAGAGGTGTCGCATTACCAAGCAAGGCCTATGTATCCCGGTTCGGCCCGGCGCGCCTCGGCGTCGGGAAGGCGGACGAGGTCGATGAGCACCGGGCCATCGCCATGCGGAAGCGCCGCGAGCACGGCCGGATCCCTGGTCCCGACCAGGCACACCTCGGCGTGTTCGAGCACCTCGTCGACGGAGTCGGCGAGCAGCTGCGTCAGGTGCGGCAGCCGGGTCTCGATGTACTCGCGGTTGGCGCCGATCAGCCGCGAGAGGCTCACGTTGGCGTCGTGGATCCGCAGGTCGTACCCCTTGCCGAAGAGTCTCTCCGCCAGCTCTACGAGCGGGCTCTCGCGGAGGTCGTCGGTGCCGGGTTTGAAGGAGAGGCCGAACAGGCCCACCCGGCGTTTTCCGGTGCGCTCGACGAGGTCCACCGCGCGCTGGAGGTGGTCGGAGTTGGACGGCAGTACGTGGGAGAGGATCGGCACCGAGATGTCGGCCCGCTGCGCCGCGTGGACCAGGCTGCGCAGGTCCTTGGGCAGACAGGAGCCGCCGAAGGCGAAGCCGGGCCGCAGATAGGCGGGGCTGATGTTCAGCTTGCGGTCGGCCAGGAAGACATCCATCACCTGGTGCGAGTCCACCCCGAGCGCCTGGCACACCGCGCCCAGCTCGTTCGCGAAGCCGATCTTGAGGCCGTGGAAGGCGTTGTCCGCGTACTTGATCGCCTCGGCGGTCGGGACCGGCACCCGGAACACCTCGCCGGGCAGGCCCTCGTAGAGCGCGAGTACGGCGTCGCCGCTCGCCGGGTCGAGTTCGCCGATGACGGTCTTGGGCGGGTCGAAGAAGTCCCGCACGCTGGTGCCCTCGCGCAGGAACTCGGGGTTGACCGCGACCCCGAAGTCCACCCCGGCCGTGCCGACGTGCTTCTCCAGGATCGGCACCAGCAGGTTCAGACAGGTGCCCGGGAGCATGGTGCTGCGGAAGACGATGGTGTGCCGCCCACCGCGCTCGGCCAGCGCGGCACCGATCTGCTCGGTGACCCGCTCCAAGTACGTGGTGCACAGGCTGCCGTTGGGCTCCGACGGGGTGCCCACGCAGATCAGCGACACCTCGCTGCCCATGATCGCCTCGCGCACGTCACGGGTGGCGCGCAGCGCCCCGGTCCGTACGACCTCGGCGGTGAGTTCGCCGATGCGCTCCTCGACCACGGGGGCCTTGCCGTCGTTGACCAGGTCGACCTTGACCTGGTTGACGTCCACCCCGATGACCTCGTGCCCCGTGCTGGCCAGGCACGCGGCCGAGACACAGCCCACATAGCCGAGCCCGAAAACGCTGACCCTCATGACTCGTTCCTCCCCCCGGCCGGGCCGCCCGGGCCCGCCGTTCGCACCCCGGCCGGACAACGACTTCCGCGCATCAGTAGGCCCCCTGCCCGTACAGCACCGCACGCAGCGTCTTCCACAAGATCACTGTGTCCAGGGCGAGCGACCAGTCCTCCACGTACCGCAGATCGAGGCGGACGGCCTCCTCCCAGGGCAGATCGCTGCGTCCGCTGATCTGCCACAGCCCGGTCAGCCCGGGCTTGACGAGCAGCCGCCGCCGGATGTCCGGGCCGTACGCGGCCGACTCCTCCGGCAGCGGGGGCCGCGGCCCGACGAGTGACATCGACCCGGTGAGCACGTTGAAGAGCTGGGGGAGCTCGTCGAGCGAGTACCGGCGCAGCACCGCTCCCACCCGGGTCACCCGTGGATCCCGGCGGAGCTTGAAGAGCAGGCCCGCGCCCTCGTTGCGGTGGGCCAGCTCGGCCCGTGCCGCGTCGGCCCCGACGACCATGGTGCGGAACTTGAGAATGGTGAACTCGCGGCCGTCCTTGCCGACCCTGCGCTGGCGGTAGAACGCCCCGCCCCGGCTGTCCACGAGGACGAGCAGGGCGACGAGCACCATCAGGGGCGCGAACAGCAGCAGCAGAATCGTTGCGCCCAAGCGGTCGACGACCTCTTTGACCGCCCGGCGACCGCCGGTGAAGGTCGGCATGCTGACCCGCAGCAGCGGGATCCCGAGCACCGCGTCGACGTGCAGCCGGGGCCCGGCCACCTCCATCAGCACGGGTGCCACGACCATCTCGGCGTCGCTGCCCTCCAGGTTCCAGGCCAGCCGCTGGAGCCGGTCCGGTGACCAGTGCGGGTCCGGGGTGACCGCGACGACCCGGTAGCCGTCGCGGCGCACATGCCCGGCCACGTCCGCGAGTTGGCCGACTATCGGCACTCCGTCCAGGTGGTCACCGTCGACCCCGAGGCCGTCCGTGGTGCACACCGCGTCCACCCGCCACCCCAGGTGCGGGAACTTGCGGGTCCGGGTGATCAGATCGTGCAGGGTGGCCGGGCTGCCGGCGGCGAGCACCGGGCGCAGACACCGGCCCTCCTTGCGCTGCTTGTGCAGCCACAGGCGCAGGAGATAGCGCGCGGTCATGGTGGTGAGGGCGAGCGCGGGGATCGCGACGAAGATCCAGAGCTTGATGTTGCGCGAGGTGAGGGCGATTCCGCCGAGTGCCAGGACGACGGCCGCCGTGAACAGCGAGCGTCCGAGCCGGCGGAACTCCTCGGCGCCCTGGCCGAGTACGGCCGGGGCCCACGCCCGGCTCACCGCGAGGGCTCCCAGCACCAGCAGTTCGGTGCCGAAGGTGAGGATGCCCCACTTCTCGTGCCAGTTGGCCGCGTCCCGGGCCCCGAAGAAGTTGCCGATCGCCACCACCACGAAGGCGGTGGCCAAGGTGTCGCTGGTGATCACGGTACGGCGGTACCGCTGCTCCCAGTCGCTCGCGTGCTGGCTGATCGCCTCGTCCGCCAGACGTCTTCGCGTCGGCGGAAACGGTCTGACTAAACCCCCCTGCCGCACGGGCCCCCCCAGGTCGCCAGTGGTTCGACGTGTTCGCCCGACACTGTTCCTCCCCCCGGGAGGCCCCCGCCTCCCGCACTGTTTTGCCCCTCGGGAGACCCACGCCCCCCGCGCATGACATCCCGGCTGTTTCAGTGCTGCTTGAAGAACCCACCCTGGCGACAGCGGACACGCCTGTCCTGCCAGACCCTCGAGGAATACGGAACCCGTCAAAACCCTCCAGTGCTCCCCGCACCCGAGGCCCCTTCGCGGGCTCCAAGAACTGATCACCCCCACGTCTGATGCCGGGGACGCGACTGTGGCTTTCCCAGATGTCGGACCCACAGATCATCACTGGTTCGCCTGCCCGAGCGGCTGAAGCACGGACAATCTAGACCATCGGAAGCCAGCATGTAGAGGGGATGTGTGTAATTTGTGCTCAGCTTTGAGACAGGATCGACGACCGAAGATCGTCCACGCCTCGTCCGACCCCCTCGTGCCCTCCATCGCGCCTGGTCGGAGGGGGTGAAGCCGGGGCGGAGCGCTCGATTCCCCTGTGCCGGAAGCCCGTTGGGTCTTCTCAGTCGCGCGGCCCGGAGCCGATGATGTGCACCGCGAGCTCGCGGGACGCGGCGGCGGGCCGGCTCTCGGGGCGGGTGGCACCGGCGGCGAGCAGTCCGTCGACGAGGATGAGCAGCTGATCCGCGGCGAACTCCGGCCGCTCGTGTCCGAGAGCCGTGAACTCGTCGGTGAACAGCCGGTGAACCGCCCGCCGGTAGGCCCGGGTCACCTCGTGGCCGGGGTGCGCCGGGTCGGCGAGCGCGAGGTCGGCGGCCAGATAGCGGCAGCCGTGGAAGTGCGGGTCGCAGGCGATCCGGCCGAGCCGGTCGACCACCGCGAGGAGCCGGGCGCGGGGCTCGTCGCCCGCCTCGTCCATCGTCCTGCGGTACTGCTCCACGTCCTCGGCGGTGCTGCGGCGCAGCATCTCCGCGATGAGCCCGTCCTTGCCCCCGAAGTGCTCGTACAGCGAACGCCGGGCCACACCCGCCGCCTTGAGCAGCGCGTCCACGCCGACGCCGACGCCCTGGGTGTACGTCAACTCCTGGGCGGCGAGCAGGAGTCGCTCGCGGGGGCCGGGCTTGGCGGAGGTGGTCATGCCGCGATTGTGCCAGCCCTTGACGCGGTAGAACAACCGGTCTATCTATTGATCCGGCACGACAGTAGACCGACCGGTCTACATCTCGTCTCCCGAGGAGGATTCATGTCCACAAGCGGAACCGCCGACGTGTCCATGCGCAGCACCGCCGACGTCATCGAGCTCTTCAACCGCGCGTTCACCCACCGCGAGGCCCACCTCCTGCCCGAACTGATCGCCGAGGGCTGCGTCATGGAGAGCGTCCAGCCCGCGCCGAGCGGCGAACGCGTCGTCGGACGCGAGGCCTGTACGCGGTGGTGGACCGCGCTCGTCGAGGACCGCGGCTCGCAGTTCCTGCCGCAGGAGGTGATCGTGGCGGGCGAGCGCGCCACGATCGTGTGGAACTACCGGTACGGGGCGGGCCCGCAGGACTGGGTGAGGGGCGTCAACGTCATGCGGGTGGTGGACGGCCGCATCGTCGAGGCGCTCGGCTTCAGCAAGACGGCGGGGGAGGTCCCGCTGGCGTCGGAACCCGAGGCCGCGTGACTCCGGCGCCGACGAGGCCGTCGACGACTCGGCCCCCGGCCAAGGGACTGCGAGATCAACTGGCTTGTACGCGACGGTGTCGCCCGCCGTCGTGGCGCAGGCGGCGCGGTCGTACGCGTCGTGCCGCGTGAAGACGGCTTCACGCAGCGAGCCGTACAGGGCCGGTTCACGCCGGTCCTCAGTCGCGCCCCGCCGGGGCCGGCGGCCGGACGGCCTCCTCCAAGGTGGGGACCAGGTGCAGGGCCGGGCCCAGGCCCGAGAGCGCCAGGATCCGCAGGGTGAAGGGGTGCGCGCACACCACGGTGAGACTGCCGTGGCGGGCGCGTACACGGCGGCGGGCCGAACTGAGCAGCCGCAGGCCGGAGCAGTCGAAGAAGGTGACCGCCGTCAGGTCGATCACGACCCTGGGTTCGTACGGGGCGGTCGCCGCCTCCAGATACGGGACGACCTCGACGGCGGTGGCGATGTCGATCTCACCGCAGAGGGCCAGCACTGTGTGCCCGTGCATGCGGTAGACGCGCGACGGTGGAGCGAAGTCCGGAAGGACGGTGACCATGTGCTCACCTCGGTCGAGGCGACCCGCCCGCTCGGAGTCGGGCGGCGGAGAGGACGAGGTACGAAGTGCGGTGGAACCGTGGAGCCGCCCGGCGCCCTGTGTCGGGAACCGGGGCCTCCGGTGTGTGCATGCCCGGCCCAAGTGGCCATTGAACATTATGCGTTGGCATATGACCGATCCGCAGTTGATCATCTTGGTCGACGGGCCCGAGGAGGTCGGTCAGGATGCGCCGTCGACGGGGCGGACCGGGTCCTGTGACACGTCGTGCGCCACGCCGAGCAGGTCGTCGATGCCCGCCTTGATGCGCTCCGACGTCATCCCGCGCCGCATGGTGAGGTGCTCGAAGAGACTGGGTACGAAGGGGGCGAGCAGCAGATGGGCGAGCATCGCCGTGTCCGCCTCGGGCCGGGCTTCGCGCAGGAGCATCGAAGTGTGGGCGAACAGCATGGCGTACACCCCGCTGCTGTAGCGGGCGCTCGGCGACGCGGCCTCCGCGAGCTGCATGATCTCGCGCTGTTCCACGATCCGGTCGGCGAGGGCGTGCAGGAAGGCGCGCAACCGTTCGGCGGCCGGGGCGCCCGGGCCGAGCGGCGGCGGCCCGCTGAGGAACGCCTGCTGGAAGCGTTGCTCGCTGTCGTCGAGGAGGGCGAGGAACAGCTGGCTGGCGTCGCCGAACCGTCGGTAGACGGTGCCGACGCCCATGCCGGCCGCGTGCGCCACCGCGTTCATGGTGACGGCCTGGGGCCCCTGCTCCCTGACCAGCCGGCTCGCCGCGTCGAGGATCTTCCGCCGGTTGCGGGCGGCGTCGGCGCGCTCGGGTGGGGCCTGGCCCGTGACGGAGAGTTCGATGCGGGTCATGTTCCGAGGCTATCGGATACGTATCCGCTTCGTTCGAGCGAATCCGCAAATCCACGAGCGGCTCTCTGTGCACGCCCTTGACCAGAACCCTCTTGCAAAGTGGATTGCTATCCGCTTTACTCGTCCTGGGCGGAACCGGATAGGTATCCACTTCGCCCCGGAACAGACTAACGATCTCTGCTTGGGAGGGGCCTCGTCATGAGTGCCAAGGTTGCGGTCATCTATTACTCGTCCACCGGTAACGTCCACCAGCTCGCGAAGGGGATCGCCGAGGGCGCGGAGAAGGCCGGCGCCGAGGTCCGGCTGCGCCGGGTCCCCGAGCTGGCCCCGGACGCCGCCATCGACGCCAACCCGGCGTGGCGCGAGCACGTCGAGGCCACCAAGGACGTCGTCGAGGTCGCCACGCTCGACGACCTGGAGTGGGCCGACGCGTACGCCATCGGTTCGCCGACGCGCTTCGGCAACGTAGCGGCGCAGCTGAAGCAGTTCATCGACACGACGGGCGGCCTGTGGCAGCGCGGCGTCATGGCCGACAAGCCCGTCACCGGCTTCACCAGCGCCCACAACCGCCACGGCGGCAACGAGTCCACCACGCTGGCCCTGTACAACACGTTCCACCACTGGGGCTCGATCATCGTCGCCCCCGGCTACACGGACCCGGTCGTGTACGGCGCGGGCGGCAACCCCTACGGCACGGCCCACTTCGGCACCGACGCGGTCTCCGAGGAGACCCTGGTGGCGGCCCGCTACCAGGGCGAGCGCCTGGCGAAGATCACGGCCCGCCTCCAGGCGGGCGCGCGCTGACCTTTGCAGATGCTCAGGCGCCCTTGACCGTACGCGACGGTCAGGGGCGCTTTCGCGTGCGCGGGAACGGAACGTTCCCATGTGGCCGTCAGACGTGGACGTTAGACGTGGACGCTCAGGGGAACCCGTACGAACCGACCGTACGCGCAGTCGAGTTCGGAGGTACAGCCATGGGCCTGGGCGGATGCATTCTGCTGATAGGGATCGGAGCGATTCTGACGTTCGCGGTCGACTGGCACGTTCAGGGCATGAACATCCACGTCGCCGGTCTCGTCCTGATGGCCGTGGGCATCATCGGAACGGCCGCGTACGTGAGCATCTTCAAGCGCCGCCGTCTCCAGGCGCCGCCCCCTGCCGCGACGGTGGTCGAAGAGGACCGCCGCTACTACTGAGGCACGCGGGGCTGAGGAGAATCTGGGATGGAAGCACTGTCGAAGAAGATCACGACGGAGTCGACGGGCCTGGTACAGGCAGCGGTCCTTGCCCTCGACTGCGCCGAGCCGGAGGAGCTGGCGGACTTCTATGCCCGTCTGCTGGGCGCGGAGCCCCCGTCGGAAGAGGAACGCTGCACGGAACGCATCGAGATCACCGGCCGCGGTGGTACGAGGATGGCGTTCCGCCGCGACCACGGCGCGGCCCCCAACAGCTGGCCCCGCCCCGACGACTCCCAGCAGGCGCACCTGGAACTGCTGGTGCCCCGGGTGGACATGGACGCGGTGGAGCGCCAGGTGATCGCACTGGGCGCCCGCCCGCTGGACACGAAGGACAACGGCGGACCGCGGGACACGCGGCTGTACGCGGACCCGGCGGGGCATACGTTTTCGCTGCGGAGTGGGTGAGCGGGGCCGTCCGGGTAGGGGAGGAGGTCAGTCGACGTCCTGCCCGTCGACGATCCAACTGACGCCTCCATGATGGACGGCGAGATGAAGGAACCAGATCTCGTCGCTGGACAGCTCCCAGGTGAGGCAGGAGAGCCCGGCGACGAAGGCGGAGACTTCCGTTGCGGGCGCTGTCGCGTCCAGCCCGGCGAATCCCCTGAGCATCCGCCAGACGGCGATACGCCCGAGCGCCGTGGAGGCCACCGTCCCGTACGCACTGCTGCCGCCGAGCGCCAGTACGAGGTCGGGATAGGCGGCGGCGAACGGGAGGGGCGTGGCGTAGGAGGGCCGCTCGTGGGCGGGGAGCCCGTGAAGGTACCGGGCAACGGCCTGGTCCGCCGCACACCGTACGGGCCCGGAGACCCCGACGAAGCAGTACGTGGGCGCGCCCGGCGCCAGTGGCTCGGGCGCGGCGAGCACGGGTACGGCCCGGCCGCCGCTCGGGGGTAGCCGTCTGCGCCCCTCGCGCCCGACGGCGGAGAGCGAGGCGATGGCGGTGCCCCCGCTGCTCCGCCCGGAGGAGCTCGGATGTTCCGCGACATCCCAGAACTCCGCCTCCCAGGGAGCGAGCGACAGAGGCACACCGCCGTACGCCTCCGGATCGAGCCCGTCGACGCCGGACAGATCCTCCCCACGCAGCACGCGCGCGTGCGCCACGAGGTGCCGCAGCAGCGGGTGTCGCAGATGGGCCCCGACCTCCGCCCAGGTCCGGACGTGCGCGAGCGTCTCCCACAGCGCACCGGAGTGGGCCACCCCGTCCTCGAACTCCCGCTCAAGGATCCGGATGGCGTCCGCGGCCCGAGCGGCGGGCAGCTCGAAGACAGCGACGCGGGCGACGCGGGCGCGGCACTGACGCAGTTCGCGGTCGTCGGCGGCGGGCGTGTCGCAGAGGGCCGCGTCCAGCACGTCGTAGAGCTGGATCAGTCCGTTCCAGTCGTGGCGGTCGGCGAGCCGGTCGCTGCGCTCGTAGACCTCGGCCCAGGTGAAGTGGTGTCCCATGTCAGGACAGTCTGTCGGCCAGGAGCCGGAGCCATGCGGCCGGGGTGTACGGGGCCGGCGGGTCGACCTCCATTCCCAGTTCGGCGACGGCGAGGGCGCAGTCGGTCCCGTCGAGGTGCAGGGCGAGGAGTTCGTTGACCTCCCCGGCCGCCCTGGCGACGAGCGAACGGTCGGTGGTGTCCAGATAGTCCTGGAGTGCCGCGTCGTGGTCGGTGAACTCGTCCGGCATGTCCTGGGAGAACCAGCCGCCGAGGAGCTGGGCCAGTTCGGGGAAGCGGGCGTGCCACTCCCAGTGGGTCGCGGGAGCACCCGGCGGCGGCAGCTCGCCTTCCTCGATGCTCGACCTCAGGTGGTCGGCGAGGATCAGCAGCCAGTTCTGTACGTCCCGGCCGGGCAGGCCGGTGTCGGGTACGGCGTAGAACTCGCCGAGCCGCCGGCGGAGCCTGCCGGGCGGGTTGCGGGCGTACTCGCGCAGCTGGGACTCGGCGGTGGCCAGGGCCCAGGGACGGGTGTGCCAGGTGTGGCGGAGGTAGGCGTCCAGGGCGGCGCTGCGCCGTTCCGGGGTGTCGTCGGCGGGCATGCCCAGATAGGCGCGCAGGACCTGGTCCAGCTCGCCGTACCGGCGGTCGTGCTGCAGGGGTTCGACGGGCAGAGGGGCCCACAAGCCGCCTACCGGTGGCGGGCCGCCTTTGACCCGCTGGCTCACATCCGTGTCGCGACCCCGCATCCCTTGCCCATCCGCTCCTCCATGGATGTGCTGCGGTCGTACGGGTCGATCTCGCGGCCCTCGCGTGCCCCGGTGTCCCGTTCCGCGCCGAAAGCCGGAGTGAGGTAGCCGTTCGGGGTGCCGCAACCGCCGTTCGTGATGTCGATGTTGTACGAGACGAGGGAGAACGTACCCGGCTCGGTGATCACCTTCCCGGGATCGTCCCAGTCCATCACCACTTCGCGCCGCACGATCGTACGCTCGACCTCACTGCTGCCCGAGGCCGCGCGCACCACCGGGTACACGTAAGTGATGTCCGTGGTCACCCGCAGTGCGCCGCGATCGCCCTGCTGATACGTGATCCGGCCCCGCGTCTTCACGACGTCGCCGACGAGACGCGTACGCGCCTTGTCGAACCGGCTGAACAGCAGCAGCGGGTCATTGGTCTTGCTGGGCGCGCGAAACGCGGTCGACAGATAGTCCTGGACGTCCTGTTGGTGCGGATTGATCCGGGCGATCGCCTTCCCCGGGTGCTCGCCCCGCAGGACCGCCGGATCCAGGCTGGCATCGACGAGGAAGTCCCGGGTGTGGCCCAGCGCCTCTGCCACCTGTCGGGTACTCATCCATCCGGTCGCCTTGGCGGGGGGAACCGAGATCCCCGCCGCGCCGTCGGCCCAGCGTGCCGCAGGGGAGCCCTTGAACGGTTCCTTGAGCGTGGGTTGCTCCGGAGCCTGTGCGGGCGGTGCCTGGGTGGGGCGAGCGGTCTCGGCGGCGAGGGGTGTGTCTGTCGCCTCGCCGCCGGGGGCGAGCCAGTCGACCACGCGTCCCGGGAACAGGGCCACGGCCAAGAGGGCGAGTGAGGCGAGGAAGCCGACGGCGTACCAGCCCTGCTTTCGCCTCCGCTGCCTGGGCGGTGCGTAGTGGCCGGGCCATATCTGTGATGCGTCGGGCTTCTTGCGCAGCCGCTTGGTCACCACCCGGGCGCGCGCGGACGGTTCCTTGGGCGCGTCCGCCACACCGTCCACCGACTCGCGCAGGAACCGCTCCCACTCGTCGTCGGGCACGGCTGAACCGCCGTCCTGATCCCCCACCACGCTCATGCCGAAATCCCTGCTTCAACTACCGCCGAGCCCTCCCCGGCAATCGGCCAATGGTCGCACAGCGGTGGTCTGACCTGGTGCTTCGGTGGTGGCGTCCGCAGGGGCTGCGGGGTTGCGGGAGACACCTACGGCCGGATGGCGACCCGCGACCCGCCGGGTCCGCAGACGTACGGATCACCCGGGTGGCAGGCGCGTGTCAGGGATGGTTGGCGGGGGAAGGGTTCGCGGCTGGGGTGAGGGTGTCGGTCGCGGCGGCGACAGCCCCCGTGCCGCGCACGATCACCCGGTGGCTCAGCTCACCGATCAGCAGACCGGTGGCGACGACGGCGGCGGCCGGAAGGCCGAGGTGGTTGGCGGACACCACGTGGTCCAGGAGGAAGCCCCCGATGACCGGCGCCAGCGAGACGCCGATGTAGTTGGCCGAGGAACTCAGGGAGACGGAGAGCTGGGAGGCGGCAGGGTTCACACCGACGAGCCGGTGCTGGATCGGGACGAGCATGGCCCACCCGCACGCGCCCCAGAGGACGACCGCGACGAACGCCGAGACGAGGTGCTGGCTGCTCCACGGTGTTGTGAGGAAGACGAAAACCGCCGTAACACCTGCGGTGTTGATGACGACCCGGTTGCCGTACGCGTCGGTGAGGCGCCCGGCGAACAGGTTGCCCACGACGGCGGCCACGCCCCACGCGAACAGCAGCCACGCGAGGGTGGTGCCGGCGCCGCCGGTGGCGGGTCGGAATACCTGGCTGACGTACGTGTAGAGGACGAAGAGACCGCTGTACGAGACGAGCAGCAGGACCAGCGTGAGGGTGATCCGCGCGTCGGCGAGCGGGGAGAGCCGCTGTTTGAAGGGGACGGCGGGTGGGCGCGGTACGGCGGGCAGCCCGATGAGTACGGCGACGGCGGCGAGCGCGCCGACGGCGGCAACGAACATCATGGTGCCGCGCCAGTCCGTCACCCCGCTGATGGCGGTGCCGATGGGTGAGCCGAGGGCGGTGGCCGCGCTGAGCCCTCCGAAGAGGATGGACAGGGCGGTGGCGCGCCGCTCGGGTCCGGCCAGGGCGACGACGGCGCCCGCGGCGGTCGGCGTGAACATGGCGCCGCCGAGCGCCGCGACGACGCGGAAGGCCATGGCGGCTTCGAAGGTGGGGGCGAGGCCGGTGCCGATGTTGCCCGCGACGAAGACGGCGAGCCCACCGATGAGCAGCAGCTTGCGGGAGGCCCGCCCGGCGACCGAGGCCACGAGCGGCGACAGGATCGCGTAGGCGAGGGCGTACGCGGTGATGAGCTCGGCGCTGGTGGAAACGCCGACGTCCAGGTCCTCGGCGACGCTCGGCAGAATGCCGGCGACCACGAAGCTGTCGGTGCCGATGGCGAACATGCCGATGGCGAGCGCGATGAAGCGGAGGTTGAGGCGGTTGTGCGGGTCGGTTGGTGTCATGGGTGGGTCCTAGATAGGTGCGTGCCTTCGCGAACAGCCGTACGCCTAACGGAGAAAGCGCGCATTTGCCGTTATGAGCCAGCGCCGACCGTACGCGGAGTCACGGCAAACCTCAACTGATACCGTTATGAACGTGAACGCCGCCGAACGATCGACCACAGCCCAAGGCCCCGCCCCCGGCGAGACGGAGCACCACTCCCTCGCCCTGGTCAACACCGAGTACGAACTGCCGAGCGGCCCCCACGACGGGCTGCCGGACGTGGCGGCGGCGGGCCGATGGCTGCGGGAGCGGGGGCTCGCCCCGGTGGGGACGCTGTCGCAGACGGAGCTGAGGCGTCTCCGCCTGCTACGCGAGGCCACGAGGGAGATCTTCAGCGCGCACATCGAGGGCGAACGCCCAACGAAGCCAGCCCTGGAGTGCTTCAACGACGCGCTGGCGGCGGCCCCGGGCGTACGTGAGCTGACGTGGAGCGCGAAGGGCCCGCGGGTGGCGGTGGGGGATAGACCGGGAACACGGTTGGAGGCGGCCCTGACGCAGCTGGCGGAGGACGGAGCGGCCCTGCTGACGGGCCCATCAGCCACCAAACTCTCGACCTGCGGCGCGACGGGCTGCACCCGCCTGTTCATCCGCTCCCACGCGGCGCGTCGCTGGTGCTCGGACCGATGCGGGAATCGGGTGCGGGCGGCACGGCATTACGCGGAGCGGGACCGGGCCGTGCATTAAGCGCCATGAGGGGCAGTCAGGATTGAGTACACCGCCCGATATCAGGACGACCGTCCTGTTTCATTTGCCCGTGGACGATGGGTTCGGGTGTGGGTAGAGGGCACGGCGAACGCGCCGGTCGAGGGCAGTGCCGTGGGGCGGGGACCTTCAGTTGCTCGTCGTAGTGCTGGAGGCGCACGTCGTCCGGTTCCAGAGCGACTGATGTGCGGAAGGGCCCGGGGGCTAATGCTCAGCCTCCAGGGGCGGCGACCGCTCAACGAACGATGCAGTCGTCACGGCGCAGGCGTCCCCGTGGTGTTGTCAGTCGCGACTTTCGGTCTGGTAAACCAGGCGAGGCCGGATGTCGCGACTGTCAGCGAAGACAGTAGGAGCAGGGAAGGGTTCACGTATCCGGGCACCTGGGCGGGGTAGCTTCCGCCTCCCTTGACGTGGCAGAGGAACCGCGGCGGGAAGTAGCTGCCGTCGTACCCGTCCCACTCGTGGTATTTCGCGGCTCCTCCGGCGTTACGGCAGGCCGCGTACATGTCCGGCTCTTCCATGAAGATCAGGCTTCCGGCGCCGAGCATGTACATCAGGACGGTCGCAACGGCGAGAAGGATGGCGGATGTCTTAAGCCATGCGCTTGCGGTCTTCGGCAGGCTTCCACGCTCGACTCCGGAGGAGACGAGGTAACCCACCAGGCTGAAGACGGTGATGAGCCCGATCAGGAGGATGAAGAGCAGGACGATCGAGCTGATGCCGTCTGGTCGATCGGAGGCCAGGGGATATCCGGTGTTCGTCACCGCATCATCCTGTTGTACTTCCCGAAATCGGACGAGTGGGTAATGCGCTTCTTGGCGTCGGGGAAGGCCGATTCCGGCGGTACGGCCCCCTGCTAGCGGAGAAGGACCTCGTCGTCCCGGGCCGGGCCGCCGCACCAGCGGAGTGCCACCGGGTGGTGCCGACCCCACTGAGTCGTGATGGAGCCCCTGAGCTCCATCACGACCGTGCCCGATCAGCGGGCGCGCCCCCGCCTCACCGCCTCCAGAACAAGTGATGCATCACCCCACTCGAACTCGGCACCACCTCCAAGTGGAAGCGGTCCCGCAGCTCGTCCGGGGATTCCCACAGCCGTACGCCGGAGCCGTATCGGATCTGCGGCGACACCGCCACATGCATCGTGTCGACCAAGTCCGCATCGAGGAACTGCCGGATCGTCGTCACCCCGCCACCCAGGCGGACATCCTTGCCCCGCGCCGCCTCCCGCGCCTGCGCCAGCACCTCGGCCGGGTCCCCGCCCACGAAGTGGAACGTCGTGTCGGACAGCGTGAACGACGGGCGCTTGTGGTGCGTCATCACGAACACCGGTGTGTGGAACGGCGGTTCCTTGCCCCACCAACCCCGCCACTCCTCGTTCTCCCACGGCCCCCGCAGCGGCCCGAACTTGTTCCGGCCCATGATCTCCGCACCGATGTTGCGCGCGAAGTCCCGCGTGAAGTAGTCGTCCAGGCCCCGGCTGCCCCCGGGATCCGTACGCATCGGCCAACTCGCCGTCGCACCCGCCCAGCTGAACAGGTCGCTCGCGTTGGGGAGCCCGAAGGGGTTCTCGAGACTCTGCTCCTCAGCGGCACCCGCGCCGTACCCGTCCCCCGAGACGTTGAAGTTCTGGACCCTCAGTAGTTGAGCCATCTGCTACCTCCTGCTGTTGGTGGTACCCATGTGACTCGCCCGGAGGGGGAAACTCATCGCTCCGACACGCGGTACGCGGCACATGGGAGCGGGCCGCCCCGATCCCACGGCTTGAACCTGACACCGGTGTCAACTCTTACGGTCACAGCATCGCAAGCGTGTCCCTACCAAGGAGGAAACAGCAATGAGCGAGCTGACCGGCAAGGTGGCCCTCATCACCGGCGGCAGCCGCGGCATCGGCGCCGCCATGGCCAAGCGCCTCGCCGCCGCAGGCGCCGCCGTCGCCCTCACCTACGTACAGGCCGAGGACCAAGCCCGCGCCGTCGCCAAGGACATCGAGGCGGATGGGGGTCGGGCCCTCGTCATTCACGCCGATCTCACCCAGCCCGACGCCGCCACCGCCGCCGTCGAGCAGACCGTACGGGAGCTCGGGCGCATCGACATCCTCGTCAACAACGCCGGCTTCCTCACCTACGGCCCTCTCCACGACGTGACCGTCGACGAACTCGACCGGGTCCTCGCCGTCGACGTCCGGTCTGTCTTCCTCGCCGCCCAGGCCGCCGCCCGGCACATGAGCGACGGCGGGCGCATCATCAGCATCGGCTCGTGCTTCAACGGACGTGTCCCCGGCGCGAACTTCGTCCTCCAGGCCATGGCCAAGACCGCCCTCATCGGACTCACCAAAGGCCTCGCCCGCGAGCTCGGGCCGCGCGGGATCACCGCCACCGTCGTCGATCCGGGCCCGATCGACACCGACATGAACCCCGCCGCCGGGGAGACCGCCGACTTCCAGCGTTCGCTCACCGCGCTGGGGCGGTACGGCACCGCCGACGACATCGCCGCCGCCGTCACCTACCTGGCCGGCCCCGGCGGACGCTACGTCACCGGCACCACCCTCGCCGTCGACGGCGGCTACACGGCCTGACCGGCCTCCTGCGTGCCCCGCACGGCCCTCGCCGTCGACGGCGGCTACACGGCCTGACCGGCCTCCTGCGTGCCCCGCACCACCCTCGCCGTCGACGGCGGCTACACCGCCTGACCCACCCCCTACGCGCCCGCGCCCCTCAGAACCGCGACCGTCTCCGGGTGCGGCCCGTGCAGCGCCCACTCCAGCGGGGACCAACCCGTCCCGCCGTCCTCCCGAAGGTCCGGATCAGCCCCTTGCGCCAGCAGTACCCGCACCGTCTCGACGTGCCCCCAGCACGCCGCCGCACACAGCGGCGTCCCCTCCGCGCCGGGGCCACGGCTCTCCGCGTCGGGGGCCGCCCCGGCCGCCAGCAGCAGGCCGGCGATCTTGGCACGGCCGTTCACCGCCGCCTCGTAGAGAGGAGTCGTGCCCCCCGCGTCCGTGCCCTCCGCGTCCGCCCCGGACCTCAGTGCCGCCCTGACCCGGGCCGCGTCACCCTCCACGATCGCCCCGAAGAGGCGGCGGGTCTGCTTCTTGCGCCGACGATGGTTCATGGCGGCCGAGGTTACGGCGCGGACGCGCGGCCGGGCGAGTTGTTTTCGGTCGCCGCCCCACCTCCAACCTGCTCCGGCCCCCCTCACCGCGCCCGATCCAACGTCACCCGCATCGCATCCATAGTCGACTGCCGCACCCCCCGAAACGCCCGCCGCGCCCCCGCACACTCGGCCGTCTCATACGTCGCCCCCGCCATCACCGCATCCCGATACACCCCCAACGCCTTCGTCGCCTCCCGCGCCTTCGTCACCACCTCGGCAGGTGCGACGAGCTCCAGCTCGTACTGGCGGGCGTACACCGCGTTGTCGTGGATCGCCGATCTCGCGAGCTCGGCGCGTTCCCCCGGCTCGAGATCGACGTTCCGGCTGGCCAGCGAGATCGCGTCCCGCGCCAGCGTCGCCGCGTCCAGATAGCGCGCGTACGCCGTACGTAACTCGCCCCGCTCCTGCTCGCCCAAGTTCCGTCTCCACCGCGCCCGCTCCGCGAACAGCGTGCCGCCCATACCGATCAGCGCACCCAGCGCCGTCCCCACCACCGTCGCCCACTCCATGGCCGGAGGATAGGCACCACCCCTGCCAGAACACACCCGCCGTCCTCAAGACAGACACCCCATCGGCCCACCCCTCCGCGCGCCCACCCCACCCCCACGCTCCAATGGACAGGTGACCGCCGCACTCCACCGCCTCACCGCGCCCCCGGACGACTGTCTCGCGCGCAACGAGTGGATCTGCGGTGAGTACGTGTCCTCCCGCAGCCAGATCCTCTGGGACGCCGTCGTCCAGCACCTTCAGCTCACCCTCGCCTCCGTGGCCATCGGGCTCGCCGTCGCTCTTCCGCTCGCCGTCGCCGCGCGGCGCTGGCGATGGGCCGCCGGGCCCGTCCTCGGGCTCACCACCGTCCTCTACACCATCCCCTCCCTCGCGATGTTCTCGCTGCTCCTGCCGGTGTACGGGCTCTCCGCCACCCTCGTCGTCGCCGGGCTCGTGCTCTACTCGCTCACCCTTCTCGTCCGCAACATCCTCGCGGGGTTGCGAGCCGTTCCCGAGGACACCCGGCAGGCCGCACGCGGCATGGGATACGGGCCCGTACGGCTGCTGGTCGCCGTCGAGCTGCCGCTCGCCCTGCCCGCCGCCATGGCGGGGCTGCGGATCGCCACCGTCTCCGCCGTCTCCCTCGTCACCGTCGGCGCCATCGTCGGCTACGGCGGCCTCGGCAACCTCATCTACAGCGGGATGAACACGTACTTCAAGGCGCAGGTCCTCACCGCCTCCGTGCTCTGCGTCCTCATCGCCGTCGCCGCCGACCTCGTCCTCCTCCTCGCCCAGCGGCTGCTCACCCCCTGGACCCGGGCGGTACGCGCATGAACGCCGGAGCCCCGGGCCGCCCGGCTACGGCCCCGCCCGCCGAGCCGTGCACGGCGGCCCGCCCATGAGCACCCTCTCCGACGCCTGGTCCTGGCTCACCAGCTCCGCCCACTGGCACGGCGAGAACGGCATCTGGCACCGGCTCGGCGAACACCTCTGGCTCACCGCCCTCTGCCTCGTCCTCAGCTGCCTCATCGCGCTGCCCGTCGCCCTCGTCCTCGGCCACCTGGGCAAAGGCGGCGCCCTCGCCGTCAACCTCTCCAACATTGGCCGGGCCGTCCCCACCTTCGCCGTCCTCGTCCTGCTCCTCCTCACTCCGCTCGGGCGGCACGGCGAAGCACCCACCATCGTGGCGCTCATCCTCTTCGCCGTACCGCCGCTCCTCACCAACGCGTACGTCGGCATGCGCGAGGTCGACCGCGACGTCGTACGGGCCGCGCGGGGCATGGGCATGACCGGCAGCCAGATGTTGTGGCGCGTCGAGCTGCCGCTCGCCCTGCCGCTCGTCCTCACGGGCGTACGGATCGCGGCCGTCCAGCTCGTCGCCACCGCCACCCTCGCCGCGCTCGCCGGCGGTGGCGGGCTCGGGCGGATCATCACCGCCGGGTTCAACCTCGCCTCCACCCCGCAGGTCGTCGCCGGAGCCGTCCTCGTCGCCGTCTTCGCCCTCCTCGTGGAGGCGCTCTTCGAGGTCGCCCAGCGGTTGGCGCCCCTCTGGGCGAGAGGCGGTGGCCCCGTATGAGAGCCCGGTTCGCTCTGCCGGCCGCACTACTCGCCCTCACCGCCTGCACCACCGGCCCCACCCTCGAAACCCAGGGCGCCGTCACCGCACCCCCCGGCGACAGCAAGCACCTCACCATCGGCACCGCCGGATTCACCGAAAGCGATCTCCTCGCGCAGATGTACGCCCTGCTGCTCGGGCAGGCCGGCTACAGCACCAAGATCCTCTCCGTCACCAACCGGGAGCTCTACGAACCCGCCCTGGAAGCCGGGCAGATCGACGTCGTACCGGAATACGCCGCGACCTTCGCCGACTGGCTCAACGCCAAAGCCCACGGGCCCGACGCGGAGCCCGTCGGCTCGCCCGACCTCGCCACCACCATGAAGGCCCTGCGCGCCCTGGCCACCCCGCGCGGCCTCACCGTCCTCGACCCCGGCAGGGCCGTCGACCAGAACGCCTTCGCCGTGACCGCCGCCTACGCCCGGCAGCACCAGCTCAAGACCCTCAGCGATCTGGGCGCCGCGAAACTGCCCGTACGGCTCGCCGCCGGGGACGAGTGCGTACAGCGGCCCTACTGTGAACCGGGGCTGAAGAAGACGTACGGCATCGACATCACCGCCGTCGACCCCAAAGGCGTAGGCACCACCCAGTCCAAACAGGCCGTGCAGAACGGACGGGACCAGATGGTCCTCACCACGACGACGGACGCCACCCTGGACGCCTTCGGGCTCGTTCTCCTCGCCGACGACCGCCACCTTCAGAACGCCGACTACATCGTGCCCGTCGTCAACCGCTCACGGGCGGGGAGCGAGGGCGTGACCCGCGCGCTGGGGGCGCTCAACGCCGTGCTCACGACCGCCGATCTCGCGAGCCTCAATCAGCAGGTGGACAGCTGGCGACGGCTGCCCAAGGACGTCGCCAGGAACTACCTGCTGTCGAAGGGCCTCGTGAAGGCCTGACCGGGACAGTGACCTACTTGCTGTCCGAAGGCTTTCTGCGGCCCTGAATACGATCCCGCAACCGGTCCTTGCCCCGCCGGTGCATCTGCCGCTGCCCCCGCCCCAGCGCATGCTGCTCCGCCGGTCCCTCCTGCGCCCACTGCTCGGCGCTCTCCTGTACACACACATGGACGTGCACGTCGTGCCAGCCGTCCGCGTGCAACTGGGCGCTGCGGCGGGTGCTCTCCGGCGGGAAGCCCGACTTCAGGGCCACCCGGCAGGCGGCCTGGTTCGACATCGGATGGGCGATCTCGATCCGGTGCAGCCCCACCGTGTCCAGCGCCCACGACGCCAGCGTGGAGACCGCCGCCGGAGCGACCCCCAGCCCGCGCATCGAGGGCAGGATCCAGTACCGGCAGTCGGAGCGGCCGACCGCCAGGTCCAGGGAGCACAGCGCCACCCAGCCCACCAGCGCCCCGTCGTCGGAACGCGCCACCGCCCAGTGCGCGTCCGTCTCCGCACGCCAGCCCTGGCGCCAGCGCGCGATCCAGCCCCGGGTCTCGATCTCGCAGTCCGCGCGCCGCCGCGTCCAGTGCTGGATCGCCGGATCCTGGTACGCCTGGTAAACGAATGACGCGTCGTCGAGTTCCCAGGGCCGCAGAAACAGACCGGCGGACACCGCGAGGGCCGGTTGGTCGGACCGTCCGAGGCGGCCTGCCGGGACAACGGCAGGGACCAGCTGGGGCATGGGGCCCATCATGGCAGTGGAGCGCCCCCGGAGGGGGCCGCTCCAGCCGGACAACCCACCCGATTTTTCACATCCACATTTTCCTCTACGTACGCCTACGTAAGCGACTTGAGGAATTCACCCGCACGTCGACCCCGGCCGCACCCCGACAATGGGGTCGAGGAAGCCGCGAGAGCAGGAACGGGCGAGAGGGACACGAGACCATGGACCACGACGAGCTCCACAGCCGGTTCGCGACACTGACCACCGCACACGTGGCGGACGCGTGCCTGCGCGCCCGCGTGCCCGTGCGGTGCGCGCCCCCCGTGGTACGCGCCGTGGTGGACGGCGGACGCGTCGCCGGGCGGGTGGCGCCGGTGCGGCACGTCGGCAGTGTCGACATCTTCCTGGAGGCGTACGAGGAGGCCGCGCCCGGTGACGTCCTCGTCGTAGACAACGGCGGACGGCTCGACGAGGCCTGCGTCGGCGATCTCGCCGTCCTTGAGGCGAAGGACGCCGGGCTGTCCGGAGTGGTCATCTGGGGCCTGCACCGCGACACGGCCGACATCCGGGCGATCGGGCTGCCGGTCTTCAGCATGGGCGCGACCCCGACCGGGCCCCAGCGGCTCGACGGCCGCGCCAAGGACGCCCTGGAGGCGGCCACCGTGGGGGAGTGGACCGTGAGCCGCGAGGACGTCGTCTTCGGGGACGACGACGGCGTGCTCTTCGTCCCCGCCGACCGGGCGGCCGAACTCCTCACCGTCGCCGAGACGATCCGCGACACCGAGCGCCGCCAGGCGGACCGTATCCGCGAGGGCAACTCCCTGCGCGAGCAGGTGCAGTTCACCCGCTACCTCGAAGGGCGCCGGGGCAACCCCGCGCTCACGTTCCGTGAGCATCTGCGCGCGGTGGGTGGGGCGATCGAGGAGTAGGCCGGGGAATAGGATGGCGTATATGCGTACGGCACACATCGCCGTACGACTTCAGGAGCCCACGGCCTCTCGGCGGAAGGACCGGCGCCCACGATGTCCGCGATGCTGATCGGCGCGCACGAGCCGCTGGCGGTCGACGTCACGGTGGCCATCCGCTCCGGAGACGTCCGTGGCCTCCAGGCCCTCCTCGCCGCCCACCCCGGCCTCGCCGCCGCCCGCCTCGGCGACGAACTGGTGAACCGCACGCTGCTGCACGTGGCCACCGACTGGCCGGGCCACTTCCCGAACGGCCCGGCGGTCGTGGCCGCGCTCGTCGCGGCGGGCGCGGACGTCGGAGCCCGGTTCGCCGGCCCGCACGCGGAGACCCCGCTGCACTGGGCGGCCAGCTGCGACGACGTCGCCGTCCTGGACACACTGCTCGACCTGGGCGCCGACATCGAGGTCGACGGCTCGGTCATCGCTGGCGGCACGGCCATCGCGGACGCGGTCGCTTTCGGCCAGTGGCGGGCCGGGCGCCGACTGCTGGAACGCGGCGCTCGTACGACCTTGTGGCAGGCGGCAGGCCTCGGCGAACTCGACCGCGTCGCCGCGTACTTCACTCCCGACGCCCCACCGCCGCCCGCCGCCGACGTCACGGAGGCCCTGTGGTGTGCCTGCCACGGCGGACAGCAGCGGACGGCCGCGTATCTGCGGGAGCGGGGCGGTGACATCGACTGGGTCGGCTACGACGAGCTGACTCCGCTGGACGCGGCCGTGCGCGGGGAGCATGAGGAAGTGACCGCGTGGTTGCGGGGGTTGGGGGCGCGATCGGCCAGGGAGCGGATCTGACGCGGCCGCGTTCCCGGCCGGTGGGCATCGCCGATGCGCCACTCACGTACCCTCCTCGTGGCACCGAGAGGCTCGACGGCCCAACCGCCGCGCCGCCGACGGCCTCGCCCTGCCCGTGGCGCCTGGCGGTTTCCGTCCCTGGGCCGGGACATGGCGGGAAACGAGGCTCGGTCCCGGGGGCCGGTCCACTACCGTTTTCCCCGGGGTCGCGTCGCTCCACCGGGGTCGTGCGGAACGTGCGCAGCCATCTCCCGTGGGCCCCATCGGGCGCTGGAGCCACGCGCACGTCTGTCCGCTCACCACGGGGGAGTCCATGCCGGTCGCGCGCGTGTCCACGGACCCGATACCGGCGGCGGAACGATTCGACTGGTGGTGCGACCTGGTCTGGCAGGACGTCGCCCGCACCATCATCACCAGCGATCACGCCGCCGAGTTCCAGGCCGGGGCGGAGACGGCAGACCTGGGTCTGGTCAAAGTGACCGCGATGCACTTCGCGCCGATCCGGTCTCTCCGCACCCGGACGCTCATCCGCCAGTCCGACCCCGAGGTCTACGAGCTCTCCCTGATCATGGGCGAGCCGATGTGGCTGTCGCAGCGCCGCAACGACACCGCCGCCCGGGCGGGCGACCTGCTCCTCTGGGACACCTCGCAGCCATTCGACGGCGGCGTCTGCGGAGACCACGCCGAGGCGATCATCGTTCATCTGCCACGCTCGGCGCTGTCCCTCCCACTCGACCGGATCGACCGCCTGGTGGCGACGCGCATGCCCGCGACCAGTGGCATGGGGGCGATCCTGGCCGCGTTCCTCACCGAGGTCCTCGACCAGGCCCACGCCTGCCGCCCCCAGGACCTGAACACCCTGGGAACGGTCACCCTGGACCTGGCCTCCGCGTACCTCGCCCAGCGTGTCGACGCCGCGGAGCGGCTCTCGCCCGAGACGCGCCGACAGGTCCTGATCACGCGTATCACGGCCTTCATCGACCGCAACCTCGCCGACCCGGACCTGAACCCGTCCGTGATCGCGGCCCGGCACCACATGTCGCTGCGCTCCCTGCATCTGCTCTTCCAGACCTCCGGGGAGAGCGTCGCCGCCACGATCCGGCGCCGCCGACTGGAACGCTGCCGCAGGGACCTGGCCGACCCGAGACTGCGTCACCGCACGATCGGCGAGACCGCCGCCCGGTGGGGGTACCACCGCCCCGCGGACTTCAGCCGGGCGTTCCGGGGCGCCTACGGCGTCTCGCCGAGCGACGTCCGGGCACGGGCGCTGGCAGCGGACGACGCTCGCGCTGCGCGCTGAGCGGCGCGTCGCACGGCGCGTGCGAACGTGCCGCCCGTTCACGACGCTTTTCCGGCCAGGAACCGAAAATCCCGGCGTATGTCCGGAACAAGGAAATCCGGATGCGCTGAATGACAACGAACCGTGCGCGACGTCCCAACGACCAGGTGTCGCCCTCTCCTGCAAACTCCTTTCACCGAGCCGATACAAAGCCGACTCGGTATCTCTCAGAAGCCTTCGGCAAAGGAGTCAGACATGCACTTCGCCCTGCCGCGCACGGCCGTTCTGGGCGCCCTCCTCATGGGCGCCGCCCTCACACCCACCGTGGCCAACGCCGCCGCCGGCACCTCCCCGGCGTCGGCTCCGGCCGCCGCCAAGGTGTCGGCGAGCAGCGCCGGTACGACCGTCACGGTGAACCGCGACGCGCGTACCGGCACCTTCACCGCGACCGGATGCCACGGCACCACCTGCATCTACGTCAACGGGTCCGGCCTTTACGTGAATTACGCGACCGTCACCAATCGGAACGGCGACCCCACGGGCCGGGGAGTGATTTCCAGTACCTGGGACGGCCAGACCCACTATGGGCCCTGGCTCGGGAAGTACGGTTCCTGGCGCTGGGACTACTACGTCTCCATGAACCAGAACAACAAGGTCTGCGGATCCATAGAAGGCCGTGACGTGGCCTGCCTCACCATCCACAGGTGACGTCAGCCGGCAGGAGCGGGTCGGCGGCGAGGCCGGGGAGCCGGGAGCCATACGGTGTCCGCGACAACGCCGCCGACCGGCTCGTCCCCGAGCGCCGCGCCGCGTGCCCGCGTGCCCTCCCCGTTGTCAGTGGCCCGTGCGAAGGTGGTCCGCGCCATGACGCTGCTCGGCCTCGTCCAGCACATGGCGGAGATCGAACGGAACTGGTTCCAGCGGGTGTTCGCCGGGCAGGCGCCCGGCACAACGGACACGCGGATCTGCTGCGGGAGCGGATCGACGGGGTCAAGGGGGTGTAGATCGCCCTGCGCCCCGCCGCACGCCGCCCCTCACGCCCCTCCGCGCGTGTCGACCGCGTACAGACGGCCGCTCGCGTTGGCGACGTACACGACGCCGCCCGACACCAGCGGCGGGGGCTGGATGCCGAGTGTGGTGGGGATTCGCCACTGCTCGGTCCCGGTCTCCGCGTGCAGGGCGTACAGGTGGCCGTCCGCGCTGCCGACGTACACCATGCCGCCGGCCACCGCGGGTGAGGACCGCGTCAGCGTGGGACCGGCCGACTGCCAGCGGATCTCGCCCGTCGCGGCGTCGATGCCGCACACCAGGCCGGTTTCGGTGCTGACGCAGACCAGGCCGTCGGCCACGGCCGGTGAAGTGGTGATGGCGCCCCCGGCGGGGGTGCGCCATCTGACCTCCCCGGTCAGCGCGTCGACCGCGTACAGCTGCCCGTCGCCGCTGCCGACGTACAGGACCCAGCCGGACAGGGCGGACCGGGAGGAGACCGGGGCCGTGATGGCGGTCCGCCATGTGCGCTTGCCGGTCGCCGCGTGGACGCCGTACACGGCACGGTCGGTGGCGGTCCACACCAGCCCGCCCGCCGCCGCCAGCCAACGGAAGTACGCCAGGCGGGGGCAGAACCTCCAGATCTTCTTGCCCGTGGCGATGTTCAGCGCGTCCACGCTGTTCGCGCTGGCGACGTAGAGCGCCCCACCGTCCGTCTCCAGGGCCACGCCCGACTGCTGGCGCACACCGAACTGCCAGCGTTCGCCGCCGCTGTAGGCATTGAGCATGTGGACGCACGGGCCCTCGGCGACGGCGAGGGCGCCCTCGGTCACGGCCAGTACCGCGCGCACGGGGTTCTCGGCCTCGAACTGCCAGTGTCCGCGTCCGGTGGTCACCTCCACCGCGTGCACTCTGCCGAAGCTGTTGCCGACGCAGACCAGCCCGTTCACGACCGCGAGCTCGGCGTGCACGGCGGCCTCGGTGGGGAAGGACCACCTGATGGTGGCGGTGGACGCGCGGTTCGGGGCCGACGGCGCCAAGGCCGCCGACGAGCCCTGGCCCGGGGTCGCCGCCCCCGGACCGGCCGTGCCCAGCAGCGGATCGAACCGCGCGGCCGCCGCCGTCGACACGGCGCGGCTGTCGTCGTCCAGCAGCCGCCGCATCTCCCGCGCCACCTGCTCCCGTACGGTCGCGTTGCCCACCTGGTAGCGGTGGGCCAGGCCCTCGATCGCGCCCAGCCGGTCCGCGGGGACCGGGCTGGCCAGGGCGTGCCGCAGGTGCTCGGGCAGCCGCCAGTGGACGTTGCGGGCGATGACGATCCGGCCCTCGACGTTCTCCTGCTTCTTCGGGCGCTGCTGCGGCATCTCCTCCACGACCTTGTCGTGGACGTACGCGTACAGCTCGTCCAGGGTGATGTCCCCGTCGCCGTCGAGGTCGGCGCTGCCGTCGCGCAGCCCGGACACCAGATGGCGGGTGAACACCGACTGCGGGGCCAGACCGTGCAGCCGGTCGCCCTCGAAGGAGTACTGGGTGGCGTCGGAGGCGGTCAGGACGCTGCGGCCGCTGCCCCGGAAGCGTTCCAGGGTGTGCATGTCGGTGTCGCCCTTGGCGAGGCGACCGGCCGGAAAGGCGCCGCTGTAGCAGCAGTCGAGGATCAGCACCTGCTGCCGGGAGGCGCAGCCGGTCATGGCGCGGTCGATCAGCTCGGCGGGCAGCGAGGTGAACGCCAGGTTGTCGCGGCGGGTGTTGCCCATCGCCAGGTGCAGCCGCCCCTCGTCGTCCTTGAGGCCGTGGCCGGTGAAGTACAGCAGCGTCAGATCGTCGCGCCGCCGGTCGCGGAACAGCTCGCCGATGGCCTCGCCCGCCCGGTAGTGCGGCTCGTTGATGAGCGTGGTGACCTCGAACCCCGCGATCTCGGGGTCCCGCAGCACCTCCGCGAGGGCCTCGGCGTCATGCGCGGGCGCGGTGAGCCGGCGCAGCCCCGCGTCCTCGTACTCGTACGTGGCCACCAGGAGGGCCAGCCGCCGGCCCACGCTACTCGCCCGCCCGGTGACGGCGCACGAAGCCGTCGATCAACTCCCGCCGCTCCTCGGCGGTCGCGTGCTCCAGCTCGATCGAGTCGCCGTCGATCGTCACCGAGATGCGGTGCCGGGCCGACTGGCGGCCCAGCCAGTCCCGGAGGGTGTCGATGAGGACGGTGAAGACACCGCCGGACGCGCTCAGCACCACCACGATCGCGCCGACGGTGACCGGGTCGCCGCCCTTGGCGCCCGGCGGGAGCTCCCCGAGGGGCGGCGGGGGCAGCACGTCCACGTCCAGCTCGCGCAACTCCGCCCGGAGCCGGCGCGTCAGCCGCTCGACGTCCTCCGCGTCCGACTCCTCGTCGGGCGCCAGCGACAGCAGCACTTCCCTCACGCGTCCCCGCTCCCCAGCCCGCAGCCCACACATCTCTGTGGTCCCGCATGGACAGTACCGCCTCCCGCACGGCCGGGTGCGAAGGCGGTTTCAACTCGCCTCTCCCGGCAACCCGGAGGGCATGTCCAGACGCTATGGCGGAAACCCCGCCGCGACGATCATCCTCATCATCGCGGACATCACCGCAGTGATCCTGATCCTGTGGATCGCCTTCTACCTCTTGGACGCCAACACCGCGAACGACCTGGTGTCCTGGGTCCACCACGCGGCGAACTGGCTCTCCGGCTGGTCGCGTGACATGTTCAACGTCGAGTCGGACGACTGGCGCACGATCCTCAACTACGGGCTGCCCGCGGTGGTCTACCTGCTGATCGGCCACGCGGTGGCGGGCCGGGTCAACCGGTCGTAACACCGGCGACCCGCCCTGTCCCACCGGCACGCCGTCGGCCCCGGGATCACCCGAGCCGTGTCAGTTTCGCCCCGAAGGAGGGCTCGCGGAGGTCCTTCTGGAGGGCGACCGGGACCTTCGGCGCGTCGGAGCCGGTGCCGACCGTCAGCGTGGCCAGCACCGCGCCGGCCTTGCCGGAGTGCGGTACGGACTCGCCCGCGCCGGTGATCCGCAAGGGCAGGCGCTGGCCCGGTACGCCGATCGCCTTCAGGTCGGCGGTCGCCACCAGCGGCGTCCGGCCGCCGAGCCCGTCGTCAACGTACCCCACCACCTGGCCCTTCTTCACGGTGACGGCGGCGGTCAGGGCGTCCCGTACGGCCGCGACGACCTTCTTGCTGTTCTCCTTCACCAGCTTGAGGCTGTTCCCGCCGCTGGGGTCCGGGCCGTCGACGTGCTGGTCCAGCATGGTGCCGAGGACCAGCGGGGTTAGGTCGCCGACCGTCTTGTACGCGGCCCACATCAGCGCGCCGCCCGCCGCCGTGTTGGAGCCCGTCTTGATGCCCTTGATGCTCAGCCCGGCCAGCAGCAGGTCGTCGTTGTTGTTGTTGATCGGCTGCGGCAGCCCCTTGATCGTGGCGTTGGGCAGCGCCACGATCGGCCGGAACGCGTCGAAGCGCATGACCGCCTCGGCCAGCCTGAGCTGGTCGACCGCCGTGCTCACGGTCCTGGGGTCCAGTCCGCTCGGGTCCGTGTACGTGGTGTCCTTCATGCCGAGCGCCTTGGCGGCCTCGTTCATCTTCGCCACGAACGCCGACTCGTCCGTGCTGCCGGTGTCCCAACGCGCCAGCAGCCGGGCGATGTTGTTGCCCGACGGGATCATCAGCATCTTCAGCATGTCCTGCTGGCTGAACCTCGCCCCGGCCGTCAGGCCCTCGATGCGTGACTCGTCCTTGGACTGGCCCTCCCGCACGGCCTTCTCGTCGACCTCGATTGTCGGCCCCGCCTCGTCCTTCTTGAGGGGGTGGCCCTTGAGGACCACGTACGCCGTCATCACCTTGGCGACGCTCGCCGTCGGCACCGGCCGCTGCTCCCCGAACGTGCCGATGCTCCCCGAGCCCTGCACCTGAACGGCCCCCTGGCCCTTCGCGGGCCACGGCAGGCTGAAGCGCCCGTCGAAGGTGTACGAGGACGTGTCGGCGCCCAGCTTCAGCGACGGCGCCGGCAGCGGGCGCACCGCCTGTACGACCACGAAGACCAGCGCCAGAAGCAGGACGACCGGCATCCAGATCTTGAAACGACGGGTGAGGGTACGGGCCCGGGTCTCCGGCGGCTTCGGGGTGTTGGTGAGCTCCGCGAGCAGGTCGAGGGGCGGGAGCGGGGCGGGTGCGGTCGGTGCCGCGTCGGGGGCGGGCGTCGGCGCCGCCCCGTCCCGGGCGCCGGAGGCGGGACCGGACGCGGGACGGGACGCGGGACCGGCCGCCACCGGCCGCGACGGCTTGTTGACGACCGGCGGGTCGAGCGGCTTGAGCGCCACGAACTCGCTCGTACGCTCGGATTCGGATTCGGATTCGGGTGCGGGTTCGGCTGCGGATTCGGGTTCGGATGCGGGGGCCGGGCCAGCGCCACGGGAGGCACCCGGGGCGCCGGGCGCCGCCGCGCCGGGCTCGGCCGCGTCGGCCGCTTCGGGTCGGCGATCCGGCGCGCCGTCCTGCCCCGTACCGGGTTCTGCCGCGCTGGCATGCTCCGTGTCGGGTTCTGCCACGTCGGCCTGCGCCACATCGGTCCGCGCCGCGCCGGCCTGCGCCACATCGGTCCGCGCCGCGCCGGGTTCCGCCACGTCGGTCCGCGACGCGCCACCCCGGCTCGCCCCGGCCTCCGCCGCCCCCCTCTCCTCCTCCACCACGTCCGTCTTCCGCTCGTTGCCCTCATCGGGGGACTGGCCCGCCACTGCTTCTCTCCTCGTTCGATCGGATCCGATCCGAACCGTCGTCCTCACACCATCACAGCCCGAGCTGTGAACCCCGCGCCCGGCGCGCTACCTCTTCAGCACCGCCCGCATCACCGCCTTCGCGATCGGTGCCCCCAGGCGTCCGCCCGCGATGGCGTCGCGTGAGATGTTCATGTCCTTGGGGTCGACGAGGACCGCCACCGCGACCGGGGAGGTGCCGTCGCCGCGCTTGGCGTACGCGACGAACCAGGCGTACGGGCGCTCGTCGCGCACATCGGCGCCGTGCTGCGCGGTGCCGGGCTTGCCGCCGACCGTCACACCCGGGATCCGCACCTTGCTGCCCGAGCCGTCGGTGACGGTGAACTCCATCATTTCCTGGACCTTCTTCGCGGTGGCCCCGGACACGGCCTGGCTCAGCACCTCGGGCCGGGTCCTGGCGAGCGGGGAGAGGTCCGGCCCGCGCAGCTCCTCGACCAGGTACGGCTTCATGACCTTGCCGTCGTTCGCGAGCCCGGCCGTCACCATGGCCATCTGCAACGGGGTGGCGGTGACGCTGCCCTGGCCCATTCCGGTGAGCGCGGTCTGCGGCTTGTCGAGCTTCTCGGGGTAGCCGCTCGCCACCGCCCGTACCGGAGTGAACTGCTCCTTGTTGAAGCCGAACTTCTCCGCCGTCTCGCGCATGCCGTCCTTGCCGGTCTTCAGCGCGGCGTCGAGGAAGACGTTGTTGCAGGACCACTGGAGGCCGGTCCTCATCGAGACCTTGTCGCACTGGGAGTCGGGGACGACGTTGCCGATCTCCGTCGTGCTGAGCGGCAGCCGGTACGGGGCCCGGGCACCCGAGGGCGCGTCGATGTCGGTGACCGTGCCGTGTTCCAGGGCGGCCGCCGCCGTGAGGATCTTGAAGGTCGAGCCGGGCGGATAGGTCTCGCGCATCGCCCGGTTGCTCAGCGGCTTGTCCTTGTCCTGGTCGAGCTTCTTGAACGCCTCGCTCTCCTTGCGCGAGATGCCCGCGAAGACCGAGGGGTCGTACGAGGGCGTGCTCACCATGGCGAGGATCCGGCCGGTACGCGGGTCGAGCGCGACCACCGCGCCCTTCGCCTTCAGATCCGTCAGCCCCTTGTACGCGGCCTTCTGCGCCTCCGGGGCGATGGTGGTGATGACGTCGCCGCCGCGCGGCTTCACCCCGGTCAGGGTGTCGAGGGGGCCGGCGAGCAGCCTGCTGTCCTTGCCGCCGAGGACGTCGCCGTGCACGCCCTCCAGGAACGTCGCGCCCTGCGCCTGCGAGAGGAAACCCGTGACCGGCGCGTACATCGGGCCGTCCTTGTAGACGCGCTTGTACTTGAGGTCCGAGCCCGGGGTCGCCACCGACCCGGTGACGGGTGTGCCGCCGACGATGATGTTGCCGCGCGGCTGGGCGAACGCCTCGATCCGCACCCGGTGGTTGTTCGGGTGGTGGGCGAGCGAGTCGCTCCGCGCGAACTGCACCCAGGTCGCCCGTATGAGCAGGGCCAGCGTGAGCACGCCGCAGAAGACGGCGGTACGCCGCAGGGGCCGGTTCATCACACTCCGGTGGGGTCGCGGTGGTCGCCGGCGCGGGGGCCGGCGGCGGACATGGCAAGAGCAGAGCAGCACTCTGTGCCGTATGTCCAAGTTCACTATCAGTCCTCGATCGATAAAATTGCGATATCGTCGCTGGTCGTGGACTTGATTCGGCATCTGGAGTGCTTCGCGGCTGTTGCAGAAGAGTCACATTTCGGTCGGGCCGCCGAGCGGCTCGGTATGGCTCAGCCGCCGCTCTCGCAGCGCATCCAGCGTCTGGAGCGCGAGCTCGGCGTACGGCTCTTCGAGCGCAGCAGCCGACAGGTGACGATCACCAAGGCCGGGACCCTGCTCCTGGCTCAGGCCCGTGAGCTGCTCGCCCGCTCCGAGGCGCTGATGGCCACCGCGCGCCGCATCCGCGACGGCGAGAGCGGACTGCTGCGCGCCGCGCTGCCGCCGGACACCGCGGGCGAGACCGTCGCCGCGATCCTGACGCACTTCCGGGAGCGGCATCCGGGGGTGGAACTGGAGCTGCGCGAGCTGACCACCAGCCAGCAGCTGGCCCAGTTCGCCTCGCACGACCTGGACGCCGGGCTCATCCACCACCCCTGCGACGTCTCCGGCCTCGAACTGGGCCCGGTCCTGCGCCGCGAAGTGGGCGTCCTGCTGCCGCGCGAGGCCCCCGAGGCCGCGCTGGAGGCGGTCCCGCTGTCCGCGCTCTCCCCGTACGACCTGATCCTCTTCCACCGTGCCGCCGCGCCCGCGCTCCACGACGACGTGCTGACCACCTGCGCGCGCAACGGCTACACGCCCCCGGCCCTGCGGCACGGGCAGGGCGCCAGCTTCATCCGCGGCCTCGTCCTCTCCGCCCGAGCGGTCGCCCTCACCCCCAGGGACGCCCATCCCGACCACGCCGCCGACCGTGACCCGGACCTCGTGTGGCGTCCGCTCGCGGGGGCGCCGCTGTCGTGGCGGCTGTCGGTGGCGTGGCCGCGCGGCCGCAGCGACACGGCGGTGAGCAGCTTCGCCGAGGCGGCCGCGCGCGCGTTGCGGGAGACTTCGGCCGTGAGCACCGAACTGCCTCCGCGCCCGCTGCATCTGCGCCCGGCCGCGGAGTACTGGCTGTGACCGGCGCCCCCGCCCGCATCCGCGAGGCCTTCGACGAAGCCGGAGTCACGGGCCGGCTGCACGCCCTGGACATCGACTCGGGCGCGGAGATCGGCGTCGACGGCGATCACGCCGTGGTCACCGCGAGCGTGCACAAACTCTGTCTGCTGGTCGCGCTGCACGAGCAGGCGGCGGCGGGGCGCCTGGACCTCACCGAGCAGGTCGAAGTGCCGGTTGCGGAGCGGGAGTCGGGGCCGACCGGCGTCGCCGCCATGCTCGATCCCGTACGGATGTCGCTGCGCGACGCGGCCTATCTGATGACGGCCGTCAGCGACAACGCGGCCGCCGAACTGCTCCTCGGCCGCGTCGGCCTCGACGCCGTCAACGCCACCACGGCCCGGCTCGGCCTGACGCACACCTACGCCGTCCACACCTTCCGCGAACTCCTCGCCACCATCAAGGAGGACGCGGGGCCCGGCGGCGCCCGGGCGCTCGCCGACCCGTACGTCGTCGCCCGGCTCAGGGCACTCGACCCGGCCCGCACCAACCGCAGCACGCCCCGTGACATGACCAGGCTGCTCGGCGCCGTCTGGCGGGACGAGGCCTGCGCTCCCGAACACGGCGCCGCGATCCGAAGGCTGCTCGGGCTCCAGGTGTGGCCGCACCGGATGGCCTCCGGCTTCCCCTTCGACGACGTCCATGTCGCGGGCAAGACGGGCAGCCTGCCGACCCTGCGCAACGAGGTCGGGGTCATCGAGTACCCGGACGGGGGGCGCTACGCCGTCGCGGTCTTCACCCGCGCCGCCAGCACCGCCGCCACCCTGCCCCCGGCCGACGCGGTCATCGGCACGGCGGCCCGCCTCGCGGTGGAGGCGCTGCGGGCCTCCTAGGGCCTGGCTCCAGGGCCTGGCCCCAGGGCGTGCCCGACCATTCCCGCCGCCGAAGTCGCGGCTACGCGTCCGCCACCGAGTCGAAGTCCACCTCGTCCCGCCCCACGCCCTGCGCGTCCGCGTCCACCGACCTGCGCAGCGCCTCGTGGAGCTTCGCCGGGGTCAGGACGCCCGCGAAGTGGGAGCCGTCCAGGACCGCCACCCAGCCAGCGTCGTACTGGAGCATCTCGCTGAACGCCTGCTTCAGCGGCGCCCCCACCGGCACCCAGGCGTCCATGCGCCGGGCCAGGTCAGCCACCCTCGCCGGGGTCCCGGCCAGCGACAGCTCGTCCGTGGAGACCCAACCGTGCAGCTCGCCCGATGCGTTGAGGACGACCGCCCAGCGCGCGCCCGTCTCGCGCAGCCGCGCGGCGGCCAGGTCGGCGGGCTCGTCGAGGCGGGCGAGGGGCGGCTGCTCCAGGTCGGCCTCCTCCACCGTGGTGACCGACAGCCGCTTCAGGCCCCGGTCCGCGCCCACGAACTGGGCCACGTACGGGGTCGCCGGGGCGCCCAGGACCGCCGCCGGGGTGTCGAACTGCTCGATGCGGCCCTCCCCGTACACCGCCATCCGGTCGCCCATCCGCACTGCCTCCTCGATGTCGTGCGTGACCAGCAGCACGGTCTTGCGCACGGTCGCCTGGAGGCTCAGGAACTCGTTCTGGAGCCGTTCGCGCACCACCGGGTCCACCGCCCCGAACGGCTCGTCCATCAGCAGCACCGGCGGATCCGCCGCCAGCGCCCGCGCGACCCCGACGCGCTGGCGCTGGCCGCCGGAGAGCTGGGCGGGATATCGGGAGCCGAACGTCTTCGGGTCCAGGCCCACCAGGTCCAGGAGTTCGGCGGCCCGTGCCCGCGCCTTCGCCCTCTTCCAGCCGACGAGGGCCGGAACGGTGGCCGTGTTGTCCAGGACCGTGCGGTGCGGGAACAGGCCCACCTGCTGGATGACATAGCCGATCCGGCGGCGCAGTTTCACCGGGTCGAGCGAGGCGATGTCCTCACCGTCCACCAGGATCCGGCCGGACGTCGGCTCGATCAGCCGGTTCACCATCATCATCGTGGTGGTCTTGCCGCAGCCCGAGGGGCCGACCAGGGTGACGAGTTCTCCCTCGTCCACCTCGAAGGAGAGGCCGTCGACGGCGCTGGTGCCGTCCGGATACACCTTGCTGACCCGCTCGAACCTGATCATGGACCCACGCTAGGAGGCCCGCCGCCCGTACGCACACGGACAGCCGCCGGCGGAGTGCGCTCCCGGACGGCCGGAAGGTGGCGGGCGCGGGCGTGCACCGCCGGTCCCGTGTGATCCACTGGGCCGGACCGGCCGTACGCCCGAGATCAGGAGCCCTCACCCTTGACCACCGCGCCCGCCTACCGCCAGCCCGGAACCGTCCTCTTCGACCACCGGTTCGCCGTGCCGCTCGACCACGCCCGCCCCGACGGCGAGCGGATCGAGCTCTACGCGCGCGAGGTCGTCGCCGCGGGACGCGCGGCCGAGCGGGAGCGACTGCCCTGGCTGCTCTATCTGGAGGGCGGGCCCGGCTTCGGCGCCCGGCGGTTCGTCGGACAGCAGGCCTGGCTCGGGCGCGCCCTGCGCGACTTCCGGGTGCTCCTGCTCGACCAGCGCGGCACCGGCCTGTCCACCCCCGCCAACCGCCAGACCCTCCCGATGCGCGGCGGCCCCCGCGAACAGGCCGACTACCTCGCCCACTTCCGCGCCGACTCCATCGTCAAGGACTGCGAGCTGGTCCGCCGCGAGCTCACCGGCGGCGCGCCCTGGACCGTCCTGGGCCAGAGCTTCGGCGGCTTCTGCGCCACCCACTACCTCTGCACCGCGCCCGAGGGCCTCGACGCCGTCCTGATCACGGGCGGACTGCCCTCCCTCGACGCGCACGCGGACGACGTCTACCGCGCCGCCTTCCCGCGCATCGAGCGCAAGAACGCCGCGTACTACGACCGCTATCCGCAGGACGTCGAGCGGGTGCGCCGTGTCACCGAGCGCCTCGCCTCCGAACGCACGGTCCTGACCAGCGGTTACGTGCTGACCCCGGCGGCCTTCCAGTCCCTCGGCCTGCTCCTCGGCGGTGGCGACGGCGCCCACCAGCTGCACTACCTCATCGAAGACGCCTTCGTCCGCACGGCGGGCGGCCCCGCGCTCTCGGACGCCTTCCAGGAGGGTGTGCACGCGGCCCTCTCCTACGCCGGTCACCCCCTCTACGCCGTGCTGCACGAGGCGATCTACGCCCAGGACGCCCGCCCCACCGCCTGGTCCGCCGACCGGGTGCGCGGCGAGTTCCCCCAGTTCTCCGCCGAGAAGGCGCTCGCCGGGGACGGCCCCGTCCTGTTCACCGGCGAATCCGTGCACCCCTGGCACTTCGAGACCGACCCGGCGCTGCGCCGGCTGCGCGAGACCGCCGACCTGCTGGCCGCCCGCACCGACTGGACGCCGCTGTACGACCCGGCCGCGCTCGCCGCCAACGAGGTGCCGGTGGCGGCCGCCGTCTACCACGACGACATGTACGTCGACACCGCGCACTCGCTGGCCACCGCCCGCGCGGTACGCGGACTGCGCACCTGGGTCACCGACGAGTACGAGCACGACGGCGTGCGGGCGGGCGGCGAGCGCGTCCTGGACCGCCTCCTCGCCCTCGTACGGGGCGAGGCATGACCGCGACCGGCGATACGTGGCGCCGCCCCACCCGTCCGGCCTCGTAAGCTGCGGCCATGACAGAGCAGTTGGAGCAGTTGGAAGAGATGCCCGACGACTGGCAGCGCGCCCTCGCCGTCGTCGCCCACCCGGACGACCTGGAGTACGGGTGCGCCGCCGCGATCGCCGGATGGACCGACGCGGGCCGCGAGGTCACGTATCTGCTCGCCAGCCGGGGCGAGGCGGGCATCGACGGCATCGAGCCCGCCAAGTGCGGGCCGCTGCGCGAGCAGGAGCAGCGCGCGAGCGCGGCCGTCGTGGGCGTCTCGGCGGTGGAGTTCCTCGACCACCGGGACGGGGTGATCGAGTACGGGACCGGGCTGCGCCGGGACATCGCGGCCGCCATCCGCCGCCACCGCCCCGAACTGGTCATCACGCTCAACCACCGGGACACCTGGGGCGGCGTCGTCTGGAACACCCCCGACCACCGGGCCGTCGGCCGGGCCACGCTCGACGCCGCCGGGGACGCCGGCAACCGCTGGATCTTCCCCGAGCTCGTCGAGCAGGGCCTGGAGCCCTGGAACGGGGTGCGGTGGGTGGCCGTGGCGGGCTCCGACTCGCCGACCCACGCGGTCGACGCCAGCGCCGGGCTGGAACGGTCGGTGGACTCGCTGATGGAGCACCGCAGTTACATCGAGGGCCTCACGGACGAGGAGCCCGAGCTGTACTGCCGCACCTTCCTGACCGCCAACGCCGAACGCGCCGCGGCCCGCTTCGGCGGCCGCCCGGCGGTGCCGTTCGAGCTGTTCCCCCGGTAGGGGAGGAGCCGAGGGGCCGAGCGGGACGGCTTCCCGCTCGGGCCCGGCCGCCGGTATTCTGACGTACCGTCAGGTCAGTTCCGTCGTCGTGGAGATGGGGCCAGCGGTGATCGACACCCTCGACCGGGAGGTGCGCGACGGCGAGGAACGGATGCGCCTGGAGGTCACCGCGCACGGCCTCGGCGTGCTCACCCTCTGCCGCCCCGAGAAGCTGAACGGCTGGAGCTGGGAGTCCAGCCGCCAGCTCGGCCTCCTCGCCGACCGGATCCGCTTCGACGACGCGATCCGAAGCGTCCTGCTGCGCGCCGAGGGCCGGGCCTTCTGCGCCGGGATCGACGTCACCGCCCCCGGCGGCGCCCTCACCGGCCGCTCCCCGGCCGAGCGCACCCACCGCTACTACGAGGGCATCCGCTGGGCCCACGAGCGCTTCGCCGCGTTCGCCCGGCTCCCGCAGCCCGTGGTCGCCGCCGTCCAGGGCTACTGCCTCGGGTTCGGCTTCGAGCTCGCCCTGATGGCCGACATCAGGATCGCCGCGCGCGACGCGGTCTTCGCGCTCCCCGAGACGGGGATCGGCGTCGCCGTGGACGCCGGCGGCGATCTGCGGATCGCCCGGGACGCGGGCGCGGGCTGGGCCAAGCTCCTGGCGCTCACCGGCCGCCGGATCGACGCGCCCACCGCCGAGCGCCTGGGGCTGGTCCAACAGGTGGTGTCCGTGGACGAGTTGGAGGAGCGGGCGCGGGAGCTGGCCGACGAGATCGCGGCCAATGCCCCGCTCGCCGTGCGGGCGGTCAAGCGGAACATCGACGCGTTCGCCGACGCCGGGCTGGCCGAGGCACTCGACCGTACGGCGCTGGCCGCCGCGCTCACCCTCACCTCCGAGGACGCCCGCGAGGGCTACACGGCCAAGGCGGCCCGGCGCCCGCCGACGTTCGACGGCGCGTGAGGCAGGCTCCTAACCCTGGAACGGCCCCCGCCCCAGCTGCTCCCGTACGGGCGTCACCGGCGCGGCGACCACCGTGCGGCGCTGCCAGTTGGCGCCGTCGACCACCAGGGTGTGGCCGCTGATGAAACGGGCGTACGGGGAGGCCAGGAAGGTGGCCGCCCAGCCGAGCTCACGGGGCACGCCGACCCGTGACGCGGGCTGGCGGGCGTCGAGTTCGCCGCGCGCCGCCGCCTCGTCGAGGCCCGACCGGATGGCCTGCGGCATGTCGGGATGCGGGAAGAGGCCCGGTACCAGCCCGTTGACCTGGATGCCGTACGGGCCCCACTCCACCGCCAGCGTCTCCACCAGATTGCGCACTCCAGCCTTCGCCGCCGCCGAAGGCGCGAAGCCGGGCCCGCCTGTCCACGCGTACGAGGCTCCCACGTTGATCACCGATCCGGGCGTCCCGGCCGCGAGGTGGCGGCGGCCGAACTCGCGGGTCGTGAACCAGGTGCCGGTCAGCGTGATGTCGACGACGGCCCGCCAGGCGTTGGGCGACAAGTCCTCGGCCGGGCAGGGGAAGTTGGCGGCGGCACTGTTGACCAGCACGCCGGGCAGCCCGACCTCCCGTACCGCCCGGTCGAAGGCCGCACCCACCGCCTCCGGCTCGCGGACGTCGCACACCGCGACGACCACGCGGCCGCCCAGCCCCACCAGCTCCTCCCGGGCCGCCTCCAGCCGCTCCTTCCCGCGCCCCACGATCACCAAGTCGGCCCCCAGGCGGGCGAATTCGGCGGCCATCGCCTTGCCCAGACCGGAGCCGCCGCCGGTCACCAGGACGGCGGTCCCGTCGTACGTCCCCGGCGGCAGCGCGTGGGCGCCGGGTGGGGGAGGGGCGGGCAGCCCGGGGAGCGGGGCGGGGGGCGCGGTGTCGTCCGTCATGGCCGCATCCCTACCGGCAACTCCCTCAACACTCCAGGGCCGCGCAGAGGTCGCCGGGTTGCGGCCTTCCCTGTGCGGGGCAGCCGAGTTGACGTCAAAATCCCTCTGTGGCACTGACTGAGGACGCATCGGAGATCGCGGCCGTCTGGGACCAGCAGAACGTGTGGTCGCGCAGCGCGGACCGGCTGAAGAAGGCCGTGGAGGGGGCGCGGAGCAGAGCGCTGCTGCTCACGCTCCTCGCCGCGGTGTTCGGCACCGGGGCCGCCCAGGCCATGGGCCACAGCGAGGTCGCCGGCAAGGCGCTCGCCTTCGCCGCGGCCCTGGCCGCCGGGGCGGCGCCGCTGTTCGCCCAGCGCGGCGGGGCGGCCCGGCTCAGCGACTGGATCCGGGTGCGGGCGGTGTCGGAGGCGCTGAAGGCCGAGGTGTACACCTGCCTGGCGCGGGTCGGGCCCTACCGCGAGCCGGAGGGCGCGGGGCGGCTGCTGGCCGAGCGCGGGCGTGCCTACCGCGCGGACGGCGGCGACCTGGTCCGGTACACCGCCGGGATCACCGCGTCGGCGAGACCGCTGCCGCCGGTCACCGACCTCGACTCCTACGTCGAGCACCGGCTGCGGCGCCAGATCGAGACGTACTACCGGCCCAAGGCCGAGTGGATGCGCGGCAAGGTCGCCCTGGCGGGCCGGGTGGAGCTGGCCCTCGGCGCGCTGGCCGCCCTGCTGGCGGCGGCCGCCGGGGTGTTCTCGGCCGGCGGACTCGCCGCGTGGGTGCCGGTGGTGGCGTCGGTGTCGGTCGCGCTGACCGCCCACGCCATCGCCCAGCGGTACGCGTACCAGCAGCTCGAATTCATGCGCACCGCCGAGGAGCTGGAGCGGCTGCTCCACCGCTGGCGGCACGCGCCCGGGTCGGTGGAGACTCCCGAGGCGGCCGAGGCGTTCGTCGCCGAGTGCGAGCACGTCATCTCGATCCAGAACGAGGCGTGGATGATCCGCTGGACGGTGGGCTGATGAACAGTGCATCCGAGCCGGTGCCGGACGAGGCGTTCGAGAGACGGTATCTGGAGTTCGTGGCCCGTCGGTACGACCGGGTCGAGGTCCTCGGCATCGGTGTGCCCTCGGCGCAGCCGAAGGGCGGCTGGCCGCTGCGCGACCTGGTCATGGATCTGCGGGCGTTCTCCGCCGCCGGGGATTCCATGCCGGTCAGCGTGGGCACCGCGCTGGCCGGGAACCGGCGGACGCTCCTGCGCGGAGCGGCGGGCTCCGGGAAGACGACGCTGCTGTGGCACGTGGCCGTCTCGGCCGCGCGGGGCCAGCTGGAAGGCGGCGACCATCTCCACGACCACCTCCCCTTCGTCCTGCCGGTGAGGAGCCTCGGCCGGGGCGACGTCCTGCCCCGACCGTCCGAGTTCCTCGCCGCCACGGGGGTGCCGATCGCTGGCGAACAGCCGGTGGGCTGGGCCGAGCGCGTGCTGGCGTCCGGCCGGGCCCTCGTACTCGTCGACGGCGTCGACGAGGTGGACGAAGCCGAACGGGGCAGGATCCACTCCTGGCTGGGCGAGCTGCTCACCGCGTATCCGGACTGTTCGTACGTGGTGACGTCACGGGTCCAGGCCGTGCCCGAATCGTGGCTGGACGCCTGGGAGTTCACACCGTTGGACCTGGGTCCGCTGGGCCCCGAGGAAGCCCGTGAGCTCATCACCCGCTGGTACGCCGTCGCTGCGGCGGGCACCGAAGGGCGGGCGGAGCGGCTCTTCGAGGAGAGGCGGGACGCGCTGCTTGCCGCCGTCGTCGAACGGCCGGACCTGCGGGAACTGGCGAGCAGCCCGCTGCTGTGCTCGCTGCTGTGCTTCGTCCACGAGCAGCGGCGCGGCCTGCTGCCCCACAGCCGGTTGCAGCTCTACGACGTGGTGCTCGACATGATGCTGTCACGGCGCGACGTCGAGCGGGAGATCCCGGTGCCCGGAGCGGCGGCCGAGCTCGGGCGGGAGGAAAAGACCGCGCTGTTGCAGCGGCTGGCCTACTGGATGCACACCAACGGCCGCACCGAGGCCGAGCGGGACCGGGCGGTGGCGCTGTTCGCCGGGCTGCTGCCGGCGCTTCCCGCCGCCGCCGAGCGGTGGACGCCCGACGCGCTCCTGGTCCACCTGCTGGAACGCAGCGGCCTGCTCCAACTGCCCGCTCCTGGCTACCTCTCCTTCCAGCACCGGACCTTCCAGTCCCATCTCGCGGCGAAAGCCGCCGTCGAGCAGGGCGACTTCGGTCTCCTGGTGGCCCGGGCCCATGAACCGGCCTGGCAGGACGTCGTCCTCCTGGCGTGCGGCCACGCCCGGCGGCGCGAAGCCGGGGAGCTGCTCGAGGGCCTGCTGGACCGCGCGGAACGGGACGCCGACCACCGCGTACGGCTCCATCTGCTGGCCGGGGCGGCGCTCGGGTACACCGCCGAGGTCGATCCTTCCCTGCGCGAACGGATCGAGTTCCGGGTGGCCCGGATGATTCCGCCCCGGACGCCCGCCGAGTCGGACGCGCTCGCCGAAGTGGGCGAACTGGCGCTGGAGTTGATGCCCGGCCCGGAGAACCTGGAGCCCGACGGCCCGGAGGCGAAGATGGTGGTGCGCACCGCGCAGCGGATCGGGGGCGCCGCCGCCCACGAGCTGGTCCGCCGTTTCGTCGCGGCCCGCAGGGAACGCGCCGCCCGGGTGCTCCCGGCGCCCGCCCGCCCGGCCCCGGAGTCCGTCCGGGTCGAGTCGTGGTCCACCATGGCGCGCCGAGCGGGGGCCGGGCCCGGGTCCTTGGAGATCTCCGGGAGCGAGCTGCCCAGCGGCCTGGACCGCCTCGCCCACAGCGTCCACCACGTGGTCTGGCGCGGTGCCAGGTCCCCGAACGCCGCCCTGTCCCGGCTGCCGCTGCTGCGCACCCTGGTCATCGCGGACAGCCCGGCCCTGGAGGACCTCGACTGCCTCGTCGGGCTGCGCCGCTTGCGTACGGTACGGATCACCGCGTGCCCGGCCCTGCGCGACCTGACGGCGCTCGCGCGCACCGGGGTGGTGTTCCTGGACGTGGCGCCCAACCCCGGGCTCGCCGCGATGGCGGCACTCGCGCGCGCGGAGCGGCTACGCGTGCTCGGATTCCCATTGCCCGAAGGGGAGTTCGACCTGGAGGCGCTGCGCGCGGGCCTCCCGGGCGTGCAGCTCGTACCGCGTTCCGGCGTCCTCGGGTGAGGCGGCGCGCGGGCGTGCAGAATGACTTCCGGACGCACCGTCGAGGGAGGGCCGCGTGCTGCGGTACGACAAGGAGTTCGACCCCAGGGGCAGCGGCCCGGCCGTGGCCCCGGGGCGCTATGCCGCCGACGACGAGGTGTACGTCTTCGACGACGACCGGGTCGTCCTCGCGGTCAACGTCGCCCTCAAGACCGGCCGGCCGTTGCTGCTGTTCGGCCCGCCCGGCTCCGGCAAGTCCACCCTCGCCCCCAACGTGGCCAGGATCAAGGGCTGGGATTACCACGCGCACGTCGTCACGGCCCGTACCGAGCCGGAGGACCTGCTGTGGCGGTTCGACGCGCTGAAGCGGCTCAACGACGCGCAGGCGCAGCAGCTCGTCGACGACAAGGGGTACTACTACACCAAGGGCCCGCTGTGGCGGGCCTTCGAGGCCGCCGAAGGGGAGCGGTCGGTCGTCCTCATCGACGAGATCGACAAGGCGGATCCGGACCTGCCCAACAGCCTGCTGGGCCCGCTCGGTTCGCTGTCGTTCCCGGTGCCGTGGGACGACGAGCGCTCGGTCTCCGTACCGCCGGAGCGTGCGCCGTTCGTGGTGATCACGACCAACGACGAGCGGGAGCTGCCCCGCCCCTTCCTGCGCCGCTGCATCGTCTTCGAGCTCGGCTCCCCCTCCAAGCCCCATCTGCTGAAGGTCGCGGGCTCCCATCTCGGGGAGCGCTACGATCCGGAGCTCGCGGAGAAGGTCGCCCTCCACATCCTGGACGTCCGCAAAGGACTGGAGGAGCCGGGGGCCGGGCCCAGCACCGCCGAGTACCTGGACGCGCTCAAGGCCAGCCAGCAGCTCGGCGTGGTGCCGGGCACGCCGGAGTGGGCCGTTCTGGAGGCGGTGACCCTGCGCAAGCGGCGCGACACGGCGGAGCCGACCGCGTGAGCGGGCGCGGCGAGCTCTTCCTCGGCGATCTGGTGCGGGCCATGGCCGAGTTGAGGCCCGCGGACCTGGAGACCGCCGCCGCCATGGCCGCGCTGCTGGGGCAGGGCCGCCGCGCCCCCACCGCACTGGCGCCGAGCCATCCGGCCCGGGCCACCGGTCGCGGCACGGCGAGCGGCGCCGCGCGGGCGGTACGGCAGGGGGCGGTGTCCGGCGGGCCCCCGCGCAGCTCACCCGGCTCGGCGCCGCGGGCCGTCACGGCCGAGGGCGCGGCACGCGCGACCCCGCCGGAGCCCTCCGGGCCGCAACCGGAGGGGCTCCAACCGCGTGGCGAGGAGCGGGCGGTCCTGCTGACCGAACGGCCGGTGGACTTCTCGCTCACCGCGATCGGCGGACCCGCGCGGCGGACGGGCGCGGCGGACGGTGCCCTCGGCGCGGCTGACGGTACCGAGCTCCCGGAGCGCAGCACCACCGCCGTACCGCTCTCCCACGAGCCGCCCTGGAAGGCGGACTGGGCCCGGGGCATCATGTTCGCGGTGGTGGCCACCCCCGTGGCGAGCCGGGAGGTCGACCAGCGGGCGCTGCTGCGCGGCGTCGCGGGCCGCCAGGCGCTGCGCGCAGTACCGCGCCGGCGCCGCTTCAGCACCCGGCGAGGCGCGCAGCTCCTGCTCGACCACGGCCCGGGCATGGCGCCCTTCCGCGAGGACGGCGTGTGGCTGCGCGAACTGGTGGGCAGCGTCGCCGGACGCGACCGGGTCGAGGTGCTGAGGTTCCGGGGCGCGCCGGGACGCGGAGTGGTGCGCCAGGACCCGCTCACCCTCGACCCGTACCGGCCGCCGCCCCCCGGCACACCGGTGATCCTCTTCTCCGACCTCGGCCGGATGCGCCCGCCGTTCGCCGGCCCGGGCGTCGCGAGCGCGCAGGAGTGGCGGGACTTCGTCCAGGCCGTGACCCACTCCGGCTGCCCCGTCGTCTGTCTCACTCCGTACGAGAGCACCGACTATCCGGCCGCGCTGCGCAAGAAGGTGGCGTTCGTGCCCCTGGACCGGCGGGTCTCGCTACGCCACGCGCGCGAGGCGGCGGCGCGGGTGCGCGGCCCAGCGGAGTGCCCATGACGAGCCCCGTCGAGGCGCCCGCGGCACAGCTTCGCTCCCAGGCCGAACGCGCCATGGAGGAGTACATCCCGCAGCTCGCGCACAGCCGCCCCCATCTCGTCCGGCTCGCCGAGTGCCTCTCGCTCGCGGCAGGCGTCGAGCGGCCACTGCTGCGGCGGGCCCGGCTGCGCTTCCTGCCGCGCTCGGCGGCCGGCCTGGAGGCCGAGCTGTGGTTCTCCCCGCTGGTGGAGGCGGCCAGCGAGCACTCCCTGCTCCTCGACCCGGCCGCGGCCAGCGTCCTGCGCCGCCGACTGGCCCGCCGTCCCCGCCAGTTCGTGCAGGACGTACGGGACATGACGGTCGAGGCGCATCTGGGCGCGCAGCCGGTCGCCCGCTGGTTCGAGGACCTGCTGTGGGCGGATCTGTTCCCGGCCACCTCCACGCCCGAGCACATCGGCGAACAGCTGCGCCGTGTCCTGCGCGCGGTGACGGCCACCGGTCACGCGGGCGACGAGACCGGGCGCTGGGCCCTGCACTATGTGCCGCGCCTGCCCAGCGGGGTGCGGCGGTACGACGACGCCTGGCGGATCCAGGTGGCGTCCTGCGAACGCCTGGGCCTGGCGCCGCCGCAGGACGCCTTCGCGCGCCCGCCCGGCACGACGGCCTCGGCCCGCGCCCTGGTGCAGCGGGACCTGCCCGTCGGGGTGCTGGCCCGCTCCGACGGCGTGGTGCTCAGCCGCCCGCCGGTCGACGGGGCCCGCACGGTGACGGTCCCAGGGGTGCGTACGGCACGGGTCGAGGCGGCGAGTGTGCTGGCACCCCGGTCGGCGCCGGTGCTGCTGGAGCTGGCGGAAGGTCAGAGCGTGCATCTGCCCTTCGCCGTGGTGCAGCGGCTGTCGGCGAGCGGCGAGCCCTTGCTGGGCATCGCGCACGCCGGGGGCGCGCAGGAGGTGGCGGTCGCCTCGGGCGCGGTGGCGGAGGGGGTGCGGTACGCCGTACTGCTGGGGGACGGGACGATCGTGCTGCACGGCGACGACGGCGGGGAGAGGGGCCGGGTCCCCGGGGGCGCCACCGCGCGCGGGTCCCTCAGCCTGTCGACGGAGGGAGCGGCGCTGGCCTGGACCGAGGAGGGTGGGGCGATCACGTACGAGGTGGCCTCCGGGCAAAGGCAACTGCACGGCCCTGCTCGCCTCGTGCGGTTCCCGGCGGACCGTGGGGCGGGTCTCGTCCGGCTGAGCTTCGAGGACGGCGGGCTCCTGCTGCCCAGACGTCGGGTAGTACTCGATATCGGGCTGCACGAGGACCGCCCGGTAAGGGCGCTGTGGCTGTCCGCCGACGAGGAGTGGATGGTGCTCGTCAAGGAATCGGGCGAGCTGTGGACGTACGGCCCCGGCCTGGAGGAATGGTCCTTGGACTCCAACGTCGTGGCTGTCGCCGGATCGCCCGACGGGGCGTTCCTCGTCTGGGCGCATGCGAGCGGCAAGGTCTACGAGCGGTTCAGCGGCGACACGGGCACGACATCGACGGATTACGGCACCACGCCCTGGCAGGTCACTTCCCTGGCCGTGAGCACGGACGGCCAACGGATCGCGGCCGTAGGAGGTGACTCCAGGCTGATGCTCTGGGAACGCGCGAGCGGATCGTCCGTCCCCCGTGAACTGCGCCTCGGCTTCTGCGCCGACCGCGTCTTCGCCCTCCCTGACGGTGAATGGGCCGTGTCCGGCACGGGCGGACCGGTCGAACTCACCATGGACGACGGCCGCCAGTACGTCATCACGCCGGACACCGAAGCGCTGTCCGACCCGGCGGACGTGCCCGCGTGGCTGCGGGGCGAGGTGATCGCGGAGGTGCGCGCGGGCCGGGACCCGGTCACCTTCGTCGGCCTGGCGGAGACGATGGCGTCGATCCGGGCGGCCGGGGTGACCTGCCTGGCCATCGGACCGATCACCCCGTTCGTCCGGCGGGACGTGGCCGGAATCCCGCGCGACGACGAGATCCCGGACTCCCTGGGCGACTTCGGAGGCTTCGTGTCGCTGCTCATGTCCGCCCACCACCACGGGGTACGGGTCATCGTGGACGTGGATCTGGCGGTCTCGCAGGGGGCGGACGCCACTGTTCCGGTCGGCTGGATCCTCGACTCGATGCGCCAGTGGCTGGACTACGACGCCGACGGGCTGCGCCTGCTCGACGGCCACGGGCTCCCGGTGGACGTCCTCACCGAGGTGCGCCACCTGTTGGAGGGCTACGAGGACCGGGTGCTGATCGGGATGCGGACCACCGAGCCGCCCAGCACGGCGGTCGCCGACTTCGGCGGCACCGAACCGAACGGCGCCGCCTGCCATGTCGTGGTGCCGGATGTGCTCGGGGGCTTCGGCACGGGAGTCTCGTACAGCGCTGGGCTCGAGACCGCCCTCGTGGGCGGCCCGCAGCCGCTCATGGCCACGGCGCGGCCCGAACCGCAGTGGGGCCATGTACTGTCCGACGGCCTCGGACCGGAACAGCAGGCCTGGGCGCTGCGCATCCTGCTCTGTCTGCCGGGCTGCCCCGTCGTTCCCCTGTCGCTTCTGCTGAGCCAGGATCCGGAGGTGGCGGCGATGCTGGAGCTGCGCAGGGAACACCTCGCCCTGTCCCGGGGCGACGTCGATCAACAGGACCTCCTCCCGGCGGATTTGCTCACCCTCGTACGGCGCCATGGCGACGAGACCGTGCTGTGCGTCGCCAACCTCGGGACGGTCCGGGTGTCTGCCCACGTCCACCCGCGCGACCTGCGCGGCCTGGGCGAGGCACGGCTGGTGGACCTCCTCGACGGGACCGTGGTCCCGCGCTCCGACGACGGTTCCGCGAGCCTGTCCGTCGAGGGCGGGGCCGTCCGGTGGTACGCACTGCTGCCGATACCGCGCCCGCTCGGCCCGGGGGAGTAGCGGCCATGGCACCTCCGCGCATCTTCCTCAGCCACAGCTCGCAGTGCACCCCCGAGGCCGGGTGCGACTGCCGTGACTACCTGCACGCACTCCGCGCACACCTGGAGGACCTGGGCTGCGAACCGGTCCTGGACAGCGGCTTCCTGAACGGCGGCGACGTCTGGTACGGCAAGGTGCTGACCGAGCTCAAGAAGTGCCACGGCATGATCATCCTGCTGTCGCCGCACGCGCTCGACTCGTACTACGTGATGGTCGAGGCGATCGTCGCCGACGCCGAACGGGCCGCGACCGGCGATGCCTTCGTGGTGCTGCCCGTGACACTGCCCGGAGTGCGTCGGCGCCAGCTTCCGGACAGCCGGTGGCTGGGGAAGCTGAACCTCGGGCGCTTCGACATGGCGGACTGGCAGAAGCGGTACGGGCCCGGCAAGCCCCCGGCGAAGATCGCCAGGGCGTTGCGGCCCCTGATCGAGCGCCAGGGCTCCCTGCCGTATCCGGAGGTCACCGACTTCCTGGTGGACCGCATCTCCGACCTCTCGGACGCGGCCCTCGAGCACACGGCGGAGATCCTGGGCGTCGCCACCTTCGCCTACGCCCGCAGCCACTCGCGCTACGCGGTGGCCCAGGGGCTGCTGGTGGAGCGGCCGGTCGAGCACGTCGGCGACAGCTGCGCGATGCGCAGGGCGGTCAAGCACCTCCTGCCCAAGGTGCGCAGCCGCGACCACCGGCAGGAGATCGTCGATCTGGTGGTGCCGTTCGCGCGGGTGCCCAAGGAGGGCGCCGATCAGCTCCGGCTGATGGGGAAGGCGGCGGGCGACCGGGTGGCGCTGCTGGAGTCGACGCTCAAGGAGACCGCGGACATGTACGTCCGCAGAGCGAGCGAGGCCCCGGACTCGTGGCTCGTCGGCAAGCCCGCTCCCCGGCACGACGCGGTGGACTTCGTGGAGGGCGTGATCGCCGAGGTGCGGGGCTGTGTGCTGGACGCGATCGGGTTCGGGATGGATCACGACGACGACACCCTGCGGCGGCTGCTCGCGCGCCACGAGGCAGAGTCGGGGCCATTCACCATCGTGCTGTACCAGCCGCCGGACACCGAGCTGCTCGACCGTCTGCTCCTTGCCTTCCCCCGGCTGCTGTTCGTCTTCGCCCACGAGCAGGCGGCCGTCGCCCGGCGGCGGAAGGGGTCCGTACGGCTCGCGGGGCTGACCCCGGGGCAGGAGCAGGACATGGTGATCACGCACTGGGAGTTCCGGAGGCTGGCCGCCGCCGGGCAGTAGCGGACGCGCGGAGCCGCAGGCCGGATTGACAATCCGCTTTGCCGATTCTGCAATGGGCGGATGGACGACGAACGCGCGCTCGACGACGTACTGACCGAGGTCGGCCCCCGGCTCCGCAGGATCCGCAAGGAGCGCGGGGCCACGCTCGGGGACCTGTCGGCGGCGACCGGGATCTCCGTCTCCACGCTCTCCCGTCTGGAGTCCGGGAACCGCCGCCCCAGCCTGGAGCTGCTGCTGCCGATCGCCCGCGCCCATCAGGTGCCGCTCGACGACCTGGTGGGCGCCCCGCCCGTCGGGGACCCCCGGGTGCGGGCCAAGCCGATCGTGCGCGGCGGCAAGACCATGGTCCCGCTCACCCGCCAGCCGGGCGGCCTCCAGGCGTACAAGGTGGTCGACCGGGGGACGGGTGGCACGCCCGAGCCGCGCGTCCACGAGGGCTACGAGTGGCTGTACGTCCTGGCGGGGCGCCTGCGGCTGGTGCTCGCCGGGAACGACGTGGTGCTGGGGGCGGGGGAGGCGGCCGAGTTCGACACCCGGCTGCCGCACTGGTTCGGCCCCGCCGGGGACGCGCCGGTGGAGTTCCTGAGCCTGTTCGGGCCGCAAGGGGAGCGGATGCATGTACGGGCGCGGCCGCGGGGCGCGAGCGCGTAAGCCACCGCGGGGTCGTGACCCGTCGAGAACGCGCCAGCTGTTCCCTCACCGGCAAGCGACCGCTTAGTATGCGAGCGCAAGGGTACGCAGCCGTACCGCCTACAGCGCGTGGAGGCCCCGAATGCAGGCATGGCGAGTGCACGAGAACGGCGAGCCGGGCGAGGTGATGCGGCTCGAAGAGGTCGAGCGCCCCACCCCGGGCCCGGGGCAGGTGCTGCTGAAGGTGCGCGCCGCGAACATCAACTTCCCGGACGCGCTGCTGTGCCGGGGCCAGTACCAGATCAAGCCGCCGCTGCCGTTCACGCCCGGTGTGGAGATCTGCGGGGAGACCGAGGACGGGCGGCGGGTCATCGCCAACCCCGTGCTGCCGTTCGGTGGGCTCGCCGACCATGTGATCGCAGACGAGCGCGCCCTGCTGCCCGCGCCCGACGCGCTCGACGACGCCGAGGCCGCCGCCCTGCACATCGGCTACCAGACCGGTGTGTTCGGGCTGCACCGCAGGGCCAACCTCCAGGCGGGCGAGACGCTGCTGGTGCACGCGGCCGCCGGAGGGGTCGGCAGCGCGGCCGTCCAGCTCGGCAAGGCGGCCGGGGCCAGGGTCATCGGTGTGGTCGGCGGGGCCGACAAGGCGGAGATCGCCCGGCAGTTGGGCTGCGACCTGGTCATCGACCGGCGCACCGAGGACATCGTGGCCGCCGTCAAGGACGCCACCGGCGGACGCGGCGCGGACGTGATCTACGACCCGGTCGGCGGCGACGCGTACGCCAAGTCCGCCAAGTGCGTCGCCTTCGAGGGCCGCATCCTCGTCGTCGGCTTCGCCAGCGGCAGCATCCCCGCCCCCGCCCTCAACCACGCGCTGGTGAAGAACTACTCCATCGTCGGTCTGCACTGGGGCCTGTACGCGCAGAAGGACCCCGCCTCCATCCTGCGCTGCCACGAGCAGCTCACCGAGCTCGCCGCCAAGGGCGCGGTCAAGCCGCTGATCAGTGAGCGCGTGCCGATGAAGGACGCGGCCGCCGCCGTCCAGCGGGTCGCCGACGGCACCACCACCGGCCGTGTCGTCGTGCTCCCGGACGGAGCCGGGCGATGAGCGAGCGGCAGCCCGACGCGGCCGAACTGCGGGCGCTGACCCAGGAGCTGCTCGCCGCGCACCCGCCCGCCACCACCGAGGCGCTCGACTTCCTCAAGGCCCGCTTCGACGCGGGGCTCGCCTGGGTGCACTACCCGGTGGGCCTGGGCGGGCTGGGGGCGCCGCGCTCGCTCCAGCCGGTCGTCGACGCGGAACTCGCGGCGGCGGGCGCGCCCGACAACGACCCGCGCCGGATCGGCATCGGACTCGGGATGGCCGCGCCGACCGTGCTCAAGTACGGCACCGAGGAGCAGAAGCGGCGGTTCCTGCGGCCGCTGTGGGTCGGCGAGGAGGTGTGGTGCCAGCTGTTCAGCGAGCCGGGCGCCGGGTCCGACCTCGCCGCGCTGGGCACCCGAGCCGTACGCGAGGGCGACACCTGGGTCGTCAACGGGCAGAAGGTGTGGACCTCCAGCGCGCATCTCGCCCGCTGGGCCATCCTGATCGCCCGCACCGACCCCGATCTGCCCAAGCACCAGGGCATCAGCTACTTCATCTGCGACATGAGCGACCCCGGTGTCGAGGTGCGTCCGCTGCGCCAGATCACCGGCGAGGCCGAGTTCAACGAGGTCTTCCTCACCGACGTCCGCATCCCCGACGCCCACCGCCTCGGCGCGGTCGGCGAGGGCTGGAAGGTCGCCCAGACCACGCTGATGAACGAGCGGGTCTCCATCGGTGGGATGCGGCTGCCCCGCGAGGGCGGCATGATCGGGTCCGTCGCGAAGACCTGGCGCGAGCGCCCCGAACTGCGCACCCACGACCTGCACCAGCGCCTGCTCACCCTCTGGGTGGAGGCCGAGGTCGCCCGCCTCACCGGCGAGCGGCTGCGCCAGCAGCTCGTCGCGGGCCAGCCCGGCCCCGAGGGCTCGGGCATGAAGCTCGCGTTCGCCCGGCTCAACCAGGAGATCAGCGGCCTGGAAGTCGAACTGCTCGGCCAGGAGGGGCTGCTGTACTCCGACTGGACGATGCGCCGGCCCGAGCTCGTCGACTTCACCGGCCGGGACGCCGGATACCGGTATCTGCGCTCGAAGGGCAACTCCATCGAGGGCGGCACCAGCGAGGTACTCCTGAACATCGTCGCCGAGCGCGTGCTCGGGCTGCCCGCCGAGCCGCGCAACGACAAGGACATCGCCTGGAAGGACCTGGCCCGATGACCGAGACCGCTCCCGACCTGCTGTACTCGGAGGCCGAGGAGGACCTCCGGGCCGCCGTGCGCTCCCTGCTCGCGGACCGCACCGATACCCCGGCCGCGCTCGCCCGCGCCGAGTCCGACACCCCGTACGATCCCCGGCTGTGGCAGGCGCTCGGCGCCGAGATGGGGCTCGCGGGACTCCTGGTGCCGGAGAAGCTGGGCGGTCAGGGCGCGGGGCACCGCGAGGCCGCCGTGGTCCTGGAGGAGATCGGCCGGAGCGTCGCCCCCGTCCCGTACCTCACCAGCTCCGTCATCGCCACCGAGACGCTGCTGGGACTGGACACCGAGGTCTCCGAAGTCGCCGCGCTGGTCGCGGAGTTGGCGTCCGGGCGCAGGACGGCGGCGCTCGCCGTGCCGTTCTCGCAGGGGCCCGACTCGCTGCGGCCGCGCGGCGGACTCGACGGGATCGTGCGGACCGTGGCCGACGCCGCCACCGCCGACGTGCTGCTCGTGCCGACCGGGCAGGGCCTCTACGTCGTCGAGGCGGCCGAGGCGGCCCTGGCTCCGCTCACCCCGCTCGACCTCACCCGGCCCCTGGCCGACGTCGTCCTCGACGGCGCGCGCGGCACGCTGCTGGCCGACGCGGACCACGGGCGGGCCGCTGTCCGGCGCGGACTGCTCGCCGGAGCCGGGCTGCTCGCCTCGGAGCAACTGGGCGTCGCCGAGTGGTGTCTGACCGAGACCGTCGCGTACACCCGGGACCGCAAGCAGTTCAACCGGCCGGTCGGCTCCTTCCAGGCGCTCAAGCACCGGATGGCGCAGCTGTGGCTGGAGGTCGTCTCCGCGCGGGCCGCCGCCCGCAACGCCGCCGACGCGCTGGCGACCGGGAGCCCGGACGCGTCGCTGGCGGTGGCGGTCGCGCAGGCGTACTGCTCGCGGGTCGCGGTGCACGCGGCCGAGGAGTGCGTCCAGTTGCACGGCGGCCTCGGGATGACCTGGGAGCACCCCGCGCACCTCTACCTCAAGCGGGCCAAGTCGGCGCAGAACGCGCTGGGTTCGGCCGGCGAGCACCGCGCGGCGGTCGCGGAGCTGGTGGGGCTGCCCGGACCTGCATAGTCCGCGTCGAGTGTCCCGTTTTTGACCACTCCTTTGCGTGCTGTTTAAATGGCGAGCTGTTGCAAGTAGTTCGCAATAACAGTCGATCTTCAATAAGGGGTGTGGGGCATGGTCGCCCGTTCGGGCCGCAGGGCGATACGAGGAGCGGGCGCCGCGGCGCTGGCCGGAGCACTGGCCCTCACCGCGGCCGCCTGCTCCACCCCCGGTGACGGCGGGGAGAGCGGCGCCAAGGACTCGGCGGTCGTCGGCATCGCCTACGAGCCCGAGACGCTCAGCCCGCTCCTCGGCTACGGCAAGGACGGCAACTCCAAGATCTTCGACGGGCTGCTGACCCTCGACGCGAAGATGGCGCTCAAGCCCGCGCTCGCCGTCGCCCTGCCCGAGGTCAGCGCCGACCGGCTGACCTACACGTACAAGCTCCGCAAGGGCGTGACGTTCAGCGACGGGAAGCCGTTCTCCGCCAAGGACGTGGTCTTCACCTACGCGACGATCCTCGACCCGAAGACCAACAACCCCTCCAAGGGCGAGCTCGACGCCGTCAAGGAGGTGCGCGCCGAGGGCGAGGACACGGTGGTCTTCACGCTCAAGTACCCCTACGCGCCCTTCGCGCAGCGCACCGTGCTGCCGATCGCGCCCGAGCACCTCGCGGGCAGGCAGGACGTCAACACCGGCGGCTTCGCCACCGCCCCCGTGGGCACCGGGCCCTACAAGCTGGTGAAGTGGTCCAAGAGCGAGAAGATCACGTTCGAGGCCAACCCCTCGTACTGGGGCGGCGCGCCCAAGGTGAAGAAGTTCACCATGGCGATCATCAAGGACGACGACGTGCGCGCCACCCGGCTGCGCTCCGGCGACCTCGACGGCGCGATCCTGCCGCCCAACCTCGCCCAGGGCTTCGAGAAGGACAAGCACAAGAAGACCTACACGGCGAAGACCTACGACTACCGCAACGTGACCCTGCCCACCGGCAACAAGGTCACCGGCGACCCGGCCGTGCGCCGCGCCCTCGACCTCGCCGTGGACCGCGAGGCGATGGTCGACAAGATCCTCGACGGCGCCGGCAAGCCCGCCTACGGACCGGTCCCCACCGGCAGCCCCTGGTTCGCCAAGGGCACCGAGCGGCGGCACGACCTGGCGGGCGCGAAGAAGATCCTCGACGAGGCGGGCTGGAAGCCGGGCGCCGACGGCATCCGCGAGAAGGACGGCGTCCGCGCCGCCTTCCCGCTCTGGTACCTCTCCGGCGACAAGCTCCGCCAGGACCACGCCCTCGCCTACGCCTCCGACGCCAAGAAGGCGGGCATCGCCATCACCACCCAGTCCGGCTCCTGGGAGGTCATCGAGCCGAAGATGAAGGACGAGGCGGTCCTCGCGGGCGGCGGCTCGCCCGCCGACCCCGACTTCGACCAGTACAACCTGCTCAAGTCCACCCTCGGCGGCGACGGCTTCAACAACATGGCGTGGTACGCCGACCCGGCCGTCGACAAGGCGCTCGAAGAAGGCCGCCGCAGCGGTGACACGGCCGTGCGCAAGGCCGCGTACGACACGATCCAGCGCGAGCTGGTGAAGAACCCCGGCTACACCTTCCTCACTCACATCGACCACCTCTACGTCGTCTCCGACCGCTGGGAGGGCCTCTCCACCCAGACCGAGCCGCACGACCACGGACTCGCCTCCGGCCCCTGGTGGAACGTCGAGACCTGGGCGCCGAAGAAGTGAGCCGCCGCCTCCCCTGGGGGCCGATGGCACGGATGGCGGGGCGGCGGACCCTGTTCGCCGCCCCCGTCCTGCTCGTGGTGACCTTCGGCGTCTTCGCCGTGGCCGCGGCCTCCCCCTTCGACCCGGTCAAGGCGTACGCGGGCACCGCGGGCCTGACCGCCTCGCAGGACGACCTCGACCAGCTGCGCGCCAACCTCGGCGTCGACCAGCCCCTGGTCACCCGCTGGTGGGACTGGCTGACCGCCGCCCTCACCGGCGACCTCGGCGACTCCAGCGTCCTGCGCCAGCCCGTCGCCGACGTCATCGGCGAACGGCTCGGCTGGTCGGTGCTGCTCGCCGCCACCGCCTTCCTCATCGCCGTCGTCCTCGGCACCGGCCTCGGCGTGTTCGCCGCCCGCCGCCCGGGCGGCTGGCTCGACCGGTGCGTCAGCTCGCTCGCGTACACCCTGGAAGCCGCGCCCGCCTTCTGGCTCGGGCTGCTGGCGATCTGGCTCTTCGCGCTCGAGCTCGACGTGCTGCCCGCCGGAGGACTGACCGACACGGCGAGCGACACCGTCACCTTCGGCCAGGTGGCGAGCCACCTCGTGCTGCCAGCCGCCGTCCTCGGCGTCTCCCAACTGCCCTGGTTCTACCTGTACGTACGCCAGGGCGTCGGCGACGCCCTGGAGGAGGACCCGGTACGCGGGGCCCGCGCGCGGGGGCTGAGCGAGCGGACCGTCCTGCTCGGCCACGCCCTGCGCTCGGGCATGCTGCCGATGCTCACCCTCGTCGGCTCGCGGGTGCCCGAACTCATCACCGGCGCGCTGCTCGTCGAGACCGTCTTCAGCTGGCCGGGCATCGCCGCCGCCACCGTGCAGGCCGCGACCTCGGTGGACTTCCCGCTGCTCGCCGCGCTGACCGTGCTCGCCACCGCCGCCGTGCTGCTCGGCAACCTGCTGTCCGACCTGCTCTACGGCATCGCCGACCCGAGAGTGGGCTTCGATGGCTGACCCGTTGGACACCGTGTGGCGTTCGCACGGGCGCACCCGCCGCTCCACCCGCACCCTGCGGGTGCGCGCCTGCGCCGTGATCCTGGCGGCGGCCGTCCTCGCCGTCCTGCTCGTACCGCCGCTGGCCCAGCTCGACCAGCAGGCCGTCGACCTCTCGCACAAGCTCCTGCCGCCGTCCTGGGAGCACCCGTTCGGCACCGACGACGTCGGCCGCGACCTGCTGCTGCGCTGTGTCTACGGCCTGCGCGTCTCCCTGCTCGTCGGGGTCGTGGCCGCGCTCACCGCCACCGTCGTCGGCACGGTGGTGGGCGCCGCGGCCGCCGCGCTGGGCGGCTGGACGGACCGGCTGGTGATGCGGCTCGTGGACGTGTTCTCCTCGGTGCCCCATCTGCTCCTCGGCATCTTCGTGGTCGCGATGTTCCGCCCCGGCGTATGGCCGGTGATCGCCTCGGTCGCGGTCACGCACTGGCTGTCCACGGCCCGGATCGTGCGCGCCGAGGTGCTCTCGCTGCGCTCCCGCCCCTATATCGACGCGGCGGTCTCCGGCGGCTCCTCCCGGCTGCGGGTGGCCCTGCGCCATCTGCTGCCGGCCGTGCTGCCGCGCGCCGGGCTCGCGGCGGTGCTGATGGTGCCGCACGCCATGTGGCACGAGTCCGCGCTCTCCTTCCTGGGCCTGGGCCTGCCCAGCCACCAGGCCAGCCTCGGCAACCTCGTCCAGTCCGCCCGCGGCTCGCTGCTCGCCGGGCACTGGTGGCCGACGCTCTTCCCCGGGCTGCTGCTCATCGTCCCGACCCTCGCCGTCGCGGGCCTGGCCGGAGCCTGGCGCGAACGCCTCGACCCGCGCCGCCGATCGGAGCTGATGCTGTGACCACGGTCCTGTCGGTGCGCGATCTGTCCGTGCGCTTCCGGATGCGCGGCGGGCGCCCCATCGCCGCCGTCACCGGGGTCTCCTTCGACCTGGCGGCGGGGGAGTGCCTGGCCCTGGTCGGCGAGAGCGGCTGCGGCAAGTCCGTCCTCGCCTCCGCGCTCCTCGGCCTGCTGCCGGGCAACGCCCAGACGGCGGGCAGCGCCGTGCTGCACGCCGGCGGCGACCCCGTCGACCTGCTCGCCGCCGACGAACGCACCCTGGCCCGTACGGTACGGGGGCGCCGCATCGGTCTCGTACCGCAGAGCCCGGCCGCCCACCTCACCCCGGTGCGGACCGTACGGGCGCAGCTCGCCGAGACCCTGCGCGAGCTCACCCGCACCCCCCGGCGCGAACTGCGCGCCGCGACCGAGGCGGCCGCCGCCCGGGCCGCCTTCCCGCCCGGGCACCTCGACCGCTATCCGCACGAGCTGTCCGGCGGCCTCGCCCAGCGCGCGGCCACCGCGCTCGCGCTCGTCGGGGACGCGCCGCTGCTGCTCGCGGACGAGCCGACGACCGGCCTCGACCGCGACCTGGTGGACCGCACGGCCGACGAGCTGCGCCGCACCGCCGACGACGGCCGCGCGCTGCTGATGATCACCCACGATCTGGCGGCGGCCGAGCGGATCGCCGACCGGGTGGCCGTGATGTACGCCGGGCGCGTCGTCGAACTCGCCGACGCCACCTCGTATTTCGGCGGGGAGGGACCCCGCCACCCGTATGCTCGGGGCCTGCTCGACGCGCTTCCGGAGCGGGCGTTCGCACCCATCCCCGGGATGCCGCCCGAACTGGGCGACCTGCCGGAGGGCTGCGCGTTCGCTCCCCGCTGCGAACGGGCCACCGGCCAGTGCGGCACCCTGCCGCCGTTCGACGGCCAGGTCGCCTGTCACCACCTGGAGGAGCCCGGCCGTGCTTGACCTGAAGAACATCACCGCCGGGTACGAGCGCGGGCGCCCCGTCGTCCGTCGGGTGAGCCTGGCCGTGGCCCCCGGCGAGGCGGTCGGCCTGCTCGGCCCCAGCGGCTGCGGCAAGTCCACCCTGGCCCGGGTCGCGGCGCTGCTGCACCGGCCGGACGACGGCACGGTCACCCTCGACGGCGCCCTCGTCACCGAGTGGCGCCACCGCGCGCCGCGCGCGCGGCGCACCGCCGTCGGCGTCGTCTTCCAGTCGCCCCGGCTCTCCGCCGACCCCCGGCTGCGGCTGCGCGACATCGTCGCCGAGCCGCTGCGCGCCACCGGCCGCCGCATCGAGGCCCGCGAGCGCGTCGACGAACTCGCCGACCTCGTCGGCCTCGGCGGCGACCTGCTCAACCGCCGCCCCCACGAGGTCAGCGACGGCCAGCTGCAACGCGCCTGCCTGGCCCGCGCCCTGGTGCTGCGGCCCCGGCTGCTGGTCTGCGACGAGATGACGGCGATGCTGGACGCCTCCACGACGGCAGCCCTGGTGGCGGTGGTCGAGCGCTACCGCACCCAGACGTCCGCGTCCCTGCTCGCGGTGGGCCACGACCGGGCGCTGCTGTCGCGGTGGTGCGACCGGGCGGCCGAGTGGGACGCGCTGTCGCAGTAACGTGCCTGCGCCCCACGCTTCCCGTGGGCCCCTCCGCTCCCGGCCGGCCGGGGCACGCCGGGGAGAGCCGTGGCGATACGTGCCTGCGACGGCCGGTGCCCGCCGCGCGCGGCGACCCGACACCGGGTGACCGGCCGGCGAAGTACCGGCCAACTCCGCGAAGCAGCCTGCCGGTCCGCGTGGGCGGGCCCGCATACTCGGTCGCGTCCGCCCGTCCCCCGCCCCGGGAGCACCCCATGGCTCGACCGACCCGCCGCAACGCCGTCGCCGCCCTCGCCGCGGCCGCCGCCTGCGCCGCCATCGCGCCCGCCGCCACCGCGGCCGAGCGCCCCGGCGCCCGCCCCGCCGGGCCCAGACCGCTGCGCCGCACCCACGCGCACAACGACTACGAGCACCCGCACCCCCTCTTCGACGCCCTCGGGCACGGGTTCACCAGCGTCGAGGCCGACATCTACCTGGTCGACGGCCGGCTCCTGGTGGCCCACGACCCGGCCGACCTCGACCCGGCCCGCACCCTCGAAAGGCTCTACCTCGACCCGCTGCGGGCCCTCGTCCACGCCAACCACGGCGCGGTCTACCGGGGCTACCACCACCCCGTACAGCTCCTGATCGACATCAAGGCCGACGGCGCCGCCGCCTACCTCGAACTCGACCGGCGGTTGCGCCCGTACCGCCGGATGCTCAGCGGCTACGCGTACGGCCGTGTGCGGACGGGCGCCGTCACCCCCGTCATCTCCGGCGACCGCGCCGCCCGTGCGCCCATGGAGGCGCAGCAGGTGCGCCACGCCTTCTACGACGGCCGCCTCGACGACCTCGGCACGGCCGCCACCGGCGCCTTCATCCCCCTGATCAGCAGCAACTGGACGCAGAGCTTCAGCTGGCTGGGCGCCGGGCCCTTCCCGGACGCCGAGCGCCAGAAGCTGCGTTCGATCGTGGCCCGGGCCCACGCGCACCGCCAGCGCGTACGGTTCTGGGCGACCCCGGACCTGGCCGGGCCCGAGCGGGAGGCGCTGTGGCGCGAACTGCTCGCCGCCGACGTCGACTACCTCAACACCGACGACCTCGCGGGCCTGGAGGCCTTCCTGCGCGCCCACGGCGATTAGTCCCCGCGACGGCACACCCGCCCGTCACGGACGTCACCCGGCCGACAACACCCGTACGGCGGACACGCCATACGCCCGACCGGCCCGCCTCCTCCGCCACACTGGCCGCCGAATGCCGCAATTCCGGCGCGGTGGAGGAGGTTGGCCATGGCCATTTCGATCTCGGTGGTGCTGTTGCTCATGGTGCTGGCGGTGATCTTCCTCCGCAGCGGCGGGCTCAAGGCCTCGCACGCGATGGTCTGTGTGCTGCTCGGCTTCTTCCTCGCCGGTACGAGCATGGCGCCCACGATCCAGGACGGGCTGAACGCCACCGCGAGCGTGGTCGGTAGCCTCAGGCCATGACAGCGGCCCGCCGGAAGATCACGGCCGAGGCGCGGCGCGCCCGCCTCGGCCCCCGCCACCTCCTCACCCCCGCCACTCGCGCGGGCACCCCCGAGGAGGTCGCCCGCCGGCTGGTGGCGCTGCACGCCACCGACCCGGCCACGGTCTTCCTGTCGGTCGCCGCCCGTACCGCCGACGCCTCGGCGGCGGAGCTCGAACGCGCGCTGTACGAGGACCACTCACTGGTCCGGATGCTCTGTATGCGCCGCACGATGTTCGTGCTGCCCACGGAGTTCGCCCCGGTGGCCGACGCGGCGGCCGCCCGAGCCGTCGCCGTCCGTGAGCGCGCGGGTCTGGCGAAGGTGATCGGCGAACAACTCGGCCACGACGCCGCCTGGTTCGCCGCCACCCAGGAGGCGGTGCTCGCGGCCCTCGCGGCGCGCGGCGAGGCGACGGCCGCCCAACTCGCCGACGACGTCCCCGACCTCAAGGCGCAGATCGTCCAGGCCGCGGGCAAGCCGTACGAGGCGCGGCCCCGCATCACCAGCCGCTTCCTCGGTGTGCTGGCCGCCGAGGGCCGCATCCGGCGCGGCCGCCCGCTCGGCAGCTGGGCGTCGAGCCAGTTCCGCTGGACGGTCGCCGAGCCGCACCCCGAGCTCGCCGCCGACGAGGCCAGGGCCGAACTCGCCGCCCGCTATCTGGACGCCTTCGGGCCCGCCACCACCGAGGACGTGAAGTGGTGGACCGGCTGGACCCTGACCGACACCCGCAAGGCGCTGGCCGGGACCGAAGCCGTCGACGTCGACCTGGACGAGGGGCCCGGCCACGCCCTGCCCCACCAGTTGGAGGAGCCGCCGACGCCCGAGCCCTGGGTCGCGCTGCTCCCGGCCCTGGACCCGACCCCGATGGGCTGGCGCCACCGCGACTGGTATCTGGACACCGGCCACAAGGCCGAACTCTTCGACAAGACCGGCAACATCGGCCCCTCGGTGTGGTGGAACGGCCGGATCGCCGGGGGCTGGGCGCAGCGCCCGGACGGCGAGGTGGTCACCCATGTGTTCGCGGACGTGGGCGCCGACGCCCGCCGTGCCATCGAGGCCGAGGCGGGGCGGCTGACGGAGTACTTCGGCGACGTACGCGTCCGGCCGAGCTTCCGCACCCCGCTGGAGCGGCGGCTCTCCGCGTAGCGCGGGCGGCCCAGGGCGCGCCCCGGCTGCGATCGTTGCACGATCATGAAGTGCCCGTGAAGCCGCCTCTACCGCCATGGACACTTCAAGATCGCGGCTCTAGCGTCGGCCGTCGGCGCGACAACCGACGTGCGTACGCGGGCATTCAGGCGTGCGGACGCAGGCACGCAGAGGAGCCGTATGTCCCGCAGGACGCTCGCCCGCGCACTGGCCCTGACCCTGGCCCTGGCCGCACCGGCCGCCACCGCCGGGGCCGCCGAGATACCCAGGGCGCCCGGCCACCGCCTGGTCAGCCAGTACGAGGGAGCCCCGGCCCCTGCCCGGCCGGTCCCGGGGCCGGCCCCCGCCCAGCATCCGTTCCTGGCCCCCAACGGGCGCAGCGGGATGCACGGCGACGCCTGGGGCAGCGGCACCCACCCGTACGCGGGACCGCTGGGGCGCGACCCGCAGGTCACCAGCGAGCAGATCGCGGCCCTCGGCGGTGAGTGCGCCACGACGACGTTCGACGCGGCCGGCCGGCTGATCACCGTCTGCGGCACCTTCCAGGGCTTCAGGCTCAAGCTCCTCGAACCGCGCACGCTCGCCACCCTCGCGGAGTACCAGCTGCCGCAGCGCTCCTCCACCGTGGAGGCCCTCACCCGGCTCGACTTCTCGAAGATCTTCAAGGACACCTCGGGCGGGGCCTACTTCTACCTCGACAACGAGGACCGCGTCGTCCTCGCCGACTCCCGCCACCACATCCTGCGCATCGCCCACGAGCAGGCGCCGGACGGCGCCTGGCACTTCGCCGTCGTGGACGACTGGGACCTGACCGGCGTCGTCCCGCACGACTGCGTCAGCTGGACCAACCTCTTCCCCAGCGGCGTCTGCGACCCGGTCACCTCCGTCATGCCGGACTGGCAGGGCCGCATCTGGTGGGTGACGCGGCTGGGCCGGGTCGGCACGGTGGACCCCGGCACCGGCCGGATCCGCTCGGTGGAGCTGGCGGGGGAGGAGATCCAGAACTCCTTCTCGGTGGCCGAGGACGGCGTCTCCATCGTCTCCGACCACGCCCTGTACAGCTTCGGCGCGAGCGCGGACGGCACTCCGGTGGTGCGGTGGCGCCAGACGTACGACCGGGGCACCGGCACCAAGCCCGGCTCGGTCAACCAGGGCTCGGGCACCACCCCGGACCTCTTCGGCGACGGCTATGTGGCCATCACCGACAACGCCGACGACCGGATGAACGTGGTGGTGTACCGGCGCGGGGCGGGCGTCCCGGACGACCGGCGGCTGGTCTGCAAGGTGCCGGTGTTCGCCGCCGGCCGCTCCACCACCGACAACTCCCTGATCACCTGGGGCAACAGCATCGTCGTCGAGAACAACTACGGCTACGAGAACGTCACCTCGCTGACCTTCGGCAGGAGTGTCACCGGCGGCGTGACCCGGATCGACGTCCGCCCGGACGGCAGCGGCTGCGACACGGTGTGGGAGAGCGCGGTGCGCTCCCCCTCGACCGTCCCCAAGCTCTCCACGGCGAACGGGTTGCTTTATTTCTACGAGAAGGAGCCCAACGCCCTGGGCATCGACGCCTGGTATCTGACCGCTGTCGACTTCCGTACCGGCGCGGTGCGCTGGAAGCGGCTGACCGGGACCGGGCCCGCGTACGACAACAACTGGGCGCCGGTGACGATCGGACCGGACGGCACGGCCTACGTGGGAGTCTTCAACGGGATCGTCGCCGTGCGCGACCGGGACTGACAGGGGGAGGGGTAGTCAGATCAGCCGGGAGCGTATGAGGAAGCGGACCCCCTCCGGGGCCTCCAGCGAGAAGCCGCTGCCGCGCCCCTCGACGACGTCGACGATGAGCCGGGTGTGCTGCCAGACCTCGTGCTGACTCGCCGACATCCAGAACGGGACGGGCTCCTCGACCCCGTCGACGGCGAGGCGTTCGAGCAGGACGTCCGAGCCTCCCGTACGGAACTCGCCGTCCGGGTAGCACATGGGCGCGCTGCCGTCGCAGCAGCCGCCCGACTGGTGGAACATCAGGGGCCCGTGGGCCGCCCGCAGCCGCCGCAGCAGTTCGGCGGCCGCGGGCGTCAGCTCCACGCGCGCGTGGCCGCCGTCGTGCGGGTCTCCCGCGTTCCCTGCGGACATGAGGATCACGGCCCTTCGGTCTGCGTGTCGTGCCCCGGCCCCGCCAACCAAGCACGGGCGGGGTTGCGGCCACGTTGCGGACCCGTCGGACAGGCCCTAGGGCTGTCGTGCGGCCTCGGGGGCCTCGCGCGGGTGCGGGAGCGGAAGCACGGTGGAGGTGAGCGGGTCGTCGTGCTGGAGCGAGACCGTCCGGGCGGGGGCCGGGATGGAGATGCCCTCCGCGCGGTAGCGCTTGTGCAGGCGCTTGATGAACTCGTGCTTGATCCGGTACTGGTCGCTGAACTCGCCCACGCCCAGGATCACCGTGAAGTTGATCCGGGAGTCGCCGAAGGTGTGGAAGCGGATGGCCGCCTCGTGGTGGGGGAGCGCGCCGGTGACGTCGACCATCACGCTGTCGATGACGTCGAGGGTGACCCGCTCGACGTGTTCCAGGTCGCTGTCGTACCCCACCCCCACCTGCACGAGGATCGACAGCTCCTGCTCGGGGCGGCTGAAGTTGGTCATGTTCGTCCGCGCGAGGCGGGCGTTGGGGATGATGACCAGGTTGTTCGACAGGTTGCGCACCACGGTGTTGCGCCAGTTGATGTCGACGACATACCCCTCCTCGCCGCTGCTGAGCCGCATGTAGTCACCGGGCTGCACGGTCTTGGAGGCGAGGATGTGCACCCCGGCGAAGAGGTTGGCGAGGGTGTCCTGGAGCGCCAGAGCCACCGCGAGGCCGCCCACGCCGAGGGCGGTGAGCAGCGGGGCGATGGAGATGCCCAGGGTGTCCAGGGCGACCAGCGAGCCCATCGCCACCACCACGACACGGGTGATGTTGACGAAGATGGTGGCCGACCCGGCCACCCCGGTCCGCGACTGCGCCAGGGACCGCACCAGCTCCGCGATCACCCGGGCCGTGGTGAGCGTGGTGATGAGGATGAGCAGGGCGGTCAGCGAGTGGTTGACGATCGCCGCGATACGGGTGGTGAGCGGCAGCGCCGAGGCCGCGGCGGCGGCGCCCGCGATGACGGCGGCCCCGGGAGCGACCGTGCGCAGCGCGTCGACGATGATGTCGTCGCCTTTCCACTTCGTCCTCAGCGCGTGCCTGCCCAGCCACCGCAGCAGCGCGCGCAGCAGCACTGCGGCGACGAGCCCGGCGGCCAGCGCGATCCCGGCGACCACCCAGTCGTGCAGCACGAGGCCCCGGGTCAACGGACGCCCTCCGAGCCGCGTCGGGCCGGGCAGGGAGAAAGGGCTGGGCGAAGGCCGGGCGCCGGGCCGAGCGCGAGGGCCGACACCGGCCGTCCTATGTGAAGTGTCGCCATCTTGTCACCTGTCAGTTCGTCGTGCGTGAAGCGTCGTTCGGGGCCGCGGACGCGCGCGCCGAACGGGCTGCCATCCTGCCCCATGGGCACAGCGGCCCCGCAGGTGGGCCGGGGTGACGCCGACCACCGGCCCGCTACCCGCGCAGGGTCTCGTCCAGCTCCCGGGCCACCGGCTCCTCGGGCGCGCTCAGCCCGGCGCGTTCGGCCAGCACACCGCCCTGGAAACGGCTCTCGGCGCCCAGCTCCTCCAGCAGCTCCGCGATGTGGCGGCGGCAGGTGCGCAGCGACATGCCCATGCGCCGGGCGATCACCTCGTCCTTGGCGCCCTCGGCGAGCAGACCCACCAGCGCCCGCCGCAGACTGGGCCCGACCTCCTTGTACGCGGCCTCGCTGGTGCCCAGGAACGGGGTGGCCCCCGACCAGTGCTGCTCGAACACCCGGCAGAGGTAGGCGACCACATCGGGGTCCCGGACGAGCACCGCGCCCTCGCCCGAACCGCCGTCCGCGCGCCGGGGGAGGAAGGCCACGGCCCGGTCGAACACCACGGCCCGGTCGGGCAGTTCGGCGGCGGTGCGGTACTCGGCGCCGGCCTCGGCGAGCGTCTCCACATATCCCTGGGTGGAGAGGCTGGAGCGCGCCGAGTGCTGGTAGAGCGTGCGCATCCGGATGCCCCGGCGGAGCATCGCCAGATCCCGGTCGATGGCGTCCCCGAGGCGGTGGGGTGCGCGGCCGCCACCCGGCTGGATGCTGAAGACCTCCTCGCGGCAGTCCGCCGCGGCCTCGGTGAGCATCGCGGACGCGGCCGACAGGTCGGGCAGCAGGTCGATGCCCTCCCGGTGGCCGCGCCGACGGCGGGTGGAGCGGTAGGCGGGCATCAGGGAGTGCAGGTCGTCGCGTACGGACTGGGCGTGTGCCGCGTCCCGGGCGAGTCGGGCCTCCAGTGGCCCCACCACCTCCGCGGCGGCGGCGTCGGGGCTGACGGCTATGAGCTCCTCGGGTCTGCCGGGAGCGGGGCGCAGCAGCCGGAGCAGCAGCAGGGTCCGGCAGGCGGCCTCGACCTCCTGCTGGGTCAGCCCGAGGGCCGAGGGCGCGGCGGGCGGCCAGCCCTTGAGGCTGCCCTGTGACAGCACGTACTCGAAGACCGCGACGGCCCTCGCGTCCAGCTGCGGCAGGCCGTCCAAGTTTGCCCCGATAGTCATGTGTTTCCCCCGCAATGCGGCCGTACTACTTCCGTGCCATGCAGGCTATTGCCAGGTCAAAGCGCTGGACCAACAGGGCTCGCCGGGATGGACTTCGGGTGTCCGGCCGGGCAAACCCCGCCAGGCCGACATTCCGGTCCTCATGTCTGTGTGAACGCGTGCCTCCGTAGGCCCCACGAGGAACGGAGTTGCCCGTTCATGACCTCCCGACCCTGGAGCCGTGCCATGCCCAGAGCAGTCCGCTGTCTTCTCGTCCTGACGGTCCTGGTGGTGGGTGGCGCGTGCGTCACCTCGGCGGGCGGCGGGCCAGGGGCGGCGGCCGCGGGGCGCGGCGGTGGGAGCACGGCGACCAGGACGGTCGCGGCGGACATCCTCGACACCAGCTGGGGCGACGACTACATCCGGCCCGAGCAGTAGATCCCCTCGGTGCAGCCGCCCCGGCGGGGCGTGCCCCGCCGCCACCCGTGAACTGCGAGGTCGAACAGCGTGTCACCCCTGTCCGCGCCGCCGCCCGCCGCGTCCCCGGCCCTCCCGGGCCCCCGGCGGGCCCGCGCCGAAGGTCCGGCGGACCTGGCGCTCCTGCCCGATCTGGTCCACGCCGCCATCGCCCGGTCCGCGCCCGAGCGCGGTGGGGCGGCCGAGCGGAGCGCGGAGCCCGACTGGAGCGTCACGCAGGGCGACTTCTGGTGCCATGTGGTCCCCGCCGGGGCCGCCCGCCGCGCCCAGGGCTGGAAGCTGCACGTCTCGGCCACGCCGCTCTCCGCCCCCGTGACCCTGGCCCGCTCCGCCGAGGTGCTCGTCGCCCACCGGGCCGCCTTCAAGTTCGCGGGCAGCCCCGCCCGCGTCGCGGCCCTGGTCTCCGGGCGGTACGAGCGGGGCGGCGGCGGCAAGTTCCTGACCGTCTATCCGGCCGACGACGACCAGTTCCGGCTGCTCGCCGAGGAGTTGCACCTGGCCACGGCCGGGCTGCCGGGGCCGGCCGTCCTCTCCGACCGGCGCTATCTGCCCGGCAGCCAGGTGTACTACCGGTACGGGGTGTTCTCCGCCGCTCCCGTCCTGACCCCCGACGGCTGCTTCGCCGCCCGGCTCACCGACCCCGATGGCCAGCCGGTCGCGGACGAGCGGAACGCCTGGTTCAGCCCGCCGAGCTGGGCGGGCGACCCCTTCCCCGACCGCCCGGCGGCCCCCGCGCGCAGCAAGGCCACAGCCAAGCCGGTCCTGCTGAACGACCGCTATCTCGTACGCGGCGCGATCCAGCACTCCAACAAGGGCGGGGTGTTCCGGGCCGAGGACACCAGGACCGGTGCCCAGGTCGTCGTCAAACAGGCGCGGCCCCATGTCGGGGCGGGCCTCGAGGGGCTGGACGTCCGCGATCTGCTGCGCCGCGAGGCGGCGTTGCTCGACCGCTTCGGGAGCCTGCGCCCGGGCCGGGTCCCGCGCCTGGTGGAGGTGTTCGAGCAGCAGGGCAGCGAGTTCCTGGCCGCCGAGGCGGTGCCCGGCGCGACCCTGCGCCGGACCGTCGCCGAGCGGCTGATCCAGGACGGCACCGCGTGCCCCGACGACCGTACGGCCCACTCCCTGGTCCGCCAGCTCGTCGACCTCGTCGGCACCGCCCATGAACTGGGCGTCACCCTGCACGACTTCAACCCCAACAACGTGATGGCCACCCCGGACGGCCGACTCCTGCTGATCGACCTGGAGATGGCGGCGCGCGAGGGCGAACTCTGGGTGCTCGGCGCGACGCCCGGCTACACCGCCCCCGAGCTGCGCGCCCAGGACCAGGTGGCGCCCGCGTCGGCGCCGGGCGTCGACCTGTACGCCCTCGGGGCGACCGTCCTGCACGCGCTGAGCGGCGCCGACCCGCTCTTCGCCCCGGACCGGCCGGGCACCGGGACCGCCCGGCCGGAGGAGGAGCGCCTGGCCGCCCTGGTGGGGCTGCTGGCCCGCGACAACGCGCCGGTACGGCGTTTCGCGCCCCTGATACGGGGGCTGATGCGGGACGAGCCCGCCGACCGCTGGCCGCTGGAGCGGGCGCGGCGGTTCCTCGCGCCCGACGAGCCCGCGGGAGCGCTGGGCGTCGGTCCGGCTTCCGCCCCGCTCGCCCCCGGCGCCGCGCCGCACCCCCGGCCGGACGCCACCGCACCCGTACGCCTGCTGCGAGACGGCGTCGCCCACCTCCTCGCCACGATGCGTCCGCGCGACCCCGAACGGCTCTGGGCCTCGGAGGCGTTCGGCGAGACGTGCGACCCGGTGGCCGTGCAGCACGGTTCGGCGGGCGGCGTGGGCGTACTGGCCCGGGCGCTGCGCCACTGGGACGCGCTCGGGGACTCGGCGGCCGTGACACGGGACGCGCTGCGCGACGGGCTCGCCGCCGCCGCGCACTGGACGGCGGACCGGCAGGACGCCCTGCCCAGCGACCTGCCCGGCCTGCACTTCGGCCGCTCGGGCACCGCCTGGGCGCTGCTGGACGCCGCCCGGGCGCTGGACGACCCGGCGCTCGCCGCCCGCGCCACCGCGCTCGCCCTGGCCCTCCCCGTCGAGTGGCCCAACCCCGACGTGTGCCACGGGGCGGCCGGATCCGGCCTCGCCCAGCTGCACTTCTGGCGTGCCACCGGGGACCCGCGCTTCCTCGACCGTGCCACGCGGGCCGCCGACGGACTGCTCGCGGCGGCCCGGCGCACCCCCGAGGGGATCTTCTGGCCGGTGCCCGAGGACTTCGCGTCCGCCCTCGCCGGAGCCTGGCACTACGGCTTCGCGCACGGCGTGGCCGGTGTCGCCACCTTCCTGCTGCTCGCGGCCGAGGCCACGGGGCAGGAGCGGTTCCTCGGCGCGGCCGTCGAGGCGGGCGCCACCCTCGCGGCCGCCGCACGGCCGGGGCCGGCCGGTGCGCTGTGGCCGGTGGACCGCGCCCGTCATCTCTCCGACTCACCGGACCTCGCCCGGCACTGGTGCAGCGGCTCGTCCGGGGTGGGCACCTTCCTGGTTCGGCTCTGGTCGGCCACCGGCGCCCACGACGACGCCCTGCGCGCACTGGTGGAGGACGCGGCCCTCGCCGTACGGGCGGGCAGGGCGACCGACTCGACCTCCACCTGCCACGGGCTCGCGGGCAACGCCGAGTTCCTGCTCGACGCGGCCGAGTTGACCGGCGAGGAACATCACCGCGCCGCCGCTGAGCTGCTGGTCGAGCACCTGGCCGCACAGGCCGTCGTCCACGACGGCCGGCTGCTGGTGCCGGACGAGAACCGCAGGACGGTGCTCGCCGAGTACGCCGGCGGCCTCGGCGGCAGCCTCTCGCTGCTGCTGCGCCTGCGGTTCGGCGGACCGCGCGCGTGGCTGCCGGAGGGCCGACACGCGCCGAAGCCACCGCCCGCCCGGCGTGGTCCCCGCGCGCGGCTGCCCGAGGGCGGACGCGCCCACCCCTGAACGTCCGGCGGCCACCCGGCCGCCGGCAGCCGGACCCACCGGGTCCGGCACGACCTCCCGAACGAAGGAGCCCATCATGATGGAGCACGACATCGACGCCCTCCAGGTGCTGCCCGAGGACGTCCGTACCGAGAGCCTCGGCGGCGAGGACCACGCCGCCGCGCTGATCACCGCCTGCCGCATCCACACCAGCGGCTGCTGACCCACCGGTGGAGGGGGCCGGCCCTCGTCCGGCCCCCTCCACCGCGCACCGGACCGCCGGGCCCTGACGGGCCCTCAGCCCCGGCGCGGGAGAGTGAAGTTCCGCCCGGCGCGGATACGCGCTCGGCGGACGGTGCACATGTAAGCGCCATGTGGACGTTGCCGCGAGCCCGCCGCGCAGTGCGGGCGCTGTTCCCCGCCGTGCCCCTCGCGCTGACCGCCGGCGCCCTGCCCGCGTACGGCGTCGCCCCACCGGCGCCCTCGGGCGCCCCGCTGACGTGCTCGACCTCCGACGGCCCGTACCAGCGCGAGGTCGAGGAGCTGATGGGGCTGGAGGCGGACGGCTCGCAGTCGCCCGCCGACTGCCAGGCGATCCAGCGCTACCAGGAGAGCCAGCTGATCGTGCCGGCCGACGGATCCGCCGGAGCGATCACGTACACCGCCCTGTACTGGGAGTGGGCCCAGAACTACCCCGAGAAGCTGACCGGCTGCCCGAGGCGCGAGGGCCGGGTCGCCTGCGTCGACCTGAGCCACCAGATCCTGTGGGTCGCCAAGGACGGCAAGGTGGTCTTCACCCCCGTCGCCGTCAGGTCCGGCCGGGCCGAGCTGCCCACCCGCACCGGGTGGTTCCGTATCGAGCAGCGCAAGCAGGACGACTGGTCGACGCTGTACAACTCGCCGATGACGTACAGCCAGTACTTCAGCGGCGGCCAGGCCATCCACGGCGTCTACAACAACCTCTACGAGGGCCCCGGCTCCCACGGCTGTGTCAATCTGCGCCACGAGGACGCCCACCACCTGTGGGGCGCCTTGCAGCAGGGGGACGCGGTGTACGTGTGGGGGAGGAAGCCACAGGGCTGATCGCTCACTCGCGGTCACCGACCAGGGCGTTTGCGTGACCTTCCCACCCTTGGGCGGCACCCCTTGAACGTTCGAACAGGGGTCGGGTTAGCATATGAGCGCCGCCTAGCTCGAAAGATAAACTCGTGACTGTCAATGACGACTCGTTCACCAATTGGAAGAACCGCGAGGAGATCGCGGAGTCGATGATCCCGATCATCGGGAAGCTGCACCGGGAGCGGGACGTGACCGTCCTCCTCCACAGCCGCTCCCTGGTGAACAAGTCGGTGGTCAGCATCCTCAAGACGCACCGCTTCGCCCGGCAGATCGCCGGCGAGGAGCTCTCGGTCACCGACACCCTTCCCTTCCTGCAGGCCCTCACCACCCTCGACCTCGGTCCCTCGCAGATCGACATCGGCATGCTCGCCGCGGAGTACCAGGCCGACGACCGCGGTCTGAGCGTCGCGGAGTTCACCGCCCAGGCCGTCATCGGCGCCACGGGTGCCAACAAGATCGAGCGCCGCGAGGGCCGCGACGTCGTCCTCTACGGGTTCGGCCGCATCGGCCGGCTCGTCGCGCGCCTGCTCATCGAGAAGGCCGGCTCCGGCAACGGTCTGCGGCTGCGCGCCGTGGTCGTGCGCGGCGGCGGCGAGGCGGACCTCGTCAAGCGCGCCTCCCTGCTGCGCCGTGACTCCATCCACGGCCAGTTCCAGGGCACGATCACCGTGGACGAGGCGACCAGCACGATCTTCGCCAACGGCAACGCGATCAAGGTGATCTACGCCAACGACCCCTCCGAGGTCGACTACACGGCGTACGGCATCAAGGACGCCATCCTCATCGACAACACCGGCAAGTGGCGCGACCGCGAGGGTCTCTCCCAGCACCTGCGCCCCGGTATCGACAAGGTCGTCCTGACCGCGCCCGGCAAGGGCGACGTGCCCAACATCGTGCACGGCGTCAACCACGACACGATCAAGCCGGACGAGCGGATCCTGTCCTGCGCCTCCTGCACCACCAACGCGATCGTCCCGCCGCTGAAGGCCATGGACGACGAGTACGGCGTGCTGCGCGGCCACGTGGAGACCGTCCACTCGTTCACCAACGACCAGAACCTGCTGGACAACTACCACAAGGCGGACCGCCGCGGCCGCTCCGCGCCGCTGAACATGGTCATCACCGAGACCGGTGCCGCCTCCGCCGTCGCGAAGGCGCTGCCCGACCTCAAGGCGCCCATCACCGGCAGCTCGATCCGCGTCCCCGTCCCGGACGTCTCGATCGCCATCCTCAGCCTGCGCCTGGGCCGTGAGACCACCCGCGAGGAGGTCCTCGAGCACCTCCGCGACGTCTCGCTGCACTCGCCGCTGAAGCGCCAGATCGACTTCACCACCGCCCCCGACGCCGTCTCCATGGACTTCGTCGGCTCGCGCCACGCCTCGATCGTCGACGCCGGCGCCACCAAGGTGGACGGCGACAACGCGATCCTCTACCTCTGGTACGACAACGAGTTCGGCTACTCGTGCCAGGTCATCCGGGTCGTCCAGCACGTCTCGGGCGTCGAGTACCCGACGTACCCGGTGCCGACGGCCTGAGCGCTCCTGAGATGAGCGAAGAGGCGCCTGGCGGGCGAAAGCCCGGGCCAGGCGCCTCTTCACTTGCTGTGGACGGTCAGACCAGGTCGAACCGGTCCAGGTTCATGACCTTCTCCCACGCGGCGATGAAGTCCTTGGCGAACTTCTCCTTCGCGTCGTCGCTCGCGTACACCTCGGCGAGGGCGCGCAGCTCCGAGTTGGAGCCGAAGACCAGGTCGGCACGGGTGCCGGTCCACTTGACCGCGCCACTGGCGTCGCGGCCCTCGAAGGCGTGCGCGTCGTCGGAGGTGGCCTTCCACGTCGTGCCCAGGTCGAGCAGGTTGACGAAGAAGTCGTTGGTCAGCACCCCGGGGGTCTCGGTGAAGACGCCCGCCGAGGACTCCTGGTGGTTGGCGCCCAGCACGCGCAGACCGCCGACCAGGACGGTCAGCTCGGGAGCGCTCAGCGTCAGCAGGTTCGCCTTGTCGAGCAGCAGGTACTCGGCCGGGAGGCGGTTGCCCTTGCCCAGGTAGTTGCGGAAGCCGTCCGCGGTCGGCTCGAGGGCGGCGAAGGACTCGACGTCGGTCTGCTCCTGGGAGGCGTCCGTGCGGCCCGGGGTGAAGGAGACCTGGAGGTCGAGCCCCGCGTCCTTGGCGGCCTTCTCCACGGCGGCGGACCCGCCGAGGACGATCAGGTCGGCCAGCGAGATCTGCTTGCCGCCGGAGTTGAACTCCTGCTGGATCCCCTCCAGGGTGCTCAGCACCACCGCGAGGCGGTCCGGGTCGTTGGCCTCCCAGCCGCGCTGCGGCTCCAGCCGGATCCGGGCGCCGTTGGCGCCGCCGCGCTTGTCGCTGCCGCGGAAGGACGAGGCGGCGGCCCAGGCGGTGAAGACGAGCTGGGAGACGGTGAGGCCGGAGGCGAGGATCCGTTCCTTGAGGGAGGCGACGTCCTCGGCCGAGACCAGCTCGTGGGTGACCTCGGGCAGCGGGTCCTGCCACAGCAGGACCTCGGACGGGACCTCCGGGCCGAGGTAGCGCGAGACCGGGCCCATGTCGCGGTGGGTCAGCTTGTACCAGGCGCGCGCGAACGCGTCCGCGAACTCGGCGGGGTTGTCCTTGAAGCGCCGCGAGATCGGCTCGTACACCGGGTCGAGACGCAGCGAGAGGTCGGTCGTGAGCATGGTCGGCGCATGGCTCTTCGACGGGTCGTGGGCGTCGGGCACGGTGCCCGCCCCGGCGCCGTCCTTGGGCCGCCACTGGTAGGCGCCCGCCGGGCTCTTGAACAGCTCCCACTCATAGCCGAAGAGGATCTCGAAGAAGCTGTTGTCCCAGGTGGTCGGCGTGTTCGTCCAGATGCCCTCGAGGCCGCTGGTGATCGTGTCGCCGCCCTTTCCGGTGCCGTGCGTGTTCCGCCAGCCCAGGCCCTGCTCCTCCAGCGGGGCGGCCTCGGGGTCGGGGCCGACGGCCTCCGAGGGGCCCGCGCCATGGGTCTTGCCGAAGGTGTGGCCGCCCGCGATGAGCGCGACCGTCTCCTCGTCGTTCATCGCCATCCGGCGGAAGGTCTCACGGATGTCGCGGGCCGCGGCGATCGGGTCCGGGTTGCCGTTGGGGCCCTCGGGGTTGACGTAGATGAGGCCCATCTGGACGGCGCCGAGCGGGTTCTCCAGATCGCGGTCGCCCGTGTAGCGCTCGTCGCCGAGCCAGGTGGTCTCGGGGCCCCAGTAGACGTCCTCGTCGGGCTCCCAGACGTCCGCGCGGCCGCCGCCGAAGCCGAAGGTCTTGAAGCCCATGGTCTCCAGGGCGACATTGCCGGTGAGGACCAGCAGGTCGGCCCAGGACAGGCTCTGGCCGTACTTCTTCTTGACCGGCCACAGCAGTCGGCGGGCCTTGTCCAGGCTGACGTTGTCCGGCCAGCTGTTGAGCGGGGCGAACCGCTGCTGACCGGCACCGGCGCCGCCGCGGCCGTCGCTGATGCGGTAGGTGCCGGCGCTGTGCCAGGCCATCCGGATCATCAGCGGGCCGTAGTTGCCGAAGTCGGCGGGCCACCAGTCCTGCGAGGTCGTCAGGACCTCGGCGATGTCCCGCTTCACCGCGGGCAGGTCGAGACGGTTGAACGCCTCGGCGTAGTCGAACTCCTCGCCCAGCGGGTTGGCCACGGCGGGGTTCTTGGCGAGGATCTTCAGATTGAGCCGCTCGGGCCACCACTGACGGTTTCCGCCGCCCTGCGTGGGATGCGGGGCGCGACCGTGTACGACCGGGCAGCCGCCCGTCGCGTCCTCCGGCTTCGGGTCCGTGACGATCGCGTCGTGGTTCTCAGACATCGGAATCCTTCCTGGGTGGATCACACTGCTCAGGGGACTTCGGGTGGTCGAACGTGGTGCTGCGGCGGAGGTTCCCGTCGCGATCAATGGTGGACGGTGGACCGTCGGCAGGGAACAAGGCCCGGTGGGGCGGACGGAGGGACTCATTCTCCTGCCGTACTGCCGTACCGGACTCGTCCGCTCCCTTGGCTGTCGTCGTGATTCGATCCTACGATGGACAGAGTCCAGGTCAAGAAGCTCACCGATTCCGTTCTCGGTCAGAAGCTGTACGGCCCCGGCGAATGCGGGTACACCACTACTGGCCCCTACTCGACGCTCCACCGAGCCGGAACGGATGGACCCCTATGAGTGACTTGCTGGAGCGCCTGCGCGGCCGTGGCTGGCGCGTGACGTCGCAGCGGCGTGTGGTGGCGCAGGTGCTCGACGGCGACCATGTGCACCTCACGGCCGACGAGGTGCACGCCCGGGCGGCCCGGCTGCTGCCGGAGATCTCCCGGGCGACGGTCTACAACACGCTGGGCGAGATGGTCTCCCTCGGCGAGGTCCTGGAGGTCTCCACCGACGGCCGGGCCAAGCGCTACGACCCCAACGCGCACCGCCCCCACCAGCACCTGGTCTGCTCCGGCTGCGGCACGATCCGCGACGTCGGCACCACGGGCGACCTGCTGGCCCACCTCCCGGCCGAGGAGCGCTTCGGCTTCACGGTGGACACGGCCGAGGTCACCTACCGGGGGCTGTGCCCGGCCTGCGCCTGACACCTCCGCGGCTGCTCCGGCCGGCTCCGGCCCCCGGTGGCACGATGTGGTGAACCCGTGGCCCCGGACCGCTTCCTTCCGCAGGCCGACGGAGCATACTGGTCAGGCCCTGATCATCTACAGAACGACTCCATGGCCAAGAACTCCACCACATCGACCACCGTCCCCGACACCGTGTGGCTGGGGCGGGCGCGCCACCTCGGGCCCGAGCCCGAGCAGGACGTCCGGCGCAACCTGATCGCTCTGAAGGCGGCCGGGGTGCTCGACGACTTCCTGGACCTCGACCCCGTCGAGGCGGCCCGCTCCACCGTGCTGCACCCGCGCGACGAGGCCGCCGACCCCGGCGCCTCGGCCCGCCGCGTCTTCGAGGCCCGCTGGCGGGTCGCCGACGACGTGACCGTACGGGCCCAGCTGACCACGTACGACCCGGAGGGCCGCCGCAAGGACGGCGCGGGTGTCACCTGGGTCCTCGCCGCCGAGGCGGAGCGGTCGTGGCAGGCCGAGTGGCCCTCGCCCGCCACCATGTTCTGGCCCGACAGCGACCGGATCGCCTGGGACCACGACACGGTCCCGGACGTGCGGGCGCGCACCACGAACCATCTGCCCAAGGACGACGACCAGCTGCGCCACCGGCTGCGCGACTGCACCCGGCAGAGCTGGTTCGTCCATGTCGTGGTGCACGAGGCGATGACGCCGGACGCGGCGGGACAGCGGCCGGTCTCGGCGTTCCTGCCGCCGAGCCTGCGCCACCGGGTGGTCGAGCACCGCAGCACACCCGACCAGGCGCAGATCGCGGACTTCGCGATGAAGAAGGAGTTCGGTGTACGGCTGCCGCGCGGCGGCGCCGTCGTCCTGCCCACGTCACCGCAGGCCCCCGGCTACGACGCGGACCGCTTCACCGTGCGCAGCGTCTTCCTCGACGGCTCCGAGCCCACCGAACTCCTCGACCGGATCAAGGAGTTCGACGCGCTGGCGCGCCCGCTGACGGCCGACGCCGAGCGGGCCCTGGCCCGGCTGCGCCAGGGCTGGCACCTGCTCACCCCGGAGGAGGAGCTGGTCCACGCCCAGGCCATGGTCACCAAGTACGCCGAGGCGCTGGACGCCATGACCAAGTCCCGCGACCTGTACCGGGAGGCCGCCGAGGCGGCGCAGGCCGCACTGGCCGAGGCGACCGGCGGCGACGGCGTACCGGGACTGCCCGCACCGAGGCAGCCGAAGCCGGACGCGTCCCCGCTGAGCGCCCTCACCAAGGCGTTCGGCCGCTTCCGCGACCCGGGCAAGTGAGCCGCGCCGGCGACAGGCGGCCGGTCACCGACGGCCCCTCGGGCCCGCCCCGCCACCGTCCCCGGTGACCGGCGGGCCCGGGTCGCTCAGAAATTGATCATGTGCCCGGCCAGCCCGTGCACGGCCTCCTTGACCGCCTCGCCCAGCGTCGGGTGGGCGTGCACATTGCGGGCGACCTCGTGCACGGTCAGATCCCACTGCTGAGCCAGCGTCAGCTCCGGCAGCAGCTCGGTGACGTCGGGCCCGATCAGATGGGCGCCGATGATCTCGCCGTGCGTGGCGTCGCTGATCACCTTGACGAATCCGACGGGGTCGCCCAGGCCGTGCGCCTTCCCGTTCGCGGTGAACGGGAACTTGGCGACCTTGACGTCGAAGCCCTTCTCCCGCGCCTGCGCCTCCGTCCAGCCGAAGCTGGCGATCTGCGGATGGCTGTAGGTGGCGCGCGGGATCATCGGGTAGTCGAGCTCCATCGTCTCCGCGTCCGCGATCGTCTCGGCGGCCACGACTCCCATGGACTCGGCGGTGTGCGCGAGCATCAGCTTCGCCGTCACGTCGCCGATGGCGTAGATGTGCGGCACGGAGGTACGGCAGCGGCCGTCCACCTCTATGGCGCCGCGCTCGGTGACCCGTACACCCGTCGTCTCCAGACCGTAACCGGTGACGTTGGGCGCGAAGCCGATCGCCTGGAGCACCTTGTCGGCCTCGAGGACCCGGGGCGCGCCGTCCTTGCCGGTGACCGTCACCCGCACCTGCGGACCGGACTCGTCGATGGTGTCCACCCGGGTCGAGGTCAGCACCTCGATGCCCAGCTTGCGGTACTGCTTGGCCAGTTCGGCGGAGACGTCCGCGTCCTCCAGCGGCGCGATCCGGTCCAGGAACTCGACCATGGTGACCTTGACGCCGTAGTTGTGCAGGACGTACGCGAACTCGATGCCGATGGCACCGGCGCCCGCGATCACGATCGACTGCGGCACGTCCTCGGCGAGGATCTGCTCCTCGTACGTCACCACGCGCTCGCTGCGCCGGGTGCCGGGCAGCAGCCGGGGCGTGGCGCCGGTCGCGATGACGCAGTTGTCGAAGGTGACGCGGGCCGTGCCGCCGTCCGCCCGGGCGACCTCGAGGGTGTGCGCGTCCAGGAAGGTGCCCCGGCCGTCGAACTCGGTGATCCCGTTCTTCTTCATCAGGTAGTGGACGCCCTTGACCCGGCCGTCCGCGACGCGGCGGCTGCGCCGGAACGCCTCGCCGTAGTCGAAGGACACCTCGCCGTTCACCCTGATGCCGAACTCCTTGGCCTCGTGGGTGAAGATGCGCGCCAGCTCGGCGTTGTGCAGCAGCGCCTTGGTGGGGATGCAGCCCACGTTGAGACAGACACCGCCCCAGTACTTCTCCTCCACGACCGCGACCCGCTTGCCGAGCTGGGCGGCGCGGATGGCGGACACGTAGCCGCCGGGCCCCGCTCCCAGGACGACCACGTCGAAGTGTTCTTGCACGAGGGTTTCTTCCTTCCGATCACATGGCTACGCCGGCATGGGTTCGAACGCAAGGATTTGATCACACAGTCCCTAGGATGCGACCACCAGGGCTTCTGACGGGGGACGGCCGCACGTGGAAATACGCGACATCGAGATCTTTCTGACGCTCGCCGAGGAGCTGCACTTCGGCCGGGCCGCCACCCGGCTGCACCTCACCCAGGCCCGCGTCAGCCAGGCCATCGGCCGTCAGGAGCGAAGACTCGGCGGACTGCTGTTCGACCGCTCCAACCGCCGCCAGGTCCGGCTCACCCCGCTCGGCCGACAGCTACGGGCCGACCTGCAACCGGTCTACACCCAGCTCAGCAACAGCCTGGAGCGCGCCCGGATGGCCGCGCGCGGCAAGGCGGCACGGCTGCGCGTCGGCATGCTGCCCTTCAACGTGCCCGATCTGCACCGCTACTGGCAGGCCTTCAACGCCCGCCACCCCGAGTGGGAACTGCAACTGCGCCGGGCGCCCTACGTGGAGCCCTTCGGCAGGCTCCGCGAGGGCGACATCGACGTCCTCATCTGCTGGCTGCCCGTGGACGAGCCCGACCTCACGGTCGGCCCGCCGCTCTTCCGCGATCCCCGCGTCCTGGCGGTCGCCGCCGACCACGAACTGGCGGAACGCTCCTCGGTCCCCCTGGAAGCCCTGGCCGACTTCGCCCACGCGACGGCCCCGGACATGCCCGACTACTGGGAGGACGGCTATCTCTCGTTCCACACGCCCCGGGGCAAGCCCATCGAACGCATCGAGCCGATCACGAACGCGGACGAACTGATCCACCTGGTCAGCACCCGCGAGATAGTCCACCCGTTCCCCTCCCACGTCACCCGCTACTGGTCCATGTCCCACATCCGCTGGATCCCCGTCCCCGACATGGGCACGCTCACCTACGCCCTGGTGTGGCGCAAGGGAGCGGAGAACGAGCTGATCAGAGGACTGGCGGAGACGGTACGGGAGCTGGGAATGCTGGAGTTCTGACGCGCCCCACGGGGCCACGCGTCCCCCTCCCGCCCCTCGGTCAGCTCCCCTCCGCGCGGGAGAGGGCGTCGGTGATCAAGCGGGTGGCGAAGTCGGGGTCGTCGGCGATGCGGTTGATGTGGTCCGCGAGCAGGAAGGCGGTGGCCTCCAGGGCGTTCATCTCGGCCGCTGTCCAGTCCCCGTACTGCTTGCGCCACAGACTGGGGCTGAGGCCGCTGCCCGCGGCGATGACGAGCCCGGCCATGGTGGGAATGGCCTCGGGCCTCACGCTCCTGGGCATCCTGCGCATCGACGCCACGAGGCTGGGCACCACGTACTCGACGACGTCCTTGCCGTGCTCCTCGTGAGCCTGCCGCAGCCACGTCATGAACATATAGACGAGCGTGCACGCCCCGTCCAACAGCTCGTCGGCCCCTTGAGAGTCCAACGACGCGGTGAACTGCTGTACGAGCGCCCGCTGTTCGGGTGCGGGCCGGCGCATGCCGTCATGGATGCCCTTGAGCCGGGAGTCGACCACCATCAGCGCCGCACCGACGTCACCGGCGGGAGCGTGCTGGGGGCCGTAGCGCGACGACACAGGAATCCTCCTCGGTTGACCACGATGGGCTACAGGTCATGTACGTACGGTAGAGCTCGGCGGGGCCGGCCGTCCGGCGAATCGGGCGAGAGACGCTGGGGCCCGACTCCTCAAGGCGGCGCGCCGCCGCACGCGGGACGGGCTGGATCCCGCCGTTCGATGACCCCGGCAACGGGCTCACTATGGACGAGGGTCCGTCGGTCGTCCTAGGTTCGTCCTCACGCGAGGTCAGCCGGGGGCCGACGTCCGTCTTCACGTGCCGGGGGATGCATGAGATTCGGCGTGCTGGGGCCGTTACACGCCCAGATTTCCGGACACGCGGTCCGGTTCAACGGGCCGAGGCAGGCCAAGATGCTGGCCGCCCTGCTGATCGACGCCAACAGCACCGTCACCATGGAACGGCTGGTCGCCGTGATGTGGGACGGAAGCCCGCCCGCCACCGCGGTCCGCCAGGTCCAGGACGCCGTCTCCGGGCTGCGCCGCAACCTCGTGGCGTGCGGAGCGCCCGACTCCGTCATCAGCACGCGGCGCGGCGGCTACGAGATCCACCTGGCCCGGCACCAGCTCGACCTGCTCGAGTTCGACCACGAGCGGCACCTCGCCGAACGCGACCGCCAGGCCGCCCCGCCGGAGACGGCCGCCGCGCTGCGGCGGGCGCTGGCCTGCTGGCGCGGGAACGCGCTGGCCGACCTCTCCAGCCGGGTCCTCGAGATCGACGCGGCACGGCTGAACGAGAAGCGCGCGGCCACGCACAAACAGTGCCTGGCCCTCGAACTCGACCTGGGCCGCCATCGAGAGGTCGTCGACGAGCTGACCACCCTGCTCCGCGAGCACCCCTACGACGAGTACGTCGCCGAGCACCTCATCGTCGCGCTCTACCGGTGCCGGCGACAGGGCGAGGCGTTGCAGGTGTACGAGCGGCTGCGCCGGACGCTGGCCGACGAGCTCGGGGTCGATCCCACCCCGCCGCTCCAGGCACTCCACCAGCGCATCCTCACCGCCGATCCCGCCCTGGCCGCTCCGGCCCCGGTGAGCAGCCCCTCGGGCACACCCCCTGAGAGCCCGGACGCGGCGGCCGGCCGTCCGGCCATGGCGATGCCCGTACGCCAACTTCCCCTCGACGTCACCGACTTCGTGGGCCGGTCCGAGGCGCTGGCCGAGATCGCCGGACTGCTCGACGGATCGGCGCGGAACCGGGCCCCGGTGGCCGTCGTCGTGGGCGGCCCCGGGGTGGGCAAGTCCAGCCTGGTGACGCACGCCGCGCGGCTGGCGAGCACCGCCTTCCCGGACGGCCAGCTCTACCTGGACCTGGCCGGGACGTCGGACGAGCCGAGGGACCCGGGGCTGATGCTGGCCGAGGCGCTGCGCGCGCTCTCGATCGCGGGCAGCGCGATCCCGAACGGCCTGTCCGAGCGGGCCGCGCTCTACCGGTCGTTGCTCGTCGACCGCCGCATGCTGGTGGTGCTGGACGACGCCGGCCACGCCGATCAGGTGCTTCCCCTGCTGCCCGCGGCCGACGGCTGCGCCGTGCTCATCACCAGCCGCACGCTGCTGACACAGCTCCCCGGCGCCCGGCACATCGACCTGGACGTGCTGAGCCCGGCGGAGGCGCGGGAGCTGTTCACCGGAATCGTCGGGCGGCCGCGGGTCGAACGGGAACCGGAGGAGGCCGACGCGATCCTGGACTGCTGCGGCAACCTGCCGCTGGCGATCCGGATCGCCAGCGGCAAGCTCACGGGCCGCCCGGCCTGGTCGCTGCGGGTGCTGCGGGAGCGCATCGAGGACGAGTCACGGCGACTGGCCGAGCTCAGGATCGGCGACCTCAGCGTACGGGCCAGCGTCGAACTGAGCCTGCGACTGCTTCCGGCCGACGCGGTGCGCGCGCTGAGTCTGCTGGGCCTGCTCGGCGCGCACACCCTGCCCGGCTGGGTGGTCGGCCCGCTCCTCGACCGCTCGGACGGCGAGGAGGTGCTGGACACCCTCGTCGACGCCAGCCTGGTGCGGCTGACCGCCACCGACGCCCTCGGCGAGCCGCGCTACCGGCTGCACGACCTGATCAGGACCTGTGCCGTGGAGATCGCGGCGCAACTGCCGACGCCGGACAAGCGGGACGCGATCACCCGGGTGCTGTCCGTCTGGCTCGACCTGATCGGGCGCGGCACCGACCGGCTGCCGGGCGGACTGCTGGCCGCCGCCCCGGGTCTGGCACCGCGCAGGTCGCTGCCGGACGCGGTCGTGGACCGGCTGATGGCCGACCCGGCCGGCTGGTTCGACACGGAACGCGACAACCTGCTCGGCGCCGTGAAACTCGCCGTGGACTGGGGCATGGACGAGTTCGCCTGGGAGCTGGCGGCCGGCGCGGCGACCTACTACGACCACCGGTGCCTCTATCAGGACTGGCAGCACGGCCACCGGCTCGCACTGGACGCGGCCGAGGCCGCCGGCAACGTACGCGGCGCCGCGGTCCTGCTGCGCGGCCTCGGTCAACTGCACATCTACCAGGACGAGTTCGACCGCGCCACCCGCGCCCTGGAGTCCTCGCTCGGGCTGTGCCAGGACGGCGAGGACAAACGCGGCGAGGCGCTGTCGCTGGCCATGCTCAGTACGGTCAGCCGGGTACAGGGCCGCGACGGCGAAGCCCTCGAACGCGTCGAGCGCGCGCTGGCCATCGCGGCCGGCGAGGGCGACCGGCACGTCGAGGCGCAACTGTCCTGCTCCATGGCCGTGATGAAGCTCATGCAGGGCGAACTCGACGAGGCCGAGTCCTGGTTCGACGGGGCGCTGAGCCAGGCCGCGGCGCTGGGCGACGGGCACCGCGTGGCCGTCGTGCTGCGGCGCTTCAGCCGACTGCACGACCGGCGCGGCGACCCGGACGAGGCGCTGCGCTGCCTGCGGCAGGCGTTGGCCACCTTCGAGGAACTCGCCGACGAGCGCTGCGCCGCGTACACCCTGCTGGAGGTCGGGCGCGTGTACGCCGGTCAGCACGACCGGGACCGGGCGGGCCCAGCGCTGGAACGCGCGGCGGGCCTGTTCCACCGCCACGGCGACCGCCAGGACGAGGCCACCTGCTGGCAGCTGCTCGGCGACCTGGCCGCCACGACCGGCGCCCACGACCTGGCGCACGAGCACCGGGAACGGGCGCTGCGGCTGTGGCGGACGATCGGCGACATGAACGAGACGAAGACGGCGGCCCGGCCCTCGTCGCCGTGAGGCGGGGGCGGGCCTGATCCGCGTCGCCGGGACCCGCGGCGGCTCCCGTACGCTTCCCGGCGCCGCCCCCTGCTCGCACAGCCCTTCGACTCCCCTCGCTCACCCCCGTATACAGTGGCAAGCTCCCGCATTTCACCCGGGCTGCGGGGCCACATATCCATCGAGTGGGGGGCCTGACATGGCACTGTTCGGAAATGCGCACACCGTCGATCCGGTGAAGGCGCAGAGCGAGTACGGGCGGTTGCTCGGCCACGGTGAGCAGGTCCACGCCGCGTACACGCTGATACGCGACACCATGCTGTTCACCGACCGTCGTCTGATCATGGTCGACAAGCAGGGGATCACCGGCAAGAAGGTCGAGTACCACTCGGTGCCGTACCGCAGCATCACCCACTTCGCCGTGGAGACGGCCGGGCACTTCGACCTCGACGCGGAGCTGAAGATCTGGATCTCCGGCAACCCGACGCCGCTGCAGAAGACGTTCACGAAGGGTGTCGACATCTACGAGGTCCAGGCGATCCTGACGCAGTTCGTGGCCCGCTGACGGCCTGAGCGAAGGCGCCTGACGGGCAGCAGCCCGGTTCGGGCGCCTTCTCCTCGCCCCCGAGGAATGCCGGGCCCCGCAGCGGGGTTGGTGCCGGACAGTCGATATTCGCTTCAGTGGAAGTGCGGCTGTGCGTCCGCCGGTGACCAGTCGGTCGGTGTCGCGCCGCGAGCAAGGGGGATGCCATGAGACGGTCCGCGGTCTCTGACGAGACGGGGGCGTCGGCCGACGGGGCAGGCTGGTTCTGCGAGATGGTGCGGAGTGAGCTGACGTCCGCACCACTCGGCGGCCGGCGCGCGTCGGAAGTCCACGCCCGGCACACCGGGCTGAATCTGGGTCAGGTGACGGTCGCATCGGTCGCGTTCTCGCGGGTGTGCTCGCGCCGGACGGCCACCCACGGACGGCGGGACGATCCCGGGTCGTATCAACTGGCCCTCGCCACTCGGGGCGCGTTCAACATGGCCCGGTTACGCAATGCGTCCGTGGTGGCGGGGGGCCTCGTCCTGACGGACACCTCGCGCCCGATGGAGAACATCTGTCTCAGCGACTACGGGTCGGTCGAGGCGATCGTGCTGGAAATCCCGCACACGGTCCTGCCGCTGCAATCCGAGACGGTGGACCGCATCCTCGCGGAGCCGAGCCCCCTGTATGCGGGCGCCGGCGTGGGGACGGCCGAGATCCTGGCCGACTTCCTGCACTCCCTGCACCACCACGGCCCCCGGTGCGGGCCCGACGAGTTGCCCCGCCTGGGCTCCGTCGCCCTCGACCTCGCCACCGCCTGCCTGACGCAACGGCTCGGGGCCCAGGCCCGGGACGGGAGACCGGTCGTGACACCGGCCGAGGCGCACGCCCAGGCGATGCTCCGGCGCGTCCTGCGGTTCATCGACGACAACCTCCACGACCACGGGTTGACCCCGCAGGTCGTCGCCGACCGGCACAACATGTCCCTGCGCGGCCTCTACACCCTCTTTCGCGACCAGCCGGCGAGTGTCGCCGAATCGATCCGCCGACGCCGGCTGGCCCGCTGCCACGCCGAGCTGGCCCGCCCCGAGTCGAGCCACCGCACCGTCGAGGCCATCGCGGCCCGCTGGGGTTTCGCCAGCGCCACCGCTTTCGGCCGTGCGTTCCGGAACGAGTACGGGGTCACACCCGGCGAACACCGCGCGGCCGCCCGGTCCTTGAGTACGGCACCGTGTGTCCAGCAGCCCTGCACGCCTGGCGCCGACCGCGACCGAGCGGGGTAGCGGATCGCGGCGAAGAAGGCGACGTACAGCATGCCCATGAGGAGTTCTCGGATGGTGTGCGCGAGGAGAAGGGGAGCGGCCTGTGATGGCCGCCCCCCTTCTCCTCGCATTACCTCACGCGATGGCTGACGCGGTCACCGGGTGAGAGGGACGGTGAACTCGTTGGCCGGGTCGTCGCAGTGGACCACCTTGCCCGGCCGGTTTCCCGGGCCGTCACCGATGATCGGTGCCGGGGCGTCGACCCCCCACGGGTTGCCGCCACTGCCGCGGGTGGCGTTCGAGCAGCTTCCGTAGGCGTTGCCGTTGGGAGCGGTGGCGGGGAAGTTGGAGAAGTTCTTCCAGTCTCCGCCGTTGATCTTCTGGCTCGACCGGCGGCCGAGGTTGTCGGTCAGCTGGTCGTCGACGTACAGGTACAGGTCGGGCATGTAGGACTGGAAGACGATGCCGTTGGACGGAGTCGCGTCGCCGTTCCTCTGCAGGTGCGTCGGCTTCACGGACCCGTCGGCGCAGAAGGCCGCGGCGATGTCCTGCCAGATCGGAGGAGCATTGCCGATCATGGAGCCGCCCATGTTGTTGTTCCAGGATCCGGTGTTCTTGAAGAACATCGCGTAGACGTCTCCGGCGAACCGCTTCACCGCGTGGTTGGCCGTCAGGCTCGCGTTGACCTTGTCCACCCACGCCTTGACGTTGTCGTTGACCGACTTGTGGCCGATCATGTCGCGGTAGCCGTGCACGCCGCCGCCGACGGCGCGGAAGTCGACACACTGCTTGGCGTCGTCGACGCGGGCCCCGCGGAAGTGCGGCAGGTACGCCTGACCCGGAGTGTCCCCGTCCGTGTAGGGGTGGGAGGTGTGGACGTTGCCGTACTCCAGCGCGTCCTGCGTGGTGTAGTCGATGTCCGGCGCCGGAATCCCGTAGTCCGCCTCGATCGTCTTCATGATCTTGGTGACGAAGTGGGGCAGGTGGGCGTTGCCGACGCGGGCCCGGTAGTTCGACCCGGCGCTGCCGTCAACGATCTTCCCGTCCTCGCCGACCACGAACGTCACGTTCACATCGGACTTGATCTTGTAGCTGTTCGGGTCCCGGTACGCCTCGGACGCCGGCTTGGACACGTCGGGACGCTCGTTGGACATGGCCATCCACACGGGGATCGACATCCTGGGGGCGGAGCCGTCGGCGCGCGGAGCCGATCCACCCTCCCTGATGTCCTTGGCCCACTGGTCGGCCGCGTCCCACGTCTGCTGCCCGGTGCACTCGCCGACGGCTTTCGCCGTCGGGCAGCGGGCCTCGGAGGACAGACCGCGGGCGTCCGCTCCCTCCGGGTTGTTCCACAGCGGCCCCTTGTCGGCCAGGCCAAGACCCCAGTCGTAGAGGGACTTCATGGACCGCACGGGTGAGTTGATCTCCGTCGACACCGGCCAGTTGGAGTTCAGCTCCTGGTTCGGGTCGAAGATCGCGGCCGCGGTCAGGGAGCGCTGCACGAACCTGCCCCTGATCGGCTTGAAGGCGACGGAGTTCCAGGCGATGTCGCGGTCGGCGGTGGCCCCCTTCGAGTAGTTCGACAGTGTCACCTTCGGCGTGGAGGTGAACTTGTACGCGCCCAGCGGCACCCACTGGCCGTTGTTCGCGTCCTGGTCGACGTACCGCTCGTACGGGCCGCCGACAGCGCCGCTGATGACGTACTTCGCGTCCTTGGTCTGCGCTCCGGTGTCGGGGATGTAGGCGTAGACGGCTGCGAGGTCGTAGGTCTTGCCCGCCGTCCACTCGCCGCCGATGGTCATCCGGTTGCCGTCGCCGCCGAGGTGGTTCTCGTCACGGGTGTGGGTGTACCAGAAGTGGCCGCCGTGGCCGCCGCCGATCGAATGCAGATCGGCCTTGGCCTCGTAGTGCTGGTCCCAGTCGGGGTGGAAGGTGAACTCGAACGTGCCCGTCGAGGCCGCCGCCCCGCAGGCCGACCACGTCGGTGTGCCGGTGGGGACGGAGGCGACGACGTCGGAGCCCGCCGGGGCGCCGGCGCACACCGGACTGCCGTTCTTCAGCCGGTAGCCCCGGCCGGGCTCGGCGCGCAGGGTCTGGTACTTGATGTTCTCGTGCCCGCACGTCTGGTCACAGTCGGACTTCCACGTCGCGTTCTCCTGGTTCCACCAGAACTGCCGGTAGCAGGCCTCGTCCGGGCAGTCGATCGGGCTGGCGGGGTTGCAGTTGTTCTTCGTGTTGCAGAAGGTGCTGATCGGCGGGCTCACGCGGGAGCGGTCGGCGACGGTGGTCCACCAGGCGGGGTTGAAGCCGGCGGAGGAGAACCCCGATTCGCCCTTCCAGTCCTGGCGGCCGTCCGTGCCGTAGGAGAAGCCGGTGTCGATCGACCAGGCGGACCAGCCCATCACCTTCATCTCGTACGGCCAGTACTGCGGGGTCGCCGCGTCACGGATGTTGTTCGTGTTGAGGCTCACATCCATGAACGGGTGGTCCCAGGCACCCTTCTTGTACATGGGGTTGGCGGGGTTGTTGTACCAGCCGAGGCCCCAGCTGCCGCCGTTCTGGCCGGCCGCCGACCTGGGGTTGAAGCCGAGGTTGTAGTTCCAGGCCGCCGTGAACCAGTTCTCCACGCGGGAGGGGTCGTCGTTGTTGACCGTGATCTTCTGCCCGTCGGCGTGCACCTCGTTCCACTTGTCGGCGAGGATCTTCATGGAGGCGGCGATGTTGGTGGCGTAGTCGACGGCGATCGCCTTCTGGAGCGCCGGCTCCAGGCTGGTTTCGCCGGCCTTCTCGTGCCCCTTCATACGCATACCGTCGGTGACCTGGCCGACACCGTAACCGCAGTCGGACTTGTCCCAGTTGATACGCCAGTATCCGAGCAGGGTGTCCTTCGCGCTGTGTCCGTAATAGCCGTCCACGGCTGCCAGCGGGCTGCCCATCTGGCCGGGGACCGCGCCGGATTCGGCCTGCCACAGGTTGGACTCCTGCGCCAGGATGCCGAGCAGCACGTTGGCGGGGATCCGGCCGCCGCCCTTCAGCTCCGGGCGGGGGAACAGGCCCTGGGGGTCGGTCGAGAGGAGCCCGGCCTGGCCGCGGTAGTCGCCCTGACGGATCCAGTTGCTTCGCAGCTCGCCGCGTACGGCCATGTCCACCGCCCACTCGACCTGGTTGGACGTCGGCTGCAGCGCCTGCACACCCAGGTCGTTGCGGGAGACGGAGCACCAGCGGTCGGTGTCTCGGGGGTCGTGGGAGTCGGGCGCGGCCGCGGCCGCACGGCGCAGCGTACGCGGCTTGGCTTCGCCGGTCAGGGCGGGGGAGAGGCCGTCGACGGGGCTCTGCCGCGTCGGAGCGACCTGCTGGTGGACCTCCTTGCCCGTCGCCGTGACGGTCGACGTGACCGTCATCGCGGTGTCGTCGTCCGACGTCTCGGGGGCCGTCCCGGAGCGGGCCCGCACACCCGCCTCGGGCTCGGCCGGCCTGTCGAAGTCCTTCCCGGCCGCCTTGATCCGGGTCAGTCCGGCGCGGACCCCCGGGGTGAGTACGGGGGCGACGGCGAGGCGGCCGTGGGAGGAGACGTCGGTGTCGGCCGGCGCGTCGAGCCGGGTGACTCCGCTCCCCTCCACCTTGACGTTGCGGGGACGGCCGGTGAGGAAGACGCGGCCCTGCGCGCCGGGCGCCAGCTCCAGGTCGCCCAGGGGCCCGGTGGCGACCGTGCGCGGCTCACCGCTGCCGCCGTACACCTTCGCCTGTGCCGTCTTTGTGTCCTTGCGGTCGACGAAGCCGATGCGGTCGCCTGCCATGGGGCGGATGTCGAAGGGGATGCTGTCGCCCCTGGCGAGTCGGCGGACCTTCCCCCTGCCGTCGATCCGGACGAGATCGCGGCCCAGACCGGCGACGACACCGCCCTTCACCGGCGCCGCCGACGACACCTGGCCTCGCAGCTCCCCCGTCTTCACGACCGTGGTGCCGGCCGTGTCCACGGTGATCACCTGCGTCTTCACCTGCGCCATGTCGTTCATGTCGCGGTACTGGGTGAAGGCGGCCGTGTGTGTGACGGTGTTACAGGTGGGGTCGAAGTAGGCGAGCGTGGCGGTGAATGGCAGCTTCGTCACCTCACCCGTCCTGGTGTTCACGATCGCCGTGAACGCGCCGCCCTGCATCAGATCGGGCTTGTTCGTGAACGCGCGCGGGGCGTACACGGCGGCCACATGGGAGTCGTCCATGACGCACTGGTTGCCGATCCACGAGTCGGCGGGCACTCCCGGCTCCGCCAGCGCGGCGACCGTCTTCCACTCGTACGCCTTCGCCTCGTCGGCGACGAGTATCTTGAAGGCCTTGGCGTCGGCCGCGCCGGTCACCGCGCGGTCCTCGGAGGTCTTCCAGCCCTGGCCCAGCTTCTCGTCCGGACTGTCCACACGTCCGGACGCGGCGGGTGGCGGGGCATCCCCGGTGGAGGGCGTCGGCGCGGCGGCCGCGGGAGCGGCTTGGAGCAGGCCCCCGGTCAAGGCCGCACAGGCAGCCACCGCGGCTACCGGCACACACGCCCGTCGGATGGATCTCAAGAGAGAACTCCCCCGTATCTCGTCGGTCAGGGGCTGCGCCCGTTCGGGCACAGCCGAGTTCACCCGGCCGGTGGGACCAAGCCTCCACAGGGCCGCCCCCGGCGGTCCGGGCGTCTATCCAGCTGGTCCGCACATCCGGTGCGGCCAACAGCGCTCCGATGAACGGATCGCCCGCACACCTGCGGGCGGCTCCCGGCGCGCACGGTCTCGGCGGCAGAGCCGGAGAAGTCCCGCGTACGGGAAGTAAGTCATGGGGCCGGGCAGTAGCGAGGGGCACCGGCCCGAGCAGGGGGTCTACCTGCTCCGACCGGTGCGCGAGGACATCACATGCGGCGCGTCACACGCCGGGTGAACGCCGGAACCCGGAACCCGTCCTTGAACCCGCGTGCCGCTGAGCCGGCCACCGGGGTGCCCCCGGTCAGTACCGCATCATCCAGTGCTGCTCCGGCGGATAGTCCGAGGCGCAGGTTCACAGGGTGAGGTAGGTGCCGTTGCCGGCCGAACCGCCCTTGTTGGTGAGGCACTTGTCGGAGTAGTTGGTCTTGATGGACCAGTCGGGGTCCGACCAGAACTGCTGGCTGCGGTTGTTGCCGCTGTTGTCGCACGGCCACAGGGTGAGCACCGCGCCGTTGACGTTGTACGCGTCGCCCCGCGGGGTCAGACACTTCCCGCTCGCCTTGTGGACGATCTGGTAGCCGTCGTGGTCCCACTTCTGGAGCTCGTCTCCTGTGCAGTCCCACAGGGTGATGATGGTCCCGTTGGCCGTGCTGTTGCCCTTGGGAGTGGCGCACTTCCCGGGGTACCAGGTGCCGGGCCCGACCGGGGTGAAGAGCTCTCCCCAGTTGGGGCCGGCCGCCGAGGCCTGCGGGGCCATGGCCGTATGGAAGCCCACTGCCAGGAAGACCGCCGACAGGTACGCCAATGGCTTGCGCATGACACGCCTTTCATGAGGGAGAGCTGCGATCTGCAACACCGGTGAATCTAGCCACGGCGGGCGGGCCGGGATGTGCGAGGCGTGCAGAGCTTCTCCACAATCCACGCAGCCCCCTGGTGCCACCTGTCGTCACTGCCCGGGGCGGCGAAGCCGGTGCACTCAGCGGCCGGCCGCGCCCACAGCGCGTCGTGGAGCGCGAGCGTGTCGTACGAAGGCGCCTGACCGGTCAATTCCCCGGTCAGGCGCCTTTTCTTGTGGTCCTAGAAGAAGCCGAGCTTCTTCGCCGAGTACGAGACCAGCAAGTTCTTGGTCTGCTGGTAGTGCTCCAGCATCATCCTGTGGTTCTCCCGCCCGATCCCCGACTGCTTGTACCCGCCGAAGGCGGCATGTGCCGGGTACGCGTGGTAGCAGTTGGTCCAGACGCGGCCCGCCTGGATCGCTCGGCCCGCGCGGTAGGCCTGGTTGCCGTCGCGGGTCCAGACGCCGGCGCCGAGGCCGTACAGGGTGTCGTTCGCGGTGCGGATCGCGTCGTCGAAGTCCGTGAAGGACGTCACCGCGACGACCGGGCCGAAGATCTCCTCCTGGAAGATCCGCATGCGGTTGTCGCCCTCGAAGATCGTGGGCTGGACGTAGTAGCCGCCCGCGAGTTCACCGTCGTACTCGACGCGCTGACCACCCGTCAGGATCTTCGCGCCCTCCTGCTGGCCGATGTCTAGATAGGAGAGGATCTTCTGGAGCTGGTCGTTGGAGGCCTGGGCGCCGATCATCGTGTCGGTGTCTAGGGGGTGGCCCGCCACGATCGCCTCGGTGCGGGCGATGCCCGCGTCCAGGAACTCGCTGTAGTGGCCGCGCTGGATCAGTGCGCGGGACGGGCACGTGCAGACCTCGCCCTGGTTGAGGGCGAACATCGTGAAGCCCTCCAGCGCCTTGTCGCGGAAGTCGTCGTCCGCCGACCAGACGTCGTCGAAGAAGATGTTCGGGGACTTGCCGCCCAGTTCCAGCGTCACGGGGCGGATCTTCTCGGACGCGTACTGCATGATCAGACGGCCCGTGGTCGTCTCGCCGGTGAAGGCGATCTTCGCCACCCGCGGGCTCGACGCCAGCGGCTTGCCCGCCTCCACCCCGAAGCCGTTGACGATGTTCAGCACGCCCGGCGGGATCAGGTCCGCGACCATGGACAGCCATACGTGCACGGACGCCGGAGTCTGCTCGGCCGGTTTGAGCACCACCGCGTTGCCCGCCGCCAGCGCGGGCGCGAGCTTCCACACGGCCATCAGGATCGGGAAGTTCCACGGGATGATCTGACCGACCACGCCGAGCGGCTCGTGGAAGTGGTACGCCACCGTGTCGTCGTCCAGCTGGCTCAGCGAGCCCTCCTGCGCCCGCAGCGCCCCCGCGAAGTAGCGGAAGTGGTCGATCGCCAGCGGGATGTCGGCCGCCAGCGTCTCGCGTACGGGCTTGCCGTTCTCCCAGCTCTCGGCGACCGCCAGCTCCTCCAGCCGCGCCTCCATCCGGTCGGCGATCTTGTTGAGGATGTTGGCGCGCTCGGTGGGGGCGGTGCGGCCCCACGCGGGGGCCGCCGCGTGGGCGGCGTCCAGCGCGCGCTCCACGTCCTGCGCCGTGCCCCGGGCGATCTCGGTGAAGGGGCGGCCGTTCACGGGGCTGGGGTTCTCGAAGTACTGGCCGCCGGCCGGTGGCACGTACTCGCCGCCGATGAAGTGGTCGTAGCGCGACTCGTACGAGACGAGTGCGCCCTCGGTGCCGGGCGCTGCGTAACGGGTCATCTCCGTGGCCTCCCTCCGGTGCCGCCCGCCCTTGGACGGCACTCGCAGCGGAGGCTAGGGACGACGACGTTGCGGCCTCGTTGCGAGGCGGCGGGGCGGAACGGGGGCATCTGGGGCGCCTGCGGCGTCCGGGGCGCCCGCGGTATCCGGGAAACCCGTGACGCCGGTCCCACCTGCGACACCGGCCCTACCTGCGACACCCGGCACACCTGCGACACCCGGCACACCTGCGACACCCGGCACACCTGCGACACCCGGCACGCCCGCGACACCCGGGCGGCCCGCGACGCCCGCGACGCCCGGGAGGTCCGGGAAACCCGCGACGCCCGGGAGACCCGCTCCCTGCTCCGCCTCCAAGTCCGCCAACCTAGCCCGCGCCGCGCCCCGCCGGCTCTGCGGAAGTGTCTCCACCAGTGCCCGCCACACCCGCCGGTCCTCCTCGCCCCACGGGCTGCGCGCCCAGTCCGCCAGCAGGCCGGGGTCGCCGCGTTCGATCAGGGCCGCGCGCAGCTGTCCGGCGAGCCGGGACCGTATCCGTGCCACCGCGGGCGCCTGCGAGGTGGGCAGCAGCGGGCCCGCGTACGCGCCCATCGCGCCCGCCACCGCGCCCGAGGCCAGCCGTCGGGCGACCAGGTCGAAGTCGGTGTCGACGGGCAGCTTGAGGCGGTACGGGCGGGAGGAGAGCAGATCCGGGCCCAGCAGGCGGCGCAGCCGGGAGAGTTCGGCGCGGACCGTCACCGGGGTCACGGACTCGTCCTCGTACAAGTCGATCAGGAGCTGATCTCCCGTCAGGCCCTCGGGGTGGCGGGCGAGCAGGACCAGCAGTTCGCTGTGGCGGCGGCTCAGGCGCACTTTGCGTCCGGCGGCGACCAGCAGCGCCTCGTCGCGGCCGAGGGCGCTCAGCTGAATGGTGTCGCCGGTGGGCGCCGGGGCGAGCAGGGCGAGTTCCGACTCCGCCGCCCGCGCCACCGCCTGGACGAACGCGAGGCTGTGCGGGTGCGCCAGACCGTCGCCGCCGGTGATGTCCACGGCGCCGAGCAGCCGACCCGTACGCGGGTCGTGCAGCGGGGCCGCCGCGCAGGTCCAGGGGTGCACCGGGCGGCGGAAGTGCTCGGCGGAGAAGACCTGGACGGGGCGGTCCTCCGCCAGGGCCGTGCCCGGCGCGTTGGTGCCCACCGCCGACTCGGCCCAGCGGGCGCCCGGCACGAAGTTCATCGCACCCGCCTCGCGCCGGGTCCGCGCGTGGCCCTCGACCCACAGCAGCCGGCCCTGCGCGTCGCAGACGGCCACCAGGTGCTCGCCGTCCTTCGCGTACGAGTCCATCAGCTCGCGGATCACCGGCATCGCGCGGGCGAGGGGATGTCCTTCGCGGTACGCGGCCAGCTCGTCCTCGCCCAGCTCCACTCCGGCCGTGCCGTCCGGGTTCACCCGGGCTCTGGCCGAGCGCCGCCAGGACGCGGCCACCAGCGGGCGTACGGGGCGGACCACCCGCCCGGCCGAGGTGAACGCCTCGTGGGCGCGGCGCAGCTCGCCGGTCCGCTCGACGGGGTCGGCGCCCGCCTCCAGGGCCACCCAGGAGTCGGACCGCGACTCCCGCGACTCAAACCGCGACGTGTACCGCGTATCGGTCAACGGGGCCTCCGGGAGGGCGGGGTGGGCTGCGACCGGTCCATCGTCGGGCCGCCGCGCGCACCCGGCAAGGCACCCCGCACCCCCTTCGGGCTCCGCCCCGCACCCGGCGCCCGGCAAGGCCCGGCCACGGACCGGGCATGGAACGGCGACGGGCCGGGCATGGAACGGCCACGGACCGGGCATGGAACCGCGACGGCCGGGCGCGGCCCCGGCAGACAGCGCGGTCAGGCGAAGTTGACCAGCCGGATGTAGCGCACCCAGTCCCAGTTGGTCCCCGGGTCGGTGTGGTCGCTGCCCGGGACCTGGTAGTGGCCGATGATGTGCTCGCGGTCCTTGGGGATGCCGTACCGGTCGCAGACCGAGGCGGTCAGGCGCGCGGACTGCTCGTACAGCGCGTCGGTGAAGTACGCCGGCTGGTCCACCCACCCCTCGTGCTCGATGCCGACGCTGCGGGTGTTGTACCCCCAGTTGCCCGCGTGCCAGGCGACGTCGTGCTCGCGGACCATCTGCGCCACATAGCCGTCGGCCGAACGGACCACATAGTGCGCGGAGACCTTCTTCGCGGGGTTCTGGAAGATCGCCAGGGTGGTGCCGAACGACTCCTGGGTGACATGGATGATCACCCGGTCGACGGTATACGTGAGCGGCCGCTGGGACTTCGTGTAGTTGGAGGCCGAGGCGGCGACCCACTGCGCGTCCGGATAGTCGGTGTCGGCGGCGGCCTGGGCGCGCGTCGCGGGGAAGAGCGCGCCCGCGGCCACGGTGGCGGCGGCGCCCTGGAGGAGTCTTCGGCGGTCCACGGCTAACGGAGCTCCTGTATGTCGTGAGTGCGTCTACGTCCTGTGTACGTCGATACGTCACGTTCAACCGGCAAGAACTTCGCCGAGGTTACGGTACGGCGCGGTGCACAGGCGTGGAAGAGCAGTCGCCGCGCGCGGCGGACGCCGGGCGCGCGACGGTGCGCCGTGACGCCCCGGGCGGCTCCGCCGGGCGTCGCGACTGACCGACTTTGGCGTAAATTCCGGCCAGAGGCCGTGAGATGAACCGTTTCGGTCCGACTCTGGAGGCTATGGCCACGCCGCCCCTTCCTCCGCGTCCACCCGGGCCGCCGTCCTCGCCGGGCGGGGGCTTCGGTCCTCCCGACTGGCAGCCCCCGACCCCGCCGCCCCCCGAAGCGCCGATCGGGGGCGGTCGCAAGGGAGTGTTCATACTGCTGGCCATCGTGGTGGCCGCCGCGGCCGTTCTCGCCATCGTGCTGGTGGTGAACGGCAGCGGCGACGCGGCCGACGACAAGCCGACGAAGACCCCGACGAGCGGGCCGACACCGACGCCGACGCCGTCGCTCAGCCTGCCGAGCGGCATCCCGACGGAGCTGCCCTCCGAACTCCCCACGAGCCTGCCGTCCGGCGTGCCCTCGAAATTCCCCACGGAGCTGCCGAGCGGCTTCCCCAGCGATCTGCCGGAGCTGCCCGATCTGCCGACCGAGATCCCCGGCGGGATACTCCCCTCCGCGGCTAACGGGCCCGCCGACGAACTGCCGGTCTACGAGATCCGCGCCGTGGCGGCACCTGGCCCGAGGGTGCCGCCGAGGGCGTAGGGGCGACGGACGTAGAGGTGACGAGGACGTAGCCCTACCGCTCCAGCACCGCCCCCGGATCCGCGTCGGCGGGCCCCGCCGGGACCCAGGCCCCGCGCTCCTTGCGGTACGGCCACCACCGGCCGTCCCGGCCGAGCCGCAGCTGTGCGCCGCCTGCGACGACCGTCCAGCGGTTCGCACCCGACGTGCGCAGGACCGGCCGGTCCTCGTCCTGCCAGGCCCGTGCGAGCGCGTCCCGGGCGCGCGCCAGTGCCTCCGGGCCGGGGGTCCACTCCTCCTCCAGTACGGAGAGGGAGGCGGCGCCCCCGTACCGCCATGCCTGTACGGCGAGGTCCAGCTCGGCGGGCCGCCGCCCGGAACCGGCCGCGAGACGGGCGGTGATCCCCCTGTCCTCGCAGTCCGCCGCGAGGCGCACGGCGTCCTGAGCCGCTGTCAGTTCGGCGGACGGCGGCTGGAGTTCATGGCCCGGCGCCAGCGCCTCCGCGAGCAGCTCCCGGGCCCGCCGTGCAGCGTCCGCGGCAAGGAACTCCAGCGCGGCGGGATCGACGCCGGGCCCGGGGGCCGTCTCCGTGTCGAGGTGCGGCGGCGCCCCCGCCTCGGCCGGTACCTCGGGCGCGCCGGGCAACGGCGGCACGATGTCACCTGCCGCGAAGACCTCAGCGGCCGGTACCCCTTGCGGAGCCTCCGGTTCTGTTGAGCGGGGCGTCGCGCTCCGCTCCTCCAGCTCCGCCAGCAGCCTCCGCTCGCCCCGGCCCCGCATGAGCAGCAGGACGAACGGGTCCTGGTCGAGGAGCCGCGCCATCTGGTAGCAGAGCGCCGCCGTGTGCCAGCAGTGGTCCCAGGCGCCACAGGTGCACTCGGGCTCCAGGTCGCCTATGCCCGGCAGGAGTTCCACCCCGGCCGTCGCCGCGTCCTCCACCAGATGCGGCGGCATATCGCGGTCGAGGAGCGCGGCGATGTGCCCGGCCCGCTCCGCCGCCATGGCGAGGAAACCGTCCCAGTCGTCCTCGGAGAGCCGCTGCCACAGCACATCGCTGCGGTGCGTCGTACCGTCCCGGTCGCGGACCACCGCGGTGATCCGCCCGGGCCGCACCGACACCGCCCCGACCGCGCCCTCGCGCGCGTAGCGGCGGCCCGCCTTGAGCTGCTTACCGTCCAGCGCCGTGTCCTCGAGGGCCTTGAGCCACGCCAGGCCCCACCAGGTGCTCGCGAAACCACGCCCGTGCGCGGGCGCGAGCGCCGCGAACGTGCGCTCCTCCGACGCGCCGGCGCCTTCCTCCCCGTACATCCGCTCCTCCGAAGGATCCCCGTACCCGCTCATCGCCCGCTCCCTCGCAGTGCCACCAGATCCGCCAGCTCGGCGTCGGACAGTTCGGTGAGCGCGGCCTGTGCCGACTCGTCCGTCCCCAGGACCGCGTCCGCCAGCTCCCGCTTGCGGGTCAGCATCTCGGCGATGCGGTCCTCGATCGTCCCCTCCGCGATCAGCCGGTGGACCTGCACCGGCTGCGTCTGGCCGATGCGGTACGCGCGGTCGGTGGCCTGCGCCTCGACGGCCGGGTTCCACCAGCGGTCGTAGTGCACGACATGGCCCGCCCGGGTGAGGTTCAGACCGGTGCCCGCCGCCTTCAACGACAGCAGGAACACCGGCACCTCACCGTCCTGGAAGCGCCGCACCATCCGCTCGCGCCGCTCCACGGGCGTACCGCCGTGCAGGAACTGCGTGGCCACCCCGCGCGCGGCCAGGTGCTGCTCGATGAGCCGTGCCATCTGCACGTACTGGGTGAAGACCAGCACCGAACCGTCCTCGGCGAGGATGGTGTCGAGGAGCTCGTCGAGCAGTTCCAGCTTCCCGGAGCGGTCCGCGATACGCGGCTGCTCCTCCTTGAGGTACTGCGCCGGGTGGTTGCAGATCTGCTTCAGCGCGGTGAGCAGCTTCACCACGAGACCGCGCCGCTCGAAGCCGTCGGCGCCCGCGATCTCCGCCAGCGTCTCGCGCACGACCGCCTCGTACAGCCCCGTCTGCTCCTTGGTGAGCGAGACGGCCCGGTCGGTCTCCGTCTTCGGCGGCAGCTCGGGCGCGATGCCCGGGTCGGACTTGCGGCGCCGCAGCAGAAACGGTCTGACCAGGCGCGAGAGCCGCTCGGCCGCCGCCGGGTCCGTGCCGCCCTCGACGGCCTGGGCGTACTTGGCCCGAAACGTGCCCAGACGGCCGAGCAGCCCCGGCGTCGTCCAGTCGAGGATCGCCCACAGCTCGGAGAGGTTGTTCTCTACCGGCGTGCCGGTGAGCGCCACGCGCGCGCGGGCACCGATGGTGCGCAACTGGCGGGCGGTCGCCGAGTAAGGGTTCTTGATGTGCTGGGCCTCGTCCGCGACGACCATGCCCCACGCCGTCTCGCCCAGCCGCGCGGCGTCGAGCCGCATCGTCCCGTACGTGGTGAGGACGAACTCCCCGTCCGCGAGGTCCTCCAGGCGCCGCGCGGAGCCGTGGAAGCGGCGTACGGGCGTGCCCGGCGCGAACTTCTCGATCTCCCGCTGCCAGTTGCCCATCAGGGACGTCGGACAGACCACCAGCGTGGGGCCGGCGGTCGCCGGGGCGCTCTGGCGGTGCAGGTGCAGGGCGATGAGGGTGATCGTCTTGCCCAGGCCCATGTCGTCGGCGAGACAGCCGCCGAGGCCGAGCGAGGTCATGTCGGCCAGCCAGTTCAGACCGCGCAGCTGGTAGTCGCGCAACTGGGCGCTGAGCGCAGCGGGCTGCTCCACGGGGCGCAGGTGCGCGCCCTCGGGGTCGGCGAGGCGGTCGCGCAGCCCCGCGAGCCAGCCCGCCGCCTCGACCTCGACCCGCCGTCCGTCGACCTCCGTGGAGCCGGTCAGGACGGCGCCCAGCGCGTCCACGGGGGTCACCTTGCGGTCCTGGACCGCGCGGGCGCGGCGGACCTCCTCGGGGTCGATCAGCACCCACTGGTCGCGCAGCCGCACCACCGGGCGGCTGGCCTCGGCCAGTTGGTCCAGCTCCGCGCGCGTGAGCTGGGTGTCGCCGAGCGCGAACCACCACTCGAAGGCGAGCAGCGCGTCGGCGGAGAGCGTGGAGGGAGCGGCGGACCGCATGGCGTCGGGCCGCGCCCGCGACGGGCCGCCCTCGCCGGTGTCCGCCACGGGCCCGATCACCGCGCGCGTGGTGAACTTCCGGGCGAGGTCCTTGGGCCAGTGCACCTGGACGCCGATCGCGGCGAGCGTACGGGCCGCGCCGCCCAGCAGCTCGCCCACCTCCTCGTCGGCCAGCTCGATCGCGTCCGGCACGGCCGCCGACAGCAGCGGCGCGAGCGGCGCCCACGCGCGCGTGGCGCGACGCAGCGCCAGCAGCGCGTCCATACGTGCGCGTGGACCGAAGGCGCCGGCGGTGGCACCGGACTCGCCCCAGACCTCGGCCGCGTCCGCCACCAGCGCGGGGTCGCTCACGCTGTGCAGCTGGACCACGGCCCGGAAGGCCGGTCCCGGCGCGTCCGGGTCCGCCGACTCCAGGCCGGGCACGACGCGGAGCGAGACGCGCACGCCCGCGTCGTGCCCGGCGGCCACCTCCGTGGCCCAGGCGCGCTGTTCGGGCAGCCGTCGGGGCTCGTCGGTGGCGAACGCGGGGGAGCCGGTCGCCAGCGCGGCGGCGGGCGTACGCGGCAGCCCGTCCGCGACCGCGTCGAGGAACTGCCGCAGCAGCACCTCGGGTTCGGGCAGCAGCAACGGTTCGCCACCGGCCTCCAGCGGCACGGCGTGCGCCTGCGGCGGCATCGAGGCCGCCAGCTCCCGTACGCGCTCCAGCTCGTCGGCGCCCAGCGGGCCGATCCGCCACGCGTCGTGGTCGGTCGCGGTGAGGCCCGGTAACAGCAGGCCGCGCGCGGCGAGTTGCAGCGCGCGCAGCGCGGCCGTACCCCAGAAGGCGGCGGCCCGCGAGGCGTCGGGACGGGGCCGGGCGCGGGTGAGGACGGGCAGCGCGTCGCGTACGGGCAGCAGCACCGCACGGACCTCGTACGGCTCGAGGTCGGCCCCCACCACCGTCAGCTCCTCGACCGCCTCGTCGAGGCGGCCCGCGAAGGCCTGCGGGGCGGCGTCGTCGGTGTGCCAGAAGGCGATACGGCCGAGGCGGGCGGGGTCGGCGGGCAGGAAGGTGACGTGGCAGCGGGCGAGTTCGTCGATCTCGGAGGGTGTGGGCGCGGGAAGCCTGTGTGCGGCGATGACACATTCCTCAAACTTGACTACTGCGGCTCTGGAATCGCCGAGGGTACACCGGGCAAGGCCCCGGCGGACGGATACGCGCCGTGATCCGGGTCACTTGCGAGACGCCCTGATGCCACCCCGCCGGGCCGGGGTGGCATCAGCACCACCACGCCCCCGGGACAGGCCCCCGCCCGGCCCGGGTGGTGGCGTCATGGCGGCAAAGGCCCCCGGATTCATACGTTCTATGAGGTCAGCGCAGGTGACTGCGGCGGACCAGCGACCGGAGACCGACCATGCCCCAGGCCCTTGCGAACGCCGAGAGCACCACCGCGCTCGCGCCACCGCGCCCCGCAGGACGGGGCAGCGAATTCGCTCCCCTCCTCAAGACGGTGAAAGGACAGGGCCTCCTGGAGCGGCGCACCGGCTGGTACGCGCGCGGCATCGCCGTCAACCTCCTCGCCCTCGCCGCGACCGTGACGGCGATCGTCCTCACCGGCGACACCTGGTGGACCCTCCTGTACGCCGTGCCGCTCGCGGGCCTCTGGGCCCGGACCGCGTTCTTCGGCCACGACGCCGGCCACGCCCAGATAACCCGTGGCCGCCGTGCGGGCCGGGCCCTCGGCCTGCTCCACAGCAACCTGCTGCTCGGCATGAGCTACGCCTGGTGGAACGACAAGCACAACCGTCACCACGCCAACCCCAACCACGTCGACAAGGACCCGGACGTCGGCGTCGGCGCGCTCGTATGGACCGAGAAGCAGGCCGAGCGCCGCGAGGGCTTCGCCCGCTGGCTCACCCGCAACCAGGCCCGGCTGTTCCTCCCGATGCTGCTTCTCGAAGGCATCGCCCTGAAGGTGTACGGATTCCAGGACCTGCGCAGGCAGCCCCGGCGCGAACGGGCCGTGGAGGCCACGCTCCTCCTGCTGCACCTCGCCGCCTACGCGGGCCTCCTGCTCAGCGTGCTCTCACCGGGCAGGGCGCTGGTGTTCGCGCTGCTGCACCACGCCCTCTTCGGACTCCACCTGGGCATGACGTTCGCCCCCAACCACAAGGGCATGGAGATGCCCGACGCCGACGACGACGGCTGGGGCCATCTGCGCCGCCAGGTCCTGACCTCGCGCAACGTGCGCGGCGGACTGCTCACCGACTGGTTCCTCGGCGGGCTGAACTACCAGATCGAACACCACCTCTTCCCGAACATGCCCCGGCCCCACCTGCGGCTCGTACAACCGCTGGTCCGCGCGCACTGCCGAACCGTCGGCATCCCGTACGCCGAGACCGCACTGCTCGACTCCTACCGGCAGGCCCTGCGGCACATGCACGCCGTCGGAGCACCGCTGAGGCGGGGCGGCGCCACCGGATAGACGCGGCGCACCTGCCGAGAGGCACGGCGCATCTGCCGAGAGGCACGGCGCATCTGCCGAGAAGCACGGCGCACCTGCCGAGAAGCACGGCGCATCTGCCGCATAGTGGATGCAGACGGTCGGCGTGCCGCGCGGAGCGGGAGCGGCGCCGGGAACCGGAGGGCGCGGCCATGCGTTCCCTGGACAGAGAGCGGCGGCGGCAGCGGCCGCGAAGGAGGCGACGGACATGTCGAAGCGCGTGATGATCGCCGCTGGTGGAGTGGTGGTGGGACTCATCCTGATCCCGCTGATCGGATTCCTGCCGGCGCTGCTGGTGCTGATAGGGCTGCCCGTCATCGGTTATCTGATGCTGGACCGCAGCCAGCGGCGCAGGCTGCGGCACATCGGCCGCAGGGAGCTGCGCTGACCCTCGGCGAGCGACGGGGGAGGGGCTGAGCTCTGGCCGAGGCCGGGGCCGGGGCCGGGGGGCTGGGGCCGGGGGTCGGCTGGCCTGGGCCATGGATGCGGCGCTGCGGTCGAGTCCGTCGCGATGCCACCTTCCGGTGTACGAGTCGAGGGGCGCGGCCGGTCCCGGTGCCCGCTGGGAGGGCCCGGTCTTTCCTGGCCGCCCAGTCCCTCAGCTGTCGGGACCGCTCCCGGACCCCGGCTCACCCGCGTAGTAGTCCCGCATCAGCTCCGTCGACCATTGCGGCTGGACCGTCTCGCCGCGCGGGCCGAACTCCTCCATGTACGGCTTGAGGTCCAGCACCGGAGTGCCGTCCACCGCGTCCAAGCCGACGACGTGCACATCCAGTCCGTCCACCCGCACCAGACGACAGCGCGAGACACCGAGCCGGTTCGGCCGGTTCTTGCCGCGCTGCGCGAAGATCCCGACCAGCGGCCAGTCGGGGTTGCCGCGCGGACGCCGCGCACCCGACTCGATCTTCTCGGGCGCCACCCGGTCGAAGTGGTACACGACCTCCAGATGGGAGAAGTCCGCCAGACCGAACAACGCCTCGGGGCCGAACCGTTCGGCGTCGAGCCGGATCACCGCTGACTCACCGCCCCAGTGGTCGTCGACCACCTCGGCCCGCCCACCGACCACGCGCCCCACGGCCCGGCACACCACGTCGTCGCCGCGCGCGTCGGCTTCAGCTTCCGCCATGTCCACTCCTCCAACCCTCCCGTAACTCGCTACTCGCTACTCGCTTTGCGATCCTTGCTTCCAGCTCCTCCCTCGAAATCGCATTGCCCACTGATCGAAAGACTGTCAGGATCGTACGCATGATGATCCGAAAGGAGGCCTCACGATCCCACGGTGATCGCTGATGGCCCATTCCCCTTCCACACCGCCCCAGCCGCTGACCCCCGAGTGGATCAGCACCCACTTCGACTCCCTGCCGTTCCCGGCCCGGATGCCCGCCCTCGCGCGTTACGCGCGCACGCTCGCCCCGGACGCCTACGCCACCCTGCACCGCGCGCTGGACGCCGGTGACCAGGACGAACGGCACACCGGACTCTTCCTCGCCGTCGCCCGCCGCGACCTCGACACCGTCGCCGCCGCGCTCGGCGATCCCCTGCTCCGCCGCCGAGCCCTGGCCGCCGCCATCAGGCTGCCGGTACCGGAAGAACCGCTCGCCGCCCTCGTGCTGAGCGACATTCGCGCGGTACGCCACTCCGCATACCGAGTACTGCGGCTCAGCCGACGCCACGGACTCGCCGACCGGCTCCTGCCCGAGGTGTACGAACGCCACGGCGCCCAGGAGGCCGCACGCCTGCTCATCGCCTGCTCACCGGGGACGGTCGGCCGCTGGCTGCCCCGGACGGACGCTCCACCGGGGGTGCTGTCCACTCTCGCCCGCACCGCGCCCGCCGCCGTGGCCGCCCTCCTGACCAAGGAGTACGGCGAACGGGCCACCGGCTCCCAAGCGTACCGCTATGCGCAAGGCAGAAGGGCCCTCGCCGGCGTCGTCGCGGAACGCGACCCGGCAGCCGGCCTGTCGCTCCTGCGCCACGCGCCACGGCTCATCGGGGAACAAGCGGCCGTCGCACTCCTACGGCGCCCCGCCGAACTCCTCGACGTCCTGCGCAGCCTCCGCTCCCTGGCGCCTGTCCAGTGCGGCGAGGTGTCCGTACCCTTCGAACTGGCCATACCGGCAGGCCCCTTGCCCCCGGCGGCCGTGGCAGCACTCCGCACCCTGTCCGAGCACGACCTCGCCGAACTGGCCACCCGTTGCCGTGCGGTGGACGGCCATCTGCGGGCGCCGGGACGACAGAAGGTGGCCGCCGACCCCCTGCTCGCCCTGCTGCCCCCGGCCGTACGGCGGCGGCTCGTCGCCGAACGGGCAGGCGACGACACAGGGCGGCGGGTCCCGCTGGCCGCCCTCGCCGCGCTCGAACCCGCCGACCGCGCCGAGTTCAGCGACGCCCGGCTGGAACGCTGGAAGCGGCGCCCGGTCCATCTGATCGCCGTGGCCGTCAGTCTGCCACTGGCCGCCGCCGAACCGATCCTGCGCGAACAGGCCTCCCAGCATCGGATCCACCAACGCGTCTTCGCCTGGCCCGCGTTGCTCGCCTGCGCCGAACTCCACGGAGATCCCGACGAGTTCGCCCGTATCGTGCTGAGCTGCGAACGGGCATGGCACGACCAGGAAGAGGTACGACGCTACGCACTGCGCCAACTGGCGGGAACCGCACCACGGCTGCTCGCCGCCCTGCCCGAACGGGTCCTCCGGGACACCACACTGACAGCTGTCCAATCCCGCGACTCCACGGCCGAAACCCTCGCCGCCGCCGCGTCCCTGCTGCGCCGCACGACAGAGAGCGCCGCCGCACGCGGCGACCGGGCGCGTGCGGCAACCGCCGCCCTGCTCCTGTGCCAGGTGGTCACGGACCCGCGCCACCGGGGCCCGGGTCGTCCACTGCGGGTGGGCGTGGATATGGCACGGCATATCTGGGCGGCGGGGTCGTTGGGGGCTGGCGAGGTTGATCGGTCCGGCTTGGGTGTGGGTGTGGGTGCGGGGCTGGCGTCGGGGTTGTGGTCGGGCGATCGGTCGGGATCGAGGTCGGGGTCGGGGGCGCCGTCGGGCGAGCGGGCTGGGGCGGGCGAACCGCCGAGCCCGTCCGAGTCGGGTGGCCGGCTTGGGTCGGGTGCGTGGCAAGGCTCGGGGGAGGGGGCAGGCTGGGGCGACGGGTCAGTCTCGGAGCAGCCGGCCGCCTCGGATGACTGGGTGAAGCCATCGGAGCCGTTGGAGCCATCCGAGCCATCTGAGCCGGGCTCCGAAGACCCTGCTCTGCGCATCGCCCTCGCCGGACTGCTCGCGTCACACCTCACCGAGCTCCCGGACGCCGACGCCCTGATGCGCCGCACCGCGCTCACGGTGGAGGACCCCGAGGCCGCAGCCCACGCGGCCGCCGTCTGGATCGCTCCGGCCCATGTCAGGGAGGAGCGCTGTGCCCAACTGGTAGCGGAGGACCCGTCGTTCGCCGCCGTCCCCGAGGTGCTTAGGACGATCACCGAACGCCGTACGGACCTGCTCGCACCCGTCCTCGCGGCAGCGGGTGCGCGTGGCGACGTACGGGGGCTGCGCGGCAGGGTGCGGCCCCGAGGCGGCACCTGGGTACTCCGGCCGAGAACCGGAGCCATCGGACGCTGGCGGCCGAAGGATCGCCAGGAGTGGTACGAGACGCTGGCGGCGGCCACCACCGACAACCGGGCTCCGATGCGCGTCCGCGCCGACGCGGCGTCCCACCTTCGCTCACCCGCCCATCTGCACCCCCTCACTGAACACGCACCCCAACCGATCGCGGCAGCCGCCCTCACCGCCCTCGGCGAAAGCGGCCCGGCCACACCGGAACTCCTGGCCACGCTGCTGCGCCACGCCGGGACGGGCGGCGTGCGCGGCCGCGCGGCCGTCGCCTCCGTACGCCGTCTGCTGGCCGAGGAACCCGACGGCGACGTCATAGAGCTGCTCACTCCCCTACTCAACTCCCCAGCAACACCAGTTGGTTCCCGGAAGGAGGCAGCTCGCACTCTCGGGGTTCTGGGCGGGGAGGACGCGGGCGCGGCGCTGCTCGCGGCGTGGGACGAACCGCATCAGCACCGCGACGTACGAGCGGCCATCGCTCCGTTCCTGCTGCGCCTCGCGGATCGCGACGACATCGCCCGCCGGCTGCTGGAGGGCGCGCGTGAACCGGCGATCCGAGACGCGGTCATCACACGGTCCGTGTCGTCCGCCGCGTACATCACCTTCCTCGCGCGCCTGGTCCGCGAGAGCGACGACGACACCGCCGCCGCGGCATGCGCCACCCTGGCCGGGCGGGTCGCGGGGAACAGCCCCGCCATGCGGGACGCGGCCCGCGCGCTGGGGGAGGCGGCGATTGCCCAGGGGCGGCCGCGGCGGGTGTGGCACGCGGCGATCGCTGCGGTAGTGGGGATCGCTTCGACGGCTGAGGCGGATGACACGAGCGGGGCGGCTGAGGCGGGTGAGGTCTCCGCGGGGCGGCGGTCGAGTGATGCCCTGAGCTACGTGCTCAACCACCTCGTCGACACGGTGAAGTCGAGTTCGAGCACGGAGGACGTGAGGCAGGAAGCCCTGCGACGGCTCGCCGGGTGCGCGAACGCGGTGAGTTCCGGCTACGGCTCACCCGTGCAGGTGCGCCGTGCGGACGCGATGGCGACGGCCCTGGAGGATGCCGGGCTGCTGCGCGAGGCCGCGCGCCTCGCGCTGGACGCGGCATGGGCCGCACTCCGGCGCGGCGACGCGACCCCCGAGCGTTGGGTGAAGGCGCTACGCCTGCTCGACGACCACCCGGGCCGACTGCCCGAGCTGAACTCGTTCAGCCTCGGATCCACCCCCGTACGCCACCCCAAGACCACACTCCGCACAGCCCGCATGCTGCGCGAACGCGGCACGCCGACAGCCGGACTGCTGGCGGTGGCGCTCGTACAGACAGCGGGGGCGCGTACGGGTTGGAGCGCGCCCTGGCGCACCGAACTGTCCGCGCTCCGCCGGCACGCCGACCCTGATACGGCGATGGCGGCGCTGCTGACCGAGTCAGTCGGGAGTGGGTGAGGGGGAGCAGGACCGAGCCGGGGTGAGGGGGCAGGACCGAGCCGGGCGCGGGGTCGTCGTGAGCGCTGACGCGACGACTCCGCGCGCGTGGCTCAGGACGGCCGTACGGCCATCGCGTCCAAGGCCTCCAGGAGCTCGGGCAACTTGGGCCCGCGCCCCACCGGAACGACTTCCCCCGGTTCGTCGTCCAGCAGCACGAACGCGATGTCGTCGGTCCTGGCCACGATCGACCACCCAGGGCCGTCGGCCCGCAACATACGCGCCCCGCCGGGCGCGAAGCTGGACCGGACACGCCCGAGCGGGGGAGGGGAGTCGAGGTACTGGCGTACCTCGTCGAGGACTCGCTCCACGCGCGCGTTGAGATCGTCGGCGGCCTGGGATTCCGCCTCGGCGGGGCCTTTGGGGCTTTCGGAGTCGGCGCCGGGGGAGTCCACAGCGGTCTCCTGCGGTGTCGTCGAAGCCTTCGGCTCGACGCCCGCCGGGCCCGTAGCTCGCGGTGCTTCCGATTCGGGTACGGGCTCTAGGGAGTCGGCCGGAGCGCCGTCCGACGGGGCGATCGGTACTGCGGGGGCCGACGCCGACGCGGAGTTCTCGCCAGGGGCGCGGCCGTCCGCTCCCGCGCTGGATTCCTCGTCGTCCTCGTCGTCCCCGTCAGCTATCTGACCTCGCCACATCGCCCACTGGAGGGCGATCTGATCCGCGCCGAGGCGCCGTTGCGCCGAGCCCCACACGCTGGTGTCGGGCGGCGAGAGCGGCGGACGCACGCTGCCGTCCTCCTCCGGCTCCGGCTCGGGGTCGTGCGGCGGCGCCACTCCGGGCGCGGCCACGGCGAGCTCCAGCGGCCAGCCGGGCAGCGCGGCCACGACCGTACGCTCATCGGGCGACAGGTCGTACTCCATCCCGCAGTCCCACGACGCGATCGCCACCGCCACCAGCGACACGTCATCGACCACCACGGTCCAACGGGCGCCGTCGCCGTCCTGGCCGAGCACCAGGCCATAGCCGCCCGGGTACGGCTCCAGGCCGAGAGCCGCGCACGCCTCCGGGAAGTCGTCACCGAGCACGCTGGGGAACTGCGCGGGCGTGAGCAACACCGCCGTGAGCACATACAGCGCGTCGTCATCGGCCGCGTCGGCTGCGGCTGTGGCAGCCGCCGCCTCGTCCGTCCCGGTCACGGAACCCTCCCCTTCGGATCGCTCGTCGGCGCACCATAACCAGTGGGTAACCCGATCGTCGAGGGTTTGCGGCCTCGAAGAGCGCGGACGGAACCGAGGCGTGATGACGGGCCGGGACGGAGGCCAGAGCCGCCGCACGGAGAGATCGGGTGACATCGGAGGGGATGGGGCGAGATCGCGTGGAATCAGCCCAGATCGCATGCCACGGCCCTGCCACGAGCCGGTCGGCGTGCGGTCAGGCGACAGGCAGCCCCATCAGCGAACGCGCCACGGTCTGCGGGGACTCGTCGCGCTCCCGCGCCAGTGCGATGAGCGCCCGGCACGCGAGCTCCCGCACCCCGAAGGACATCGCCTCCGGCGACACCCATCCCCCCGCCTCTTCCAGCGCCTCCTGATCGTCGTCCGCGCACGCGGCGACGTACGTGGCGGCCGCCTCGAAGATGTTGTGCTGCCGCGCGGGCTCCGGCCGCTCCGGCTTCCGGAATCTGCCGAACATACGAAACATCCGGACCGCCTTCCCCGCAGGTACGCTCACCAGGTAGACACCAAAGTGCCTTTCTCAAGCTAGAGTTGGCGGCCCGGTGACAGATAGGGGTCGGAACGGGTCGATTGACGCGAACAGCCGATCCGAACCCCGCTGTGAACTGCCGACGAGTGCCGTGAACGGCTTACGCGCGGGCCAACCCGTACGCCCCCGCTGCGCCGGTCGCGCGGCCCGCCCTGAAGCTCCCGTTCCCCCCGGTCGTCCGTCAGGGGCCCCTAGGCCTCCGCCGTGAGGTCGGTCGCGCCGGTCACGTCCCTGCTGCCCGTCCCGGGCGATTCCAGCGACCGGAGCGTAGTTCGCAGCCACTTCAACTCCGCCGCACTCGTGGCCCGCGCGATGGTGAGGATCCCCTGCCGGAAGGGGTCGTCCAACTCCTCCGCCCTGAGCGGCCGTTCCCCGTCGTAGAAGAAGCTCGCGGGCTCATCGAGGAAGCGCAGCCGACGCCGCAGCACCTCGGCCTGCCGGTCCGCCTCGGGCAGGTGGCGCAGGAAGGCCAGCAGCGTGAACCACCGGTTCTCGTCCGTGATCTCCACCTGCTCGGGCTCCGCGAGCCGCCGGACCAGCTCCGCCCTGCCTTCGGTGGTGAGCGTGAGCATATGGCGGGGCGCCGCCGCCGCCCCGGGCTGCATCTCCCGCGCGAGCAGCCCCGCCTTCTCCAGCCGTTTGATCGCCGGATAGAGCGTGCTCTCGGCGACCGGGCGTACGTGCCCGGTCAGCGCGGTAATCCGTTTGCGCAGCTCATAGCCGTGCAGCGGCGCTTCGTACAGAAATCCCAGGATCGCGAGCTCAAGCATGCCCGCATTCTGCCTCATGGCCGCAGTACATCCGTGCCGCAGTACATCGTCATCGATGTATAGTCATCGCCCGGAGCGCCTGAGAGAGGCGCTTCCGCGAAGCACTTCAACAGCGAGGCACTTCCGCACAGCACTTCCTGACGGGACCACTGTCAGGACCGCCTATGAGGCACCAGCAGAACGGGGGACCGAACCATGCACCAGACGGCGTTCGACAAGCAGGGCAGTCAGATCCGCTGGACCGAATCGAAGGGCATACCCGACGCATCCCGGCGGAACGGCGGCGCTCTGAACGCCGATGCGCGGGGCGGGAAGGACCGGCAAGGCAGCACGTCGGGCGGCAACGAGCGGGGCGGCGAGGAGCTGCATGGCGCCCGACCGGACGTCGGCGTCGGTCAGTCGGAGGCAGGCCGCGACGAACGCTGCGGGGACACGCGCCAGCCGCCACTCGTGTACGTCCACGGGCTCGGCTCGGCCTCGACCGTCTACCACGCCCACGTCGCCGCCGACCCCCGCCTCGCCACGCGCCGACAACTCTTCGTCGACCTGCCCGGCCATGGCATCAGCGATCGCCCGGCCGACTTCGGCTACCGCCTGGAGGAGCTCGCGGACGCCCTCGCCGCCGCCCTGGACGCGGCGGGTGTCACCGGAGCCGACATCGCCGGACACAGCATGGGCGGCGCCGTAGCGATCGTGCTCGCCTCGCACCGCCCCGACCTGGTGTCCCGGCTGGTGCTCACGGAGGCCAACCTCGACCCCAACCCCGCCCCGAAGGCCGGCAGCAGCGGCATAGCCTCCTACTCCGAAGATGACTTTGTCCACGGTGGCGGTTTCGCGGCCGTCCTCGACCGTGTCGGCCCGCTGTGGGCGGCGACGATGAGGCTCGCCGACCCGCTCGCGCTCCACCGCACTGCCGTCGGCCTGATACACGGCACCCAGCCCACCATGCGCCACCTCCTGATGGACCTACCGATCGACCGCACCTACCTCGTCGGCGATCGCGACAACGACCTCCCCGGCCGCGAGGAACTGGCTGCCTCGGGTGTCCGCATCGAGGTCGTCCCGAACGCCGGCCACAACATCATGTTCGACAACCCCGAGGCCTTCATCAACGCGGTGGCAGGCAGCAGCCGGGCCACGTTGGCGGGCTGACTTGCTGACATCGGGACTGATGTGGGCGGGTGGATGGGCGGCGGGTGGCGGATGGCGGGCGGAAAAGCCAGCGGGTGAAAGGGGGGAGACGGGGTGAGGCAAGCCGAGGCGGGGCGAGCGGGGCGGGGCGAGCCTGAGCGATAAACCGGGGCCCCTCCCCCCCCGCCCCCATCCCCCCAGTCACCCCTCCCGTACCGCCACCGCCAAAAAGCGCTCGTCCTCGTCCACGTACGACACCATCCGCCAGCCTGCCCCTGCGAGCAGCGGCCGCAGCTGAGGCTCCGCCCGGAGGTCGTCCGGTGTGATCTGTCGCCCCTGGCGGGCGGCCAGGGCCGCGCGTCCGATGGGGTGGAAGAGCGCCAGCTTCCCCTCTGGGCGCACCACGCGCGCCAACTCCCGCAGGTTCGCCTCCGGTTCCGGCAGATGCGAGATCAAGCCCGCCCCGAACACCGCGTCCAGCATGGCGTTGCGCAGCGGCAGCCGTGCCACATCACCGAGTGCCAGCGCCCCGGCCCGGCCTCGCCCGGCCCGTACCGCCGCCTCCAGCATCTCCGGTGTGAGGTCGAGGCCGAGCACCGTGCCGTCCCTGCCCACCGCGTCCCGAAGCGGAGGCAGCGCCCGTCCAGTCCCGCACCCCGCGTCGAGCACCGCCGCGCCGGGGCGCAGCCCCAGCTCCGCGACCGCCGCCGCGTACGCCGGTCCGTCGTCCGGAAAGCGGCTGTCCCAGTCCGCCGCCCGGGCACCGAAGAATTCCTGCACGTGCATGTGGTCATCGGCCATATGCCCAATGATCCCTCACAGGCTCGAACGGTCCACCGCTGACTCGAATGGCTGAAATGAGTCCTCGGCGCGCACGTTCGAACGCGGCACGGTCGTTCACGAGTCTCGTTGTGTCAATTTTCAACAGCTTTCGAACTGCGCCCCTGTCGTGCGCCCCTGGCCGGACTACCGTCCCGGGGCCATGGGACACCTGGACCACGCCGCCTTCGGCTGGCTGACACCCGTGCTGTCGTACGTGATGGCTTGTATAGGCGCCGCCCTCGGGCTCCGCTGCACCGTCAGGGCGCTGTCGACGACCGGCCGCTCCCGCCGCAACTGGCTTGTCACGGCAGCATCCGCGATCGGCACCGGCATCTGGACCATGCACTTCGTGGCTATGCTCGGCTTCGCCGTCACCGGCACGGACATCCACTACAACGTGCCACTCACCCTCCTCAGTCTGCTCGTCGCGATGATCGTCGTGGGCGCAGGAGTCTTCGCCGTCGGCTACGGCAAGGACCGCACCCGGGCCCTCCTGCTGGGCGGCCTCACCACCGGCCTAGGCGTCGCCAGCATGCACTACCTCGGCATGGCGGCCCTGCGGCTGCACGGCGAGATCCACTACGATCCCGCGCTCGTAGCTCTCTCCGTGCTCATCGCCGTCGTCGCGGCCACCGCCGCCCTGTGGGCGGCACTGAACATCAAGTCGCCCGTCGCTGTCGCCGTCGCAGCCCTGGTCATGGGCGCTGCCGTCAGCAGCATGCATTACACCGGCATGATCGCCGTCAGCGTCCACGTCACCCCGTCCGGTGCCGAGCTGCCCGGGGCGACCGCGATGCAGTTCATCTTCCCCCTCGCTGTCGGTCTCGGCTCCTATCTCTTCATCACCTCAGCTTTCGTCGCGCTCTCTCCCGCCGCTGGTGATCGCAGTGCCTATCGCTCTGCCGAAATCGCGAACGCTGCGGACACCGAGGCGTCGTCCCTGACATCCCTGGCATCCCCGGCATCCCCTCGCGACGCGATCGCCCCTTGACCGCATACGCGTCTCTGACCTCGTTCACCCCTCGCCGTCCACCCTGCACAACGACGGCTGATGGCCCGAAGTTCCGCTCGCAGAACAGTCGTTCCAAGTTTTTCTGCAGAACCGTTCCCGTAAGCGAGGCGATCCGTGCGCATACCCCGCAAGGCCCCAGACGCCAGCCTCGGGCCACCGTCCCCGTCCCCCTCACCCGCGCGCGGGCGGCGCGCGCATGCCGCCGGCCGACCTGCCGCCGAGGGCCCTTCTGCCGGGGCCGAGAGAACTGAGGGGCCGACGGGCCAGGGCCGAGCGGTCCGCGGCCACGCGAAGTCAGCGCCGCCAGCGGATTCAGTGGATTCATTGGACTCAGTGGAGCCGGGGGAGTCGGCGGAGCCAAGGCCGCGTGGGCGGCTGCGGCCGACGACCGTCCGCGCCAAAATCGTGTCGCTGCTGATGGTCCCGGTCGTATCGCTGCTGGCCCTCTGGGGATTCGCCACCGTCACGACCGCGCAGGACGTCTCGGCCATGCGCCAGCTGCGCCGCGTGGACGAGCAGGTGCGTACGCCCCTCGCCGCGGCGGTCGCCGAGCTCCAGGCCGAACGGCGTGCGGCGGCGCGATACCTGGCGGCTCCGGCCGACGATCGGGCAGGGGCGCTCAGCCAGCAGGCCAAGCGGACCGACGCGGCAATCGATCGGCTCCGCCTCGGGGACAAGAACACCGTCGCCGACGAGGGCGACCTTCCGGGCGACGCGGCCGGCCGACTGCGTCAGTTCGTGTCCCGCGCCCAGCAGCTGCCGACCCTGCGCACGAACGCTGTCAGCCGAAAGGCGGGCTGGGACGCCGTCTATCAGCAATACACCGACACCGTCGCTCTCGCCTTGGATGTGACCGGCGCGCTCACAGGTATGAAGGACGGCTCGCTCGGGTCGGCGGCGCGTGTGGTCGCCGAGTTCAGCCGCGCGGCGGAGATGCTCGCTCGCGAGGACGCTCTGCTCAGCTCGGCCCAGCTCGCGCGCACGTTCACCTTCGCTCACCACACCGCGTTCGCGGGGGCCGTCGACTCGCGCCGCGCCTTCACGGACGCCGCCACTGCCGATCTGGGCGGCGGGGAACGCTCTGCCTGGCGCATCCTGAGCGGCGAGCCCGCCTACGCGGTGCTCCGCACCGCAGAGGACAAGGTGCTGGGAGCGACGCCCGGACACGATGCGGCCCAGTCCGTACCCGAGGCTTCATGGAACGACGCACTCGTCACCGTGCAGAAGGGCATGCGCGACATCGAGTCCGGCGCCGCGCGCGACGTCGTGGGGCGTGCCGATCCGTTCGCCCGTGGTCTGCTCAGCCCGGCCGGGACGGCCGTACTCTTCGGGCTGGTGGCAGTGGCCGCTTCCCTGGTGATCTCTGTGCGGATCGGCCGCGGCCTCGTCGTCGAGCTGGTCACCCTTCGAGACACTGCCTTGCAGATCGCCCAGCATAAACTCCCCTCCGCCATGGACCGATTGCGGGCGGGCGAGAACCTTGACATCGCAGCCGAAGCGCCGCGGGGTTTGGCTGCGGAAGACGAGATCGGTCAGGTGGGGGAGGCGCTCGGCACCGTGCACCGGGCTGCCCTTGCCGCCGCCGTGGAACGCGCCGAGCTGGCCAGTGGAATCTCAGGGGTTTTCGTCAACCTGGCCCGCCGCAGCCAGGTCCTCGTCCATCGGCAACTCAACCTTCTCGACAGCATGGAACGCCGCGCCGAGGACCCGGGGGAGCTGGGCGACCTGTTCCGCCTGGACCACCTCACCACCCGGATGCGCCGCCACGCGGAAAGTCTGATCATCCTGTCCGGGGCAGCCCCTGGGCGTGCCTGGAGCGTGCCCGTCCCCCTCACCAGCGTCGTACGCGCGGCCGTGTCCGAAGTCGAGGACTACGCGCGCGTAGAGGTACGCCCGCTCCCCGAGGCAGCCGTCACCGGAGGCGCCGTCGCCGACCTCACCCATCTGCTCGCCGAACTCGTGGAGAACGCCGCACAGTTCTCACCGCCGCACACCAAGGTACGTGTCAGTGGCGAGCCCGTAGGCAACGGCTACGCCCTGGAGATCGAAGACCGGGGCCTGGGTATGGGCAGAGAGAGCCTCGACGAGGCGAACCACCGCATCGAGCACTCCGAAGCCGTCCACCTCTTCGACACCGACCGCCTCGGTCTCTTCGTAGTCAGCCGACTGGCCGCACGGCACGGCATCAAGGTCCACCTGCGCACCTCGCCCTACGGCGGCACCACTGCTGTCGTCCTGCTGCCGACCGGGCTGCTGGACAGCGCCATCACTGCCGCCGTACGACAGCCGGCACGGCCCGGGACGGGTGCAGAGCCGGCCCCCTTCGCCCGGTCGGGTGCCGCGCATGGCGGCCGCGTGCCTGGTGCAGCGGGGGTCGCACCGTTCACCCGGGCGCCGAACCCTCGACAAGAACAGACGCACGACAGCCGGCCTGGAACGCCTGAAGGCATCGCCACGAGCGCGGCCCCTGCCTCCACAACCGAGCAGATCGCAGTCCGCCCCGCCATCGTCGCCCAACCTGAAACTCCAACTACGCGCGCGATGTCTGCGCCCGCAGTGGTCCCGACGCCACCGCCGGACGCCCCGACGCTGCGTCAGCGGGCCCTGACCGTCGCTCCCGACAACGCTGACAGGAGCGGACTCCCCCGCCGCGTACGTCAGGCGAGTCTCGCCCCTCAACTACGTGAGGCTCCCGTTGCCGAACTCCAGACCGACCAAGCCACGGACGCCCGCACCCCGGAGCTGGTTCGGGACCGTATGACCGCCTACATGGGTGGCTGGGCCCGTGGCGGCGCCTCACGTGAAGAGGGGCCCGGGGGAGATGGCTCCCGTACCGGCACCGCCCGAGGAAGCACTCCGAGCACTCTCACATCCAGGCGTGACACCGATCGAACTCCCACCCGCACCGACACTTCCGCCCCCGCAGGCGCTCACGGCGACGACCACACGAGCGAAGGAGACCACGCATGATCGACCACCAGAGGCTCGACTCCCCGCTCCGCGCCGGTGAGGTCGACTGGTTGCTCGACGATCTGGTGCTACGGGTCGGAGAAGTCCGGCACGCAGTCGTACTCTCCAATGACGGACTCGCCGTCGGCGCCTCCAACGGCCTCACCCGCGAGGACGCCGAACATCTCGCGGCCGTCGCCTCCGGGTTCCACAGTCTCGCCAAAGGAGCGGGCCGCCACTTCCGTACCGGAGGAGTGCGGCAGACGATGGTCGAGATGGACGAAGGTTTCCTCTTCGTCGCTGCGGCGGGGGACGGCTCCTGCCTCGCCGTGCTGAGCACCCTCACCTCGGACATCGGACTCATCGCGTACGAGATGGCCCGCCTCGTCAGGCGAGTCGGCGAACATCTCCACACCCCGCCCCGGCACACCGCGCGGCCTCCTGCCGCCGGTTGACCGGACGACAAGGGACGTCACCTACCCATGACCGCGCCCGAGGAGGCCGCCCCGCAACCAACGGGAGGCCGCTGGTACGACGCCGACGCCGGCCCACTGGTCCGCCCGTATGCCATGACGGGCGGCCGCACCGAGCCGGCCACCGGCGGCGTCCGGCTCGACTTCATCGCTCTGGTCTCGATGGCAGCCGACGCACCCGGCCCCGCCGAGGAGTCGCTGCTCGGGCCCGAACACCGGTCCCTGCTCGCCCTGTGCCGGACGGAGACCCAGTCGGTCGCGGAGCTCGCCGCCGACTCCGATCTGCCTGTCGGCGTCGTCCGTGTCCTCGTCGGCGATCTCCTCGAAGCCGGTCACATCACCGTCCACCGGCCCGTACCCCCGTCGCAGTTGCCCGACGAGAAGATCCTGAGAGAAGTGATCGATGGCCTCCGAGCACTCTGACCCCACTCCCGCCCTCGCATTGAAAATACTGGTCGCGGGCGGATTCGGGGTCGGCAAGACCACCCTCGTCGGCGCTGTCAGCGAGATCCGGCCCCTGCGCACCGAAGAACTGCTCAGCGAGGCCGGCGAGGACGTCGACGACACCGACGGTGTCGACCACAAGACGACGACCACCGTGGCCATGGACTTCGGTCGCATCACCATCCGGTCCGGTCTGTCGCTCTACCTGTTCGGTACCCCTGGACAGGACCGCTTCTGGTTCCTGTGGGACGAACTGTCGCAAGGCACGCTCGGTGCGGTGGTCCTGGCCGACACCCGACGCCTGGAGGACTGCTTCCCCGCTGTCGACTATTTCGAGCACCGACGCATCCCGTTCGTCGTTGCCGTGAACTGCTTCGCGGGGTCGCGCGCCTATGGCGCCCACGAGGTCTCCCAAGCCCTCGACCTCGACCAGGGCACCCCTGTCGTGCTGTGTGACGCCCGTGACCGTGACTCCGGAAAGGAGGTCCTGGTCCGTCTCGTCGAGTACGCCGGGCGTGTGCACACCGCCCGGTTGCTCGACTCCGTCGGATGAGCGGTTCCGTTACCGCCGGGAACCCCTGCTTGCCCCCACGCGAACCATGGGTAAGGCTTGCCGCAGACCTGGGGGAACGGGGAACGCATGAGCGGGGTGAGGCTGTAATGGCACTGAACAAGGAACTCGACTGGCTACTGGACGACTTGACCAAGCGGGTCGAGCATGTACGGCACGCCATCGTCCTGTCCAACGACGGTCTGGTCACCGGCGCCAGCGCCGATCTTCCGCGTGAGGACGCGGAGCATCTGGCCGCGGTGTCGTCGGGCCTGCACAGCCTGGCCAAGGGGTCTGGGCGCCACTTCCGGGCCGGCGCGGTGCGACAGACGATGGTCGAGTTCGACGAGGCGGTTCTCTTCGTCACCGCGGCGGGCGACGGGAGTTGTCTGTGCGTGCTGGGCACCGCGGAGGCGGACATCGGCCAGATCGCGTACGAGATGACGCTGCTGGTCAATCGCGTCGGTGAGCACCTCGGCGTCGCGGCGCGTCGCCCTGCACCCCCGGTTTCTGGCCTCTGAGCAGCGACTTTTCGGCGAAGATGGCCCGGCGGGAGAAGTTATCCACAGGCTCAGCGGGATGTCTGCGCGGAGGGTTACGGTCGTCACCGAGAGTATTCACAACTCGCGGGGGAGGACCTCATGACCACCACGACCACGGCCGAAGTGAGTGGAAAGACCGTTGCCTTGGGCCGGGCGGCCCAGCAACTGCAGCTGAAGCGAGGCGAATTCGAGCTAGCGGTTCAGCTCGGCCATGTCCGCACCGTGCGGGAAGACCTGGGCGCGCGTCCACGGGTCCCACAAGATGAGATCGAGCGGATCCGCTCGGCCGAGGGCTTCCCGGACGCCTTGCGGGAACGGGTCCGTGTGGTGGGAACTGCCGACGCGGCGGAGCTGCTCGGCGTTCCCGCCCACCGCTTCACGCGGCTCGCGCGCGGCGGCCACTTCACACCGGTCAAGTGCTATCTGAACCGGTACAGGGCCGTTGTCTGGCTCTACCTTGCTGAAGAGGTCACCGACCTCGCCCTTCGCCATCCCGAGTTGCTCAGCGACCGGCAGCTGCCCAAGGAGACCCTGGTCCGGCTGGGGGCCGGCGAGGACCGGCGGCCGCGCAACTGGCGCGGTCGCCGAGCCGCCATGCTGCTCCAGCAGACCGACGACCCTTGGGAGCGCGCCGCGGGCATCGCCTCCGCGCTCGACCCCGCGCATGTGGCGGAGGTGGTCACGGACCCGAACGAGCGCGCCTACCTCATCCGCCTCCGGCCCGAAGCGGTCCGGGTCGGCCCGGATTCGCCCGCCGCTCGGGAAATCATCGACCGGTTGCAACTGGCCCAGGACCTGGACGAGGTCCTGTGGTACCGCATGGATCTCGCCCAGCAGCTGAGCGTCGCCCGCCTGTCCCGTCCGGCGCCCCGGCCAGGGTGGGAGCGCGCCACCTCTGAAGCCTTTGGCACAGCACGTCCGCTCTACACCCCCACGCCGACATCCCTGCCGCCTGCGCGACCGAAGCAGCCTGGACTCCGGCACGACGATTTCGGGCACGGCGAACTGAGGCACGGCGAACTGAGGCAGGGCGAACAGAGGCAGGACGAATTCCGGCAGGTCGCACCCGGGTGGGACGACTTCGGGCGGCGCGCATCCAGGGAGAGCGCGCTCGAGCCCGTCGGAGCCGAGCGCGGGGAGCCGAGGGCCGGCCACGGAAGGCTGAGGCGCGGCCTGGCCCGGCTGCGGAGGCCCAGGGCGAGCGCTCGCACGACGACCACTGCGCGCTGACGTCGGCGGCAGCGATGACAGAGACAGGACTCCTCAGCAGGATCCGGGGAGCGCTCGGATCAGCTCTGCACCGAGTGCTGGTCGGGGGCCGCAGACCGCCCTCGCCGCCCGTGTCCGCGTCTGCGGGTGCGGTCCCGTTGCGGCCATACCAGTACGTACGCCGTGGAGATCACGACGAAGGCGAGGCGTATCAAGCCCCGGGCGGAGTCGTCCGGGACGACGAAGACACTGCCGTACAGCGCGATCAGCGCGAGCCAGCTCCACCACGGCACCAACCGGCGCTGCCCGATGACATCCCAAAGGAGGGTGCCGAGCAGGACGGACGCCGTGTAGTACGTGTAGACGCTCGGGTCGAGGACGATACGGGCGTTGGCGCCCAGCAGCACCACCGCCGTCCAGCGTTTGCGCCAGACCGCGATGCCGCCCAGCACCAGGCTCAGCGCGGCCTGGGCGGGACGGTCCCAGCCGGGCGTCTCGGCGTCGCCGACGCCCAGCCAGCGCAGCGCGGAGGCGGGCTGGTTGGGTATCGCGAATCCGGTGGCGGCGAAGCTGTCCGCGTTGCCGATGAAGAACGGCAGCCAGGCCAGGGCCACGAGCCCCGCGCACCACAGTCCCGCCCGCAGCCAGGACTGTCTGGGCAGGGCGAAGAGCAGCATGGCGAAGCCCAGGGCGGTCGGTTTGGAGTCCATGGCCAGGGCGAGCCAGATGCCCGTTCCGGCCGCGTTCCCCCGGGTGACCGCCCGCACGGCGAGGGTGGTGAAGAACAGCGCCAGCACGTCGTCGAGGTGACCGAAGCGGACCGAGACCTCGATCCACATCGGGATGAAGGCGAGTCCCGCGATGAGGACGCGCTGGCGCAGCCGCTGGTGGTTGGTGCCGGTCCCCAGGAAGTGCCAGGCGGCGCTGCGGCCGACGAGCACCACGATCACCAGGCCGAGCACCGACATCAGCGCCGCGGCGAGGAACTGCCCGGTGGAGTCGGGGAAGGGGTTGAAGAGCCCGGCGATCAGAAAGCTGACAGGCCCCATCTGGAGCTCGGGGTGGTGGGCGTACAGGTTGAGTCCGCCGGTGCCGTCGCCGGACGGCCCCTGGTAGATCAGTTCCCCGCCGGTGCGCAGGTAGTGCCAGGAGAAGCCGCCGTTCGGCTCCACCACGGCGAACCAGAGAACGGTCCATGCGGTGAGCAGCACGAGGTGCATCCGCTGACTGATGGCCGGCACGTGTGTTCAGCTCCTGTTTCCCCGCCGGGTACGTCGACAGCTCGCAGGGGCCTGCGGAGCCCGGCAGGGAAGACGGGAGTCCGGTACGACTCGTTCATCGGGGCGCGGATTTGTGCTTCCCCCCACACCCGAACGGTGACGAATGGGTCAGCCCACGCTGATCGTCTTCGCGACGCTCGGTACGCCGTCTGTATTGAGGGCGAACAGCAGGTATGTGCCGGGAAGCGCGACTCCGGGGTCGCTGGGGATGGAGAGCGCGTAGGAGCCCGCGCCGGTCTGCTTGAACGTCAGGGGCACCCGGCGCTGGTCGTTGTCCACGGAGTGGGTGGCCGCCCCGGTGCGCACCATCGCGAAGGAGCTGACGGGCGAGTCGGCGGAGAGGGGCAGCGTCGAGCCGAGCGCCACGTGGCTCGGCGGGGCGCTGGTGATCACGGGCCGGGTCCGCTCGCTGCCGTCCGGGTTCAGCAGATAGGGCGGGGTGAAGACCGCGCCGTTGAGGTGGTTGGTGGCGCAGTCCCCGCACAGTCCGCCACCGCCCGAGAAGATCCGCCCGTCGGGCAGCAGGTTCGCGGTGCTGTGGTAGTTGCGGGGCACCGCCATGGTGGCGAGCGGTGTGAAGCGGCCGGTCTCCGGATCCCAGATCTCGGGGGTCATGACCGACTTGGCGTCGCTGAAGGGGACCGGGATCTCCTGTCCGCCGAAGACGGCGACCTTTCCGTCCGGCAGCACCACGCTGTTGCTGAACGCCCGAGCGCTGGCCATGTCGCCGGTGCGGGTGGCCGTGGGGCGTCCGCCTCCGTTGAGGTCGACGGTGTAGGCGCGGCGGGTGGCGGGAGCGTTCTCGTAGGCGGCTGCCCCGCCCAGGGTGAGCAGCTTGCCGATGTCGTACGAGACGGCGTTGCCGTTCATCGCGTCCGGACTGTCGGACCGGGTGCCGGCGGGGGTGATGCTGCCGTTTCCGTCGGTGGTGATCCAGTTCATCTGCTTGCTGGGGCCGAGCTGGAGGACACGGCCCTGGGAGGTGGCATGCAGCCACATGTGGTTGTCGGCCCGGTAGGCACCCCGGGGGTCAGCGGTCATCGCGCCCGCGGCCGGCACTCCGGGGAGTTTGCGCCAGGTGTGGGTGGCGGCCGACCACACTTCGCCGTCCTTGGGCTCGCTCGCGCCGCTCCAGGAGCCGCCGAGGACGAACGCGTCGCCGTTGGAGAGCAGGGTCATCGCCTGGTAGCCGCGGGCGATGTTCATGTCGGCCGTCGAGGACCAGGTGTCCGTGCGCGGGTCGTAGATGCTCGCACGGGAGGCGTTGCTGCCGCCCGTGACCAGCACCCGCCCGTCGGCGAGCATGGCGATGCCGGGGCAGAACATGTCGTGGCCGGTGTTGTCGACGCGGCGCTGGGTCACGTTGCCGGTGGTGAGGTTCATGATTGCGGTCTGGGTGTAGCCGTTGCTGCCGCCGTACCGGTCGACGCCGTATGCCGACCACGCCAGCAGTTTGTTGCCGGGCAGGACGGCCGTGGCGACCGGCACCAGGGGGAAGCCGGTGACCGGTCCCCAGGAGCCCGCGATGGAGGGGTCGCCGGGTGCGCTGAGCCGGATCTCGGCGGCGGAGCTCCACATGCCCCGTCGCCCCGCCTCGCTGAGGGCGACGAGTCGTACATAGCGTGCGGAGACGGGCCGGGTGAAGACGGCGGTCTTCGTGGACGCGTCGTCCTTCCAGTGGCCGCTGGCGACAGGCGCGTCGAAGGAGACGCCGTCGAGGCTGGTGGAGACGGTATAGGTGCCGATGCGGCCGTTCGCTCCGGTCTGGCGCGGCTGATAGGTGAGCGCGGCGACGGTGGTCGTGCGGTGCATGTCGATGACGAGGGCGTGCGGGAGCCGTACGGTCTTCGGCGACCATCTGCTGTGCCAGAGCGTGGCGGGGTTGCCGTCCAGGACGTTGGCGGCACCGTCGTTCTCCGCCTTTGTCTCCTCGTCGGTCGCCGACGCGGTCCAGCCGTCGACCGGCAGGAAGGCGGTGGACGGCGCCGTGAGGGCGGGGTCGCCCAGGACTTGGACGTCGGCTGGTGAGGCGGGGGGCGTAGGCGAGGAGCCGGCGGAGGTTCGCTGTGTTCCGGCGGCCCAGCCGTTGTGACCATCAGCCGTTGTCGTGGCCGACAGACGTATGTAGCGGGCGCCCTGGGCGGCGAAGTCGAGGGTCTTGGCGGTGAAGTCGTCGGCCAGGGTTCCGGTGGTGACGGGCTTGGTCCAGTGCCGCCCGTCGGTGCTCAGGCGGACGGCATACTCGGTGACCCGGCCGGCCTCGACGCTCTTGCGCGGCCGGTAGACCAGCGCGGAGACGACCTCGGTGCGGTGCATGTCGATGGTGAGGGAGGTGCCGCTCGTAGTGACACCCCAGCCGGACTCGTCCAGGACGGGTGCGGTGGGGCGCATGGCTTCCGCGGGCGCCACTCCGTGGTGGGGAGACATCGGAGAGGCGTTGAGGTCGGCCACCGGGGGAGCGGGGCGTCGGCCGACTGCCGCGTCGCTCGGGGCGAGGGGGAGCAGCGCGGCGGTTGTCGTGGCGGTCGCGAGGAGGACGAGAGCACGTGGTCTGAGGCGGGTGAGACGGAAGGACGAAGGCAAGAACCTGAGAGTCACGCGTGCCCCCCGGCGGAGATGTGCTGGCAATGGTCCGGCTGAAACTAGGACATGCGGATGCCATGTCAAGGTCAGTGGCCGGAATTGCCCCATCACCCACATAAGTCCCGGGGCGGAAACGGTGGGTTATCCGCTGGTTATCCACCCTTGACCCCTGGTGGTCCAGACCAATAGCGTCGCGGAGTACCGCCCATGCTCCACCGCACGTCTCTTCGCACCCTTCTTCGCACTCCCGGCAACCGTCCGCGCTTCCTTCGGCAGACGAATCCATCCGTATACGTACAGAAGAGAGCCTCATGCGTCGAAGACTTCTCGGCAGAGCGGCCGTCAGCGGCTGCGCCCTCGCCCTCCTCGCCGCGATCGCCCCGGCGGCGTCCGCCCGCGATGCCCAGGCCGCGGACCAAGGCACCGAACGCGGTTACGAACACGACTCCGGCCACGGCGCCTCGTACAGGAAGGTCGGCTACTTCACCCAATGGGGCGTCTATGGACGCAACTTCCAGGTGAAGGACCTCGACACCAGTGGCACCGGCGGCAGGCTGACCCACGTCAACTATGCCTTCGGGAACGTCTCGGCGGACGGCAAGTGCTTCACCGGCAATGTGCCGGGGGAGGCGGACGCCTGGGCCGACTATGTCAGGCCGCTGGACGCCGCGAGCTCCGTCGACGGTACGGCGGACACCGCCGAGCAACCCCTCGCCGGCAATTTCAACCAGCTGAGAGAGCTCAAGGCCAAGCATCCAGGGCTGAAAGTCATGATCTCGCTGGGAGGCTGGAGCTGGTCCACGCACTTCTCGGACGCCGCCCGCACCCCGCAGTCGCGCAAGGCGTTCGTCTCCTCCTGCATCGACCTCTACATCAAGGGCGATCTGCCGGTGGACGGGGCGCGGGGCGGGGCGGACGTGGCCGCCGGGCTGTTCGATGGGGTCGACATCGACTGGGAGTGGCCCGGCTCGGCGGGGGACACGGACACGGTGTTCCGGCCGGAGGACAAGCAGAACTTCACGGCGCTGGCACATGAGTTCCGGACGCAGCTCGACGCGTACGCGCGCTCGCAGAAGTCGCGCAAGCACTACGAGCTCTCGGCGTTCGTGCCGACCGCGCCCGCGAAGATCGACGCGGGATTCGAAGTGCCCAAGATCATGCGGGACTTCGACTTCGTCAACCTCCAGGGATACGACTTCCATGTGCCGGGTGAGCCGACCACCAACCAGCAGTCTGCGCTCTACGCCCGCCACGACTTCAGCGTGGACGGAACGGTCGACGCATGGCTTCGCCGCGGCGCGCCCGCGCGCAAGCTCGTCGTGGGCATACCGTTCTACGGGCAGGGCTGGACCGGTGTGGCAGGCGGCGGCGACGGCCTCCACCAGCCGGCGGCAGGCCCCGCACCCGCCACTTGGCAGGCGGGGTACGAGGACTACAAGGTCCTCAAGCAACTGGCCGAATCAGGGGCGTACAAGGTCTACCGAGACCGCGCGGCCGGGTCCGCGTGGCTCTTCGATGGCACGACGCTGTGGACGTACGACGACCCCCAGGTGCTGCGGACCAAGACGGCATACATACGTGACCGGGGGCTGGGCGGGTCCATGGTCTGGTCGCTGGACGGGGACACGGCGAACGGTGAGCTGATGGCGGCCATCGACCGCGGGCTGTCCCACCGGTGAGACGCCGGTCGGCAGTGGTCCGGTAGGCGGAGGCCACTGCTGACCGGACACCGTCGCCGGGGGCGGAGGGGGCGGCACACCCCGCTGGTCCGCCCAGCCCCGGTCCCTCGCCAGGCGCTAGCCGACCGTCTCGTACGCCGCCACGGCCGCCCGGCGGCCCGCAAGTGCCAGCAGGGCGACACCGGTCAGGGTTCCGGCGACGAGCACGGCCGCCCCGGTCCCGGCGGCGTAGCCCACCGCGTCCGTGAAGGCCGCGCCCGGGTTCTTGGCGCCCGCTGCCAGACGGTCTGTGAAGCGGGAGGTCATCAGGGTGCCCAGGATGCTGGTGCCCAGGACCGCGCCGACCTGGCGGGCGGCGTTGACCGTGCCGCTCGCCTCCCCCTCGCGGCCGGGCGGCACATGGCTGACGCCGAGTGCGGTCGAGGGCGCGTTGGCCAGTCCACAGCCCAGGCCGAAGACGACGAGGGCGGCGGCGTAGGCGGTGAAGGTGTCGCCCGGCTCGACGGTGGCGAACAGTCCCGCACCGAGAGCGGCCAGGAGGAGCCCCGCGATGATCAGCGGTCGGGGTCCCCATTTGCGTACGAGGACGCCCGCCGCCACCGACGCGGCGATGAACGTGCCGAACTCGGCCAGGAGTTGGACGCCCACCTCCAGCGCGCTCAGGCCACGTACGCGCTGGAGCCACAGGACCTGCAGGAGGGAGACCCCGACGAAGCCGAAGAGGACGGTGGCCGCGAGCAGCAGGGAGGCGCTGTAGGAAGGGTCGCGCATCAGGCGCAGATCGACCATCGGGTGGTCGCGGCGAAGTTCGACGGCGATGAAGACACCGAGGAGCGCGAGTGCTCCGGTGAGGGAGGAGAGGGCGCGGGCGGAGGTGTAGCCGTGGTGGCCGCCGTCGATCAACCAATAGATGAGCAGGGCGAGTCCGGCTGTGCCGAGTATCTGGCCGGGCCAGTCGGGTCGGCCGCCGGGGACACGTGACTCCTCCACCCGGGTCAGTGCCACGAGGGCGGCCAGGGCGCCGAGTACGAGGTTGAGCCAGAAGGCGGCGTGCCAGGTCCACCACCGCAGGGCCAGCCCTGCGGTGACCGGGCCGATGGCGAGGCCGAGCCCCGAGGCCGCGGCCCAGGCGGAGATGGCTCCCGCACGGCGGCGCGGGTCGGGAAAGGCGTGGCTGACCAGTGCGAGCGAGCTCGGCGTGATGAGCGCCCCGCCGAGGCCCGCGAGGGCCTGGCCGATCAGGACCGTCGGCAGGCTGGAGGCGACGACGAGGACCAGTCCTCCGGCGCCCATGGCCAGGGCTCCGGCGACGAAGACCTGCGGCGGCCCCAGCGGTCCGAGAGGGCGCCGGCGCCGAGGACGAAGGAGGCAACGACCAGGGTGTACATGCTGGGCACCCAGACCAGGTCTGCCGGGGCGATGCCGAGGTCGTCCTGGACGGCGCTGAGCGTGCCGATGGTCTGGGTGGTCTGGAGGAAGACGGCGAACAGGCCGAGGCAGGCCGCCACGAGGACGGACAGGGGGCTTCCCTTGGAGGGCGTTTCAGCGCGCGCCATGCGGCACCGCCGAGAGGGAGGCCTTGACCTGGCGGGTGATCTCGTCGGCGAGTACTTCCTCGCGGCCCGCCTCGACCGCGTCGAGTACCTGGTGGGCGACATCGAGGGGGCGTGTCTTCGGCTGGTCCACGCCCGCCGCCATGTCGGTGTCGATGAAGGCCGCGTGTACGGCGACGGTCAACGTGCCCTGGGGGCGCAGCTCTTCGCGTATCGCGTTCGTCATCGACAGGGCGGCCGCCTTGGAGACGCCGTACGAGCCGATCTGCGGAAGGGTGTGCCAGGAGAGCACGGAGAGCATGTTCACCACGGTGCCGCCGCCGTTCGTGGCGAGTACGGGGGCGAAGGCCCGGCACATCGCGAGGGTGCCGAAGAGATTGGTCTCCAGCTCGGCTCTCGCCCCTTCGAGTGCCTCGGCGCCGATCAGGGAACTCCCGCTGAGAATGCCCGCGTTGTTGAGGAGAAGGGAGGTGTCGGAGCAGAGTTCGGCGGCCGCGGCGACCTGGGAGGGGTCGGTGATGTCGAGCGCGACCGGGGTGAGGCCTGGGTCGGTGATCGTGCGCGGATCGCGCGCCGCCGCGTAGACGGTCTTGGCGCCCCGCTCCAACAGGGCGAGGGCGAACGCACGCCCCAGCCCTCGGTTGGCGCCGGTCACGAGTGCCGTGGTGTTGCGCATGGGTGTCTTCACTTCTTTCGGGAGCGGTGGAAGGCCGTTGGAGTCGGAAGCCAGTGAGTTGGAAATCTGGACTCACCATAGCGGAGAGGGTTGGATATTCAAATGGATGCAAGGGTCGCGGGGGTGCTGGGTCAGTGCAGGGGTGTGTGGGGGGCAAGGGTGGAGGGCTGTGGGGAGGGTGTGAGAGGTGGGGTGCGGTTCAGAGGGGGAGGGGTGTGGGGGTGGGCGGCGGCGACGGTCAGGTCGCGGCTTCGACCTCCAAGTGACGGCGGCGGCGTGCTCCCCGGTACTCCAGTGCCTCCCAGCCCAACGGCCGCAGTGCGTCCGCGCATCGGCGCAGTGCTTCGGGTTCCTCCTGGGTGGCGCCGCTTCCAGGTGGCCCAACCCACTCCACACGGACGACCCCGGGCTGGTCCGCCGGACTCACGCGGTAGCCGGTCGTAGTGCGCTGCCCGGCTGAGTCGACTGTGGACGGTGGGATTTCTGCGGCCTCCAGCGCCAAGGCGATGGCTCGCACCATCTGGTTCCGCTCCCAGGCTGCGGGTGCGGCGAGCGGGTCGGGGTGCCCGGTGTTCATCAGGCGCCGGATCTGTCGTAGTCCCTCGAAGGCGACGCGTACCGCGGCAGCCCTCTGGGCGGGCGGTTCCATGGGGGCCGGTCCGTCGCCGGTCGCCGCCTCGAACGCCGCTGCCGGGGCCCGCTCGTCGCGCGCTGGGGGAGGCGTCACCGTGATCCCTTCTCCGGGTGCCGGGGAGGGTAAGTGTCGCCGAATCGGTGGGCCGCGTGGAGTCCGCGCTGCTCCGAGGGGGTCGCTCCCGTGAGCACATTTTGCTTCGAGTGAGACACATTTGTATCATGTGAGGCATGGGAGGATCGTCATGCTGAAAGATGAAGCGCTGCTCGACGCGGCCGCGCGGGTGCTCGCGGACAACCGTGGTGCCTCCTTGGTCCAGGTCGCCACCGGGATCGGTATCAGTCGCGCGACGCTGAGCAGGCGGTACTCGACCAGGGAAGCGCTGATCAGAGCTGTCGCGGCGCGGGCCATCGAGGTCATCGACGAACGGCTGGCCGCGACCGATCTGCCCGACGACGCGGACGCGGAGGCGTTCGACGCCTCACTCGAACGGCTGATCTCGGACCTGGCGCCCGCCGTGGACCTGTACGGCTTCACCGCCCACGACGGCCTCGTCCTCGCGGATCCCGTCTTCCGGGCCGGGCTGGAGGGGCACGACCAGCGCGCGCTGCGTTTTGTGACCCTCGGGCAGCGGCTCGGCCGGCTCCGCGGTGACCTGCCGCCGTACTGGATCTGGTACATGCTGTGGGGACTGCTCGACGCGGCCGCCGAGGGCGTCCGCGACGGCCACCTCGGGCACCGGGAGATCCGCCGCCTGATCGGCACCACCTTCCGCAATGGCGTCGAACCGCCGAGCGCCTCGCCCTGACGACTGCGTCCCCCTGCCCGTGCCGCCCGCACGACACCGCGCCGGTCACGGCGCCTGCTGGCAAAACCCCCTGTTGACCAAGTGCTTCACACAGCTGCGAACGGAAGCCCCATGTACGCCCCTGTCTCCCGGCCCGCCGCCGAGCTCACCGAGCGCCTGGATCCCCGGCGCTGGATCGTCCTGGCGATCCTCTCCGGGAGCCTTCTGCTGATCGCGATGGACACCACGATCCTCAACGTGGCCTTCCCGTCGCTGGTCGCGGACCTCCAGCCCGGCTCGGTCGAACAGCTCTGGATCATCGACGTCTACGCCCTGGCCCTCTCGGGTCTGCTCGTCACCGCGGGTGGCCTAGGAGACCGCTGGGGGCGCAAGCGGCTGCTTCTGGTCGGCTTCGGGATCTTCGCGTTCGCCTCGCTGCTCGCCGTGTTCGCCACCGAGGCCTGGCACGTCATCGGCGCGCGGGCACTGCTCGGCGTCGGCGGCGCCGCGATCATGCCGTCCACGCTGTCGATCCTGCGAGCCGTCTTCACGGACGCGCGCGAGAGGGCGTTCGCGTATGCCGTGTGGGCCGCGGTCCTCGGTGGCGGGATGGCGCTCGGGCCGATCATCGGTGGGCTGCTGGTCCAGGACCACGGCTGGCAGTCGGCGTTCCTGCTCAACATCCCCGTCGCGGCCCTGGTGATCGGGTTCGGGCTGTGGTTCCTGCCCGAGTCGCGCTCCGCGCGGGGTGGCAAGTGGGACTGGTGGGGTGTGGGGCAGTCGATCGTCGGCATGCTCGCCCTGGCGGGCGGGATCAAGCAGCTCGGCAAGAGCGGTGTCGGCGACCCCCTGCCGTGGATCCTGCTGGCGGTCGCGACGCTCGCTCTGACCGTGTTCGTGCGCCGACAGTTGCGTCTGGAGGCTCCCCTCCTCCAGGTGCGGCTCTTCACCAACCGGTCGTTCAGCCTTGCCGCGATCGCCATCTTCCTCGGCATGGTCGGTATGGGCGCGGTGCTCTTCCTGGTGACGCAGTGGTTCCAGTACGCACAGGGGTACACACCACTACAGGCCGGTCTGCGGCTGCTGCCCGCGCCGCTCGGCCTGATCGTCACCTCGATGACCACACCCGCGCTGATGCAGCGCTTCCCCATCCGGCATGTGATGGGCGCCGGGTTGGTCGCGATGGCGGCCGGGCTCGCGCTGCCGTGGGTCGTCCAACAGTTCGCGACGGTGGGGTACCCGGCCTTCGCCGTGGCCCTGGCGGTGCTCGGGCTGGGCGTCGGTGTGGCCACCACAGTGGCGTCCGTGACCCTGATGGCCGCCGCGCCCACCGAGGACGTGGGCGGTGCGGCGGCGATCGAGGAGACCTGCTACGAACTGGGCGCGGCCATGGGCGTGGCCATCCTCGGCAGCCTCGCCACCGTCCTCTACACAGCCAACCTTCCGTCGCTCGGCCTGACCGGGCCGGGCGCCGACAAGGTGCGTGACTCCGTCGGTGAGGCGGCGCACGTGGCGGACGAGATAGGCGGCACGGCCGGCAAGGCGCTGCTGGACACCGTCTCGTACGCCTACAGCACGGCCGTGACGCCCGCGTTCCTGGTCGCCGCGGGACTTGCGCTGGCCGCCGCCGCGATGGTCTGGGCGTGGATCCCGAGGGACCTGCGCCCGACGGAGAACGCGCACTGAGGCAGCCGGGCCCCGCCTCGGCCCAGCCTGCCCCGCCCCGCCTCGGCCTGTCCCGCCGCCTCGCCCCGGCCCGGCCTGCCCCCCCGCCTCGTCCCGGTCAGACGCCATGGCGAGGGCGCAGACCATACGGCCGCCGCTTGCTTGGTTGGCTGCGAGCGAACGGGACAGCCGTGGGTGGGCGGACGTGACAGGCGGGAGCGTGGGCCTGTGTCACCCCTTCAGGGTTTCGATGCCGATCTTGTCGGTGGTGTCGGCGTCGCCGCTGAGCCGGTGGACGAGGACCCAGGCGCCGTCCTCCAGGGCGCCCGCGAAGACGGAGGCGTCCTTGGTGGCCCCGTTGTGCCAGAGCAGGCGTCCGGCCCGCTGCCAGGACGGGGCGGGCTCGCCCAGCCGGCGTTCTACGAGCAGGGAGGTGAGCAGCTGGGAGGCCGCGAGCGGGGTGGCCCACAGGCCGCCGGCCGGAAGGATCGCGCCGGTCATGGTCCATGGTCGGACGGGGCGGCCGAACAGCCCTCGGGCGACCAGGCGCCGCTGTGGCGGCGGGGTGGAGGTGACGTCGCGGATGCCGAGGGGGTCCAGGACGTGCTCGCCCAGAAGCCGTTCGTACGGGGCGCCGCCCGCGGCCGCGAGTGCCGAACCCAGGACCGCGTAGCCGAAGTTGGAGTACTCCTCGTGCTCGCCCGGCGGCGCGGTGGTCAGGGTGTCGAGGCGGCGGACGAGCGCGTCGAGCGCCTCGGCGTCGAACGGGGCGTACGGATCGAGGCGGTTGAGGCCCGGAGGCAGCCGGGGCAGGCCCGAGGTGTGGGCGGCCAGGTGCCGCAGGGTGATGCCGGTGTTCGCCGGTGCGGGCAGGAAGCGTTCAAGGGGGTCGTCGAGCGCCAGCACGCCCTCGGCGGCCAGGCGGACCAGCAGCGTGCCGGTGAGGGGCTTGGTCAACGAACCTATTTGGACGAAGCGTTCGGGGTCATGGCCGTGCTCCACGTGGGGCGGGGCGGAGCTGCTGAGGACGCAGAGGGGTACGGGACGCATCAATCCATGATCAAGGGTGTTGCTGCCCGGGTGTGCGGCGGGGCCGCCCCGACCTGGCTCACGCATCCCGCGTTCACCGTCCCGGCCGGAGCGGCCCCGCGCCCTGCTGTCTGCCCGCGTCAGCCGCGCGGCACGGTGAGGCCCTGGACCTGGGGAAGCGTGGTCCAGTCGTTGGAGGCGATGGTCGCGTGGGACCGGGCGAGCAGGGCGACACGGGCCTGGGCGTCGGCCGGGGGCGGGTTCTTGCCGTCGAGCGCCGGTGCGACGTTGTGGGCGTCGGTCATCACCAGCAGATAGTGGCGGGCGTCGTACCAGGCCGTGTCGATGGTGCCGTTGAGGTACGTGGCGGCGTCGCCGTCGAACAGGACGAACCACGGGCGCAGTGAGGTGTCCGTGTAGCGGGCGCGCGGGTCGCCGGACTGGGCGCCGTGGACCGTGGGGAAGATCTGGGCCTGGGCGGTGCGCCCGGCGGCGTGCAGATCGCGGAGGTAGGTCGCGTACTCCTTGTCCGTCCACAGGGTGTCGGTCGGATTGCCCTCCTCGACCGTGCCGGGGATGATCTCCAGGATCACCTTGCCGGCGAGCTGGGCGCGGGTCGGCCAGTTCCCGGCTGTGGCCGCCTCGTCGAGGGTGGCGTACTGGCCGCCGCCGGGTTTGGCGAGCAGATCGGCCGGGCGGAAGACGGTCGAGCCCAGGTGGGCGCTGATCGCCTGGTCCAACTGGGCCGGGCCCAGGCCGAAGCGGGACTGGAACCCGGCCTTCATCTCCAGCTTGATCATGAGCGGCGGGTGCCCGGGGTGGGCCCCGAGCCAGACCCGTACATCGTCCAGACAGCTCTCCAGGTTCTTGTTGGCGCTGCCGGAGTAGAGCTGGGCGGGCGTGCTCGCGTTGACACAGTTGTTGCTGTTGCCCAAGGGGTTGGAGTGGCTGACCTTCCACTCCTTGGTGAGGAAGTCGTCCCACACATCGAGCTCGATCATCGAGGTGCCGGTGTCGAGCGCCTGCGCCAGATAGCGGAACGACGCCGGGTCATAGGTGTTGTGCAGACCCGACGAGGTGGCGCCGGAGAGCGGCAGGTCCTCGGCTCCGGCGGCGGAGGCGCTGGGGCCCGCGCCCGCCCCGACGAGTGCGAAGCCGAGGGCGACGGCGCCGGCCAGCGCGGCGCGCAGGCGGGGAACACGGCGTCTGGGCAACGGTTCTGACACGGGGACCTCCTGTGGGGGGGGGCGACTGTTCGTCGGAACGGTGACAGCAGAGTGTGAATCGACGAAGTCATGACAAGCAACACAAGCTGCATTCAGGTTGTCCGCGCCCGAAACGAGCGCCGGGAGAGGGGCGTTGCCCGACCCCCTCCGGCGGCTGCTCACCGAAGCCGGGCCGCCGGACGGTATCGCATCCCGTCGACCGTTCCTGTCACGGCCGTTGCGCCGGCCGGGAGGTGTTCCGGCCGCCCTCGCGGCCCGAGCGGACAACTGCGAGCTGGTCGCCTTCGCCTCGCGCTCCCAGGGCCCCGCGACGGCCCGTACGCCGATCGGCTTCGCCGCCGTACCCGCCGCGAGCTGGGCCGGATCCGGGCGACGGCCCGCCGAAGTGGTCCCACCCGGATGGCCACTCCCGGCCGTGTCGTACGGCCGGGGCGGGCCCTCTCCCGTCGATGATGCGCAAATGCGCAGGTTCAATGCCAAACAGGTACTGGTCGGGCGTCCGCTGGACAGCTCACGGCTCGGCGAGACGCTGTTGCCCAAACGGCTGGCCCTGCCCATCTTCTGCAGCGACCCGCTCTCCTCGGTGGCGTACGCGACCGAGGAGATCCTGCTCGTCCTGGCGCTCGGCGGCGTCACCCTGCTGCATCTGGCCTGGTACGCGGCGGCCGCGATCGTCTTCCTGCTGGTCGTGGTGGTCGCCTCCTACCGGCAGACCTGCTACGCCTATCCCGGCGGGGGCGGTGCCTATGTGGTGAGCGCCGAGAACCTGGGCGCCACGGCGGCGTTGACCGCGGCGAGCGCCCTGCTCGTCGACTATGTGCTCACCGTCGCCGTGTCCGTGGTCTCGGGTGTCGCGGCCATCACCTCCGCCGTGCCGGCGCTCGACGACCACCAAGTGGCGCTGTCCGTGGGCTTCGTCACCGTGCTGACGCTGCTGAACCTGCGCGGGGTGCGCGAGTCCGGCCGTATCTTCGCGATTCCCACCTACGGCTTCGTCGCGATCATCTACGTGATGTTCCTGGTGGCCGGCGTCCGGCTGGCCACCGGCAGCACCATCCGGGCCGAGTCGGCGGACCTGCCGATCCACCAGGCGGGCACCTACACGGGCATCGCCCTGGTGCTGCTGGCGATGCGGGCGTTCGCGTCCGGCTGTACGGCGCTCACCGGAGTCGAGGCGATCAGCAACGGGGTGCCCGCGTTCCGCAAGCCCAAGAGCCACAACGCGGCGGCGACCCTGGCCGCGATGGGGTTCCTGTCGGTGACCATGTTCGTGGGCATCACGGCGCTGGCCCTGGTCTACAAGGTGCATGTGACAGCCGACCCCACCGAGCTGGGGCTGCCGCCCGGGACCGCCACCTCCACCGCGCTCGCGCAGATCGCCCGGGCCAGCTTCGGCGATGTCGACATCCTCTTCTACCTGGTGCAGGCGTTCACCGCGGGCGTCCTGGTCCTCGCCGCCAACACCGCCTTCAACGGGTTCCCGATGCTCGCCTCGATCCTGGCCCGGGACCGCTACGCGCCGCGCCAGCTCTACAACCGGGGCGACCGGCTCGTCTACTCCAACGGCGTCGTGCTGCTGGCGCTCGCCGCCATCGCGCTGATCATCGCCTTCGACGCCGAGCTCACCCGGCTGATCCAGCTCTACATCATCGGCGTCTTCGTCTCCTTCACGCTCTCCCAGGCGGGTATGGTCCGGCACTGGCGCAAGGAGCTGGCGACCGGCCCGGACGCCGCGCGGCGGCGCGGGATCCACCGCTCCCGAGCCATCAACGCGATCGGCGCGGCCCTGACCGGTCTCGTCCTCGATATCGTGCTCATCACCAAGTTCACCCATGGCGCCTGGCTGGTGATCATCGCGATGCCCGTGCTGTTCCTCGGGATGAAGGGGGTGCGGCGGCACTACGAGCGGGTGGCCCAGCAGGTCGCCGTCTCGCCCCGGGACCGGCCGCGCAAGCCCGCCCGTCACCATGTGCTCGTCCTGGTCGCCTCGGTGCACGCCCCGACCCTGAAGGCGATCGGCTTCGCGCAGGCCCTGCGGCCCAGCACGCTCACCGCCCTGACCGTCGCGGCCGACGAGGAGGCGGAGCGGCTGCGGCGGCAGTGGAGCGAGCACGACCTGGACGTACCGCTGAAGATCCTGCACTCGCCCTACCGCGAGGTGGTCGCCCTTTTGATCGCGTACGTCGAGGAGCGGGCGGCGGCCGATCCGGACGCGATGGTCTCGGTGGTGATCCCCGAGTACATCGTGGGCCACTGGTGGGAGCAGCCGCTGCACAACCAGAACGCGCTGCGGCTCAAGGCCAGGCTGCTGTTCACGCCGGGCGTCGCCGTCATCGACGTACCGTATCTGCTGCACTCGGCCCGTCCGAAGGAGGAGACGGCGCTCCCCGGGCCGGGCGGCGGCTGAGCCACCGCGCGGGCCGGACGCGGCACGGACAGGACGCGGGACGGGCCGGACGCGGGGTGCGTCCGGCCCGTCGTGGCGCGGAGGGTGTCAGCCCGTGATCGAGAAGACGACCCGTATGCCGGTGGTGGAGTTGATGCGCTCGTTGATGCCCCAGATCCGTCCGGTGTCGGGCGAGTAGCCCAGGTTCTGGGTCAGGACCGGGGAGGTGGTGTACACGTGCGGGGCGTCATCGGGCAGGGCCCGGTGGATGCACGAGTAGTCGATGGCGTCCCCCGAGCCGCCGCCGGTGCCGGTGGGGCAGGTGCCGCTCATGTACCAGTACTGGCCGTTGGTGGTGGCGCCCTGCATCGCCCAGACCGGGGAGGAGTAGCCCACGGTGGCGTGGCTGACGCCGTGGCCGGAGGGGTCGGTGGTGCTGGGGAGCGCGGTGAGGTAGTTCAGCGGCCAGCGCACGACGCGGCCGCCGGCCCCGCCGGACTTGTACTCGGCGGAGACCAGGCCGTCCTGGCCGGTGCGGTCCAGGCTCAGCGAGTTCAGACAGGGGCTGGTGCCGGTGACGACGGCACACGGGGTGTTGTCGTCGGCGGTGGTGCGGTAGCGGCCGATCATCGGCAGGGCGTAGCTGCTCCAGCGCGCCGAGGACGTGGTGCCGTTGATACCGACCGACTCCGTGCTGGAGTTGACCTTCCAGATGTGCTGGAGGTCGTACACCTGGAGCCAGCGGCCGTTGGCGACGAAGAGCTTGTTGCCGTACCAGACCACACCGTCGGCGTGGGTGCCCTGGACGGCCCGGAAGTTGCCGTCGCCGGCCGCCCGGGTGCCGGTCGGCTCGACGAGCAGCAGATGATTGTACGTGATCTTGTTGTTGTCCGCGTTGACCAGGCTGACGCGGGCGAACTCGTTGGGTACCGGGTTCGCCCCGCCGAGGCCCCGGCTGAAGTGCCAGGAGGCCAGGAACGCCTTGTGGCCGTCGACCAGACCGCCGGGCTGGGCGTCGTAGGAGCCGGTCAGGCCCTGGGGCGTCCAGCCGCCCGCGTCGGTGTACGAGTTGGACGTGTCGTCCGCCTTGTCCCAGCAGAAGCCCGTGGGGCTCAGGCCCGCCGCCAGGCCCGTGCTGTGGCACAGGCCGTTGATGCCGGTGCGGCCGCCCGACGTGAGCACGCTCGTGGCGTTCGTCCGGGCGACCGCGCCCTTGGCCTCCACCGCCTTGACCGCCTCGTCGTAGACGTCGAAGGTGTTCTGGCGCTGTCCGCCGAAGTCCGCCACCGGGTCGAGGGTGAACTGGCTGACGACGGCGCTGTCGAGCGAGCCGAACGGGGTGGCCGCCTGGGCGGGACCGGCCGTCGCCAGGGATCCGGCGACGGCGGCGAACCCGGCGGCCAGGGCGGTGAGCCCGGTCTTCCATGATCTGGTCATGGGGAGGAAGGGTATGCGTCAGAGCGGCGGGCGCACATCCCGGGCCGGGGACGTGAAGTGATATATCGGACCTTGCTCCGCGTGCGGGAAGGTCAGCAGGGTGATCTCCACCGTGCGGTGGTGCTGGTCGCGCACCTCGCGGTGGATCTCCAGCTGCGGGACTCCGTCGGAGCGTGCGTCGCCGGGGGCCATGGTGAGCTGTTCGTTGTGCTCCAGGCTGAGCCCCGCGTCCGCCGCCCAGGCGTAGAGGCGGCGCAGATCGCTGTGGGTGTGGTGGGACAGCGTCCGCTCGTAGCGGGCCAGCAGCGGGATCTGGGCGATCAGGCTGGGGGAGAGGTAGCTGACCGCGTGCTGGATCACCCGGTCGCCGGCCGAGGCCGTGTAGTAGTGGACCAGGGTGCGCACGCCGGGCCGCAGGCCCAGCCTCGTCGCGTACGGGGCGGGCGGGGCCTCCCAGACCAGCCGGGTTGCGGCTGCGATGCCCGCCCGGGGGCTGAGCGCGCCCAGTGGGAACTGCGCCTCGGGGGGCGCTTGGAGCAGCCGTGCGTGCGCCTCGCCGGGGCGGTCGCCCCGGACGAAGGAGCCGCGCTTCTCGGTGCTGATGAGCCCCTCCTGTCGCAGCACGTCCAGGGCCTGACGGATCGTCTGGCGGTTGCTGCCGTAGTGCTCGGCGAGGATGCGCTCGGCGGGCAGCCGGTGGCCGGGGGCCGAAGTGCCGGACTCGATGGTGGACTTGAGGTCGTGGGCGATCTCCAGGTAACGGGGGACGGGGGGCAGGGAATGACCATGTGTGCCGGGCATGTGTCTCCCTAGATCGATCACTGCGGGTGTCTGAGTGGTTCTGTGGAGCGACTGCCTTTGTATCATTGGTCTAGACCGCCGAGGCGATCCGGGGCCGTTCATTGGCGAGATTGCAACACGTCGGCAAGGCGGCGCGCGGGTCACGCGGCGAGGAATGGCCGGAGCGCGTCGTTCGCGTCCGGAAATCCGCACAGGTCCGCCTCCGTCGCGAATTCGTGGTCCGCGTAGTCGAAGCCTGGGGTGACCACTTCGGCGACCAGGCCGTGGCCGGCGCCGTCGACCAGCTGGGACGCCTTCCAGTGGCCGCCCGGGACGAGCAGGAACCGCTCGTCGTCCGGGCCGAGCCGGACGCGCCCCAGGGTGCCGTCCGGTGCGAGCGTCACGTATTCGAGCGGTCCGCCGTCGATGAGGAAGTGCAGGATGTCGCTGCGGTTGCGGTGCAGTCGGCCGCGCGGTTCGTCCGTGGTGAGCAGGTAGTGGATCGATGTGGCGGCCGGTCTGGGGCCCCGGGGCAGCGACAGGGTGTGTGCGCTTGTGTAGGTCCGGCGGAAGTATCCGCCCTCCGCGTGGGGTTCGAGTCCGAGCTCGGCAACCCAGTCCCGCATGACGCGCACCCTTTCCTCTCGCCGTGGCCCCCGGAGCCCCCATACTGGCAGGCTCGCCCGGGGGTCAGGGACCCGAGGCGCACGTATCGGTCTGTAGGTCGTCCACCAGGGCGAACAGTCTTGCCTCGTTGCCCGCCAGCCCCGCCGCCCGCAGGGACTCCTCGGCCTCGGCCATCGGCCCGGCGAGCAGCGCCAGGGCGCGCGGGGCCGTCGCCGGGTCGGCGAGCACGGCCTGCGCGGTCCGCAGCAGCCGGACGTACGCCTTGGCGGCCGTGCGCTCCGGTTCGGTCATCTCGGATTCTCCCTCGTGTCCGAAAAAGGTGTCGGACCGTCAAGCATCTCTCGCCCCACTGACAATGAGGGCCGAGCGGCACGCGGGCGGGTCGAGCGGCCGGGGAGTGGGCGTGCGGCAGGGCGAGGGGGCGTGGGGGGTCGCCCAGGCGCGTCCGAGTGTCCGGCGCGCCCCCTTGACGGGGGGTGCGCTTACACGTTTTCGACGGTGGCCGGGGGCAGTTGAGTCGGTTCTGGCGCGCGGGGCGTATGTGAGGTGGTGGAATCCGTCACTAACACCACTGTCCATTTCGTCATAGAGGACATAGAGACGACGCTGGTGCCCGTCCCGAGGGGGGAGACATGGAAGAGATCTGCGTACCGCTGTATGTGGAGCTGTTGCACGAGGGGGGTGATGCCATGACGCCGGTGGAAGCCGTGATGACGTACGACTCCGACGATCCGCTCGCGGTGTCCGTGGACTTCGTGTGCGGCAACGGCACCCACACCACCTGGACGATGGGCCGTGACCTGGTGGCCGAGGGGCTGACCTCCCGCCGCCCGGTCGGCATGGGCGACGTCCGGGTGTGGTACTGCGGCGCGGGAGGGTTACGGATCAGGCTGGATTCGGACGAAGGCAGCGCGGACCTGCTCGCCGGTGTGGAGGACGTCGCGGAGTTCCTTTCCCGTACGTACCAGCTCGTTCCGGAAGGAAGCGAGTTGGACGGCTACGACGTGGACGCGGTCCTGGACCTGCTGTTCGCGCCGACCCCCTCACCGGCCCCGGCCTGCCGTTGGTGCGGGCGGGAGTGTCCCTGTCTGGACCACGGCACCCAGTAGACCCGAGGGGGGGAACGGATTCCTGAGTCCGCCGCCCGCCCCGGCCCTCCGGAGCGGGCGCGGCTCGAAAGCGCCAGCCGTGAACGTGTGTGGCTCCTGCGGCTATTGACAGTTCTGTCAATGACATGAACATTACTAGTCGCTCATCCGGTTCCGCCGCGGCGCACCATCCCGCGCCGCCGCCGGACCGTGCTCCCACCCCCACCGTCGTACCCCATGACGTCCGGACCCCGGTCCGGTCTGGAGGAGCCACGTGAACAGACGCACGCCCACCCCAGCGAGGTCTGCCAGATCCGCGAGAACCGCCCTCGCCACCGCCCTGCTCGTCGCCGCCGCGGCCCTGGGCACCGCGCAGAGCGCCGGGAGCGCCGCCGCCCGGCCCGCCCAGCGCCCCGTCGCCGCCGCCGCTGCGCCCGACGCCCCGCACCACGGCACCGTCGCCTCGGCCCGCACCCCCGGCCATGACGCGGGCCGCGACCGCGCGGTCGCCGCGCTGAAGGACGGCCGCGGCGCCCGCACGGCCGCCCTCACCCACAACTGGTGGGGGATCTTCCCGCAGCCCGGCACCCACGACGGCATCACCGCCACCCACAGCCTCGATCCCGCCTACCACGTCAGCAACGCCGACAACTTCACCTACGCGCCCACCACCAAGGCGCAGAACTCCTGCATCGAGGTGGTCACCGCCTACTGGAACAGCGGCAACGAGCTGTGGGCCTGGGACTGGTGCTCGCGGGACGGCGGCCCCGCCAAGATCCTGCCCCTGGACGCCGACTTCCGCGCCAAGTACACGACGTCCGTCGACGGCCGCCCCGCCTTCAGCATCCAGCTCGTCAAGGACAGCGGATCCGGCAACCGCTGGTCCTCGTACCTGTACAACCACCGCACCGCGCAGTGGGAGCTGCTCTACCGCCAGTCCGGAACCGACCAGAGCGACCTGGACTACGGCTGGGACATCTTCGAGATCTACGCGAGCGTCAACCCGGCCACCGGCGTGGGCTACTACTGCACCGAGGCCAGGAGCACCGTCTTCGACAGCAGCGCGATCCAGCTGCGCAAGAACGGCGTGTGGAAGCCCGCACGGCCCGCCGACTCCCCGTGGACCGAGGCGAACCCGTCCGGGCGCGACTTCCTGTGCCCGCCCCTGAAGTTCCTCCAGGCGGGCGCCAACGACCACTGGACCGTGCGGCAGTGAACGCGCCCTGACCGCCGCACGGGCGTCCGGCCGCTTTCCCCCGGCGGCCGGACGTCACGGCGCGTCGGCCGTCCACCAGCGCGCCTTGTACAGGCTCGACCCCTTCAGCTCCTCCTCGCCGCCCGGGCCGTGGAAGCTGATGCGCGAGGTGCACCAGGGGCAGGGGGAGCCCGGCTCGGGGCTCACCGTCAGCAGCTGCCCGGTCACGGGGTTCTGGCTGACGCTCTTGACCGAGGCCCGGTCGACAGCGGCCTGGTCCGGGTACGGGACGAACGCGCCGGTGCCGACGGCGTACCGGCGCACATGGACGCTCGTCGACAGCCACAGCTGGGATTCCGCGCCGAGCGCCCGCGCCAGGTCGTGGCCGCCGGGCTCGGGCAGCGTGACCGTGCGGGCCGCCGTCAGCCGGGGGCTCGCGGCGCCGCCCTCCACCGCCAGGCCCACCAGCAGCCGCTCGCCCAGCGCCCACAGCAGCCCGCTGCCCTTGTCCCACAGCAGCCCGTGCGCGCCGGGCAGCGTGAACGAGGCGTGCACGCCGGAGCGCACGCCCTGCGAGGCGGTGTAGACGCGGACGAAACCGCCGGTGCTCGCCGCCACCGCGATATTGCCGTCCGGCAGCAGCTCCACGGTGTGCGGGTTGGTCCAGGCGGGCAGCGCCGTCGCCCAGTACACCGCCCCGTCCTCGCGCCGCACCGCCGCCACGAACCCGCCGGAGGCGCAGGTCAGCAGGAGCGTGCCGGAAGCGGTGGACCGGGCCTTGGCCTCGCTGACGTTCAGCCAGGCGCTCCTCGGATCCAGGTCCGCGAGCCCGGGGTCGTTCACGGGTGTCCAGGACCAGAGCGGCAGCAGGTCGGCGGCCCGCGCCGTCCGGTCGCTCTGCCCGGCCCGCCAGTAAGCGCTGGTCGCGTCGAGCAGGAGCACCGACTGGGACGCCTGGTCACAGGCGAGGATCTGGGTCCCCGGCACCCCGGAGGGCCGGGGCGCGGAAGCGGCCGCGTGGGCCTTCGGCGCCGTGAGCGCGGTGAGCCCGCCGGCCACGGCGGCGCGCAGCAGGGTGCGGCGGACAGGGTGCGAAGGGGGCGCGGGACGCGGCGTGGACACGCGGCCCTACGTTGACAGGCGCTGTCATCCGCCACGGTGAGGGGGCGCCGAGTCCCCGCGTACTCCACCCGGACGGGCCAGCGGGCACAGGTCGTGCGCACGGCCGACCATGGAGCGGTGAACACCACGTCGCACCTCGCCCCCGGGGGGTTCCTGACGCGGCCGATGGGCAAGGCCGACGTGCCCGCCTGGCTGGACCTGCGCGCGGACGCCGAGCGGGCCGACCGGACCGGCCACCACGTCGACGCGGACGACCTCGCCGAGGAGCTGGAGAACCCCAAGCTGGACCTCGGGCGGGACACGCTGACGCTGTGGGACGGTGCGCGGATGGTCGCGTACGCCGTGGTGCACACCCCGGACGGCGCCGTGGACGCGGCCCGCTTCCGGAGCGACGCGGCGGTCCGCCCCGAGTGGCGGCGCCAGGGGCTCGGCCGCCATCTGGTCTCCTGGATGGACGCGCGGGCCCGCGCGCTGCACGCGGAGGGCTTCGCGCGGCTGCCGGGCGAGCTGTTGATCAACGGCAAGTCCCGCGACGCGAACCTGGAGGCGCTGGCGTCGAGCGGCGGGTTCACCGCCTGCCGGTGGTGGTTCGAGATGACCCATCCGCTCACCACGGGCCGCCCGGTGACCGGGGGCGTGCCGCAGGGGCTGCGGCTGGTGCCGTTCGAGAGCGCCTACGAGGAGGCCACCCGGCTGGCCCACAACGACGCCTTCCGGGACCACTGGGACTTCACCGCGATGGACGCGACGGACTGGCGGACCTGGGTGGTGGGCGCCCGCTCGTTCCGCCCGGCCCTGTCGCGGCTGCTCCTGGACGGCGACGAGGTGGTGGCGTACCTCATCGCCGAGGAGTACGACGCGGACACCGCGGCCGAGGGGTCCCGCGACTGCCACATCGGCTATCTCGCCACCCGCCGCTCGCACCGGGGCCTCGGCGCGGCCCCCGCCCTGATGGCCGCCACCCTCGACGCGGCCCTCACCCACGGCTACGACACCGCCTCGCTGACCGTCGACACCGCCAACCCGTCCGGCGCGCTGGGCCTGTACGAACGGCTGGGCTTCGCGGCCCACCGCGAGTACGTCACGTACGCCCGGCCGCTGCGCGGCTGAGCGGCGCGCGGACGGGCCGACGCACACCGCCGGACGGCCGCGCGAAGTGCTCCACACGAACGGGTACGGGCGGCGCGAGCGCGGTTAGTCGCGATGATCTTCGGGTACCCGTGGCGGACACGTCCGGTATCCCGGGCGCTCAGCGGCCCGTGGCAGTCAGGAGGCACGGATGGACGGTGCGACGACCGACAGCGCGGCGCGAGGCCGGACCATCACCACCGAGGTGCCCGCGCGGCTGGACCGGCTGCCGTGGTCGCGCTGGCACTGGATGATCGTCATCGGGCTCGGCACCGTCTGGATCCTCGACGGCCTCGAAGTCACCGTCGTCGGCAACATCGCCAGCCGCCTCTCCGAGGACGGCAGCGGGCTGGCCATCACCGACGCCCAGGTCACCGGAGTGGGCGCCGCGCTGTATGTGGCCGGGGCCTGCTCCGGCGCGCTGTTCTTCGGCTGGCTCACCGACCGCTACGGCCGCAAGAAGCTCTTCCTGATCACCCTCGCCGTCTATCTGGCGGCCACCGCCATGACCGCGCTGTCCTTCTCCGCCTGGTGGTTCTTCCTCTTCCGCTTCCTGACGGGCTTCGGCATCGGCGGCGAGTACGCGGCCATCAACTCCGCCATCGACGAGCTCATCCCCAGCAAGTACCGCGGCCGGGTGGACCTGATCATCAACGGCAGCTACTGGCTCGGCGCGATGGGCGGCGCGCTGCTGTCCGTACTCGCCCTGAACACCGCCATCTTCCCCAAGGACCTCGGCTGGCGGCTCACCTTCGCCCTCGGTGTGGTGCTCGGGCTCGTCATCCTGGTGGTGCGGCGCCATGTGCCGGAGAGCCCGCGCTGGATGTTCATCCACGGTCACGAGGAGGGCGCGGAGGGGCTCGTCGACGACGTGGAGCGGCAGGTCGAGGAGGAGAAGGGCGAACCGCTGCCCGCGCCGGGCCGCCCCATCACCATCGAGCAGCGCGAGAGCGTCGGGTTCGTCGAGATCGCCAGGACCCTCTTCCGCTCCTACCCCAAGCGCGCCGTGCTGGGTTTCGCCCTCTTCATCGGACAGGCCTTCCTCTACAACGCCATCACCTTCGGTTTCAGCTCGATCCTGGTGAAGTTCTTCGATGTCTCCAGCGGGGCGACGGGCTACTTCTTCGCCGTCGTGGCCTTCGGGAACTTCCTCGGGCCGCTGCTGCTCGGCCGGTTCTTCGACACCGTCGGACGCAAGGTGATGATCGCCGGGACGTATCTGCTCTCCGGCTCGCTGCTCTTCGTCACCGCCTGGTTCTTCAGCCAGGGGTGGCTGACCGCGACCACCATGACCGCGTGCTGGTGCGTGGTGCTGTTCTTCGCATCGGCGGGAGCCAGTTCGGCGTATCTGACGGTGAGTGAGATCTTCCCGATGGAGACGCGCGCGATGGCGATCGCGTTCTTCTACGCCATCGGTACGGCGGCGGGCGGTATCTCCGGGCCGCTGGTCTTCTCCGGTCTGACCTCCAGCGGCGTGGTCGCCGACGCGGTCGTGGCGTTCTGCGTGGGCGCCGCGCTGATGACGGTGGCCGGCCTGGTGGCGGCGTTCTTCGCGGTCGACGCCGAGGGCAAGGCACTGGAGGACATCGCCACCCCTCTGTCGGTGCGCGAGGCGACCGCCGGCGGGTGAAGGGGCCGGGTCGGCGCCCTCACCCGTTGACGCACCCGCACGTGTCGCTCAAGATCTGCTCGACCGACGCCGAAGGCGCCGCCGCGGATCCCGCGGGGGCGCCTCCTGGAAACCGCGCCGGGTGTCAGCGCTTCGGCGTGTTCGCCACGGTGACGTTGACCGCGGCCCAGGCCTTGTCGACCGTCTTGTACTCGGCGCTGTTCGCGCCGTACAGGTCGCTCGCCGCCTTCAGCGTCGCCGTACGGGCGCCGTGGAAGTCGGTGCTGGAGACCATGTAGCGGGTCAGGGCGCGGTAGAAGATCTGCGTCGCCTTGTCCCGGCCGATGCCGGTCACGGTCGAGCCGTCGTACGTCGGCGAGTCGTAGTCGACCTTGCCGATGGTCTTCTTGCCGCTGCCCTCGGCGAGCAGGTAGTAAGCGTGCGAGGAGACACCGGAACCGCCGTGCACCTCGGCGTCGTACGAGGCCGGCGACCAGTAGTCGACCGTGCGCTCGAGCTTGTCGAGCGAGGGCCTGTCCAGGCGGCGCAGGAACTGCTGCGCCAGGCCCAGCTTCTCGCCGATCAGGTAGTTCGGCGGGTTGGCGGGGTTGTTGGTCTGGAACTCGACGTTGCTGCCGAAGATGTCCGCCAGCGACTCGTTGAGCGAGCCCGGCTCGCCGAACTGGTTGCCCTGCTCGTCCACCCGGGTGGGCTGGAGGTTGGCCGTGGCGTCGACGACGCCGTGGGTGAGCTCGTGGCCCGTGACGTCGAGCACGACCAGCGGCTGGGTGAAGTCCTGGCCGTCACCGTCGCCGTAGAGCATGCAGCCGCACTCGGAGTACCAGAAGGCGTTGCCCACGTTACTGCCGAAGTGCACCATCGCGTGGGCGCCGGCGCCGTCGTTCTTGACGCCGTTGCGGTTCAGCACCTTCTTGTAGAAGTCGAGGGTGCTGACGATGCCGTACTGGGCGTCCACCGCGGCCGACTGGCGGTTGCTCACAGCGCCGTTGCCCCAGTTGTTGCTGGTGCTGGTGAACGCCTTGCCCAGGGAGAACTTCTCCAGCTCACGGCCGCCCGCGTCACGGGTCTCCGTGTTGCCGCGGGTGGCGTCCTTGAGCAGGTACGAGCTGGTGCCGGTCTTCAGGGTGTTCAGCGGCACCTGGCCGACGAAGATCGACGCGCCGGAGCCGACCGAGGGGATGCCCGCGGCCCTCGGCGGGTTGAACGGCCGGGCCCCGGACGCCGCGGCGGCGGCGCCGGAGGCGGTGGCGCCCGTGCGCGGAGTGGCCTTCTGGCCGCTCTGGCGCAGCTTGGCCCTGAGGCTCGGCGAGATGAAGGTGTCCGCCGCCGGAATGTCGGTGAGCACGGCGCCCGTGGTGGCGTCGATGACGACCGTACGGACGCCGCCCGCCTCGGTGGTCCTGCTGTTGCTCACCTTGATCTGGTAGGCGAGCGTGGTGCGCCCGGCGCGCGCGTCGACGACGAGCTCGGCGGCGCCGGCGTCGCCCTTGGCCCGCGAGGCGGCCTTCGCCTTGGCCTGCTCGGCCGTCAGCTTCGGCGCCTTGGCGGCGACGGTGACCTCGTGGCGGGACGCGCGGGTCACGTCGAGGTACGTCGACTTGGCGTCGAGGTGCACGACCAGGTCGCCGCCGAGGACCGGCAGGCCCTTGTGGGCGCGGACGAACCGGACGTGCTGCTTGCCGTCCGGGTCGATCAGGGTGTCGGTGGCCGTCAGGGTGTCGTCCTTGGAGACACCCGTGGCGGAGGCGTGCGCGAAGGCGGCGGCGCGCGCCGCGTCCACGACCGACTTGGCGGCCTTGACAGAGGCGACCGAGGCGGTTCCGGTCGAGGCGGAGGTCGCGAAGGCGGTGCCCACGCCCCCTGCCGTGATGGTCGCGGCCGTGGTGACGGCCAGCGCGATCGCCAGTCTGCGTATGTGGGGTGTACGCACTATGGAGGGTCCTTATGTGGTGCGGGGGCGGCCGGCTACAACCGCCCGTACGCACGGTGCGCTCCGGCACCGCGGGGACCGTGTGGTCCCGACCGAACACTGCTATGCCTGACATGCGCATGTAAAGACGTTTGTTCGGCTTGCGTACATTCGGAACTCAGATTTAACAATCGTTCCGAGGCAGGAGAACGCGGGGTGACCAGGCCGGGTGTCCGTCGCGTTCCCCTGATCGTGCCACTGGTCCAGATGTGCGGACGGCCAACATGGTTGCGCCGTCCGTACGGTGTGCTGGTGATCACACGGTACGGACGGCGGTTCCTGCGGATATGGCGGTAAACGCCCGGATCGGCCCGTCTAGTTGTGCGCCGCCGGGCCGGTCCAGTCGGCGGCGACATGGCCGAGGCGCACCCGCTGCGGATGGTCGCCGACCGCGACGGACACCGTCTTGCGCCCGGTCGCGAAGTCGATCGCGGTGATCCGGTCCGCCCCGCTCTCGGAGATGACACAGGACGTGCCGTCACCGCTGACGGTCGCCCAGTACGGCTTGGAGGCGGGAACCAGCGGCCCTTCCCGCAAGGTGGCGCGGTCCACGACCGTGGCGTAGTCGTCCATGGTCCCGGCGACGCAGAGCTTGCCGCCGTCGGGGCTGATCGACAGGCCGTGGTGGCGCGAGTCGTTGACCCAGGTGGTGCGGTCCTCGCTAGTCGCGGGGTTCTTGGGGAGGGTCTTGGCGCGGGTGATCCGGTCGGCGGCGATGTCGTACTCGAGGAAGCCGTTGAAGAACGACACCTGGAAGTACAGCTTCGACTCGTCGGGGGTGAAGACCACGGGCCGGACGGCGTCGGAGAGGTCCTTTCGGCCGAACGCGTCGAGTCGGTCGCGCATGTCGATGACCTTGACGGGCTTGAAGGTGTGCGCGTCCACGACCGTGATGTGCCGGTCGCCCTTCGTCCAGTCCCACGCCGGGTCGTCGAGGGCCGTGTGCACCTCGCCGATCGCCATGTTCCACAGGTACTCGCCGCCGTCGGTGAAGACGTTCTCATGGGGTTTGTCGCCGGTCGCGAACGAGCCGAGCTGGCGCCCGGTCGCGATGTCCAGGACGTGCACGGTGTTCGAGGTGGAGGCGGAGACGGCGACCCGGGTGCCGTCCGGGGAGACCGCCATGTGGTCCGAGCGGTAACCCGACACCGGGAAGCGCCAGTTGACACGTCCGGTGGCCAGGTCGATGGACACCACGTCGGCGAAGCTGGGCCGGGAGACCACCACGGAGGAGCCGTCGGGGGTGGAGTACATGTCGTCGACGAACTGGTCGTGGCCCTCGCCGGGGCCCTGTCTGATGCCGAGGAAATAGGCCAGTTTGATCGGGTTGAGATAGATCTCGGTGAGGCGCTGGTCCTTGTCCGGGATGACGTTGACCCGGCCGATGCGGGCCAGGTCGCCGCTGGACTTCACGACGTCGGCGGTGCCGTCCCAGTTGTTGCCCACGAACATCACCTCCCGCAGCGGCGCGGCGCCGGAGCCCGGCGACGGCAGGGAGGCGGTCGCGGTCGTGGTGGACCCGGCGACGGCCAGGGTCACCACGGCCGCCAGGGAGCCGAGGGTGCGGTACACGGACATCGTCACTCCGGATGATCTTGTGGGGGAGGCCTGACAATCACGGTGCGATGTGGCTACCGGAAGGTAGTGAGCGGCGCCCCACAAGACAAGAGCCATGACGACGGCCGTCCCCGGGCACGCCGACTGCCGCCCACCCGGCGGCGGGTGGGCGGCAGTCGGCGTGCCTCGTCGGCCTGAGCCTGTTTCCGGGTCGGTCCCTCAGCTCACGTCGAGCGCCGTGTCGTCGATGACGAACGACGTCTGAAGCTGGGAGCCCTCGGTGCCGGTGAACCTCACCGTGACCGTCTGCCCGGCGTATCCGCCGAGGTCGAGGGTCCGCTGGGTGTAGCCGCCGGCCGCGTCGAGGTTGGAGTACGTGGCGAGGGTGGACAGCACCGCTCCGCTGCCGTCGAGCACCTGCGCCTTGAGGGTGTCGTACGCCGTCGTGGTGGTCGTCTCGGCGGTGTCGACGTGCAGGTAGAAGCTGAGCTTGGCGCTGGTGCAGCCCGCCGGGACCGTCACCGTCTGGGAGAGCGTGTCGGTGTGCGCGGAGCCGTAGCCGCTCAGCCACGCCTTGTACGAGCCGGTGCGCGCGGGCTCGCCGGAGTCGGTGGTGATGACACCGCTGGTGCCCGACCACGCCGTGGCGCCGGACTCGAAGCCGGGGTTGGCGAGCAGCTGGGCCGCGGTGCAGGTGCCGCCGCCCCCGCCGCCTCCGCCACCGGTCGACCCCGTGGCGCCGGAGAGCCACTGGGTGCCGTTGAGGGCGAGGGCCGCGTCCGTGCCGGCCGGGTCGTCCCACCCGTCGAAGAGGTTGTTGCCCGACTGGCCGGTGCCGTCGTCGATGGGCGAGCTGTCGCCCCAGAACGCCACCCGGCCGCTGCCGAAGGTGCTGGTCGCGAAGAACGCGCCGGTGTTGCCGGACGAGCCCGTGCGGTACACCAGGCCCTTGACGGCCGGGTTGTCCGCGGGCTTGAGCGTGGCGGTCGTGCCGTTGCGGATGATGCTGCCGGTGACCTTGCCGAAGGGGCCGTTGAGCACCGGGTCCGTGGTGTTCGCGACGGCCTTCGGGTTGTCGGTGGCGATGTTCAGCGAGTCGATGGAGAAACCGAACGGGTCGGTGCTGTCCACGCTGTTGTCGGTCATCAGGTCGTTGAGGACCTTCACCGCGTCCGCGCCGTCGTTGTTGCGGTCCGAGCCGGTGTGGTCGGAGATCATGAACAGACCTCCGCCGTTCTGGACGAACTTCATCACGGCGGTCTTCTCGGACGCGGAGAGCAGTACGTTCGGCTCGGGCAGCACGAACGTGTCGAAGTTCTGGAGGTCCAGCGCCGAGGAGGTGCCGTAGGTGATCGTGTTGCCGGACGGCAGCGTCTTGAGCGAGTAGTCGCCGGTCTTCTGGAGGGCGACGCCCCAGGCCGACAGGGCCCCGGTCCAGTCCTTCTCCGCCGTGGGAGCGGCCTTCTGGCCCAGCGGGTCCGGCTGGCTGGTTCCGATGATCCAGTCGGCGTTGCCCGCGGTCTCGGCCTTCGAGTTGTCGAAGAGCACGCGGTGCGGGGTGGTGGCCGCGGCGGCCGGGGGAGCGGTGACGGCCAGTGCGGCGGTGCCGCCGCCGAGTATGCCGAACACGGCGAGTGCGGTCGTGAGTCTCTGCCGTGACCTTGCGGAACTCCGGGTTCGGAGCATCCTGCTACCTCCATGAGGGGTGGGGGAGAGGCGGTGCGGGCGCCCAGTCTGCGCGCGTAGAACGGCAGTTGGGAGGCTGCCGGCCGACGCGCATTTGAACGGTACATGGCGAGATCGAATCGGTGCAGTGGCCAAATGGGACCGATGTGAACCGGCCGCCCCGGGCCGCGCCGCGCGCGGGCGTGCACGGGCCCTCGCCGACGGGGGCGGCCACGGCCTGATGGGCCGTCAAATCTATTGACCAGTAGGGAGGCTGGGGGAGCTGCGCCCGAAGGCGGCTGCCGCCAGTCACGGGTGGGCGCGGTCGTATGTGATGTCCGACACCGGTGCCGGCGGAAGCCCGCCGCCGAGCCGCCGCCGGCCGTCCGCCGTGCCGTTCGTCCGGGTCGGCGTTCATCACGATCGGATCTCGGAGCGGAGGCGGGGGCTTGCCCAGGGGCCTGTAATCGATTCCAATCCTCCGTGTAATCGATTCCACGGGCTCAGGAGCAGCACGGGCTCGCAAGGAGGTGGTCCGGCGCATGGCCAGCATCAAGGACGTGGCGGCCCGCGCGGGCGTGTCCGTCGCCACGGTCTCCCGCGTCCTCAACAGCCACCCGTCCGTCAGCCCCGAGGCGCGCGCCCGCGTCCTCGCCGCCGTCGACGGGCTCGGCTACCGGCCCAACGCCGTGGCCAGGTCGCTGCGCACCGACCAGACCCGCACCCTGGGCCTGGTCATCAGCGACGTGCTCAACCCGTACTTCACCGAACTCGCCCGCTCCGTCGAGGAGGAGGCCCGCGCGCTCGGCTACAGCGTCATCATCGGCAACGCCGACGAACAACCCGACCTCCAGGACCACCACGTCCGCACGCTCCTCGACCGCAGGATCGACGGCCTGCTCGTCTCGCCCACCGACGGCGGCTCCCCGCTGATGCTGGACGCGGCCCGCGCCGGCACCCCCATGGTCTTCGTCGACCGCTGGATCCCCGGCGTGGACGTCCCCGTCGTCCGGGCCGACGGCCGCGCCGCCGTCCGCGACCTCGTCGCGCATCTGCACGCCCTGGGCCACCGCAGGCTCGCGATCATCGCGGGCCCGGCCGCCACCACCACCGGCAGCGAGCGCGTCGAGGCCTTCCGCGAGGCCCTGCGCGAGCACCGGCTCGCGCTGCCCGAGGCCTACATCGGCCACGGCGACTTCCAGGCCGACAGCGGCCGCCGCAGCACCGAGCGCTTCCTGGCGCTCCCCGAGCCGCCCGAGGTCGTCTTCGCCGCGGACAACCTGATGGCGCTCGGCGCGCTCGACGCGATCCGCGCGCACGGTCTGCGGGTGCCGCACGACATCGGGCTCGCCGCCTTCGACGACATCCCGTGGTTCGTCCACACCGACCCGCCGATCACCGCGATCGCCCAGCCCACCGGCGAACTGGGCCGGGCCGCCGTGCGCGCCCTCGTCGACCGGATCGAGGGACGGCCCCCGCAGTCCGTCACCCTGCCCGCGCGCCTGGTCGTCCGCAGCTCCTGCGGCGAGGCCGCCCCGACCCCCGGGAGCACCCCGTGAGCGCCACCGACGACCTGCTGCGCGTCGAAGGCATACGCAAGGCCTTCCCCGGTGTGCTCGCCCTCGACGGCGTCGACCTCACCCTGCGCCGGGGCGAGGTGCACGTCCTGCTCGGTGAGAACGGGGCGGGCAAGAGCACCCTCATCAAGGTGCTCTCCGGCGTCCACCGCCCCGACGCGGGCCGCGTCCTGGTCGACGGGCGCGAGGTGCGCGTCCACGGCGCCCAGGACGCCGAACGGCTCGGCATCGCCACCATCCACCAGGAGTTCACCCTCGTCCCCGACCTCTCGGTCGCGGAGAACATCTTCCTGGGCCGCCAGCCGCGCCGCTTCGGGATGATCGACCGCAAGAAGATGGAGGCGGACGCCGCCGTGCTCCTGGAGCGGGTCGGCGTCGACGTGCCGCCCCACGCGCGCGTACGCGAACTGGGCATCGCCCGGCTCCAGATGGTGGAGATCGCCAAGGCGCTCAGCCTCGACGCCCGCGTCCTCATCATGGACGAGCCCACCGCCGTCCTCACCTCCGAGGAGGTCGACAAGCTCTTCACGATCGTGTGCTCGCTGCGGGCCGAGGGCGTGGGGATCGTCTTCATCACCCACCACCTCGAGGAGATCGCGGCCCTCGGCGACCGCGTCACCGTACTGCGCGACGGCCGCAGCGTCGGCCAGGTGCCCGCCACCACCCCCGAGGACGAACTCGTGCGGCTGATGGTGGGGCGCGACATCGACCAGCAGTACCCGCGCGAACGCCCGGACATCGGACCCCCGTTGCTCTCGGTGCGCGGGCTCACCCGCGACGGCGTCTTCCGCGACGTGGGCTTCGAGGTCCGCGCCGGTGAGGTCGTCGGCCTGGCGGGGCTGGTCGGCGCGGGCCGCACCGAGGTCGCCCGGGCCGTGTTCGGCGCCGACCGCTACGACAGCGGAACCGTGGAGGTGCTGGGCGCACGGTTGCCCCGGCACGACGTGAACGCCGCCATGGGCGCCGGGATCGGCCTCGTCCCCGAGGACCGCAAGGGCCAGGGGCTCGTCCTGGACGCCTCCGTACAGGAGAACCTCGGCCTGGTCACCCTGCGCTCGGCCACCCGCGCCGGGCTCGTGGACCGCAGGGGCCAACGCGCCGCCGCCGCGCGGATCGCCGGCGAGCTGGGCGTACGGATGGCCGGGCTCGGCCAGCAGGTGCGCACCCTCTCCGGCGGCAACCAGCAGAAGGTCGTCATCGGCAAGTGGCTGCTGGCCGAGACGAAGGTGCTCATCCTCGACGAGCCGACCCGGGGCATCGACGTCGGCGCCAAGGTCGAGATCTACCGCCTCATCAACGAACTGACCGCCTCCGGCCACGCCGTCCTCATGATCTCCAGCGATCTGCCCGAGGTCCTCGGCATGAGCGACCGGGTGCTCGTCATGGCCCAGGGCCGGATCGCCGGTGAACTCCCGGCCGAGAGCGCCACCCAGGAGGCCGTCATGGAACTCGCCGTCGGCACGGCCCCCGCCGCCCCGGCACCGCACCAGGAGGAGGGCTCCCGTGGCCACTGACACGCTCCAGAGCACCACGGGCGCGAGCGGCGCCCGGGCCGTGCGCCGACTGCTGCTCGACAACGGCGCCCTGACCGCCCTGGTGGTCCTGGCGGTGGCGATGTCGCTGCTCTCCGGTGACTTCCTGACCACGCAGAACCTGCTCAACGTCGGCGTCCAGGCCGCCGTCACCGCGATCCTGGCCTTCGGCGTCACCTTCGTCATCGTCTCGGCCGGCATCGACCTGTCCGTCGGTTCCGTGGCGGCCCTGAGCGCGACCGTGCTCGCCTGGTCCGCGACAAAGCAGGGCCTGCCGGTCTGGCTCGCGGTCGTCCTCGCCATCGGCACGGGCCTGGCCTGCGGCGTCGTCAACGGCGCCCTCGTCTCGTACGGCAGGCTCCCCCCGTTCATCGCCACCCTGGCCATGCTGTCGGTCGGCCGGGGCCTGTCGCTGGTCATCTCGCAGGGCAGCCCGATCGCCTTCCCCGAGTCCGTCTCCCGGGTGGGCGACACCCTCGGCGGGCACCTGCCGGTCCCGGTGCTCGTGATGGTGGCGATGGGGCTGCTCACGGCCCTGATCCTGTCCCGTACGTACATCGGACGCGCGATGTACGCGATCGGCGGCAACGAGGAGGCGGCCCGGCTCTCCGGGCTGCGGGTCAAGCAGCAGAAGATCGCGATCTACGCGCTCTCCGGCCTCTTCGCCGCCGTCGCGGGCATCGTGCTCGCCTCCCGGCTGGTCTCCGCGCAGCCGCAGGCCGCCCAGGGGTACGAGCTCGACGCGATCGCGGCCGTCGTCATCGGCGGCGCCAGCCTGTCCGGCGGCGTCGGCAAGGCGTCCGGCACCCTCATCGGGGCGCTGATCCTCGCGGTGCTGCGCAACGGCCTCAACCTGCTGTCGGTGTCGGCGTTCTGGCAGCAGGTCGTCATCGGCGCCGTCATCGCGCTCGCGGTGCTGCTCGACACGGCACGGCGCCGCGCCGGGACGGCGGCGCCCGGCGCCGGGAGCGCGCCCGGGTCCGGCGGCAAGCGGAGCGCGGCCGGACTCGCGCTCGCCGCCGTCGCCCTGGCGGCGGTCCTGGGAGCCCTCTCGTTCGTGAACACCGGCTCGTCCGGCTCGTCCACCAAGGTGGGCATGTCGCTCTCCACCCTCAACAACCCGTTCTTCGTGCAGATGGCGGCCGGGGCCAAGGCCGAGGCGAAGGCGGCGGGCATCGACCTGACCGTCACCGACGCCCAGAACGACGCCTCCCAACAGGCCAACCAGATCCAGAACTTCACCGGGTCCGGAGTGAAGGCGATCATCGTCAACCCCGTCGACTCGGACGCCGTGGGGCCGTCGGTGCGCGGCGCCGGCAAGGCGGACATCCCGGTGGTCGCCGCCGACCGGGGCGTCAACAAGGCCGAGACCGCCACCCTCGTCGCCTCCGACAACGTGGCGGGCGGCCGCCTCGCCGCGAAGACCCTCGCGGACAAGCTCGGCGGCAAGGGCAGGATCGTCGTCCTCCAGGGCACCGCGGGCACCTCCGCCAGCCGCGAGCGCGGCCAGGGCTTCGCCGAGGGCATCAAGGCCTACCCCGGCATCACCGTGGTCGCCCGTCAGCCCGCCGACTTCGACCGCACCAAGGGCCTCGACGTCATGACCAACCTGCTCCAGTCCCACCCCGAGGTGACCGGCGTCTTCGCCGAGAACGACGAGATGGCGCTCGGCGCGGCCAAGGCGCTGGGGCAGAAGGCGGGCACCTCGGTCGCCGTGGTCGGCTTCGACGGCACACCCGATGGCCTGAAGGCGGTCGCGGCGGGCACGCTGTACGCGTCGGTCGCGCAGCAGCCCGCCGAACTCGGCCGTATCGCGGTGCGCAACGCGGTGCGGGCGGCGGGCGGCGACACGGTCGACAACATGGTGAAGGTCCCGGTCAAGGTCGTCACCCGGCAGAACGCCGCCGACTTCTCATGACGGACGCCCACCCGCCACTCAGCGAAAGCAGGACAGGGATGTACGACTACGACCTCCTGGTCGTCGGGTCCGCCAACGCCGACCTCGTCATCGGCGTCGAGCGGCGCCCCGGTCCCGGCGAGACGGTCCTCGGCTCGGACCTGGCGGTCCACCCGGGCGGCAAGGGCGCCAACCAGGCCGTGGCAGCCGCCCGGCTCGGGGCGCGCGCCGCGCTGCTTGCCCGTGTCGGCGACGACGGTTACGGGCGGCTGCTGCTCGACTCCCAGCGGGCGGCCGGTGTCGACACCGTCGGCATGCTCGTCGGCGGGGCGCCCACCGGGGTCGCACTGATCACGGTGGACCCGTCCGGGGACAACAGCATCGTGGTCTCGCCGGGCGCCAACGCCCGCCTCACCCCGCAGGACGTACGCGCCGCTGCCAGCCTCTTCCAGGCCTCGCGGGTGGTCTCCGCGCAGCTGGAGATCCCGCTGGAGACGGTGGTCGAGACCGTCCGCAGCCTCGCGTTCGACAGCCGGTTCGTCCTCAACCCCTCGCCCGCCGGCCCGCTGCCCGCCGAGGTGCTCGCGGCCTGCGACCCGCTGATCGTCAACGAGCACGAGGCCCGCTTCCTGCTGGGCGACTCGGCGGGCCCGGCCCCCGAGGACTGGGCGCGGGCGCTGCTGCTGCGCGGCCCGCGCTCGGTGGTGATCACGCTGGGCGCGGCGGGCGCCCTGGTCGCGGAGGGCAGCACGACCTCGTCCGTACGGGTGGAGAGCCCGCGGGTCGACGCGGTGGACACGACCGGCGCGGGCGACGCCTTCACCGCCGCGCTCGCCTGGCGCCTCAGCCTGCGCGAGAGCCTGGCGCAAGCCGCCGCCTTCGCCGCCCGGGTCGGCGCGGCCGCCGTCACCCGGCAGGGCGCGCAGGACTCCTTCCCCACCGCCGACGAGGTCTTCGCCCGGTGAAGAAGAACGGCATCCTCAACCGCCATCTGTCGGGTGCGCTGGCCGAGTTGGGTCACGGCGACGGGGTCCTCGTGTGCGACGCGGGCATGCCCATCCCGCCCGGCCCTCGCGTGGTCGACCTGGCTTTCCGGGCCGGGGTGCCCTCGTTCGCGGAGGTGCTCGACGGGCTCCTCGCCGAGCTGGTGGTGGAGGCCGCGACGGCCGCGCGAGAGGTGCGCGAGGCGAACCCGTCGGCCGCACGGCTGCTGGCCGCGCACTTCCCAGGGCTCGAACTGGTCGCGCACGACGAGCTGAAGACCCTGTCGGCGGGGGCGCGGCTGGTCGTACGGACGGGAGAGGCACGGCCGTACGCGAACGTGCTGCTGAGGTGCGGGGTGTTCTTCTAGGGGGGCGCAGGGGGCGGGTGGGTCGACGACATCGGTTATCGGCCATACGCGTACATATCCCGGAGTGCGCCCCCGCACGCCCCTTACCGTGATCTCCGATGCGTCGGCCGACGCATCATCACACGGCCCACGGGGGCCTCGGGCCAGGGAGTTGCGGGAATGAATCGACGGTTGGGCACCCTCGCGGCGGTCGGCGCGCTGACGCTGGGCGTGACGGGCGCGGGCACGGCGGCGGCCTCGGCGCCGTCCCCGGCTGGGGCGGGCCACACGGCGACGGCCGAGATCTTCGCCACCGACAACACGGCCACCATCACCGACCCCGCCGACCCGCGGCTCAAGACGCGGCTGGTCCGCTTCGACCGCGAGGTGCGGAACATCATCCGCACCCACGGCGCCAAGCCCGGCCGCTCGACGCTGCTCGACGGCGTCTTCTGGTCGTCGGACCTCAAGCAGGCGACGTACGAGCGCTCGCGCGAGTTCGACGTCAACCGCGTCAGCAAGAACGGGCTGCACCACCTCGCGGACGTCATTCGCAAGCAGTACAAGCAGGAGTCCGTGCTGACGTTCCGCCACCTTCCGCGTACCTCGCCCGAGACCAACGCGGTCGACATCGAGGCGACCGGGGTGACCTCGCGCAAGCTGCACGACGCGCTGCTCGCCGACCCCGAGGCCCGCGACGAGCTCGGCGGCGGCTCGGTCACCGCCCAGGACGGCCGCCTCATCCTGATCGCCCCGCTCGCCGACCTCCCCCTCGCCAAGAAGTTCGTGGCCGAGCTGGGCGTGGACTGGAACAAGGCGACGGTGCGGTACGGGGCCGAGGAGTTCGTGGGCGACCAGGACACGGCCGGGCCCCCGCCGGCGCAGGTCGACGGGGGCCCGGAACGGTGCACAGGTCAGGACACGTACAGCTTGCCGGGGTGCGGGTAGTTCGACCGGAAGCCGGCCAGGTCCCGGGCGTCGGACGGCTTGAGCTTTATGCAGCCGTTCGACTTGTAGTCGCTGTTGCCGTCCCAGCGGTAGGGCTCGGTGGAGCCCTGCTTGCCGTTGGGCAGCATCTCGCTGTGGACGAACAGCGCGTCCCGCTTCACACCGCCCGGCTTGCAGCGGTGCTCGCCGATGTACCAGGCGAGACCATGGATGCCGCCCCGCCCGCCGTCCTTGTGGGCCTCGAACTGCTGGATCTTGTACTCACCGCTGGGCAGCACACCGCGGTTCTTCAGGCACGAGTTGGTGCTGCCCGTCCCCGACCCGGCGCGCCAGGTCTTCACGGTGTACGTGCGGACCTTGTCCGGGTTGACGACCTGGACGTACACCAGGCTCAGCCGCGAGTTGGAGGTGTCCTTGCGGTTGATCTTGAAGGAGAGGTACGTGTAGCTGCGGGACGCGGCGGCCTTGCCGGTGGAGCCGGTGGCCGACACCGCCGACTGCTGCTGTGCGGCCTTGGCGTGGGCCGGCGCGGCGTGCGCCGGCAGGACGCCGATCCCGGTGACGGCCATCGCGACGACGGCGCCGTACGCGAACTTCGCCTTCCCCCGTACCGTGCTCATGGGCTCGTTCCCTTCCTGAGGGTCCCCCGAGGACTCATGTCCTCGGTGTGCGGAACACCCTAGGAATCCGGGCCACCGCCCCGCATTCACCGTGGGATTGAACCCGTATGAACTTCGGGGGTAGCCGTGGAGGGCGGCTCATACCCGGGCGGTAGGCCGCTCGCGGTAGCCGCCCCCCCCGCCCGAGCTCGTCGTGAACGCGATGGCCGGTGCCTGGTCGGCGTGACCATCGCGGTCACTCTCGTCGGCTTATGCGGTCACGCCCCGTGACCACGCCCGCATCACGCACACCGCGCGCCACAGGGCGCCCTGGGGCAGCCGAATTGGCCACTTTAAGTGGTCGCACAACCCGTGCATTTCCCGGAAGTACGGCGCAAGCTGGAATCGGAGTCGGGCCGTCTATCCCCGAGCAGACGGCCCCGCTCCACCCCGGGGCGCCGCCGAAGCGCGGGAGGACGGCGCCCCGATGACCCGCTCGGTCTCGGGCCCGCTCGGTCTCAGGCCACCAGCTCCGGGTGGTGCAGCCGCGCCACCTGCGGGTGGGCGCGCAGCCAGCCCTTCAGCTCATTGCGTCCGTACTCGGCGTGCAGCGGGTTGTCCGTGCTGTGCGCCACGCCCGGCGCGTGGGCCAGATAGTCGCCGGGGACCGTCTCGACGCGGGCGTCCAGGCGCGGGTTGTAGAAGAACGGCACCGAGTACCGCTCGACCGCTCCGGGCGGCGAGACCACCCGGTGGTCGGTCGCCGAGAGATAGCCCTCCGTGGCGATCTCCAGCAGCTCGCCGAGGTTGACGACGAAGGCGCCGGGCAGCGGCGGCACATCCACGAAGCCGTCCCCGAGCCGGACTTGGAGCCCGCCCACGGAGTCCTGGAGCAGCAGGGTGAGGAAACCGTAGTCCTTGTGGGCGCCGACGCCCTGGCCGTCGCCCTCCGGGGCGCTGCCGGGGTAGCGGATCAGCTTGGTGTGCAGATGCGGGCGGTCGGCGAAGGCGGCGTCGAAGAAGTCGGCCGGGGCACCGATCGAGGCGAGCAGCTCCTGGAGCAGCCGGTGCGCGACGGCCGCGAGACGGTCCTGCCAGTCGAGCACCGCGGTGCGCAGCTCCGGCAGCGCGTCGGGCCACTGGTTGGGCCCCTCCAGCCAGCGGTACGCCGGGTCGTCCGGCCCGACCTCGGGCACCGGCCGCTCGGCCCCGACGTCGAGCTGGTCGCGCCAGTCCGAACGCCCGCCGGTCAGCTCGTGACCGATGCGGGTGTAGCCCCGGAAGTGCGGCGAGCGCAGATTGCTCAGGGCGAGCCGGTCGGCCTCCGGCAGCGCGAAGAACTCCCTGGTCAGCCGCTGTATCCGGGCGATCTCGGCGTCGTCGATGCCATGGCCCACGAGGTGGAAGAACCCGGTGTCGCGGGCCGCTCGGTGCAGCTCCTCGCGGAAGGCGTCGCGGGTGGCCGGGTCGTCGGCCTGCGCGAGGTCGACCACGGGGAGGGAGGTGGAAAGCAGGGTGGTGCTGGACATGAGCGGTTCCGATTCCGTTCCGGGATGTACGGAGGTCCTGTTCCCGGGGCTGGCGGGAGGACGGGCCGGGACGGATCGGCGTATGGGTGCGCCAGAACCGGGGGACCGCGACAGGACCGTTGGCAGAAGGGGCGGGGGCCGGGGCGGGCGGAGAGCCGGGCCGGGCCATGGCCGCGAAGGCCGCGAGGGTCAGTCCTGCGGGCGACAGCTCATGCTGGTGACGCGCACGTAGTCCACGTGTCGGCGCATCACGAGAAGAGTCATGCCATGAGGGTACGCCCGTGGCGCCCGGCCGTGGAGGAGATCTTCCCCACACCTGCGCTTCACCCCCGGTTCAGCCCCTGGCCAGGTGGATCGCGGGGGAACCCACTCGGCGGCCGGGGGTGCCGGCCCGGTCGTCCGATCGGGGCACCCGCCAGCCCCGCCTCCCGCGCCGGGCGCCCCGGGTTGGTGAGAGTCGTACGCGATCAGCCGCACACGCCGGCCCGTCCACCAGCCAAGGGACCCTCCATGCTCCGTCGTCTCGCTGTCGCCCTCGTCACCCTCTCCGCCGCGGCCTGCCTCACCGCGGGCACCGCGGCCGCCGCCCCCTCCGACGAGTCCCCGGACCTGACGCCCCGCGAGCAGGCGGGCCTCCAGGTCGCGCGCGAGGTGCTCGGCAGCCTCCTCGGCGGCGCGCCGCTGCGTGGCGCGAGCCTCTGACATACGGCGAGGCGGGCGCCCACCCCCTCCCGGGGTGGACGCCCGCCTCTTCGCGGTCCGGCCGGATCAGCTGACGCTGACCGCGGCCCAGGCCGCGTTCACCGCCTTGTACTCGGCGCTGCTCGCGCCGTAGAGCGCGCTCGCCGCGCTGAGCGTGGCGGTGCGGGCGCCCTTGTAGTCGGTCGTCGACGTCATGTACGTGGTGAGCGCCTTGTACCAGATCTTCACGGCCTTGTCCCGGCCGATGCCGGTGACCGTGGAGCCGTTCGAGGTGGGCGAGTTGTAGCTGACGCCGTTGATGGTCTTGGCGCCGCTGCCCTCGGAGAGCAGATAGAAGAAGTGGTTGGCCGGGCCCGACGAGTAGTGCACGTCGAGGGTGCCGAGGCCGGAGTACCAGCTGTCCTTGGAGCCGCCGTCCTTGCTCGGCTTGTCCATGTAGCGCAGCGGGGTGCCGTCGCCGTTGATGTCGATCTTCTCGCCGATGAGGTAGTCACCGACGTCCGAGGAGTTGTTGGCGTAGAACTCCACCGCGGTGCCGAGGATGTCCGAGGTAGCCTCGTTGAGGCCGCCGGACTCGCCGCTGTACTCCAGGTTGGCGGTGGCCGCCGTCAGACCGTGCGACATCTCGTGCCCGGCCACGTCCAGCGAGGTGAGCGGGGCGGCGTTGCCGGTCCCGTCGCCGTACGTCATGCAGAAGCAGCTGTCGTCCCAGAACGCGTTGACGTACGCGTTGCCGTAGTGGACCCGGCTGTAGGACGCCACGCCGTCGTTCTTGATGCCGTTGCGGCCCAGTACGTTCTTGTAGAAGTCCCAGGTGACCGCCGCGCCGTAGTGCGCGTCGACCGCCGCGGTCTGGGCGTTGGAGGCGAGACCGTTGCCCCACACGTCGTCCGCGTCGGTCAGGAGCGTGCCCTTGCCGCTGGTCTTGTGCTTGAGGTCGTACGTCTTGTGGGCGCCCCGGGCGGAGTCGCTGAGCTGGAACGTGGAGCCGGACTTGGTGGTGCCGAGGGTCACCTTGCCGCTGTACTCGCTGTTGCCCGTGCCGGTCTTGACGGCCTGCCACTGGGACAGCTTCTTGCCGGTGGCGGCGTCGGTGACGACGTGCAGCTGGCTCGGGGTGCCGTCGTCCTGGAGTCCGCCGACGACCGTCTCGTAGGCGAGCACCGGGGTGCCGGTCGCGGCCCAGATCACCTTGCGCGGGGCCTGGTCGGCGGTGGCGTTCCGGGCGCCCGCGCTCTTGGCGGCGGCGAGCGCGTTGTGCTGGACGGCGGCCGTGCCGAGGGCGGGGGTGGTGGAGGCGACCTTGATGGCGGCTCTGGTCGCCTTGGTCACGCCCGCGGACCTGCCCGCCTTGGTCTCGTGGACGACGAGGTCGCCGCCGAGGACCGGCAGTCCGGCGTAGGTGCGCTCGTACCGGGTGTGGACGGTGCCGTCGGCGTCCTTGACCACATCGCGGACGACCAGCTTCTCCTGGGCGCCGAGGCCCAGTTCGGCGGCGGTCCTGGCGGTGGTGGAGTTCGCCTCGCGGATCAGCTCGGCCCGCTGGGAGGCGGAGAGGCGGAGCGGCTGCGCGGACGGGCCGTCGGCCGTGGGGGAGGAGGCGCCGGCGGATCCGGAGGCCAGGCCCGTGAGGCCTGCGGCGAGCAGTGCGGCGGCGGCGACGGAGCCGGCGACGCGCGTAGAGCGGGTTATACGAGAGGTCACGCGAGCGTCCCTTTCTGGGGGAGGTGGGGGGTGCGGGTGCCACGTGCGAGCACAGCGTTGCAGGAGGGACGCGTACATGTCAGTGAGGTATCGAGGGAATGACCGGAAAGCATCTGCGAGGCGATGCGTCGGGCCGCTGAAGGAAGTGGCTTTCCGGCCAAGGGATTTCAGGAGCCCCAGGTGGTCCCACGTCAAGCTGTGAACCGGCTGTCACTGTGTGTCATGGCTGGAAAGTGACCCTGCGGCGTGAACGGGGTGGGTGAGGTCTGGACGTGCGGCCTTGCAGGTGGCTACTGTCTCCTGCACCTAATCAAAAAATTGAGTATGCGATGCGAGGGGATGGCTGATGGCGACGAGTGCCTTCCGCAAGGCGGTGGAGTCCGGCGACCACGCCGCGATCGAGGAACTGCTCGCGGAGAACGTGGTGTTCACCAGCCCGGTGGCGTTCAAGCCGTACCAGGGCAAGGCCATCACGGCGGCGATCGTGCGGGGTGTGAGCCGGGTCTTCACCGACTTCCGCTATGTGCGCGAGATCGTCGACGCCGAAGGCCGGGACCAGGCGCTGGTCTTCACGGCCAAGGTCGGCGAGCTGGAGGTCAACGGCTGTGACTTCCTCCACTTCGACGAGGACGGCCGCATCGACGACTTCACGGTGATGGTCCGCCCGCTGTCCGGCGCCCAGGCGCTGTCCGAGGCGATGGGGGCCCAGTTCGACCGCATTCGCGCGGAGGCGGCGGGAGGCTGAGCGCCCCCGCGTCTCGTACGACGAAGCCCGGTCCGGCGAGGAGCTCCTCGCCCGACCGGGCTTCGTGCAGTGCAGCAGGCGGTCCTACTCGACGACGAGCTCGACCTCGATGTTGCCGCGCGTCGCCTTGGAGTACGGGCAGAAGGCGTGGGTGGCCTCCACCAGCTGGCGGCCGGTCTCGCCCGCGAGCTCGTCCGGCAGCTCGACGCGCATGACGACCGCGAGGCCGAAGCCGGTGTCGTCCTTGCCGATGGAGACCTCGGCGGTGACCGAGACGTCCTTGGTGTCCAGCTTCATCTGACGGCCGACCGCTCCCATGGCGCTGGCGAAGCAGGCCGCGTATCCGGCGGCGAAGAGCTGCTCGGGGTTGGTGCCCTCGCCGTTCCCGCCCAGCGCCGGAGGCATGGCCAGCGGCAGGTCGAGCCGGCCGTCCGAACTCACGGCCCGGCCCTCGCGCCCGTTGGCGGTGGCGGCGGCGGTGTACAGCGCGTCCATGGGATGCCTCGTCTTCCGTCCGGTGGTGAGCGGCGTCCGCTCTCCGTCTGAAGAAGAGAGTTGCACACAACTAAATTGTGCGCAACTCAATGATGGGCGAGAAGCTACCCTGGGTGTCATGAGCTCTTCGTCGACCCCCGCCGCGTCGCACCCGCCCCTGGCGTCCGACGTCGATCTCCTGCGCCTCGACCACCAGGTCTGCTTCTCGCTGCACGCCGCGTCGCGCGCCTTCGGCGGGGTCTACCGGGACGCGCTGAAGGACCTCGGCCTCACCTATCCGCAGTACCTGGTGATGCTGGTGCTGTGGGAGCACGGCCCGCAGCCCGTCAAGGTGATCGGCGAACGGCTGCGGCTGGACTCGGGCACGCTCTCGCCGCTCCTCAAGCGGCTGGAGGTGGCGGGGCTGGTGGCCCGCGAGCGCAGCGCCGAGGACGAGCGCTCGGTGACGGTCCGCCTCACTGAGGAGGGCCTGGACCTGCGGGAGCGGGCGCTGCCCGTGCCCCTGAAGATCCTTTCGGCCACGGGTCTCTCGGTGGAGGAGGTCCTCTCGCTCCAGCGGCTCCTGGGGAGGATCACGACGTCGCTGGACCAGGCGCACTGAGAGCCCGGCTTTCCTGAAGGCGCCGGGCCCGGGCGCGTCCGGCCGTCCCGACGGGCCCGGCTGCGGCAGATCCGCGCGGTTACTTCAGGCCCATCGCCTCACAGGCGTCCTTGACGTTGGCCGTGCAGATCTCGGCGGTCGAGTAGACGCCGTCGCGGACGACCGTCTCCTTGATGTTGGCCTTGGTGAGCGAGACGACCGGGATGATCACGGAGGGGATGGCCTTCTTCGTGGGGGAGTCGACCGTGGCCTTGGTGATCATCGTCAGCGGCTGCCCCTTGGCCAGCGCGACGGCCATCTGGGCGGCGACCGGGCCCTCTTGGACGTACGGCTTGTAGACGCTCATGAACTGCTCGCCCATCACGATGCGCTGCACACCCGCGAGTTCGGCGTCCTGGCCGGTGACCGGGGGGAGCTTGGGCAGGCCCGCGGCCTTCAGAGCCGTGATGATGCCGCCCGCCATGCCGTCGTTGGCGGAGTAGACACCGATGATCTTGTCCTTGCCCAGGGCCGAGATCGCGCCCTCCATGTTGGCGTTGGCGTTCTCCGGCTTCCACTCCTTGGTGTCGTACTCCTTGCCGATGTTCACCTTGCCGTCGAGCTCGGCGTGCGCGCCCTTCTTGAACAGCGCGGCGTTGGGGTCGGTGATCGCGCCGTTCATCATCACGATCTGGCCGTCCTTGGCCTTCGCGCCCAGCGCGTCGACCAGCGCCTTGCCCTGCACGTGGCCGACCTGCTCGTTGTCGAACGAGGTGTACGCGTCGATCGGACCCTCGGCCAGCCGGTCGAAGGCGACGACCGGGATCCCCCGGTCCTTGGCCTTCTTCACCGCACCCGCGATCGCCTTCGAGTCCACCGCGTCCACGATCAACGCGTCGACCTTGTTGGTGATCATCGTGTCGACCTGCTGCGTCTGGATCGTCGCGTCCTGCTTGGCGTTCGCGTACACCACCTGGCCCTTGCCCGCCGTGAGGTCCTTCACCATCTTCTCGATGAGCGGCTTGTCGAACTTCTCGTACCGCGCGGTCTGGTTCTCCGGGAGCAGCAGGCCGATCTTGATGTCCCCGCCCTTCTTCGCCTCCGGGTCCTTGGCGCCGTCCCCGGACTCCTTGGCGCTTCCGCAGGCGGCGAGGGAGACGGCCATCGCGGTGGCGCCGACGGACACGGCGGCACGACGCATACGGGTGTTCATCGAGTGACCTCCCTGACATGGCCGCGTCCTCGCGGCCGAGGTGGCAGGCAGTCAACTGGGAGGTGAATGGGGCGTCAAGGAGTCGAGGGTGAACGAGACCGCAATGAGTCTTTCCCTTGATTAGTCGAACAAGCAACAACTCTCGGCGGGTACGGGACGGTTGGACGGATCAGGCGAGCCGGAACGCGTCCGCCAGCGCGTCGGCCTGAGCCATGAGCAGGGTCCTGGTGCGGTCGCCGATGTCGCCGTACTGGCCCGACACCGCGAGGCTCACCGTGCCGTGCAGCTGCGACCAGGTGAGCACCGCGCCCGCGAGCGCCGTCGCGGCCCGGGGGTCGTGCGCGGGGTGCCCGGTGTGCTGCGCCACCCACGCGGCCAGTGAGGCGTCCTCCCGCACCCACCCGGCCATCTCCTCGACCGTCGGGCGAAACGCCTCGGAGGGGACACCGGAGGCGAAGACCGCGAGGAAGGGGCCGAGCGCGGCCCGTGCCCGCTCCAGCGTGGCCGGCGGCGCGGCATAGCCCGGCACCGGCGTCCCCTGGATCAGCAGATAGCGGTGCGGCTGCGCGGTCGCCCAGTCCAGGAAGGCGTCGGCGAGGGTGTGCAGCGCGGTACGGGCGTCGGTCGGGGCGAAGCCCCGGGCGTGGGTGACGGCGTGTGCCAGATCGTCGTACGCGTCCCGGATGAGATCGCCGAGCAGCTCGTCCCGGCTGGCGAAGTAGCGGTAGAGCGCGGGCCCGGACAGACCCATGTCCTTGGCGATCCGGGTCAGCGCCACGGCCTGGGCGCCCCCCTCGGCGAGCTGGTCCAGCGCCGCCGCCTTGATCTCGGCGCGGGTCTGCTCCCGGTAGCGGCTGCGGGGGCTCTTCACCTCGGCGGTCATGGGTCCTCCTGCGTGCACCGGCCACGCGTGCGGCGCGTGCGCCGGACGCGGTGCCCTGCGTTCGTCCCCCTTCCCCCATGATCCTCCCGCGAGTGAGCCTCGCAATGGCTACGAGGTGTCACGCGGCTCGCGAGGACGTGCGAGGCGTAACAAGATCGAGTGCGGCGGCGCGGGAGGCCGCCGCCGGCCGCTCTCCCGCGTCATCATGCGGATACCTGCCGTTGCGTACCGTCGCGAGAAAGAAGGCCGCCGGTGGCTCCGCATTCCGAGGGCGGTCGCGACGGCGGCCCGCGCGGTGCCGGGCCGGCCACCGCCGAGCCGCTGTCCGACCGGGGCCGCTGGCGGGCGCTGGCGGTGTGTCTGGTGGCGGGGTTCATGACGCTGCTCGACGTGTCGATCGTCAATGTGGCCCTGCCCTCGGTCCGGGTGGCGCTGGACGCCCCGGAGGCCGACCTCCAGTGGGTGCTCTCCGGGTACGCGCTCGCCTTCGGTCTCTTCCTCGTCCCGGCCGGGCGGATCGGGGACGCCCGGGGCCGGCGTGCGGTGTTCATGACCGGGCTCGCCCTGTTCGTCGTCGCCTCCGCGGCCTGCGGTGCGGCGCAGTCCAGCGTGTGGCTGGTGGCGGCCCGCGCCGTCCAGGGGCTGGCCGCGGGGCTGATCTCGCCGCAGATCTCGGCCCTGATCCAGCAGATGTTCTCCGGCGCGGAACGCGGCCGCGCCTTCGGGATGCTCGGCAGCGTCATCGGTATCTCCACGGCCGTGGGCCCGCTCCTCGGCGGGCTGCTCATCCACGCGGCGGGCCCCCGGGAGGGCTGGCGCTGGGTGTTCTACGTCAATGTGCCCATCGGCATCGGCTGTCTGGTGCTGGCACGGCGGCTGCTGCCCGACACCCCCTCGGCCCGCCGCATCCCCCTGCGCTCCCTGGACCCGGTCGGTGTGCTGCTGCTGGGCGCCGGAGTCCTCTCGCTCCTGCTGCCGTTCGTCCAGGCGCAGCAGTGGCACGGCCCCCAGAAGTGGCTGCTGCTGATCCTGTCCGCCGCGCTGCTCACGGCGTTCGTGGGGTGGGAGCGGCGGCAGAGCGGGCGGGGCGCGTCCCCGGTCGTCGACCTCGCCCTGTTCCGGGAGCGCAGCTACTGGCTGGGGTGCGCCCTGGTCCTGCTCTACTTCGGCGGGTTCACCTCGATCTTCTTCATCACCGCGCTCTACCTCCAGGCCGGGCTGCATCTGAGCGCGCTGCTCGCGGGCCTGACCATCACGCCGTTCGCGGTGGGCTCCGGAGTCGCCGCCACGGTCGGCGGCCGTCTCGTCGCCCGCTTCGGACGCCGGCTGGTCGCGGTGGGCCTGGTCATGGTCGCCACCGGGCTCGGCGCCACGGCGCTCGCCGTCCAGCTGTCCCCGGGCAGCTCGGCCGCGTGGGCGATGACGGCTCCGCTGCTGCTCGCGGGGCTCGGCAGCGGTCTGGTCATCGCGCCCAACCAGACTCTGACGCTCTCTCAGGTCCCGGTCCGCTCGGCGGGCAGCGCGGGCGGCACGCTCCAGACGGGCCAGCGCGTCGGCTCCGCCATCGGCATCGCCGCCGTCGGCTCGGTCTTCTTCGCCCAACTGACGCACGAGAACTGGGCCACGGCCTACGACCACGGGCTGCTGGTGTCGATCGCCTTCGTCCTCGGCGCACTGTGCCTGGCGCTCGGCGACCTGCGGGCCGGGGCCGGGGGGACCGGTCACCGGGCAGGGTGAGGAGCTGTGCCCGGGGCGGGGGCGGCCCGGTGGTGGTCGGGCCGGGAGCGGACGTGCTCCACGGGTCAGGCCGAGGAGCCGCCGTGCCCCGCAGGTCGGACCGGGTAGTGGGCGCTCCCTCGCTCAGGCCGTCCCCTTCGCTGCCCGTACGGCCAGGTGCCAGGCCGAGTCGACCGAGAGCAGGGCCGCCGGGGCGAGGTCGGCCACGGCGTCCGGCAGGAAGCCGGTGCCGCCCGAGGCGGCCCGCGCCGAGCCGCCCGCCGCACCCCGCCGCCCCGCCCAGCGCTCGCGCGCCTCGTCCCGTACGTCGGCGAGGGCCTGCACGCGCTCGACCGGAGGCGGGGCGAACCGGTCGCCCGCCGCCCGTGCCTGCTCCTGCCACCGGTCCTGCCAGAACTCCACCGTCCAGCCCGGCCAGCGGGCCGCCATCTCGTACGCCCCGGGCTGCGCCCCGAGCAGCCACCAGCCCACCCGGCGCCGGGCCGGGTCGACATGCAGCCCGGAGAGCACGGCGAGCTCGCAGCGGCCGTGGTCCGGCGCCGACTCCAGGCGGTCCAGGACGGCGGGCCCCTCGGCGACCGGGTGGTCGCCGGTGGCGGCGACGAGGTGGCAGCGGTCGGCGCCCACGGTGACGAGCGTGGCGAGCGGGTCGTCCTCGCCCAGCGCGTCGTCTCCCAGGTCTCCCGGCGCGAGCACCGCGCCCGCGTGCACCTCACCCAGCGGATCGCGCACCGCGCTCGGGTCCAGGCCCAGATAGGCGCGCAGTTCGGCCGGGCCGTCGTAGGTCCAGCGCAGCTGCCAGCCGGGCCAGGCCTGGTGCAGCAGATCGAGGGCGGCGGCCCGGTGGCGCATACAGGCGGTCGGCCCGTCCCGGACGAAGGTGAGCAGCACCCGCCGGTGCGGGTCGAGCAGCACCGCGCCCTCGCACAGCACGTCGTCGCGCCAGCCGTGGCGCGCCGGGGCGTGGGCACGCAGGAACGGCAGCACGACGTCGGGTCCGGCCAGCAGGTCGAGGTCGAGCCCGACGGCCCCGAACCGCGACTCGTACAGCTCGTGTTGCTCGTGGTCGCCGCTCTCGGGAACGACGGCGAAGGTTGCCCACTCGGCCATGACCGAAAGGATCTCAACCCCGGGCGGCACCCCACCACCCGGTTCCCGGCGGCGGGAGCAGTGATCCACACCACGGCCCGCACCCCCGCGAGCGCCGTAGGGTGCGCTCTCGTGAACAGACACATCGCGTTCGAGCGGCTGCACAACTTCCGTGACCTGGGCGGCTATCGCACCGAGGACGGCCTCACCGTGCGATGGGGGCGGCTGTACCGCGCCGACTCGCTGGGCAAACTCCAGGGCGCGGACTGGGACCGCTTCCTCGGCCTGGGGATCCGCACGGTCGTCGATCTGCGCTACCCGTGGGAGATCGAGGGCAAGGGCCGCGTCCCCGAGCACCCCTCGCTGGTGTACCGCAACCTCAGCATCGAGCACCGCCCGTACGACCAGGCGAGCCTCGGGGCGGACGTGGAGACCGGCCGTTTCCTCGCCGACCGTTTCCTGGAAGTCGCCCACGACGGCGTCGAGGAGCTGCGTGAGGCGCTGCGGACGATCGCCTCGCCCGACAGTGGTCCGCTCGTCTTCCACTGCGCCTCCGGCAAGGACCGTACCGGGCTGCTTGCCGCGCTCGTGCTGACGCTGCTCGGCGTGCCCGAGGACGTGATCGTCGAGGACTTCACCCTCACCGGGCTCGCCACGGACCGGCTGATCGCCGACTGGCGGGCCGCCCACCCCGACCGCGAGATCACCTGGCCGGGCTACGGCCGCGCGCCCGCCGCCATCATGCGGTATTTCCTCACCGACCTCGCGGAGCGGCACGGGTCGGTGCACACGTACGCGCGGGAACTGCTCGGCGCCGACGAGGAGTTGGTGGCGAGTCTGCGCGCCGGGCTGCTGGAGCCCGTGGCCGAGCCCGTTCCCGCTCGGTAGCCCGGCCGCGCGCCCGGGGCCACTGCGAGCACTTCTGCCCGCAGCGCACCACGCCTATGGTGGGTCGTCACGCGTGTCCGGCCAGAGGGGAACTGATGGTGCGTAGGACCAGGATCATCCGGCACACCGCCGCGCTCGCGGCCGCTCTGCTGTTCGGCGCGGGCTTCGCCCCGGCCGCCGCCGCTGCCGGGGGCGGCCCGGCCGGGACGAATCCGGCGGCGGTCGCGCTCGACGCCTACTGGAGCCCCGCCCGGACGGCGGCGGCGCTGCCCGTGGACGTGCGGGAGGGCTTGGACGGGTCCCCCACGGAGGACGGGCCCCGGCCCGGCGAGCACATCCCGCCCAGCAGGAGCTTCGACGGCATCCCCCAGGCAGGCACCTTCTTCTGGACGGACGCGGGCGGCACCGGGCGGACCTGTAGCGGCTCGGTGGTGCGCAGCCCCGGGCGCGACCTGGTGCTGAGCGCCGGACACTGCCTCAAGGGCTACGCCGGTCCCTCGCCCCGGCGCCATCTGGCCTTCGTGCCGCAGTACCACGACGGCCTCAAGCCGTTCGGCGTCTTCCCCGTGGCCACCGACGGCGTCTATGTGGCGCAGGAGTACTACGACCTGGGCGAGCACGCCGGAGCGGCGTACGACTTCGGGTTCGCGGTCACCGAACCCAACCAGGACGGCACCCGCCTCCAGGACGCGGTGGGCGGCGTCCAGCTCCTCACCGGCACGGGCTACTCCCACCTCCCGGTGCGGATGATCGGCTATCCGGGCAGCGCGCAGAAGCCGCTGGAGTGCTGGAGCCGGACCACCCGGTACGTCAGCGACGACCCCGCCGACCCGGGCACGTTCGAGCGGATCGCCTGCGACGCGTTCGTGGGCGGCACCAGCGGCGGCCCGATGCTGGTGCCGGGGCCGGGCGGCTGGGGTGTGATCGGGGTCATCGGCGGCTACCACACCGGCGGGAACACCCCGCAGGTCTCCTACAGCGCCTACTTCGGCGCGGCCACCCGGGACCTCTACCGCGCGGCGGTGAGCGGCGCCCCACCGGCGGGCCCGGCGTCCTGAGGAACCGGCCCGCGGGCCGACGGGTCAGCCGTCCAGAGCCGACAGGCCCTTGCGCAGGTCGTCGCGGTCCATGACCGGCGTGTAGGAGATCTTGGCGCCGAGTTCCCTGAAGAAGGGCTCGGAGAACTTCGGCATGGCGGACGAGTCGGTCATGTCGAACACGATGAACGCCGTACGACAGCCGTCCTGCGCGGTGAAGTACGCGGCTTCGGGCCGCAGCGCCTCCAGCGCCGACTCCACCGTCTTCTGCAGCGTCCCGTTCTTGATGGCGTCGTTGGCCTTCGCCGTGTCCATCTGGATCCTCATCAGAGTGCGCACCGATCTCACCCCTTCCCGACCGGGTGGGTGCTCGCTCTCGGCGCACCGGCCACCCCCGGCCGCATGCACCTCCAGCGTCTCCCTTACCGCCCCGTACCACAACGCGAGAGGTCCCGCACGGCGGCCGGGAGCGGCCTTCGCAGGTGCGCCTGCCGGGGCGCACGGGGCGTCGGACAAAATGAGGCGCCGGTTCCTGTTATCCCCGTGTCCGCCAGGGGTCTCCGAACGACGGGAGCGCAGGTACGACGCCAGTGGGTGAGGGAGCAGATGCACAGGGACAGCACGTCCATGCCGGAGCTGGTGGACGCCGCGCGGACCGGCGACGCCCAGGCGCGCGAGCGGCTGGTGTCCGACTACCTCCCGCTGGTCTACAACGTCGTCGGCCGGGCCATGGACGGCCACGCCGATGTGGACGACGTCGTCCAGGAGACGATGTTCCACGCCCTGGAGGGCCTCGACGGGCTGCGCGAGCCGTCCCGCTTCCGGTCCTGGCTGATCGCCATCGCGATGAACCAGATACGCCACCGCTGGCGCGCCCAGCAGTACACGACCCCGGCCGCGCCCGAGCAGCTGGCCGGGGCGGCCGAGCCGGAACCCGACTTCGTGGACCTCACCATCCTGCGCCTGGGGCTCTCCGGGCAGCGCCGCGAGGTGGCCGAGGCGACCCGCTGGCTCGACGAGAGCGACCGCGAACTCCTCGCGCTGTGGTGGCAGGAGGCGGCGGGCGAGCTCACCCGCGCCGAACTCGCCGAGGCGATGTGCCTCACCCCGCAGCACACGGCCGTCCGCGTCCAGCGTATGAAGGCGCAGCTGGAAGTGGGCCGGGTCGTGGTGCGGGCGCTCGCCGCCCGGCCGCTCTGCGGCGAGCTGGCCCGCACCGTCGCCGGGTGGGACGGCCGCCCCGCCCCGGTGTGGCGCAAACGGATCGCCCGGCACACCCGCGACTGCCCCACCTGCTCGGGGCGGGGCGCGGGACTCGTGCCCGCCGAGGGACTGCTCGCGGGGCTCGCCCTGCTCGTACCGCTGTACGGGGCGGCGCAGCTCCTCGGGGGCGTCCGGATGGCGCCGGTCGCGTCCACGGCGCCGGTGGCGGGCTCCGGCCCGGCTGGCGCGGCGAAGGCGCACGTGTACGCGGTCCGGGGTGCCGTCGCCCTCGCGCTCGCCGTCGTCCTCGGGATCGTCACGGTCCTGCTGTGGCCCGACCCGCGTCCGCGGGCCACTCCCGCCCCGCCCGCGGCGACCCACGCCACGGTGAGCTCCGCCCCGCCGTCCCCTTCCGCCACACCCGTACAGCAGCCCACGAAGGCGAGCCCGTCGCCCAAGCCCACTCCGAAGGCGACCCGGCCCTCCCCGGTGACCCGCGAGCAGCGGCTGCTGCGGCTGGTCAACAGCCGCCGGAGCGCTGCCGGTTGCGCGCCGCTGCGGATGGACGCCCGGCTGACCTCGGCGGCCGTCCGGCACGCCAAGGACCTGGTGGCGCGCCGCTCCTACGACCACACCGGACCGCAGGGGCAGCACGCCGACGCCCGGATGCGGGCCGCCGGGTACCCCGTCGGGGCCTGGGCGGAGAACCTGGACCGGGGGACGGCGGACCCGGCCTCGGTCGTTGAGGACTGGACGGACGGCTCGATCCACCAGCGGAACATGCTCGACTGCGGCTACCGCGACACGGGCGTGGCGGCCGTGCCGGGCCCCGACGGCACGGTATGGGTGCAGGACTTCGCCGGGACGATGTCCTGACCCGGTTTCACGCGGCTGACGCGACCATGCGGCTCAGCTGCCGAAGTTCTGCACCCACCAGGGGCCGTTGCCGCTCAGGTCGACCCCCACGCCGATGTCCTTGAAGCCGCAGTCCAGGAGGTTGGCGCGGTGGCCCGGGCTGTTCATCCAGTCGCGCATCGCGTCGGCCGGGCTCTTGGGCCCCCGGTGGATGTTCTCGCCCCACTTGTGCCAGTCGTAACCGGCGGCGCTCATGCGGTCGCCCGCGTTGCGGCCCTCCGGGCTGTTGTGCTCGTAATAGTTGCGGGCCGCCATGTCGTCGGCGTGCGCCTGGGCGGAGGCGTTGAGGCGCCGGTCCACCTTGAAGGGCGAGCAACCGGCCTTGACGCGCTCGGCGTTGGCGAGGTCCACGACCTGCTGGACGTATGCGGCGGCGGTGCCGGTGGGTGCCTTGCCGTCCGTACGCGGAGGTGTGGTCCTACGGGTGGGGTGACCGGCGCCCGTGTGGCCCGTGGTGGTCGTGGTGGCGGTGTTCGTGCGCGTGGGGCCGGGCGAGGGGCTGGTCCGGCTGGGCTTCGCCTTGGGGGAGGCGGGCTTCGCGGGGGCGGTGGAGCGTATCGGCGAAGGGGTGGCGGCCGCGGTGGCGGCGGCCGTGGCGACCCCGGCGTCCAGGGGGTGCCCGGCGGGCGGGGCCGCCTGGGTGCGTACCGCGTCGGAGGAGTCGTCGGAGTGCGGCCACAGCAGGGCTCCGGCGACGGCGGCGACCGCCGCGGTGCCGGCCACGGCGGTGCCGACGGCCTGCCGGGACCGCTGCCGCCGCGCGCGCCGGCGCCGGGCCCGGCCGTCGCTCGCCGCGGGCCGCGCGTGGGGGTGGTCGTCGTGGTGCTGCATGGTGCTCCGCTCTCTGTCCGGTGCTGCCGGGGTGCCCGGCACATGGGAGAGCGGGAGCGGGCGGCGCCATAACGCTTTCTCCGGGTGTGACCTGGGCCACGAGGGTGTGAGGGGTGCGGGATGGCCCGGGCGCGCGGGGGCGGTCACTTGCGCGGCGCCACTCGCCCGAGCCCGGCCGTCCGCCGTGTTTCGGGCCAGCCCGAAACACGTCACCTCAAAACCCTGGGGGCTGGCACGGTGGAGATGCGCAACAACGGGGGAGTGCCGGCTGGTTCGCACCGGAAAGTACGGGGGCGGGCGGACCAGTCGGCACTTGCGCTGTCCCGGTCCGCCCTGTGCCGTACCGACAAACCGCTGCGGTCCTTGTCATACCGAACGACTCGGTTTACTTTTCTCGCCACGGGATGGCCGGCCCTCTCCGGCCCCCGCTCCCCGAAAGGACCGAGCCCCATGCGCTACGCAGTCCTCGGCACCGGCGTCGTCGGCCGGACCATCGCCGCCAAGCTCGCCTCCCTCGGCCACGAAGTGGCCGTCGGCACCCGTGATCCCAAGGCCACGCTCGCCCGCACCGAACCGGACGGCATGGGCAACCCGCCCTTCTCCGTATGGCACGGGGAACACCCGGGCGTGCGGGTGGAAGCGTTCGCGGACGCCGGGGCGTTCGGCGAGGCCGTGGTGAACACCACGGCGGGCCTGGCCAGTCTGGACGCGCTGGGGGCCGTGGGCGCCCAGGCCCTCGACGGCAAGGTGCTTATCGACATCGCCAACCCGCTGGACTTCTCCCGGGGCATGCCGCCCTCGCTCGACCCGGTGAACACCGACAGCCTCGGCGAGCGGATCCAGCGCGCCTTCCCGGGCGCGCGTGTCGTGAAGACGCTCAACACGATGAACACCCAGGTCATGGTCGACCCGTCGCGGGTCCCCGGTGCGCACAACGTCTTTCTGTCCGGGGACGACGAGGACGCCAAGAAGGCCGTCGCCGCGCTGCTGGTCTCGTTCGGCTGGCCGCGGTCGAGCATCGTGGACCTGGGCGACATCACCAGCGCGCGCGGAGTCGAAATGATGCTGCCGGTCTGGCTGCGGCTCATGGCGGCGCTGGGCCACACCGACTTCAACTTCCACATCCAGGGCGCCTGACCGGTCGGCCCCCCCGCGAGGCGAGCATGCACGACGACAAGACGACCAGGCGCGCCGGCCGGCCCCGCTCCGCGGAGAAGAACGACGCGATCCTGCGGGCCGCCCTCGACCTGCTGGCGCGCCAGGGTTACGTACGGATGACCCTGGACCAGGTCGCCGCGGCGGCGGGCGTCAGCAAGTCCACCATCCATCTGCGCTGGAAGACCAAGGCCGACCTGCTCACCGCGGCCCTCGCCGCCGTACGGATGGCCGGCGCCCCGCCGTCCTCCGGCGACCTCCGCACCGACCTCCTCGCCATCCTGCGGGACTTCGCCCGTACCGTCGAGCGGGTGAACGGGATGGCGCTCATCGGCACCTGCCTCGCGGAGGAGGACCACACCCCCGAACTCCTCGCCCTGCTGCGCGAGCGCACGGTCCTGCCGCGCCGCGCCCTGCTCCGGGAGGTCCTTGAGCGCGGGCGCGAAGAAGGGAGCGTCCGCGCGGACGCCGATCTGGAGGCGGCCGTGTCGGCGCTCCTCGGGCCGTTCTACGCGGACCATCTGGCGGGCCGCGGCGGCCGGCCGGGGTGGGCCGAGCAGGCCGTCGACCTGACGCTGGCGGCCCTGCGCCCAGTGGGAGGCCGGTAGCGGGCGCCTGTGGTTCAGCGGACCGCCGGTGCCGAAGGCGTACGGGACGGCTGGGCCGAGGGGCGTCCCGCCGGCTCCTGCGGCAGCGTCCTACGAGCCGTGCCCGGGCCCGGCTCCGGCGCGGCCGGAGTCGGAGCCGAGGGCTCGACCGACCGCTTGCGCGCCGGCGGCCGGGACGGCTTGGGCAGCGGCGAGCGGGCCTCGGAGGGGCGGGGCACCGGCGCCGGGGAGACCGGATCGGGGGTGGCCGCGGGCAGCGGGCGGCTCGGCGTGCCGCCCGGGGACAGCGCCAGGTAACCGACGGCCACGGCCGCCACGGTGGCGAGCGCGGCCAGCGGCAGGGCGAGGCGGCGTACCGCCAGGGTGCGCAGCCACGGGCCCGGCAGCAGGGTGCGGCGCACATGCGGGCCCGGTGGGTCGGCCGGGCGCAGATCGCGGACCGTCACGGTCTGCGCGCGGGCCGCCAGTGCCCGCCGCAGCCGCGCCTCGACGGGGCGTTCGGGACTCTTCCGGCCGCTCATCTCCACGCCTTCTCCGCTCCTCTCACGACCGCTCCTTCAAGATCTTCTCCAGGGCGTCCAGCCCCCGGCTCGCCAGCGACTTCACCGAGCCCCGGCTGATCCGCAGCGTCTGCGCGATCTCGGCCTCGGACAGCTCGCCCCAGTACCGCAGCACCAGCACTTCCCGGCGTCGCGCGCTCAACTGCCCCAGCGCGGCCAGGACTTCCCGGTGCTCCTCGCCCAGGACGACCCGCTCCTCGGCGGAGGGCGCGTCGGCCTCGTGGGGCGGGGTGTAGGCGCGCGCGGTGCGCCGTCTGCGCAGCACCGAGCGGGAGGCGTTGACCACGGCCGTACGAAGGTAGGCGAGGGCGTTGTCGACCTCGGCGATCTGCTCGCCGTGGCGCCGGTAGAGCGCGGTGAACGCGTCCTGCACCACGTCCTCGGCCGTGGCCCGGTCGTCCACCAGCAGCACCGCGAGGCGCACCATGCGCAGCCGGTGCGCGTGGTAGAGCTCGCTGACGGTCGGGCGCGAGGTGTCCGGGCCGTGGCCGCCGACGACGGGCGGCCGCGCCGGGCCGGTGGCCAGCCGGTCCCGGCGCAGCAGCCAGTGCAGAAAGGCGCGCGGGCCCAAGCGCCCTGGCGGCGCCGGGTACCGGACGGCGGTGTACTCCATCACTTCCTCGGGTGGAACGGCGCGGCCCCGCGCGGCGGGGCCGCCCTGCGCCTCAGTGGTTCTGTCGCCGCCGTACGGAATAGACGGTTCCGGCGCCCGCCGCGATCAGTGCGCCCGCCCCGGCGGCCAGGGCCGTGTTGGTCTTGGGCGAGCCAGTATGGGCCAGTTCGTCCTGGCGTGTCGAAGGAGCGGGCGCGGCGCTGGGCGCGCCTTCGGAGCGAGCCTCCGAAGGAGCCTTGGCCGGGGGTGTGCCGGGGGCGGGCTTCGCACGCTCACCGGGCTTGCCCGGAGCGGCGGAGGGCTGCTCGCCCGGGTGGGCGGGGGTCTTCGCGGGGGCCGGCCGCGCCGGGGCGGCGGAGGGCGCCGCGCTCGGCTCGGTGGACGCCAGGTGCCGTGGCTGGGTCCCGCCGTCGGCGTGGGCCGTACCGGCCAGGGCGGGAAGGGCGAGCGCGGCCAGCAGTCCGGTGGCCGCCGCCCCGCGGACGAGGGCGCGGCGGGGGTGTTTCGTGGTGTTCACGTAGGACATCTCCAGGTCGGCTGAACGGCGCCGGACGGCGCCCTTCACCCCTCACGACGTGCGGCGCGGGGCGAGGTTGCCGACGAGGTGGAGAAATTTTTCGTACGGGTGCGACGGGCTCGGGTGCCAGCGGTGCTGTTCGTGCTCACCACCGCGCGGGCGCTGCTCGTGGCCGTTCGTGCGCGACCCGGCCGGTCACCCCGCCCCGGTGGGGCTGTGCATGACCGTCACCTCGCGTCGGTGAGACTGTCCACGGCCGTCACCTCGCGTCGGTGAGACTGTCCACTACCGTGCCCGCGAACTCCTGGGTGAGCGGGTCGAGCGCGTCCCACTGGCGCACCGCCCAGCCCGCCGCCAGCGGGGGCAGCATCGGCAGGGGCACGAAGCGCAGGGCGCCGGGGCCGGACGCCGTCCAGCCCGGCAGCGCCGGCACCACGGCGTGGCCGAGCCCGAGTTCGGCCAGCAGGATGGCGGTGTCCCAGTCCGTGACGCTGGTCGTCGACGCCAGCGCGATGTCCAGACCGGCCAGTTGGCGGTCCAGGTGGTGGCGGGAGCGCGAGTTGGCGGGCAGCTGGATGTGGCGGATGTCGGCCAGGTCGGCCGGTTCGATGACGCTCCTGGAGGCGAGCGGGTCGTCCTCGTGGACGGCGAGGACCCAGGGCAGCTCGACGACCGGCCGTTGCTCGAAGCCGCGCGCGGGGGTGCCGACGGTGATCCAGGCGAGGTCGGACTCGCCCGCGGCCAGCGCGTTGAAGCAGCCCCGGCTGGAGTTCTCGGTCCGGAACTCCAGCTTGACGTGCGGGTGGGCGCGCCGGAAACGCACCACCCCCTCGGACATGAAGTGACGGACGGTGGTGGCTCCGGTGGTGATCCGGACGGTGCCGCCGTCGCCCTCCCGCAGCTCGCGGAGCTGGCGCAGTGCCTGCTCTATGTGGCCGATGCCCTGGGCGGCGGCCCGCTGGAGGATGCGCCCGGCCCGGGTGGGGGCCACTCCCCGGGGACGCCGCTCCAGGAGGGGCAGGCCGAGTTCGGCCTCCAGCCGCTTGGCGTGCTGGCTGACCGCCGACTGCGTACGGGACAAGTCGCGCGCCACCGCGCTCAGATTGCCGCTCTCACAGGCGGCGACGAAGACACGGAGGTCGTCGAGAGTCATGAACTCCAAGGTATTGCTTGGGTCCGTGAAAGAAAACCAGAGGATTGACTGGGGTGGGCGCCGCCCACAAGGATTTGTCCGGGGCGGCAACCCGTCCGTGGACGCCGTCGGGGATCCGGACCCGGACAGCGGACCACGGAGGGTGCCGACCCCGTGGGCACCGCCCGCCTCGAACTGACGGGACGACAGATTGCGTCACACCAGGCCTGTTTCACGCCTGGTGTTACTCATGAGAAATGTGTGACCCTCTGACACGGCGCAGACGGCGCAGGTGACGAAGGGACAGTCGATGGCAGCCTCGGGTCGTCCGGAGCACGAGGACGAGGCGCTCGCCCCGGAGGTGGGGCGGCGCCGGTTTCTGGGATATGTGCTCGCGGCCTCCACGCTGACGGTGGCCGCACAGCTCGGTGAGGCGGCCCTCGCACCCGCCCGGGCCGAGGCGGCGGTCCCGTCGCTGCCCGGCCCGTCCGAGATCTACGACCTCAACGACATGCTCACCGACGCCGCCCTGCCGACCTCCGGCCTCATCACGATCGAGGTCCACGACGACGGCACCGCCTCCTTCGTGCTGCCCCGCGCCGAGGTCGGCCAGGGCGTCACCACCTCGTCCGCGATGCTCATCGCCGAGGAGCTGGACCTGCCGCTCGACCGGATCCGGGTGAGCCTGGCCGACGCCCGGCCCGAGCTGCTCTTCAACCAGATGACCGGCGCCTCCAACACCACCATCTCCACCTACACCCCGATCCGGGTGGCCGCCGCCACCGCCCGCGCGCGGCTGGTGGAGGCGGCGGCGGAACGGTTCGGCGAGGCCGCCTCGACGCTGACCACCCGGGCGGGCGTCGTCACCTCCCCGCGCGGGAGGAGCGCCGGCTACGGCGAGTTGGCGGTCCAGGCCGCCAGCCGCAGCACCGTACGGATCCCGGTCACCCTGAAGAAGCCCGCCCAGTTCGGCGTCATCGGCACCCCGCGCGGCCGGATCGACGCGCTCGCCGCGGTCACCGGACGCAAGCAGTTCGCCATGGACGTCAGCGTGCCGGGCGCACTGCCCACCATGGTGTGCCGGCCGCCGACGATCAACGGAACGGTACGGTCGGTGGAGAACCGGACGGACGTCCTGGCGATGCCCGGCATCACCGACGTCGTCACCGTCCCCACCGGAGTGGCCGTACGCGGACGGACGTTCGGCCAGTGCATCGACGCCGTACGGGCGCTACGGGTGTCCTGGGGTCCCGGCACCGAGGAGGGTGCCTCCGACGCCACCGTCCTCAAGGAGCTGCGGGCCGCCGAACTTCCTTTGGTCGTCCCCGCGTTGGACCCGCTGGTGCACTCCGTCGACGCCCGGTTCACCTTCCACTTCGCCAGCAACAGCGCCCTTGAGCCCAACTGCGCGATCGCGGACGTGCGGGCCGACCGCGCCGAGATCTGGGCGTCGCTCAAGACCCCGATCACCGCCCAGGAGACCATCGCGCTCAAGCTCGGCCTGCCGCTGTCCGCCGTCAAGGTGCATGTCACCGAGGGCGGTGGGTCCTTCGGCCGCAAGCTCTTCTTCGACGCGGCGCTGGAGGCCGCGCAGATCTCCAAAGCCATGGGCAAGCCCGTCAAACTGATGTGGCACCGCACGGACGACTTCCGCCAGGGCCGCACCCATCCCATGTCCACCTCCCGCGTCCGGGCCACCTACGCGCTGGGCGAGGTCCTCTCGTACGAGCAGCGGCACACCTCGGTCGCCACCGACTACGGGCACGGACTCGGCGAGATCATCACGTCCATGGCGGCCCGGCTCCCCGTGGGTGACCTCGCCTTCTCCGAGACCATCTTCGAACTCACGCAGCAGAGCCCCTACCACTTCGGGGTCACCACGCAGCTGCTCAGCGAGGTCGACAAGGGCTTCAACACCGGCAGCATGCGCAACATCTACTCGCCCAACGTCCGCTGCGCCCAGGAGCTCGTCGTCGACCAGCTCGCGGCGCGCATGGGCAAGGACGCCTACCGGTTCCGCCGCCAGTTCCTCAAGGAGGACCGGGCCCGGGCCGTCCTGGACAAGGTGGCCCAGGTGGGGGAGTGGGGGCGGACCATGCCCGAGGGCACGGCGCAGGGCATCGCGATGCACCCCGAGTACCACGCGTTCGTCGCCGTGCTCGCCGAGATCGACTGCCGCCCGGAGACGACCGGACGCCATGTCCCCGACGCGTACACCGGCCCGCGCGTGACCCGGGTGGTGTGCGCCGTGGACGTGGGGCTCGCCGTCAACCCGCGCGGCCTGGAAGCCCAGATGATGGGCGGCATCATGGACGGCATCGCCGTCACCCTCAGCTCCGGCCTCCATCTGAAGGACGGCCACTTCCTCGAAGGAAGCTGGGACAACTACTTCTACACCCGCCAGTGGAACACCCCGCCCGAACTCGAGATCATCGTGATGCCGCCCACCGGCGACAAGCCCGGCGGGGCCGGGGAGCTGGCCGTCGCGGGCGCCATGGCGGCCGTCGCCTGCGCCTACGGCCGGGCCACCGGCACCATGCCGACCACCTTCCCGATCAACCACGACGGCCCGCTCGGCTTCGAACCGCTGCCCACCGTCCCGCCGATCCCCGCGTCCCCCACCGACGGCCTCAGCCGCGCCTACTAGGAGCCTCCGTGCCTCAGCACACCTTCATCCTCAACGGCAAGCCGGTCTCGGTGGACGTCGAGGACGACGTCCGGCTGCTCTGGGTGCTGCGTGACGTCCTCGGCGTGACCGGCCCCAAGTACGGCTGCGGCCTCGGCGTCTGCCAGGCCTGCACCAGCCACATCAACGGCAAGGCCTTCAACCCCTGCTCCGTTCCGGTCAAGGACATCCGCCCCACCGACGAGGTCACCACCATCGAGGGCCTGCCCGCCACCGTCGGCAAGGACCTGCACCCGATGCAGGAGGCCTGGCTGGAGTACGACGTGGCCCAGTGCGGCTACTGCCAGCCCGGCCAGATCATGGCCGCCGTCGCCAAGGTCCGCCAGGCACGCGCCGCCGGACACGAGATCGGCGACGCGGACTTCGACGAGATCCGCAACATCTGCCGCTGCGGCACGTACCACCGCATCCGCGAGGCGATCAGGGCGGGCGCGAAGAACTTCTGACCTGCGCCTCTGCCACGCCCCACCCGTCGGCCGCCCCCGGGCCGCGTCACGCGACGCGGCCCGGGGGTCAGCCCAGCCGTTCGCGGACCTGCTCGGCCTGCCTCGCGAACTCGGCCGCCTCGGCGCCCTCCAGCTCGCCCAGGTCGGCGATGAGGGCGGTCATCCGGGCTGTGCCGTCCTGCGCCCGGCCCAGCTCGCGCTCGGTCCAGGACGCCCGGACGGCGCACTGGAACCGCTCGCGCAGCGCGCTCTCACCGAACGTGGCATAGGTGGCGGCCGCCCGGTCCAGGAGCGCGACCATCTCCCTGCGGACGGCATCCTCCAGTTCCGCGCCCCGACCCGGGCCGTCGCCCTCGCCCCCGCGACCCTGCTCGTCCTCCTCCTCCACGTCCTCTTCGTCGTCTCCGTACTCGTCCTCGTTCAGCGAGTCCTCAAGGAGCGTGGCGAGTTGGTGCCAGGTCTGGGCGCGCTCGTAACGCAGCTCGGGCTCTTCGGCACCTTCGAGTACGGTCAGCGCCTGGTCCATCAGCGCGCGGGCCTCCGGGCAGTCCCCGTCGGCCGCCCGGTGCTCCGCCGCCAGCCATGCCAGGGAGCGCAGCACCCGGACCTCCGCGACCGGGTTGTCGCCCGCGTGCCGCCACAGCTCCAGGGCGCGTCCGTACGCGGAGCGCGCCTCCTCGCGCAGTCCTGCGGCCGAGAGCGCCTCGGCGGCGGAGTGGGCCAGGCTCGCCTGGGGCCGGGGGTCGTCCCAGCCCTTCGCGGTCTCGGCGGCCAGCAGGAACTGCTCGGCCGCCGCGCGCTGGTCGTGCAGTCGGCGCAGCAGCCCGCCGAGCAACTGCCGGGCCTCCACCGCCTCCTGCTCGCCGTGTTCCACCAGGTCGGACAGCGCGGACTGGAGCACCTCGGCCGCCTCGGCGGGGCGCTCCGCCTCCGCGTAGGCCCGGGCCAGCAGCAGGCGTGCCCGGGCCCCGCCGGTCGCGGTGAGCCCCGCCTGGTCCAGCCAGTGCGCCGCGTCGAGCGCGTGCGCGGCCGCCTCGTCGGCCCCGCCGGTCCGGCGCAGCAGGATCTCCGCGAGCGTGAGCCGTACGGCGGCGTGCTCCTCGGGGTCCGTCACCTCTGCGGCGTGGCCGAGCGCGGCCCGGGCCAGGGTTTCGGCCCCCTCCGCGTCGTGCCGTGCCGCCAGGATCCTGGCCCTCAGTGACAGCGGCTCGACCGCCTCCCAGGGGCGCTCGGCGGCCAGGCAGCGGTGCGCGGCGGAGATGAGCAGCGGTTCGGCGCGGTCGAGGTCACCGGCCGCCAGGGCCATCCGGGCCAGCACCAGCTCGGCCTCGGCCACCACGTCCGCCGCGTCCGCCCCCGCCTCAGTGCCGTGGGTGGCGACGAAGGCCTCGAGCCCGGCGGCCAGACGGGCGTCCGGCTCCTGCCGCTCCTCCTCGGGCGTCTCGCGTCCCCGCAGATACGACTCGATCTGGAGCGTGGTCAGTTCAGCCGCGGCAATCCGGCGCGCGCGAGCCGGATCGGCCGTGTCCAGCGCCCGCGCCGCCTCCACGGCCACGGTGAGCAGACGCCGGATCTCCTCGGCCTCCCCGCCGAACCGGGCGGCGCTGCCCGCGATCCCGAGCAGGGCGTAGGCCGCGCGCGCGGGCCGACCTGCCGCCCGGTGGGCGTCGGCCGCCTGCGCGAACAGGTCCCGGGCCTGCTCGGCCCCCGCCCGCGCGGCCGTCGTCGCGCGGAACTCCAGCAGGTCGGCGCCTGCGGCCGCGTCCGGCAACCGCTCGCCCTTCTCGACGAGTTCGGCGATCCGCGCCCACAGGGCGTCGGCCGAGGGGTGACCCTGCCGCCGAGCCGTACGCGCGCGCTCGACCAGCGCCGCGAGGTCCTGGGCATCCGTCGTGGTTGCTGCGTCCAGGCTCGGCGCGCCGACGGCTCCTGTCCGCACCGGAGCCGTGGCCGTGGGAAGCGCCGCGCTGCGGACCCCGAGCGGCAGCACGTCGACCAGCGGCTGCTGCCCGATCCGCTCGGCAAGGCGCTCGGAGACGTGCGCGGTGCCGTTGCGGGCGTCGAAGCGGGCCGCGATGGAGGCGGCGTCCGCGTACAGCCGCTCGTACAGCTCGTTCACCGTGTGTCCCGTGCCCCGGTAGGCCACGGCCGGGCTCTCACCGTGGCCGAGGTCGGCCAGGCGGCGCAGCAGGACCAGGACGGCGCCGGCGAACTCCATCTGCGTCTCGACGTCGGTGAGCGGCTCCAGGTGGGTGGCGTGCTCGGCGAGGATCTCCAGGCCGCGCGGTTCGTTGCCGGTCAGTGCGCAGAACTCGATGTGCTTGCCGACCGAGCGCAGCAGGCTGTCGTTGCCGCGTGCCATCCGGTAGCCGCGCAGATGGTGGGAGCGGGCCTCGTCGAGGCGGCCGAGGCGCACCAGGGGGAGCAGGGAGTGCGCCAGCACCCGGTGCGGCTCCTCCATGCAGGACCTGCCGCCGGAGAGCACCGGCTCCCAGATCTCGATCGCCTTGGCGTCCTCGCCCTTGCGCGCCCAGTACCAGCCCTGGGTGTTGATCTCGCACGCGTGGCAGTCGCTCATCCGGTCGCGCGCGGCCGCTGCCCATCCGGTAGCCGCCCGGTCCGTCCGGGCCTCGTCGCCGGTCGCGTCGGCGAGGTGGAACTCGGCCTGGCGCACGGCGCGTTCGCTGTAACCGGCGAGCCGGTAGCGGCGCTCCATGTCCGCCAGCCAGCGCTCCACCGCGGCGAGCGGGATCTCCGGGGACTCCACGATCCGCCCGGCCACCCACTTGAAGCGCCAGAAGAGGCTGTGTACCTCGTGGGCGGGGAAGGCGGAGGGGTCGCGGTCGTACTCCTGGAGCAGACGCGCGAACGGCACCACCATCTTGGTGCGCTCGGCGCTCCACTCGTAGGCGTCGATCAGCCGGTCCAGCGCCTGGCGGAACAGCTCGCGGTCGCCGGTGGACTCCGCGGCGGCGGCCAGCGTCTCCGCGCGCGCGTTGCGCGATGCTCCGTAGGGCGCCCGCGCGTTCTCCGCGAGGCCCTGGCGGATCTCCTCGGGGCTCAGGGCGGTCACTGCTGCTCCTCCTGGGAGTGGGTGTGCGGCGTGGTGTGGGTGGCCCATTCCAGGAGGTCCAGAAAGGCGCGGTTGAGCAGGGCGGAGTCGGCCGGGCGCAGCGGGCGCTGCGACATCAGCAGCGCCTGCCCGTAGAGCGACTCGACGGCCGTGCCGGTCAGTTCGGCGTCCGGCAGCGCGGCGATGCGCCGGATCAGCGGGTTGTTGTGGTTCAGCACCAGACGCGCGCGCGGGGCGGAGCCGCGCAGCGCGCCGAGGATGTCGTTCCACAGCGAGTCGGCGTTCTCCTGCGCGGCGGCCCGGTCCCGCTCGTGGCGCGCCTGCCGGTCGTCGAGGAAGAGCGCAGGCACCGCCACCGGCTGGAAGGCGCGCAGCACCACGTCGCACCCGTGCGGGTCCAGGCGGGTGCGGGCGGTCGACAGGAACGCGGCGAGCGAGAGCTCGGCCGTGGTGGGCACCGTGTCGAGGCGGTCGGTGACCGCGCCCGCGTCGAGCTCGGTGACCTTCAGACCGGGCCGGATCCCGGGCAGCAGGGCGAGGAGATCGGCGTCGTACGTGTAGCCCGCGTTGACCACGCCCAGGCCGTGGGCCGCCGCGATCGGGGCGATCTGGCGGAACTCCTCCACGGTCCGGGTGAAGTGGATCTCCGAGTGGGCGGCGGCGAACTCGTCCAGGCTGCGCTGCCCGTCGTTGGTCTCGAACGGCAGCCACGGCAGCATCAGCGCGAACAGCTCGGCGTCGTGCCGGGCCAGCGACTTCACCCCGAGGTGATGGACGCTCAGGAACGCGGCGAGGCGCTGCGGGTCGCCCGCGGCCAGCTCCGCGAGCCACTGCCGCACCCGTGCGCCGAGCGCGTCGCGGACGGCGGCGAGGGTCTCGTCGTCGTACAGGTTCTCCCGGGAGGCGGTGGGGCGCAGCGAGTCGGTGTCGACCACCGCGCGCACGAAGAACGCCCACTCGGGCAGCAGGTTGTCGGCGCGGTCGGTCAGCAGCATGCCCTTGAGGTAGGCGCGGTGTCCGGCCCGGTGCGCCGGGCTGGTCGGCTCCGGCAGCACATGGGCGACGCCGCGCACCCCGGCGACCGGCAGGTCCAGGTCGATCGAGTCGAGCGGGGTGAACCCGAAGACCTGCGCGCAGTGCCCGGCGAGCGCGACGCGGCGGGCGGCCGGGGTCGCGTACTCCCGCTCCCAGACCGGCGGCCGGTCGGTGACGGGGCGCTCGGCCCCGTCGTCCCCCGCGAAGGTGATGTCGTACGGCAGCAGGGAGCCGAAGTCGCGGGCCAGCTCCTCCACGCGCGCGGCGGCGGTCCACTCCTCGGCGCCGGGGCGCGGTTCGAGGTGGACGGTGGTGCCGGGCTCGGGCCGGGCCTCGTCGGGCAGCGCGCGGACCGTGTACGAGCCGTCGTCCGAGGCGAGCCACTCCACCGGCGCGGCCTCGGGGGTGCGGGCCGAGCGGGTGACCACACGGATCCGGCGGGCCACCACGAAGCAGGCGAGCAGGCCGATGCCGAACTGGCCCAGGAACTCCTGGCGGGCCGACTCCAGACCGTGTTCCCCGCCGCGCTTGGAGCTGCGGCCGATCGTCGCGAGCAGGGTGTGCACCTCGTCGGCGGTCAGGCCGATGCCGCTGTCCTCGATGGCGACCCTGCCGTCCACCGCCGAGAGGCGGACGCGGGCGGGCGCCCCGGGGTCGTGCGCCCGGCGGGCGGTGACCGCGTCCACCGCGTTCTGCAGGAGCTCGCGGACGTAGACGCGGGGGCTGGAGTAGAGATGGTGGGAGAGGAGGTCGACCAGGCCGCGCAGGTCGACCTGGAAACTGTTGACGTCGGGCGGGGTGCCGTCGGTCAGGGCGGCGGAAGTCATGGCGCATCACCTCGCGGGCACAGGGAATGGGGCGATCGCGAGGTCCCCCCTCGTCGATCACGACGTGTCATCAGCGTAGGGGCGGCCACTGACAATCTCCTCCGGGTTTGCCGCGGGTGGCTCCCCGGCCGTACACGCGGTGATCTTGCGCGCCCGTTACTGTCCGTGTCGGTTCGCTCCTCGTCAAGCGTTGATCACGGTTTGGCAAATTTGGAACCCTTGCAGGTGCTTTGTCCATCCCCGGAGGCGGAACACGACCGTCGTGCCCCAAGGGGCCGAAGCAAGCCGGAGCCACAGATGTCGCACGCGTCCACCAGGACCAGGAACGGGGCCGAGACCTATGAGTCCCGGGGTCACCGCCGCGCCTCCAAGGCCCGGCGATGGTCACTCGCCGTGGTCTGCGTGGTGCTGCTGGGCGCGATCGCCTGGCCGGTCATGAGCTACTTCGAGATACCTCCCTTCACGGACAAGGGCGACCCCATCTCGTACGGGAAGATCGACAACAGGCCCGGCGCCCAGCAGAAGCCCGCGGACTCCAAGACGCTGATGCCGACCGGCCCGGCCGCCGACTTCAAGATCGCCAGCACCCTGGGCAACGGCACCCACGTCGGCGTCGTGAAGATCACCGGCAAGAAGTCCGGCTTCACGGGCAAGGTGTGGGTCTGGGCGCCGAAGGAGTACGACGACCCGAAGTACGAGAAGAGCGGCTTCCCCGTCCTGATCGCGCTCCCCGGCGGGCCCGGCTTCCCCAACAACTACTGGATGGACAACAACCTCAAGCTGGAGTCGTCCATCTCCAAATGGGCCGAGGAGGGCAAGGGCAAACCGTTCCTGCTGGCCATGCCGGTGCTGAACCCCAAGCCGGACGACGGCGGCCTGTACTGGGACGGCAGCGACATCCCCGGCCAGCCCAAGATGGGCACCTGGCTGACCGAGGACGTGCCCGACCTCATGCGGCAGAACTTCCGCACCATGAAGTCGCGCGACGGCTGGGCCTTCATGGGCTCCTCCTCCGGCGGCTTCGCCGGCCTCAAGGCCGTCCTGAAGCACCCCGACAAGTTCAAGGCCGTCATCGCCTCCGGCCCCGACATCGTCCCCGACTCCCCACTGTGGAACGGCCACCCGAAGGAGAAGGCCGAGAACAACCCCGAGGTGCTCTCCAAGCAGCTGATCGCGGCCAAGGGCCCGGACGTCTACCTCGCCTTCCAATACGGCACCAAGGAGTCGTCCGTCATCCCCAAGGTGAACAAGTACATCGCCACCTACGGGAACAAGGGCCCGATCCACACCCACCTCGAAGTCATCCAGGGAGGGCGGCACAACGCCGTGACCTATGTGAAGGGGATGGACGCGAGCAGCATGGAGTGGATCAGCCGCCAGATCGAGGGGCCGACGCCGGTGTCCTGAGGCGGTTCGGGTAGGGCGAGGCCAAGACCAGCCAGTCCGCCTCGGCCCTGCCGCCGAGGCTGTGGTGGCGGAAGACGCCGGTGGCTACCTTGAAAGAGACGTTGAAGAGGAGGAAGAGCCACCTCACCCCCAGGGAACAGCCACAGCACCCCGCGCACACCGGAGCGGCCATGGAACGCGCAGCCCCCGGCAGCCGGCGTCGCCGCCGGGCCCTCGCCGGTCATCTGCTGCGCTCACTGGCCTCGGTGGCCGTGCTGACGGCCCTGTACTACCTGGCGCCGCTGGATCGAGGGCTCGGTGTCGGCGCGGTCATGGTGTTCGTGCTGGGGCTGCTGCTCTTCGGCTGTCTCACGGCCTGGCAGATCGCCGCCATCACCCGTGCGGAGTATCCGCGGCTGCGGGCGCTCGAGGCGCTGGCGACCGCCGTGCCGCTCTTCCTCGTGCTGTTCTCGGCCACGTACTACCTGCTCGCCGACAGCCGGCCGGCGTCGTTCTCGGAGCCGCTGACCCGGACCGACGCGCTGTACTTCACGGTCACGGTGTTCGCGACCGTCGGCTTCGGCGACATCGCGCCCACCACCGGCACCAGCCGGGCCCTGACCACCGTGCAGATGCTCGCGGACCTGGTCGTGGTGGGCGTGATCGCCAAAGTCCTGTTCGGCGCGGTCCAAGTCGGGTTGCGGCGGCGGGGCCTGGATCCCGAGCGCCCCGAGTACCTCGATGATCCGTGACCGTCGTGGCTGATGAGGTGCGGTCCGCTGCCGCGCCGGGTGGAGGCCGGGGCAACCTACCGCGGTGGTTGCAGGAGGTATCTCAACCCCCTGTGTGACGCCCCGCGGCAACGCCCTTCCCTAGGGTGGCCTTCCGTCGGCGGCCACCCGGCTCGCCGCCGCTGTACGGCGACACGCGTCGCGTCAGACGCGGTCGCCCCGTCCACGGGAGGCCCCATGAAACAGGTACGGATCCTCGTCGTCGCGCTGCTCAGCGCGGGAGTGCTCGGCGGCGCGGGCATGCTCGCCCCGGCCGCCGCCGCCCCGGCCCCCGCGCCCAGCGCAGCCGGGTGTGCGCAGACGCGTCCGTTCCTCTCCCAGGGCGACCGGGGCACCTGCGTCCGGTACCTCCAGCAGAAGCTCACCGACCAGGGCATCCGCACGGCCGTCGACGGCATCTTCGGCAGCGGGACGACCAAGTCGGTGAAGACCTTCCAGTACGCCTGCGGCTACCGCGGCCACGACGTCGACGGGCTGGTCGGCCCGCGGACCTGGGCCGGTCTGCTCGACCACGCCTGCGTGTGACCAAGGCCAGAACGCCGCAGGTCAGAGGCGGTTTCTCCACCCCGGGGTCTACATCCATGGGTCCACCGCCGGGCCCGAAGTTCGGTCGAGGGGTTGATGTGGCGACACCCGCCGTCGCGGGACGCTTACGCACATGCCCAGCTATCGACAGACTCTGGCGATGCGTCAGAAAGTGCGCACCACAAGAAGACTGGGGCCCGCCCTCGCCACGCTCTGCCTGGCATCCGGCGTGGCCGCACTGTTACCCGCGTCCGCTTCCGCTTCCGCCGCCACGGAACCGGACGGCGGACGGGTGGGGGACCACGGGTACACCGCGCAGATCCGCCGCACCGAATTCGGCATTCCGCACGTCCTGGCCCATGACTACGGCGGTCTGGGATACGGATACGGGTACGCGTTCGCGCAGGACAACCTGTGTCAACTCGCCGACCAGGTGCTGACATTGCGCGGCGAACGCTCCAGATATCTCGGCCCTGCGGAGACGACCGCCGAGGGCACGCCCAACCTGGCGAGCGACACCTACCACCAAGGGCTGCGGCAGGCGGGCACCGTCCGGCGACTGCTCGACCGCCCGGCGCCGCTCGGCCCGACACCCGAGCTGCGCCGGATGGTCGAGGGGTACGCCGCCGGGTACAACAGGTATCTGCGCGACACCGGCACCGCGCAACTGCCCGACCCCACCTGCAAGGGCAAGCCCTGGGTCGGCCCGATCAGCGCCATGGACATCTGGAACCTGGTCTACGAGGTCGACGGCGCCGCCGGAGCGGCGGCGTTCCAGCAGGCCATCGCCACCGCGACCCCACCGACCGTAGGCAAGTCGACGAAGCCGCTGCGTGCGCCGACGGCAGCGCGCGGCACCACGGCGGGCGGCCCGGCCCCGGCCTCCGCGAAACCGTCGACGAGCCCCTCCAACGGCGCCGGCCCCCGCCGCGGTGAGCTCGGCAGCAACGGCTGGGCGCTCGGCCGTGACGCCACCCGCGGCCGCGACGGCATGCTGCTGGCCAACCCGCACCTGTCATGGATCGGTGGCGACCGCTTCTACCAGGTGCAGTTGACGATCCCGGGCGTCATCGACGTCGCCGGTGCCGGTATCTACGGCACCCCGCTGGTCGAGATCGGCCACACCCGCACCCTCGCCTGGACGCACACCACGAGCTACGCCGACCACTCCTCGCTCTACCGCCTCACCCTCGCTCCCGGGGACCCGACGAGCTACCTCGTCGACGGCAAGGCGGTCCCGATGGCCCGCCGGACCGTCCCGGTCACGGTTCGCGGCGCCGACGGCAAGCTCTCCACGGTCTCCGCCACCCTCTACACCTCCCGCTACGGCCCGGTCCTCGCCGACGGCTGGACGCGCACCGAGGCGTACGCGCTGAGGGACGCCAACGCCGACAATCTGCGCTCGATGAACGAGTGGCTGGCGATCGGCAGGGCCACGTCTGTGGCTGAACTCACCCAGGCGCACCAGACCTACCAGGGCATCCCCTGGACGTACACGATCGCCACGGACTCCAACGGCACCGCGTACTTCAACGACTCCTCCGCCGTGCCCCATGTCACCGACGACCAGCTGGAGCGGTGCTCCCTGCCGGGCGCGGACGAGGATCTGCCAGGGGTGCTCGACGGGTCCACCTCGGCCTGCGACTGGGGCAGCGACCCGGACGCGGCCGTCCCGGGCGTCTTCGGCCCCGGCCACCAGCCCCGGCTGACCCGGACCGACTACGTGGCCAACTCCAACAACGACTCGGCGCTGACCAACCCCGAGGCGCCGCTCACGGGGTACCCGCGGATGTACCACGCCGGGGGGCCGATCGGCCCACGCGCCCAGCTCGGGCTCCAGATGATCGCGGGCCGGCGCGACGGCAGCGACGGACTCGGGGCGCCGGGCTTCACCCTGCCCACGCTCCAGGCGAGCATGCTCGGCAACCGCAACCACACGGCGGAGCTGGGCCGGGACGACGCGGTCGCGATGTGCCGCGCACACCCCGTCCTGACCGCCACCGACGGCACCGAGGTGGATGTGCGCGCCGCCTGTGACGTCCTCGCGGCCTGGGACATGCGCGACGACCCGGACAGCCGCGGAGCCGTCCTGTGGAAGGCGTTCCGCACCCGGGTGGGCGGCCCGTACCCCTGGTGGCGCGTGGCGTACGACCCGGCTCAGCCGCTCACCACCCCGCGCGGGCTCAACGGGGACGAACCGAGGGTGCGCGGCGCGCTTGCCGACGCCGTCCGCCAACTGGCCGCCGGCAAACTGCCTCTGGACGCGCCGATCGGCGCTCTCCAGCGGTGGGCGGGGATACCGCTGCCCGGCTGCTCGGGTGGGGAGGGCTGCTTCAACGTCGTGAACGCCACGCCCACGGCGGGCAGCGGCGGCGCCACACGCCCGAGCTCCCCGGACGACCACGCCTCCGGCTCCAGCTTCATCATGGCGACGGAGCTGACGCCCCAGGGGCCCCGTACCCGTACGATCCTCACCTACGGGCAGTCGGCCAACCCCGCGTCGCCCCACTACACCGACCAGACCGTCCTGTTCTCCCAGAAGCGCTGGGTCACCGAGCGGTTCACGGAGGCGGAGATAGCCGCCGACCCGCGGCTGCGGACCACGGTCCTGCGGGGCTGAGAGCGCGGCGGCCGCCGGAGGCGCGGGCGCAGGGGTCCCGACCGGTACGCGCCATCCCCAGAGTTGGGGATACCGCGGGCCGGTTGGCGGCTCCTAGTCTGAGCGAGACGGGAGCGCCCCCCACCCACCGCACGGGGGGCGCTCCGGTGCCGAGACCGCGAGCGGAGACCGGGAGCATGCGATGGAGCACGCGAACATGGTTGCCGATGGCCCACAGTCCGTCATCTGGGACATCACCTACGCCTGTCCGCTGCGCTGCACCCACTGCTACTCGGAGTCCGGCAGGCGCCCCTCACGGCAGGTGAGCCATGACGACATGCTGCGGATCGCCGACGCCGTGATCTCCCTGGGCCCGGTCCAGGTCACCCTCGCCGGGGGAGAACCACTGCTGGTCAAGGGGGTGTTCGAGGTCGCGGAACGCCTGACGCGGGCAGGTATCTCGGTGCTCGTGTACACCGGCGGCTGGAACTTCCAGCCGTGGATGACCGAGGAGCTGGCGCGCGTCTGCGGCAGGGTCGTGGTGAGCGTCGACGGTCCCACGCCCGAGGTGCACGACCGGATCCGCGGCAGGGCGGGTTCGTTCGGGCGGGCGATGCGAGCGCTGGCGCTGCTGGAGGCCGGAGCACGGGAGCGGGCCGAACGTGGCGACCGCCCGCTCCCGTTCGCGGTCGACTGCGCGGTCGTACGGAGCAACGTCGACCGGCTGGAGGAGTTCTGTACGGACATCCTGCCGCGCTTCCCGCATCTGAGCTCCCTCGACTTCGGCGCCGCCGTGCCGTCGGGGCTCGGCAGCCGCACCGGATACGCCGAGCACGAGCTGCTCTCGGACGAACAGCTCGCCCGGCTCGGCAGCGAGGAACAGCGCGCACGGCTCCAGGCGCTGGCACCGGCCACGGTCAGGGTCGGCACGTCGACCAACTTCTCCTTGCAGATGAATCCCGAACAGGTGGCGCGCGGGCTCGACTTCCGGTCGGTGCAGATCGAGCCGGACGGGCAGGTGCGAGCGATGCTCATCTACGAGGGCACGGTCGGCAATCTGCTGGAGGAGCCCCCGGCGGAGCTGTGGCGGCGTGCGGTGGAACGGTGGACCGACCCGTTCGTGGTCGAGGCGCTCTCCGACGCGGGGACCATGCGGAGCTGGGCCGAGGCGGTCCGGCGCATCGACTACCACTTCGGCTCGGACGCCGTGCGTGCCCGTATCGACCGCCGTCCGGTGTTCACCGCGCCGACGGCGGGGTGAGAGCGGTGTCGGGCGCGGAGGGCGAGCCACCGCCCCCCGGGAGCCCTCCGACGCTCGGTCCGAGCTGGGCCCGCGCTCGGCGCGACCGGTGGACGAGATCCCTCCGCTTGCCCCGGAGTGTGATCTGCAATACCCCCACCCACAGCCAGACTTGCAGGTGGGGCGGGTCGCACCTACGGTTGGCGAGCCGTGGTGTTCGGGAAGACCGGTGCAAGACCGGAGCGGCCCTCGCCACTGTGATCGGGCCCCATGACGTTCAGGCCATGAACGGCTTCGGGTAGCCCGCCCCGTTGTGCCACTGGTGGCCGTGAGGCCGCTGGGAAGGCAGGGGCGGTGCGACACCCGGAAGCCAGGAGACCGGCCACGGCATCTCGCGTAATGATCCACGAGGTGCTGGAGCGTGAACGAAATGACCCTGCCCGCCGCCACCCCTCCCACCGCCTTCCACTGGCGGCGGGAGGACACCGTCCGCACCGCCTGGCTGCTGGTGGTGATCGCCGCCCTGCACGTCGTGGCGTTCGGCATCCTCTTCCTGCTCGTGGTGCCCCAGCACTACGAGGTCGGCTCCAAGACGTTCGGCCTCGGGCTGGGCGTCACCGCCTACACCCTCGGCATGCGGCACGCCTTCGACGCCGACCACATCGCCGCGATCGACAACACCACCCGCAAGCTGATGGCCGACGGCAAGCGGCCGGTGTCGGTCGGCTTCTGGTTCGCGCTCGGGCACTCCAGCGTCGTCGTCGCCATGGCGGCGCTGGTCGCCGGGGGCGCACAGCTCGCGGGCACCCTGATGAACGACGAGTCGCAGACCCACCAGACCCTCGGCATCGTCGGAACGACCGTCTCCGGATCGTTTCTCTATCTCATCGCCGCGCTCAACCTGCTGGCGCTCGTGGGTATCCTGCGGGTCTTCCGGGCCATGCGCGCCGGGACGTACGACGAGGCCGAGCTGGAACAGCACCTGGACTCACGGGGGTTCATGAACCGCCTCCTGGGCCGCTTCACCAAGTCGATCACCCGGCCCGGCCAGATGTACCCGCTGGGCTTCCTCTTCGGGCTCGGCTTCGACACGGCCACCGAGGTCACGCTGATGGTGATGGCCGGATCGGGCGCGGCCGCCGGGCTGCCCTGGTACGCCGTGCTGTGTCTGCCGCTGCTGTTCGCGGCGGGGATGAGCCTGTTCGACACCATCGACGGCACGTTCATGAACTTCGCCTACCAGTGGGCCTTCTCCAACCCGGTGCGCAAGGTGTTCTACAACCTGACCATCACCGGGCTCTCCATCGCCGTGGCCTTCCTGATCGGGACGATCGAGCTGGTGGGCGTGTTGCACGACAAGCTCGATCTGCGGGACGGGTTCACCGGCTGGGTCGCGGGCCTCGACCTGGACAACGTCGGCTTCATCATCGTCGGCCTGTTCGTCGCGGTGTGGGCCGCGGCCCTGGCGTACTGGCGGTTCGCCAAGGTCGAGCAGCGGTGGGCGGTACGGGTGGCCACGGCCGCCGAAGTGCCCGGACAGGACCGGCCCGCCGACGCCGCACCCGCGTCCGCCTCGGACGTCACCTGAAGGCGACGACGTTGTCCGCCGCCCACTGGGCGAACGTCCGTGGTGCCCGGCCGAGGACGCGCTCCACGTCCGCGCTCACCCGTCGCTCCTCGGGCGTGGGTTCGCCGAGGATGCCGAGCGTGCTCTCGACGACCGGCTCCGGCATGAAGCGCAGCAGCAGTTCCCGCGCCTCGGCCCGGCTCTGCTCGACGAACCGCACCGGCAGCCCCAGCGCCCCACCGATCGCCGCCGCTTGCCTGCGCGGCGAGACGGGCGCGGGTCCGGTGAGTTCGTACGTCCGGCCCGCGTGACTCCCGTCGCGCAGGCAAGCGGCGGCGACCGCCGCGATGTCGGCCGGGTCGACCACCGGCAGGCCGACGTCGCCGAAGGGTGCCGTCACCGTCCGCTCGGCGCGGATCGAGGGCGCCCACATAGAGGCGTTGGAGGCGAACCCGCTCGGCCGCAGCACCGTCCACGCCAGGCCCGACTCCCGTACGGCCTCCTCGAAGGAGCGCAGCGGGGCGTGTGCGACGGAGTGCGGGCGCGTCGCGGTGGCCTGCGAGGACTGGAGGACCACCCGCCGGATTCCGGCGGCCCGCGCCGTGTCGAGGATGGCGTACGGGTCGAGACCCTCGCCGTCGCCCGCGACAAGCAGATACAGCGCGTCGGCGCCGTCGAACGAGCGCTTGAGGGTCTCGGGCCGGGCCGGATCGGCCTGCTGGAACTCCACGTTGCCGGGCCGCTCACCTGCTGGTTGCTCACCTGCCGACAGCTGGCCCGGCAGTCGACGGGAGACCGCCGTCACCCGCTCGCCCGCCGAGGCGAGCTCCCGTACGAGATGCCGTCCGACGTTCCCGGTTGCTCCGGTCACCACGATCATGATTTCTCCCTGCGCCTGTGTGGCGATGGCGTACGCGGGGCGATGTCGCTCCGCCGTGTTCGATCTGCACTCATCCTGAAAGCCAAACTGGCCATCTCCTGGCCAGTTTGAGAAAGAGAATGATCGGTATGAGAGCCGATCGACTGGTGGCGACCCTGCTGTTCCTCCAGACCCGTGGACGGGTGACGGCGCGCGAGGTGGCCGAGGAGCTGGAGGTGTCCGAACGCACCGCGCGCCGCGACCTGGAGGCGCTGGCGGCGGCCGGTATCCCCGTCTACTCCCAGCACGGCCGGGGCGGCGGCTGGTCCCTCGTCGGCGGCGCCCGTACCGACCTCTCCGGGCTGACCGCCGCCGAGATCCGCGCGATGTTCCTGGTCGCTGGCCCGTCGGCGGTCTCCCCGGAACTCCGCACGGCGCTGCGGAAGTTGATCCGTGCCCTGCCCGCGCCGCTCCGGTCCGACGCCGAGGCCGCCGCGAAGGCCGCCGCCACCGACGGCACGGACTGGTCGAGGCTGCCCGTCACCGCGGGCACGCCGTTGCTGGACGCGCTCCAGCGTGCGGTGGTGGACGGCCTGTGCGTACGTCTGGGATACGCCCGCCCCGGCAGCCCGACCGGCATTCGCACGGTCCACCCGCTGGGCATCGTCACCAAGGCGGGAGTCCCGTACCTCGTGGCCGGTACGGAGCAGGGAGAGACGGCCGCCCGGCCCGGTGCCGGCCCCGGCTCCACCGGGACCGGGCTGCGTATCTTTCGTCTCGACCGGATCACCTCGGTCGAGCTGACCACCGACCCCGTCGTCCGCCCCGAGGGCTTCGACCTGGCCACGGTCTGGCGCGAGCTGGCCGCACCGATGGAGGAGCGGATGCGCGGGGCGACCGTACGGGGACGGGCCGAGCCCACGGCCGAGCGCGTTCTGGGCGTCCTGTTCGGCGGCCGGCTGCGCCTGGGCGGCCAACGGGGCGACGGGTGGCTGGACATGGAGATCGACGGCCCGTCCCCGGAGGTCGTGGCCGCGCAGCTCGCCGGTCTCGGAGCGCGCGTCGAGATCCTCGAACCCGTCGAGGCCCGCGAGCACCTCGCCCGGCTGGCGGCGGAACTCACCACGCTCTACGGCCCGTTGTAGCGGATGAAGCAGGGGCCGGAACGGGAATCCGTCCCGGCCCCTGCCCCGGCCCCGCCTCAGGTCACCCGGCCAGCACGGCCTTGCGGTGGCTGAACGTCTCGATGGAGTAGCGGCCGTGGTAGTTGCCCATGCCGCTCTCGCCGACGCCGCCGAACGGCAGGTCGGAGACGGTGAGATGGGCCAGCGGAAGCCCGAGGCCGAGACCGCCCGAGGAGGTCTCGGCGGCCAGGCGCTCCCTGGTGGCGTCGGACTCGGTGAAGGCGTACAGGGCCAGCGGCTTGTCGCGGTCGTTGATGAAGCCGATGGCCTCGTCCAGGTCGGCCACCGTCACGATGGGCAGGATCGGGCCGAAGATCTCCTCCTGCATCACCGGCGACTTGGGGTCGACGTCGGCGAGGACGGTCGGCGCCAGGTACTTGGTGGCGCGGTCGCCCCGGCCGCCGGTGACGACGCGCCCCGAGTCGAGCAGCGCGCTCAGACGGTCGAAGTGGCGCTCGTTGACGACACGGCCGTACTCGGCACAGGCCTGCGGGTCGACTCCGTACAGCGCCTCGACGGCCTGGGCCAGCGCCGGTTCCAGGGCGCGGGCGGTCTCCGGGTCGGTGAGCACGTAGTCGGGGGCGACACAGGTCTGGCCCGCGTTCAGGAACTTGCCGGCGGCCAGCCGCGCCGCGACCGTGGCGATGTCGGCGTCCCGGTCCACGAACACCGGGGACTTGCCGCCCAGCTCCAGGGTGACCGGCGTGAGGTGCTGGACCGCGGCGGCCATGACGATACGGCCGACGGTGCCGTTGCCGGTGTAGAAGATGTGGTCGAAGCGCTCGGCCAGCAGCGCGGTGGTCTCCGGAATGCCACCCTCCACCACGGCGACGGCGTCCTGGTCGAGATACTCGGGCAGCAGACGCGCCAGCACGGCGGAGGTGGCCGGAGCCAGCTCGCTGGGCTTGACCACGACCGCGTTCCCGGCGGCCAGGGCGCCGACCAGCGGCGTGAGCAGCAGCTGAGCCGGATAGTTCCAGGGCGCGATGACGAGGACCACACCCAGCGGGTCGTACTGCGTCCAGGCCGTCGCCCCGGCCAGGTGCTCCGGGACCGGCGCGGGCTCGGGGCGCAGCCACTGCGCGAGGTGCTCCAGGGTGTGGTCGACCTCCCGGACGGTGAAGCCGATCTCGGTGCGGTGGACCTCGGTGGGGCTCTTGCCGAGGTCGGCGTGGAGCGACTCCACCAGGTCGGCGCCGCGCTCGGTCAGCATCGCGCGCAGCCGCCGCAGCTGCGTGGTGCGCCACTCGACGGGCTTGGTGCGGCCGGTGCGGAAGGTGGCGCGCAGCCGGGCCACGGTGTCGGCGGGCTGCTCCTGGGTGGGGTTCATGGTGCCTCGCTGCTGGGGGCGGACCCGTCGGTCCGCGCTGTCGTCGGGTCGAGCCGCAACGGCTCGATGTATATGCCAACAGTTGAGGTTGGAAAATAAATTCCCAGGGTGTGGAACAAGTGCACCGGGCGGCGGGGAAGGGGCGTGGATCCGGGGGTCCAGCCTCCGTATGGGGCGGGCTCGTGGAGGCCTCAGGACCACTTCCGTGGATTCATCACGCGTATACGAGAAGTTTCCTACCGACCAGTAGACATCGCGCCACCCGGTGATCATTCTTGGCCGTGCGCATGCCAATTCCGTGCCGCCGATGCCGTCCGCCACGGCCCCGGCCGGACTCCCGCGGACTCCCACCATCGCGACCAAGGAGCACCGACCCCCCATGCACCGCACTGCTTGGACGACGCGCACGGCCGTCACGGTGGCCGCCGCGGCGACCGCCCTCATCGCCGCGCCGACCGCCTCCCAGGCGGCCGCGCCCGCCGCTGCCCCGCACTCCGCCGTGGTCCGTGCCGCCGCCTCCGGCGGGGTCACCGCGCTCAAGGACGTCGACTACGCGACCTGGCTGCGCGATGTCCAGGCCGTCGTCGACACCGCGCGCCCGTACCTCAAGGAGCGCGTCGCCGCCTCGCCCGCGGGCGAGCGGCCGGCGATCGTCCTGGACATCGACAACACCTCGCTGGAGACGGACTTCCACCACTTCTGGACGTTCCCGACCCCGGCCATCGCGTCCATGCGCGGCCTGGTGCGGGAGGCGAGCGCGCAGGGTGTCGCCGTCTTCTTCGTGACCGCCCGCCCCGGCATCATCGAGTCCCTCACCTCGTACAACCTCAAGGCGGTCGGCTACCCGGTCACCGGGCTGTACGTACGCGATCTGCCGGACCTCTTCCACGAGGTCAGCACGTACAAGACGGAGAAGCGGGCCGAGATAGAGGCGCGCGGCTACACGGTCATCGCCAACTTCGGCAACAACACCACCGACCTGGTCGGCGGCCATGCCGAGCGCACCTTCAAGCTCCCGGACTACGGCGGCAAGCTGTCCTGACGTCCGCCGCGACGCACACCGGCGCCCCGCGGCCACTGCCGCGGGGCGCCGCTCGTGCTCCGGGGGCCGTCAGCCCAGGACGGGGAAGTTGCTGCGGAAGACGCCGCGCGGGTCGCGGTCGCGCTTGATCTGCTGGAGCTTGGCCAGCGCCTCCGGCTTGAAGGCCGTGGCGGCGGTGTCACCGGGGGAGAGGTAGGTGTAGGGCTTGCGGCCGCTGACGTACGGGGCGACCGACTGGACCAGCGCCTCCTGGCGGGCGGCGATCTGCGCCCCGCGCTCCGGCGTGAACGGCACACCGAACATGGACAGCGTGTACGGCTCGGTGAGCGGGCCCTGCGGGTTCTCGGTCGGCGCGGCGAAGGCGCCGCCGAGGTGGCGGATGTGCACCCCGAAGAGCGGGTCGACCGGCTCCGCGAGGAGAGCCGCGGCGACCTTGTCGTCCAGGTCGGTGAGCAGCTCGGCGCGGGTCGCGGAGGCGCCGGGCTCGGTCGGCTCGGCGGTGATCTCGCCCAGCTGGGCCACCGGGATCATGCCGCGGGTGTCGGTGTTGGCGCCCTCGATGCCGTCGAGCGCGCTGAGCAGCGCCCGGCCCTCGGTCTCCTCGCCCAGGAAGGTGCTGTCGATGGTGACCAGCGAGGGGCCGTTCGGGATCTGGAGCAGGTTGATCCAGGTGGTCAGCTCGTCCGGGGCGGTCGAGGTGATCTTGCGGAAGGCCTCCAGGACGCGGGGCGCCTGGCTGCCGTGCCAGACCACCCGGCCGCCGAACAGCGCGGGGGCGGGGTGCAGGTCGTACTCGATGGCCGTGACCAGGGCGTAGTCGCCGCCACCGCCGCGCAGCGCCCAGAAGAGCTCGGCGTCGGTGTCGGCGGTCACCCGGGTCTGGGCGCCGTCGGCGGTGACCACCTCGAAGGCGGTGACGCTGTCGGCGGCCCAGCCGTACTTGCGGCCGAACCAGCTGAGGCCGCCGCCGAGCGTATAGCCGACCACGCTGACCAGCGGGGAGCTGCCCGGCAGACCGGTGAGGCCGAGCGGCCCGGCCACGGCCTGGACCTGGCCGCCCAGGACGCCGGCACCGACGCGCGCGGTGCGGGCGGCGGCGTCGACGTGCAGCTCGTCGAGCTTGCCGGTGCGCAGGAGGATCGCTCCCTCCACGTCACCGCTGGCGCCCCGGCCGCCGGGCTGGGGCGCGACGACCAGTCCGGCCGCCGCCGCGTAGCGCACCACGGCCGAGACGTCGTCGGCGTCGGCCGCCTCGACGACCGCCGAGACGGGCTGCTGGACGGAGAGGTTCCACGGCTGTCGTGCCTGGTCGAAGTCGTCGTCACCGGCCAGCAGGACACGGCCGCGCACCTGTGAACGCAGTTCGGCGAGAGCGCTCGTCGTCATGGTTCTTTCCCTACTTCCTCGTTCTGCGTGTGCCCCCGGAACCGCACCGGCCGGCTTTCGCGATCACTTCCCTGACGGAATCGAACGGGGAAATGTGACGAGAAGGGGGAGGGAGCGGGGGCGAGAAGCGGAACGCGGGGGTCGCGCGGGA